>NZ_JBTWFK010000006.1:0-405000 GCF_054788175.1 Bacillus sp. NEAU-Y102 | reverse complement strand
AAACGTACAGAAATCACTTCATCTTCTTCACGAAGCGAAATTGCAATTAAACCGTTCGTACGTATATTTGCAAATGATGAAAGTGGCGTTCTCTTAGAAATACCTTGTTTCGTTGTAAAGAATAAGAACTGGTCGTCACCAAATTCACGAATTGGAATAATGGCATTGATCCACTCACCCTTATCTACCCCTAATAGGTTAATAATTGGTAGCCCTTTTGCAGTACGACTATACTCTGGGATTTCATATCCTTTCGTACGGTATACTTTACCCTTGTTTGTAAAGAATAAAATATGATCATGAGTAGACGTTGTTAATAAGTGTTCAACAAAGTCATCATCATTCGTACCCATTCCTTGTACACCACGTCCCCCACGGTTCTGTGTTTTGTACGTAGAAGCTGGTAACCTCTTAATATAACCGTTATGAGTTAACGTAATTGCAATATTTTGCTCAGGAATTAAATCTTCATCTTCAATAAATTCCATACCGCCAATTGTAATTTCTGTTCGTCTCTTATCATTGAAACGCTCTTTTACTTCTGTTAATTCTTCACGAATAATCTCAAGAACTTTCTCTTCATCTGCTAAAATCGCTTTTAATTCAGCAATTAAATTCATTAAATCTTGATATTCTTGCTCGATTTTTTCACGTTCTAATCCAGTTAAACGTTGCAGACGCATATCTAAAATCGCTTGCGCTTGTTTCTCACTTAAACCGAAACGTTCCATTAAGCCTTGCTTTGCAATATCAGCCGTTTTTGAACTACGAATTAACGTAATAACTTCATCAAGATGATCTAAAGCAATTCGTAATCCTTCTAAAATATGAGCACGTGCCTCTGCTTTTTCTAATTCATACGCAGTACGTCTACGGATTACTACCTTCTGGTGCTCCAAATAATGATATAAGTTTTGTTTTAAATTTAGTACTTGAGGCTCTCCATTTACAAGAGACAACATATTAATACCGAAACTTGTCTGAAGTGCTGTATGTTTATATAGATTGTTTAATAGTACGTTTGCATTGGCGTCACGACGTACTTCCATGACAATACGCATACCATTTCGGTCTGATTCATCACGTAAATCTGTAATACCTTCAATTTTCTTATCGCGAACTAATTCTGCGATTTTTTCAATTAATCGTGCCTTATTAACTTGATAAGGTAGTTCCGTTACGATAATAGATTGTTTACCATTTGATTTCTCTTCAATTTCAACTTTGGCACGAAGCATAATAGAACCGCGCCCTGTTTCATAAGCTCTACGGATGCCACTTCGACCTAAGATTAAACCTGATGTCGGGAAGTCTGGTCCAGGAATATATTCCATTAACTCCGCTATAGTAATATCCGGGTTATGACTTAATGCCAACACACCATCAATTACTTCGCCAAGTTGATGCGGCGGAATATTTGTTGCCATACCAACTGCAATACCTGTCGTACCGTTTACTAATAAATTAGGAAAACGCGCTGGTAATACAATCGGCTCTCTTTCCGAACCATCGTAGTTATCTTGATAATCAATTGTATTTTTTGAAATATCACGTATTAATTCCATAGAAATCTTAGACATTCTTGCCTCTGTATAACGCATTGCCGCTGCTGAATCTCCATCTACAGAACCGAAGTTACCATGCCCATCTACAAGCATATAACGTTGACTGAAATCTTGCGCCATACGTACCATTGTTTCATAAACGGCTGAATCACCATGAGGGTGATACTTCCCGATTACTTCACCGACAATACGTGCTGATTTCTTATACGCTTTATCAGCTGTAATTCCTAAATCATTCATCGCATATAAAACCCTACGATGCACAGGTTTTAATCCATCACGAACATCTGGTAATGCACGAGATACGATAACACTCATTGCGTAATCTAAAAATGAGGTACGCATTTCATGACTAATATTAATTTCTCGAATTCGTGCTTGTTGTTGATTGTCTGACATCAACGAGCACCTCCTCTTACGTTTCCGTTATACATACATTGATTTATATGTAGAAGACAGGAATACTTAGATTCCTGTCATTACTCATTTAAATATCAAGGTTTTTCACGTATTTTGCATTCTCTTGGATAAAGTTACGACGTGGTTCCACTTTATCACCCATTAAAATTTCAAATGTTTCATCTGCTTCTATTGCATCTTGAAGAGAAACTTGAAGTAACGAACGTACTTCTGGATCCATTGTCGTCTCCCATAGCTGAGTTGGATTCATCTCTCCAAGACCTTTATAACGTTGAATTCCTGGTTTCGGCTGGGCTGGTAACTCAGCTAATATTTTTTCAAGTTCTTTATCATTATAAGCATATTGAATTTTTTTACCTTGTTGCACCTTAAACAACGGTGGCTGTGCGATATATATATATCCACACTCAATTATTTGACGCATATAACGATAGAAGAACGTTAATAATAGGGTACGAATATGCGCACCATCAACATCGGCATCGGTCATAATAATAACTTTATGATAGCGTGCTTTTTCGATATCGAAGTCCCCACCAATATTTGTACCAATCGCCGTAATAATTGTACGAACTTCATCATTTGATAAAATCTTATCTAAGCGTGCCTTTTCAACATTAATAATTTTACCCTTCAGCGGTAAAATTGCTTGAAAATGACGATCGCGTCCTTGTTTTGCAGATCCACCCGCAGAGTCACCCTCTACGATATAAATTTCACTAATTGCTGGATCTTTAGAAGAACAATCTGCCAATTTCCCTGGTAAACTTGAAACTTCTAAAGCACTCTTTCGGCGAGTTAGCTCACGAGCTTTTTTAGCTGCTACACGCGCACGTGCTGCCATCGTTCCTTTATCTACAATCTTACGTGCAACATTGGGATTTTCCAGTAAGAATTTTTCAAAAGCCTCAGAGAATACTGACTCCGTAATCGTCCTCGCTTCACTATTTCCAAGTTTCGTCTTCGTTTGCCCTTCAAATTGTGGATTTGGATGTTTAATTGACACAATTGCTGTTAAACCTTCACGAACATCTTCACCAGTCAAATTACTATCCGCATCTTTTAAAATGTTATTTTTACGACCATAATCGTTAATCACACGTGTTAAGGCAGTTTTAAATCCTACCTCATGTGTACCACCTTCATACGTATGAATATTATTTGTAAATGAGTAAATATGATTTGTATATCCTTCGTTATATTGAAGCGCAACTTCAACTTGAATACCACCTTTTGAACCTTCTACATATACAGGCTCTTCATGAATTGGTTGTTTTGAACGATTTAAATGTTCAACATATGATTTAATTCCACCTTCATAGTGGAACTCTTTCTTTTGCTTATGTTCACGTTTATCTTCAATTGTTAATTTAATATTACGATTTAAAAACGCCAACTCACGCATACGAGTCGCTAGCGTATCGAATTCATATTCTGTCGTCTCTTTAAAAATTTCTGGATCCGGTTTAAAGCGAGTTATTGTTCCAGTCTTATCTGTATCACCGATGACTTTTAAATCTGCAACCGGAATACCTCTTTCGTATTTTTGGTAATGGATTTTACCATCACGATGTACAAATACTTCTAATTCTGTTGATAAGGCATTTACAACAGATGCACCAACACCGTGCAAACCACCAGAAACTTTGTAACCGCCACCGCCAAATTTACCACCAGCGTGGAGGACAGTCATAATAACCTCTACTGCAGGACGTCCCATTTTTTCTTGTATACCAACTGGAATACCACGTCCATTATCCGTTACAAGAATACTATTATCTTCTTCGATACTAACGTTAATTTCATCACAATATCCTGCTAACGCTTCATCGATACTATTATCGACAATCTCCCATACAAGGTGGTGAAGTCCCTTTCCACTCGTAGATCCAATATACATACCCGGACGTTTCCGAACTGCCTCTAGTCCTTCAAGTACCTGTATCTGACTTTCATCATATGCATTTTCTTGCATTTGTTTTTGTTCCATTGACACAAAGATCACCTACTTTTCCATTTAAACAGGGGTTTATGCCCTATCTATTTCACAATCTACCGTGCCGTTCGTTACATGAATTGTTTTCGCATCTTTTAATGTTTCGTGTTCAATTCCGTCGACACTCGTCGTTGTAACAAATGTTTGCACCTTTCCTTGAATTGTATTTAACAGATGTGATTGACGATAATCGTCTAATTCTGATAAAACATCATCCAGCAAAAGGATTGGATATTCTTTAACCTCTGAATAAATTAATTCAATTTCAGCTAATTTTAGGGATAGTGCGGTCGTTCGTTGTTGCCCTTGCGAACCAAAGACTTGAACATTTTTACTATTAACGAAGAATTGTAAATCATCACGATGAGGACCAATTAAAGTCGTACCACGGAAAATTTCACGTTGTTTCACAGATTGAAAACTTTCATAGTATACTTCTTTTATTTTCGACAAATCCATTGATTCTGATACATCTACACTTGGTTTATAGACAATTTCTAACTCTTCTAATCCACGGCTTATACCGCGATGAATTGGAGCTGCCCATTCCTGTAGCAAATGCAAAAATTCAAAACGTTTTTGCAGTATTTTCGCACCATGCTCAATTAGTTGAAGTGTAAATACATCCAACATCGTTTCCTCATTCTTACTATTCCCTTGCATTTTTTTCAACAAGTGATTTCGTTGCGTGAGCACCTTTTGATATTGACTTAATTCATACAAATATATAGGAGCTATTTGTCCTAATTCCATATCTAAAAAGCGTCTTCTTACTTGAGGGCTTCCTTTTACAAGATTTAAATCTTCTGGGGCAAACATGACAACGTTCATCACGCCAATATATTGACTTAACTTTTGTTGTTCAAGTTGATTTAATTTTGCCTTTTTACCTTTTTTCGAAATATTTAATTCCAAAGACAAAGAACTGTTTCTTTTTTGTAATTTCCCTTTTATTTGACCAAACTCTTCATCCCAGCGGATAAGTTCGCGATCATTAGAGGTTCTATGAGATTTCGCCATCGCTAAAACATAAATAGCTTCCATCAAGTTTGTTTTCCCTTGTGCATTTTCGCCGATAATTACATTTACCTTATCTTCAAAGGAAAGCTCTAATTTTTCATAATTGCGATAGTTTTTTAATTGTATTTCTGAAATAAACAAAGGGCTCCCCCTTTATGCCTGAACTTGGAAAGTTCCGCTTCCTGGAATTTCAATAACATCATTCGCATATAGTTTGCGACCTCTTCTATTTTCAAGTTCGTTGTTCACGTACACTTCATATTCTTGTAAAAACCATTTTACAGCGCCACCTGTATCAATTACATCAGCTAACTTTAAAAATTGTCCTAGTGTAATATACTCTGTTGAAATTTTAATATGTTTCATAAAATCGCTCACTTTCTGAAAGTGTTCATTCTTTCATTGTACTAAATAAACTAACATTAGGAAAGTAATACCCAAAAATCAAATAAGGGCCACTAGCATCTTTAAACTAGCAACCCTTATTCCTTACCTAGTAAGTACGAACCGGTAAAATTAATTGAATAATTGAATCATCATTTACTGTACGAATTAAGAACGGTCTCATCGCCCCAGTAAAGCTAACTTTAATCTCTGTACTATCTAGAGCTTTCAATGCATCCATCATATATTTTGCACTAAAAGATATTTTTAACTCTTCTCCATCTACTTTTTCACATTGTACTTCTTCGACAACTTTTCCAATTTCTGGTGAATTCGAGGAAATCTCTAGCATTTCTTGCTCTAAAGTTGATAATTTGACAACGTTATTGCGGCCATCTCTCGCTAATAGTGAAGCACGATCAATTGCTTGTAGGAATTCTTTTGTATTTACAAAAATATCCGTTTTACTCTCTGCTGGAATTAAACGTGTCGTATCTGGATAATTTCCTTCTAACAATCTTGAGAAGAATAATAAATGCTTTGTACGGAATAATACTTGATACTCAGTTATTACAATATCTACCATCTCTTCAGACTCATCCAGAATTTTACTTAATTCGTTTAAGCTCTTACCTGGAATAACAACATTAGCTTGAAATTCATCTGCAATATTATGTCCTTCGATTTTCGCTTTTCGAAGTGCCAGTCTATGACTATCTGTTGCAATACAAGTTAACTCGCTGTTATATACCTTCCAGTTTACACCTGTCAAGATTGGTCTTGTTTCAGAAGTAGAAACTGCAAATACAGTTTGTCTGATCATATGTTTAAGTAAATCTGTTGGTATCTTAAATACATGATGTTCTTCAATCTGTGGTAATAACGGATATTCTGCAGAATCTAAACCATTTAAGTTAAACTCTGATTTTCCAGATTTTATTTTTGTCATAAAATGATTTTCCACAGAAATTTCGACAGTATCCTTAGGTAGTTTTTTTACAATCTCACTAAAATATTTTGCTTGTAAAACAATGCTTCCTGATTGAGCTATTTCTACGATTTCTTTTCCATCTTCTTCGACTGGAATAAACGATTCAATAGAAATATCAGCATCGCTTCCTGTTAATGTAACCCCTTCTTCAGTAGCTACAACTTTAATTCCCGTAAGGATGGGGATTGTTGTACGAGAAGAAACTGCCTTCATTACATCTTGTACACCTCTTACAAGATAGTCTTTTTGTATTGTAAAATGCATAAAGAAAAACCTCCGGTAAGTATAAGATTTTATTTAATTAATAAAGATAAAAAATAGTAGTAATAGTAATAGGGCTTGTGGATATGTGGATAACCCCTTTGAAGGATGTAAAAACAGTCTATCTACATGTGGATAGACTGTGCGTAAAACAAGGTAAGTTATTCACACTATTCAGCTACTACTTTAAAATACCATTAATTTCTTCAACTTGCTTTTGTAATTGCGTATCGGTTTTTAGTAGTTTAGAAATTTTTTCATGGGCATGGATAACTGTTGTATGATCACGTCCACCAAATTCTTCACCTATTTTTGGTAAAGAGGAATCCGTAAGTTCGCGTGATAAATACATTGCAATTTGGCGAGGAAACGCAACTGATTTTGTACGTTTTTTCGCTTTAAAATCTTCTAATTTTACTTGATAAACGTCTCCGACAGCTTTTTGAATATCATAAATAGAGATAATTTTCGGCTTAGAATTTGGAATAATATCTTTAAGTGCTTCAGCTGCTAAATCAGCATTAATATCTTTATTAATTAAAGATGAATAAGCTACAACTCGGATAAGTGCACCTTCTAATTCGCGAATATTTGAATCAATTTGATTTGCGATATAAAGCATAACTTCATTTGGTATATCAAGCCCTTCAGCTTTTGCTTTTTTGCGTAAAATTGCAATTCGTGTCTCTAAATCTGGCGGCGTAATATCTGTAATAAGTCCCCATTCAAAGCGAGAACGAAGACGATCTTCTAAAGTTGGAATTTCTTTTGGTGGTCGATCACTAGAAATTACAATTTGTTTACTTTCTTCGTGTAATGCATTAAATGTATGGAAAAACTCTTCTTGAGTTTGTTCTTTTCCAGCAAGAAATTGAATATCATCTATCAATAAAACATCTACATTGCGATATTTATTACGAAAATCAACAGCTTTATTATCACGAATAGAGTTAATAAATTCATTCGTGAATTTTTCTGATGATAAATATACAACTTTTGCATTTGGATTATGTTCAATTACATAATGGCCAATCGCGTGCATTAAATGCGTCTTTCCAAGCCCAACTCCCCCGTAAATAAAGAGTGGATTATACGCTTTAGCTGGCGCCTCGGCTACAGCTAATGAAGCTGCATGGGCAAAACGGTTACCAGAGCCGATAACAAATGTATCAAATGTATATTTTGGATTTAACATGCTCTGTGGTAAATGAGCTGAATCATCTTGTGCTGGATTCCGCTTAACTGGAGGAAGATCAATGTCCTCTTCCGCTTGACTTTGGGGAATAATAAAGCGAATTGCTAATTTTGCCCCTGTTAAATCGTATAGTGTTTCTGAAATTAGTTCTGAGTAATGAGATTCTAGCCAGTCACGAGCAAATTCATTTGGAGCTGTAATCGTTAATACGTCTTTCTTCAAGTTATGAGCCGTTGTTGATTTTAACCATGTCTCATAACTAGGCTTGCTTACCTTTTTTTCTAATTCTTTTAAGGCACTATTCCATAAATCAGAGATATTTTCCAAAGGTGTCCCTCCTTTACTAAGATGGTAAAAGAATAAGGCTGCGCAACAAATGTACAACCTAATAAATATAAAATGTATATTTATACGAAACGTATTTTAAAAACTAAAAACGTCGTTTGTATATGAGATAGGGTTTTCGACAAAAAAACCAAATGTGGACAACTGTTTACCCACATGTGATTAAAACTGTCCACATGTTATACACAAATTGTGGATAAGATAAAGATGTGGAAAACTTATTCAAAGTGAAAACACAACTATAATATCAAAAAAAAGTGGCTATAGCAATGAATTTAAGAAAGTTATCCACAAAATCAATACCTTGTGGAATAAACTTGTCCACAACACGATATACTGTGTAAAAGTGGGAAAAAAGTTTGTGGATATAAAAAACGTGAAAAAACATTTATCCACAAGGAAATATAGATGCTGTGAAAAAGTATGTGAATAGGTTCAAAATGAATATTTGATGAAAATTTCTAGAACCATTGACATTTTCCTAGTTGATTAACTATAATTTATAGGACTGTCTTTAACAGATATTCCTCAGGGAGGTGTCATATAATGAAAAGAACTTACCAACCAAATAAACGTAAGCGCAGCAAAGTACATGGTTTCCGCAGCCGTATGAGCACAGCGAACGGACGTAAAGTGCTAGCAGCTCGTCGTCGTAAAGGAAGAAAAGTATTATCTGCGTAGACCACTGATCGTTCAGTGGTCTTTTTTTCTAATAATAGTGAATTTCCGCTGATGAAATACAGGAGTGTCAATTGATATGAAGAAAAAACATCGTATAAAGAAGAATGATGAATTCCAGGCGGTTTTTCAAAAAGGAAAATCAAATGCGAATCGTCAGTTTGTTGTATACCAATTAGATAAAGAAGAACAGCCAAACTTTCGCATCGGCCTTTCTGTTAGCAAGAAAATAGGAAATGCAGTAGTTCGTAATCGAATTAAGCGCATGGTCCGTCAAGCTATTACAGAGTTAAAAGATGAGATAGATTCTGGAAAAGATTTTGTTATAATAGCAAGGAAGCCTTGTGCAGAGATGACATATGAAGAAGTAAAGAAAAGCTTAATTCATGTCTTTAAACGCTCTGGTATGAAAAGAATAAAAAAGTAGCGTAAGGAAATGAATTACACTATATACATACCGATACAAGGAGGAGTAGGCTTTGAAAAAGAAATTAGGTTTACTAGCCATGGTCGTTGCATTAATGGCGATTGCCACCGGTTGTAGTGAAACGGGTCAGCCGATTACATCGAAAAGCACTGGGATTTGGAATGAATATTTCGTATATCCGCTTTCTCAGTTAATCACGTATTTTGCCGACTTATTTAACAGTAATTACGGTTTAGCAATTGTTATTACAACTCTTATCATTCGTTTTGCATTATTACCATTAATGATTAAACAAACAAAGAGTACAAAAGCAATGCAAGCGTTACAACCAGAAATGGTGAAGTTAAAAGAGAAATATAGTTCTAAAGATCAAGCAACACAGCAAAAACTACAACAAGAAATGATGCAGTTATATCAAAAGAATGGTGTAAATCCATTGGCAGGATGTTTACCGATATTTGTTCAGATGCCTATTTTATTCGCGTTTTATCATGCGATTATGAGAACAACAGCAATTAGTGAACATACATTTTTATGGTTTGATTTAGGACAGGCAGATCCGTTCTATATCTTACCGGTTGTTGCAGCAATTACGACATTTATTCAGCAAAAGCTTGCAATGGCAGGAACAGCTGGTCAAAATCCGCAAATGGCAATGATGCTTTGGCTTATGCCGATTATGATTTTAATCTTTGCAATTAACTTCCCAGCTGCATTATCACTTTACTGGGTTGTTGGTAATATCTTTGGTATTGCTCAAATGTACTTTATCAAAGGGCCAGAGATTAAGGCTAGCAAAGCTGGAGGCTCAAGCAAGTGAGTATAATTACTGCTAAAGGACAAACAGTCGAGCTGGCAGTAGAGGATGCTTTAAGGCAATTAAATACATCAAAAGATCGAGTAGATATAAATATTGTCGATGAGGGTAAAAGAGGATTCTTAGGTTTATTTGGGAATCGTCCTGCAGTAGTAGAAGTTGTATTGAAGAAAGATCCAATTCAGGAATGTGAAGAATATTTAAGAAATGTTATTCACAATATGGGTGTGGAAGTTGAAATTAGTAAAGTTGTAAAAGGACGCGAGATCGAATTTACAATTTCTGGTGATGATGTAGGAGTTTTAATTGGAAAAAGAGGTAATACACTAAACTCTTTACAGTATTTAACAAAACTTGTTGCGAATCGTAACACGAAGCAGTATATAGGTATTACACTAGATGCTGAAAATTATCGTAGTAAAAGAAAAAGTACGCTAGAATCACTTTCTTATCGATTAGCGAAACAAGTATCTAATACGAAAAAAAGAGTTATTTTAGAACCGATGCCATCTTTTGAACGAAAAATTATTCATCAGGCATTATCAAATCATCAAGGTATCAAAACAACTTCTGAAGGAAATGAACCACATCGGCATGTTGTAATATCTCCTAAATGACCGGTTGCTCAAATGAGTGCCGGTTTTTTTGAGCGAAAAATAGATGTGGATAACTAAAAAACACTAAACTTATCCACTGTGAATAAGTTTAGTGTTTTTTACATGGGGATATAATAAAATGAGTTATTCTTCTTTTGTAGATAGGTTCGTTATGGTATCCTAATAATTTAGTGAAAGAAATAATCATGTTGAAATAGAGATAAATAAGCAAGTGAGGTGAAAGGACATGGAATTTGATACAATTGCTGCGATTTCCACAGCGCTTGGAGAGGGTGCAATTGCCATTGTTCGAGTAAGTGGGGATGATGCGGTTGAGAAAGTTGACCGTATTTTTAAAGGGAAGGATTTAACAGAGGTTCCTTCTCACACTATTCATTATGGTCATATCGTTGATTTAGATACAAATCAAGTTATTGAAGAAGTTATGGTGTCTATTATGCGCGCACCAAGGACTTTTACACGTGAAAATATAGTGGAAATTAACTGTCATGGCGGACTTGTTTCAGTAAATAAAGTATTGCAACTTATTCTAGCGCAAGGAGTACGATTGGCAGAACCGGGCGAATTTACAAAACGTGCTTTTTTAAATGGACGTATCGATTTATCACAAGCAGAAGCTGTTATGGATTTGATTCGAGCAAAAACAGATCGTGCGATGAATGTAGCAATTAATCAAATGGAAGGGCGATTATCTAAATTAATTGGTCGCCTACGTCAAGAAATATTAGAAACATTAGCTCATGTTGAGGTAAATATAGATTATCCAGAATACGATGATGTAGAAGAGATGACACATAATATTTTAATTGAGAAAGCGACGCATGTTCGTTCGGAAATCGAAAAAATATTAGAAACATCAAAACAAGGGAAAATTTTACGTGAAGGTATTGCTACAGCAATTATCGGTAGACCTAATGTTGGGAAATCATCGTTATTAAATAGTCTTGTTCAGGAGAAAAAAGCAATTGTAACTGATATTGCAGGAACAACTCGTGATGTTATTGAAGAGTACGTTAATGTGCGTGGTGTACCTCTTAAACTTATAGATACAGCCGGTATTCGTGAGACAGAAGATGTTGTTGAACGAATTGGTGTGGAGCGATCAAAAGAAATGATGAGCCAAGCAGATTTAGTATTAGTTGTTGTCAACTATAGCGAGGCTTTAACAAATGAGGATGAAGATCTATTCCATGCGGTACAAGGAAAAGACTTTATTGTTATTGTGAATAAGACTGATTTACCGCAAGCGATTGATATGGAACGTGTTACAGAGTTAGCTGCGGGAAATCGTGTTATTACAACATCCTTAATTGAGGAACAAGGAATAGATGAACTCGAAAAGGCAATAGCTGATTTATTCTTTGAAGGAACAATCGATTCTGCAGATATGACATATGTTTCTAATGCGAGACATATTGGATTATTAACACAAGCGGGACAAACAATCGGTGATGCAATTGAGGCAATAGAAAATGGTGTACCAATTGATATGGTGCAAATTGATTTAACAAGAACGTGGGAAATACTTGGTGAAATTACTGGTGACACAGTCCATGAAAGCCTAATTGACCAGTTGTTCTCTCAATTTTGTTTAGGAAAATAATATAGTGATGTTTTAGAAAGATAGAGATTATTAGGAGGAATAAACAATGGGATACAATGCCGGTTCATACGATGTCATAGTAATCGGTGCAGGTCATGCAGGATGTGAAGCTGGTCTTGCGGCAGCACGAATGGGCTCAAAAACATTAATGTTAACAATTAACTTAGATATGGTAGCTTTCATGCCATGTAACCCTTCTGTTGGTGGACCAGCAAAAGGGATTGTTGTTCGTGAAATTGATGCATTAGGCGGAGAAATGGGACGTAATATTGATAAAACTCATATTCAAATGCGTATGCTAAATACAGGTAAGGGGCCAGCTGTACGTGCACTTCGAGCGCAAGCTGATAAATTCTCTTACCAACATGAATTGAAGAAAACAATTGAAGAAACACCAAACTTAACGTTATTCCAAGGAATGGTAGAGCGTTTAATCGTTGAAGATGGTATGTGTAAAGGGGTAGTTACACAAGCTGGTGCAGAATATACAGCAAAAACCGTTGTAATTACGACTGGAACATTTTTACGTGGCGAGATTATCATGGGCGACTTAAAATATTCAAGCGGTCCAAATAATCAGCAACCGTCTATTACATTATCTGAGCATTTAGAGGAACTTGGGTTTGATCTTGTTAGATTTAAAACAGGGACACCTCCGCGTGTAAACAGTAATACAATTGACTACAGTAAAACAGAAATTCAACCAGGTGATGATAAGCCACGTTCGTTCTCTTTTGAAACAACGAAATTTATTATGGATCAAATTCCATGTTGGTTGACATATACAAGTACAGAAACACACCGTTTAATAGATGAAAATTTACATCGTTCAGCTATGTATTCTGGTATGATTAAAGGAACAGGCCCTAGATACTGTCCTTCTATTGAAGACAAAGTAGTAAGATTTAATGATAAACCACGTCATCAAATTTTCTTAGAGCCAGAAGGGCGTAATACACAAGAAGTATATGTGCAAGGTTTATCCACAAGCCTACCAGAAGATGTACAACGTGACATGCTTAGAACAATTCCAGGCCTAGAAAATGTTGAAATGATGCGCACAGGTTATGCAATTGAATATGATGCAATTGTGCCAACACAACTATGGCCAACACTTGAAACGAAAAAGATTAAAAATTTATATACAGCAGGACAAATTAATGGAACTTCTGGTTACGAAGAGGCGGCAGGACAAGGGCTTATGGCTGGGATTAATGCAGCATGCCGTTCTTTAGGTAAAAAAGAAGTTGTTTTAGGTCGTGAGGATGCTTATATTGGTGTCTTAATTGATGATCTTGTTACGAAAGGTACAAATGAACCATATCGTTTATTAACATCTCGTGCAGAATACCGTCTATTATTACGCCATGATAATGCTGATCTTCGTTTAACTGAAGTTGGTCGTGAAATTGGATTAATTAAAGAAGAGCGCTATGAGCGATTTACAAATAAAAAACTACAAATTGAACAGGAAAAGGAACGTTTAAGCAGCATTATTATTAAACCACGTCCTGAGGTTCAAGAATTAATTCGCAATATTGGCGGAAGTGAATTGAAAGATGGAATACGTGCAAGTGACTTATTACGTCGTCCAGAGATGACATATGAGCATATTCATCTTTTAGTACCAAGTGAAGTAGAATTAAGTGATGAAGTTACAGAACAAGTTGAAATTCAGATTAAGTACGAAGGATACATTGAAAAATCTTTACAGCAAGTAGAGCGTATGAAGAAAATGGAGAGTAAAAAAATACCTGTAGATATTGATTATGATGCGATTTCTAGCCTTGCCTCAGAAGCTAGACAGAAATTGAAAGATGTTCGTCCACTTTCAATGGGGCAGGCTTCACGTATTTCTGGCGTAAATCCAGCGGATATTTCCATTTTACTTGTTTATATAGAACAAGGAAAAATTGCGCGCGTATCGAACCAATAAATAGTAAGGAGATATTGCTAGATGAACATAGAACAATTTCAATCTATGCTAGAAGAGAAGGGGATCACCCTCTCTTCTAGACAGTTAGAGCAGTTCAAAATCTACTTTGAAACATTAGTAGAGTGGAATGAGAAAATGAACTTAACGGCTATTACAGAAAAAGAAGAAGTATACTTAAAACACTTTTTTGATTCTATTACAGCTGCTTTTTATTATGATTTTTCAAAACCGTTCTCAATTTGTGATGTTGGTGCAGGGGCTGGATTCCCAAGTATTCCTTTAAAAATCTGTTTCCCGCACTTAAAAGTAACAATTGTAGATTCATTGCAAAAACGTATTAATTTCTTAAATCACTTAGCACAAAAGTTAGAATTAAGTGATGTTGCATTTTGTCATGATCGTGCTGAAACATTTGGGAAAAAAGAAGGTGTACGTGAATCATACGATATTGTAATGGCACGTGCAGTTGCACGTCTTTCTGTATTAAGTGAGCTATGTTTACCACTTGTAAAAGTTGGAGGAACATTCATTGCAATGAAAGGTGCAGCAGCAAATGAAGAAATCGAAAATGGTAAGTATGCTTTAGAGGTGCTAGGCGGAGAGTTAAAAGAGATGTCTACGTTCCAATTACCGTTTGAAGAGAGTGAACGTAATATTTTATTAATCGAGAAAAAGCGCAAGACACCAAAGAAATATCCACGCAAACCGGGAACGCCCAATAAATTACCTATTGAAAAATAAATCTTATTAGACGTAAGATTAAATTATATAAATGAAAACGTAAATGTTTCATAGGAAACATTTTATGGAGAATAGTCAATAGGCCTAAAAGGTGGTGGAATATGTATGAAAAATACGTTTTCTCGTTTATTTGGCTTTGGAGATAAAGAGAGCGAATTCGAATTACAAGACGAAAGCCATGAAGAAATAGATAAAAAGGTATATGAAGAAATACAAGAAATTCCGATAGTAAATATTACCCCTAACCGTTATCAACCAAGAACAGTTTTTGATGATGCACGTATTGATGAGCTAGCATTAACGATTCGTACACATGGACTTATTCAACCGATTGTTGTAAGGCAATATGAGGATGATAAGTACGAGATTATCGCTGGAGAAAGACGCTTTCGTGCGGCAACAAAGTTAGGTTGGGAAAAGGTTCCTGCAATTATAAAGAACTTAAATGATACAGAGACAGCTTCTGTAGCTTTAATTGAAAACTTGCAACGTGAGGAACTAACGGCAATCGAGGAAGCTGTGGCATATCAAAAGCTGATTGAGTTACATAATTTAACACAAGAAGCATTGGCACAACGACTTGGAAAAGGACAATCTACAATCGCAAATAAGTTGCGATTGTTAAAGTTGCCTGAAGAAATAAAAAGTGCATTATTAGAAAAAAGCATTACAGAACGTCACGCCCGCGCTCTCATTCCTTTAAAAAATGAGGAATTACAACTGAAGGTTTTACAGGAAATTGTGGAGAAACAACTGAATGTAAAGCAAACAGAAGAACGAATTGCGAAGTTACTAGAGGAAGCAAAACCGAAGCGTAAGGCAAAGCAAAAAGCAGTAAGTCGAGATACGAGGATTGCTATGAATACAATTAGACAATCTTTACAAATGGTTACTGAAAGTGGTTTGAATGTTAATTCTGAGGAAGAAGAATTTGATGAGTACTATCAAATTACAATTAAAATTCCAAAGAAAAAATAATAACGACGTGTTAGAGACCTTATCCTATTGGAGAGGTCTCTTTTACTATATTTTCTTGTTAAATGAAGAAGGAGTTTAGAAATAAATTTTGAAGTTTAATAAAGGACGTAAAAGAAAAAGTTTTATTTCATGTTACAATAAACGTAATTGTTATTAGAATAAGATAGAAAGGTTGAAAGTAGGTGACATCATGGGAAAAATCATTGCTATTGCTAATCAAAAAGGCGGTGTTGGAAAAACCACAACATCTGTTAATTTAGGGGCTGGATTGGCGCAAGTAGGTAAAAAAGTCCTTCTTGTAGATATTGATGCTCAAGGAAATGCAACGACTGGTGTGGGAATTGAAAAATCTGAATTAGATCAATGTATTTACAACGTTCTTGTGGAAGATGCAGATGTTCAAGGGGTTATACAGAAAACCGCAACGGAAAACTTAGATGTTCTACCCGCTACAATTCAATTGGCTGGTGCTGAAATTGAATTGGTACCGACTATTTCCCGGGAAGTACGTTTACAAAGAGCATTACAGCCAGTTCGTGATGAATATGATTATATTATTATCGACTGTCCCCCATCTTTAGGGTTATTAACAATTAATGCATTAACAGCAGCAGATTCTGTTATTATTCCTGTACAGTGTGAATATTACGCACTAGAAGGGTTAAGTCAGCTATTAAATACAGTTCGACTTGTACAAAAACATTTAAATAAAAATTTAGCAATTCAAGGTGTATTGTTAACGATGTTGGATGCCCGTACAAATTTAGGGATCCAAGTTATAGATGAAGTGAAAAAGTATTTTAGGGATAAAGTATATCGCTCGATTATTCCGCGTAATGTACGCTTGAGTGAGGCTCCAAGTCATGGGAAACCTATTATGCAGTATGACGCTAAATCAAGAGGAGCAGAAGTATATATAGATTTAGCAGAGGAAGTGATTGCAGGTGGCTAAGGGATTAGGAAGAGGAATTAATGTGTTTTTTCCTGATTTAGATGTGAAAGAAGAGGAAACAATTCAGGAGATTCTTGTAACTGAATTAAGGCCAAATCCATATCAACCGCGTAAACACTTTAATAAAGAGGCTATTCAGGAATTAGCAATTTCGATTAAGGAACACGGTATTCTACAACCATTAATTGCTAGGAAGAGTATTAAAGGATATGAAATCGTTGCAGGTGAAAGACGATTTCGTGCTGCAAAAGAGGCTGGTTTAGAAAAGGTACCTGCGGTTGTAAGACAATTAACTGAACAGCAAATGATGGAATTTGCTTTGTTAGAAAACTTACAACGAGAAGATTTAAATCCTATGGAAGAGGCAATGGCATACCAGATGTTAATGAATGAGCTAAATGTAACGCAAGAACAATTAGCGAAACGTCTTGGCAAAAGCAGACCTTACATTGCAAATTATACTCGGTTATTAAGCCTCCCTTCGTTCGTCCAAGATATGATTGCAAATGGTCAACTTTCAATGGCTCATGGGAGAACTTTACTTACGATAAAAGATGAAGAACAATTGAAGTCCTTATTGAAACGCATTGAAAAAGAAGGATTAAATGTTCGTCAATTAGAGAAAATCGTCCAAGAGATTAATCAACACGTTTCACGTGAAACAAAAAAAGTGAAAAAAGAGCGAAATATATTTTTCGTAGAACGTGAAACGTTCTTAAGAGAAAAGTTTGGCACAGATGTGAAAATTAAAGAGACGAAAAAAGAAAAAGGTAAAATCGAAATTGAATTTTTTAATAAAGAAGATTTGAATCGTATTTTAGAACTATTATCACAAAAAAAATAAAGAGCAAACCATCTTATTATTTATAGATGGTTTGCTTTTTTTAGTGCGGATAATTTTTGATCCGTCTCTTTTATACTTTGTGCGATTACATCGGCCATTTTCATAACTAAACTTAATCTTGTATTTTGAAGAACGAAAAACTCCATAAACCCATTTAGATTGACGATACCGTGTATATGCAGATCACCAACTGCAGGTAATTTCTTATTCATAGCAGCTCCAGGCTTACTAGGGCCCTTTCCAGTAGTGATTGACCCGATATTTTGAGACTTTCCTAAACATGCATCAACAGCAATTATAAATGCAGCAGGATATTCTTTCTGTATATTTTGAATTTTTTCTTCTAAATTTAGCGCATGTACTGGCTCATCTAGTGTACCGAATACTTGGAGGTTTTTGATGTCTATTTGTTCAAGTTTTGTACCAACTAACGGGCCGAGTGCGTCACCTGTAGAACGATCTGTTCCGATACAAACGAGAATGAGTGGTATATTAGTTTTAATAGGAATGTGGGTAAGTAAGAAATTACTGATTATCTCAGAGGCTTCTAGATCCTGGTGCATAACGTTTTGAGTTTCTTTCTCAAAAAATGGTAAGCGAAAACTTCCAATATTCATGAAGCACCCATCCTTTTAATAAATTTTCAATATATGTTATATGGTGAGAAAAATGGAAATCTATAAGTGCGTAATTTTTGCAAAATGTGAATGAAAACGGAAATAATAGTACTAGTATATATATATTCGTTCCATTTTATACCTGAATGGCGGGGGTAAAATAGGATTAAAATCATAAAATTTTTTCAGCAATTAGAGGACTTCTGATACAATAATAAGGATAACTAAAAAGAAATTTTAGCTAGAGAGGTAGAGGTACATGGATTTATTAACGAAGTGGTTTAATTCTACGAAACAGTATTTATTAGATGCTGATCGTTGGGCTCATATTGGAGTTGCGACATTAAAAATATGTATTATTTTAATAATCGGTGCAGTTGTTGTGCGAATTGCAAGAGCGGTTGTACGAAATGCGTTTCGTATGGGGAGTCGTTCTCCAATTCAAATTTCAGAACGTCGTACAGTTACAGTAGCGAAATTACTTGAAAATATTGTAGCGTACGTTGTTATGTTTATTATGCTGATTGCGATTTTAGGTGTGTTTGATATTAATGCATCAGGTTTATTAGCGGGTGCCGGGGTAATTGGTTTAGCAGTCGGATTTGGTGCTCAAAGTTTAGTGAAGGACGTTATTACAGGTTTATTTATTTTGCTAGAAGATCAGTTTTCAGTTGGCGATTATGTTAAAATCGGTCAATTTGAAGGAGTCGTTTTAGAAATTGGACTTCGTACAACGAAAGTAAAGAGTTGGACAGGTGAAATTCATACTTTACCAAACGGAAGTATTATTCAAGTTACTAACTACTCAGTTAGTAATAGTGTAGCATTTGTTGATGTATCTATTTCATATGAGGCTGATATTGCGAAAGCAGAGCAGGTTATTGAAGATTTATTAGTAGAGTTACCTTCAAAGTACGAAAAAATGGTAACAACACCTCAATTATTAGGTGTGCAAACGTTAGCTGCATCAGAAGTTATATTACGCGTTATTGCTGAAGTAGAGCCGATGCAACATGCAGTTATTGCAAGGGCACTTCGTAAAGAGATTAAAAATCGTCTTGATTTACATGGAATTGAAATTCCATATCCACGTATGGTTTTATATAATCGTGAAGAATTGGTTAGTGGAAAAGCAATTTAGTATGGAGAGGAGGAGTTTGAAGAGTGGAGCAAAAGGAATATAACTTGTACGATGTTGTGGAAATGAAGAAAGCACATCCATGTGGCGAGAATCGTTGGAAAATTATTCGTATGGGAATGGATATCCGCATTAAGTGCGAGGGATGTGACCATTCAGTAATGATTACTCGAAGAGAGTTTGATCGTAAGGTGAAAAAAATACTTGTGAAGCACGAAGAATAGAGAGAGAGTAACAGTTACAGTAGGTAACTGTTACTTTTTTTCGTTTGGCGGAAACTTGTCATTTTTTTCGTTACTATCTATAATGATGAAAGATTGAGACATAGGAGTGAAAAATATGGGATTAACGGCTGGGATTGTTGGATTACCTAACGTAGGGAAGTCCACTTTATTTAATGCAATTACACAAGCAGGAGCAGAATCTGCGAACTATCCATTCTGTACAATTGATCCAAACGTAGGGATTGTAGAAGTACCAGATGAGCGTTTAAATAAATTAACGGAATTAGTAGAACCGAAAAAGACTGTTCCGACTGTATTTGAGTTTACTGATATTGCAGGTATCGTAAAAGGTGCTAGTAAAGGTGAAGGTTTAGGAAATAAATTCTTATCTCACATTCGTCAAGTAGATGCAATTTGCCAAGTTGTTCGTTGTTTTGAAGACGAAAATATTACGCACGTTTCAGGGAAAGTAGATCCAATTGATGATATCGAAACAATCAACTTAGAGCTAATTTTAGCGGACTTAGAGTCTGTTGATAAGCGTATCGAGCGTGTTGCGAAATTAGCAAGACAAAAAGATAAAGAAGCTGTATATGAGCATGAAATTTTAGTTCGTTTAAAAGAGGCTTTTGAAGAGGGGAAACCGGCTCGTACTGTTGAATTTACAGAAGAGCAGATGAAGATTGTTAAAGGCCTTCATTTACTTACAACAAAAGAAATGTTATACGTAGCGAACGTAAGTGAAGACGATATTATCGATCCATCGGAAAATAAATACGTACAAATGGTAAAAGAATTTGCAGAAAATGAAAATTCTCAAGTAATCGTTGTATGTGCAAAAATCGAATCAGAAATCGCTGAATTAGACGAGGAAGAGAAAAAAGTATTCCTTGAAGAACTAGGTATTGAAGAGTCTGGTTTAGATCAATTAATTCGTGCAGCATATGACCTATTAGGACTTGCTACTTACTTTACAGCTGGCGTTCAAGAAGTACGTGCTTGGACATTTAAACAAGGTATGAAGGCACCACAATGTGCTGGTGTTATTCATACAGACTTTGAGCGTGGATTTATTCGTGCAGAAACAGTTTCTTACGATGACTTAATGACAAACGGTTCTATGACAGCTGCAAAAGAAGCTGGAAAAGTACGTTTAGAAGGAAAAGAGTATATCGTAAAAGATGGAGATGTTATGCACTTCCGTTTTAACGTTTAATTTAATATTTCCTAGGAAAAATAAAGATATGAGCTTGGCAAATATATTATATGTTTGCCAAGTTTTTTATGTATTGGTGAGTTGATTCATATAACTTACTATGATATAATCTAAACTCGTGAGTAATTACTATAAATTAATTGCTCCTTGCCCATTATGGGCCGTTTAGACCAAAAGGAGGTGAAAGTGTAATGAGAAAGTACGAAATTATGTACATCATTCGTCCTGGCGTTGAAGAAGAAGCTCAAAAAGCTTTAGTTGAACGTTTTGCAGGTGTTTTAACAAACAATGGTGCAGAAATCATTAACACGAAAGAGTGGGGTAAGCGTCGTTTAGCTTACGAAATCAACGACTTACGTGAAGGTTTCTACATGATCTTAAACGTGAACTCTAACGCAGAAGCGATTAACGAATTCGACCGTTTAGCTAAGATCAACGAAGATATCCTTCGTCATATCGTTGTTAAAGAAGAAGAAAAATAATTGATATATAAGGGAGAGTGGTTCGATTGATGAATCGTGTTATCCTCGTTGGTCGTTTAACTAAGGACCCTGACTTACGTTACACGCCCAATGGTGTTGCAGTAGCTACTTTTACGTTAGCTGTGAATCGCGCATTTGCGAATCAACAAGGTGAGCGTGAAGCTGACTTTATTAATTGTGTAATATGGCGTAAACAAGCAGAAAACGTAGCAAATTATTTGAAAAAAGGAAGCTTAGCAGGCGTAGATGGACGTCTTCAAACTCGTAATTACGATGGACAAGACGGTAAACGTGTGTATGTAACAGAAGTTCTTGCGGAAAGCGTACAATTTTTAGAGCCGCGTAATGGCGGTGGGGAGCAACGTGGTTCATTCAATCAGCAACCATCAGGAGCTGGTTTCGGTAACCAAAGCTCTAACCCATTTGGTCAATCTAGTAATTCAGGTAACCAAGGTAATCAAGGGAACTCTGGATTTACGAAGAATGACGATCCATTTTCAAATGTAGGTCAACCGATCGACATTTCCGACGACGATTTACCGTTCTAATACAGTAAATTTGTTAGTTTTAACAAAGAATGGAGGGAAATAGACATGGCAGGACGCAAAGGTGGACGTGCGAAACGTCGTAAGGTGTGTTTCTTCACAGCTAACGGCATCACTCGCATTGACTATAAAGATGTTGATTTATTAAAACGTTTCGTTTCTGAGCGTGGTAAAATTTTACCTCGTCGTGTAACAGGGACAAGCGCAAAATACCAACGCAAACTTACAGTTGCAATTAAACGTGCTCGTCAAATGGCACTTTTACCATATGTTGGTGAATAATAGCGTATGAAATGCACAGTAGAGTCCGACTCTACTGTGCATTTTGCTATGCTTTTCTTTTTTGAAAGAGAGGTTAAAATGTGAAACAAACAAAGTTTATTACAGAAGGTGCAGCGTTATTAGCTATATATGCAATTTTATTGCTTATATCTATGTATGTTCCGATTTTGGGTACTGTTGTAACTTTTGCGTTGCCGTTACCATTTATACTATTAACGATAAGACATAAACTATCTAATGTGCTCATGATTTTTGTAGCATCACTTTTTGTTACTATTATTGTGAGTCAACCCATGAATTTAGTGAAGACAATTATGTTTGGATTGATAGGGATTGTTTTAGGATATATGTATAAAACAAGAAAAAAGTCAGTAGAAATCTTAATAGCGGGGACGCTTGCATACTTAATTGGTTTTGTACTTATTTATGTTGCGAGTATAAAGTTTTTCAACATAGATATAATGAAGCAAATGCAAAGTATGTTTAGTGAAAGTATGGTGCAAAGTGAAAAGATAGTAAGTGCTACAGGTATGCCGATTAGTAAGGAACAAAAAGAGTTACTTACACAAATGAATGATATATTACAATCGTTATTTCCAAGTATACTTGTTCTAGTTTCAGTATGTTTTTCTTGGATTACAGTGATAATATCAGGTAGTGTTTTGAAAAAGTTAAAACATGACATTATACCTTGGCCTAAATTTAAAGATATACAATTACCAAAGAGTATTGTTTGGTATTACGTTATATTTATTTTGTTAGCAACTTTTATAAAAGTAGAACCAACATCATATTTACATATGGTATTTTCTAACCTAAATGTCATATTTACACTATTGCTTGTACTGCAAGGTCTGACATTTATCGCCTTTTTAGCGTATAGAAAAGGTTTTACTAAAGGGATTCCTATTATTAGTTTTATTGCATGCATGTTTATTCCGATGCTGTTTCGTCTTGTGACAATCTTAGGTATAATTGACTTAGGGATTTCATTGCGTTCTAAAATAGGGGGATAAAACAATATTCCTTATACTATTTTAATCTGTTTAACTAACTGGAAGGTGAGTTAGTTTTACTTTATAGGAGTTGTATACATGCCTGAATTTGATAAGAAACAGTGGTTTTTATATCCTGTTTATGTATTGGCATTTTTTGTGTTTGTGCTCATTTCAATTCTCTGTTATTTTCATTTAATTATGGGAATAGCTGCTTTTGTCATTTTTTGTATCGTATTTTTTATCGTTATACGATTTGAACTTAATTTTCAAAGGAATTTCGAAAAGCATACTACAGATATGATTACAAGAGTAAAGAAAGTAAGTAATGAAGCATTTAACCAAATGCCGATTGGTATTTTGTTATACAATAAGGATTATGGGATTGATTGGGCAAATCCTTATTTATCTTCATGTCTGGGACAGCATGCATTAGCTGGATGGCACCTTTACGATGTATCAGAAACATTACTTCTTTTCATTAAAGGAGAAACTTCTGATGATATAGTCTCTTTAAATAATCGAAAGTTTCGCGTTTTTGTAAGGAAAGAAGAAAAGTTAATTTATTTCTTTGATGTAACGGAACAAACAGAAATCGAAAAGATGTATGAGGATCAACGTACTGTTTTAGCTGTAATTTATTTGGATAATTATGATGAAGTTACACAAGGATTAGATGATCAATTACGTACGAATATAACAAGTCTTGTGACATCGCGACTAAATGAATGGGCACTTAAGTATGGTGCGTATTTAAAACGTGCATCTTCAGAAAGATTCTTTGTTGTGCTAAATGAAAGTATTCTGACGCAAATGGAGAAAGGGAAATTTAGTATTTTAGATCAGGTGCGTGAAGAAACATCTAAAAGGAATATACCACTTACACTAAGTGTAGGTGTCGGATCAGGTGATTTACCTTTGTCAGAGCTTGGGGCAATGGCTCAATCTGGTTTAGACCTTGCGCTTGGACGCGGGGGAGATCAAGTAGCTATTAAACAAGCGACAGGTAAAGTTAAGTTCTATGGAGGCAAGACAAATCCGGTTGAAAAGCGTACCCGTGTACGTGCTAGGGTCATTTCGCATGCGTTAAAGGATTTAGTATTAGAAAGTAGTAATGTCATTATCATGGGGCATAGGGCTCCTGATATGGACGCAATTGGTGCTGCGATTGGTATTTTAAAAGTGGCTCAATTAAACGAGCGTAAAGGATATATTGTATTAGATGAAAATGATTCTGATAAGGGAATTAAACGCTTGATGGACAAAGTGAAACAAAATGAGGAATTATGGTCTCACTTTATTACTCCAGAGCAAGCGATGGAATTTGCGAATGATGAGTCATTACTTGTTGTTGTTGATACACATAAACCTTCTATGGTGATGGAACAAAAATTGTTACATAAAATTGAAAATGTAGTAGTTATCGATCATCATCGCCGTGGAGAAGATTTTATTGAAGATCCATTGCTAGTTTATATGGAACCATATGCTTCTTCAACGGCAGAACTGGTTACAGAATTGCTTGAGTATCAACCGAAAAATTTAAAGATGACAATGTTAGAAGCAACGGCATTGTTAGCGGGGATTATTGTCGACACGAAAAGTTTCACATTCCGGACGGGGGCTCGTACGTTTGATGCTGCTTCCTATTTACGCTCACATGGTGCAGATACTGTACTTGTACAAGAACTTTTAAAGGAAGATATGGATCAGTATTTACGGGTTGCAAAAGCTATAAAAAATGCGTACATTTATAAAAATGGAATTGCGATTGCTAAAGTTGATAGTGATGATTACTACGATCAAGTGCTTATTGCGCAATCAGCTGACACGTTATTAACAATGACAGGAATTATTGCATCATTTGTTGTTGCGAAACGTGGCGAGAATCTCATTGGAATTAGCAGCAGGTCTTTAGGTGAAGTGAATGTGCAGCTAATTATGGAAAACTTAGGTGGTGGCGGGCATTTGACGAATGCAGCCACACAAATGAAAAATGTTACAGTAGATGAAGCCGAGGAGAAGCTTCGATTTGTTATTGATGACTATTTACAGGGAGGCACACAATCATGAAAGTAATTTTTCTAAAAGACGTAAAAGGTAAAGGTAAAAAAGGAGAAGTAAAAAACGTACCAGATGGCTATGCAAATAACTTCTTACTAAAACAGGGATTGGCTGCTGAAGCAACAAATAGCAGTATGAAAACTTTAGAAGCTCAAAAGCGTAAAGAAGAAAAAGATGCAGCAGCAGAAGTTGAGAATGCAAAAGAGTTGAAAGAAACATTAGAGAAATTAACTGTAGAAGTAAAAGCGAAATCTGGAGAAGGTGGCCGTTTATTCGGTTCTATTACGAGCAAACAAATCGTAGATGCGATGCAAAAATCACATAAAATTAAACTTGATAAACGTAAATTTGAAATGGATGATGCAATCCGTGCATTAGGCTACACAAATGTAACAGTGAAATTGCATCCGCAAGTAACAGCGACAGTAAAAGTTCATGTTAGTGAACAATAAAAATAAATTAAGCAAGGAGGATTGCGTATGAGTGATGTACTTGCTGATCGTACCCCTCCGCATAATATAGAAGCCGAGCAGGCGGTTTTAGGGGCCATATTAATTGATCAAGATGCGTTAACATCAGCATCAGAGTTATTGGTACCTGACTCATTCTATCGAACGAAACATCAAAAGATTTTTGAGGTAATGCTTGGGTTATCTGACAAAGGAGAACCGATCGATTTAGTAATAATGACATCAGCGATGGCTGATCAAGGATTACTAGAAGAAGTTGGTGGAGTGTCTTATCTAGCAGAGTTAGCAGAAGTTGTTCCAACAGCTGCTAACGTTGAATATTATGCACGTATCATCGCTGAAAAGGCACTTTTACGTCGTTTAATTCGAACAGCGACTCATATTGTGTCGGATGGATACGAGAGAGAAGATGACGTAGACGGCCTTTTAAATGAGGCCGAGAAAAAAATATTAGAAGTATCCCATCAAACGAATGCAAAAGCATTTCAAAATATTAAAGATGTTCTTGTAGATGCTTATGATAAAATTGAACTTTTGCATAATCAAAAAGGTGAAGTTACTGGGATACCAACTGGATTTACTGAATTAGATAAGATGACGGCAGGTTTCCAGCGAAATGATTTAATCATCGTAGCAGCACGTCCGTCAGTAGGGAAAACTGCATTTTCATTAAATATCGCACAAAACGTAGCGACGAAAACGGATGAAAATGTAGCGATTTTTAGTTTGGAGATGGGCTCCGATCAGCTTGTTATGCGTATGCTTTGTGCAGAAGGAAATATCGATGCGCAAAGACTTCGTACCGGGTCATTAACTTCTGATGATTGGGCGAAATTAACAATGGCGATGGGTAGTCTTTCAAATGCCGGTATATATATTGATGATACACCAGGAATTAAGGTAAATGAGATTCGAGCGAAATGTCGTAGACTAAAGCAAGAACAAGGTCTTGGTATGGTTTTAATTGACTACTTACAGCTTATTCAAGGAAGTGGGAAATCAGGTGAGAACCGTCAGCAGGAGGTATCTGAGATTTCTCGTACTTTAAAAGGGATTGCGCGTGAATTGCAAGTGCCTGTTATTGCCTTATCACAGTTATCTCGTGGTGTAGAATCTCGTCAGGATAAACGCCCGATGATGTCTGATATTCGTGAATCTGGTAGTATTGAGCAGGATGCTGATATTGTAGCTTTCCTATATCGTGAAGATTACTATGACCGTGAAACGGAAAATAAAAATACGATTGAAATTATCATTGCAAAACAACGTAATGGTCCGGTAGGTTCAGTAGAGCTTGCGTTTGTTAAAGAATTTAATAAATTCGTTAATTTAGAACGACGCTTTGAGGATGGGGCATAAAGGCAGTATAAAAAAGAAACACATTTCTTATAATAAGATGTGTTTCTTTTTTTATGGGATAAAGATAAGGCTTTCATAAGGTGAAAATATAATTCTTACGAACGAAAATGATTTTTAATAAAAAAATGTTCGCTTTTTGGTTGACTTCTTTTTCGGTTTTGGTACAATTATATTGTTTGAATAGATCGTTTGAAAATTGCGGAGGTGCTTTAATAATGTCTTCAGTAGTAGTTGTAGGAACACAATGGGGCGACGAAGGAAAAGGTAAAATCACTGATTTTCTTTCTGAGCATGCGGAAGTAGTTGCAAGATATCAAGGTGGAAATAACGCGGGACATACAATTGTTTTCGGCGGAGTTAAATATAAGTTACACTTAATTCCATCTGGTATTTTCTATAAAGAGAAAATTTGTGTAATCGGAAATGGCTTAGTAGTAGATCCGAAAGCATTACTTGAAGAGTTAAAATACTTACACGACCGTGGTGTAAGTACTGATAATTTACGTGTAAGTAACCGTGCACACGTTATTTTACCTTATCACTTAAAACAAGATGAGTTAGAAGAGGCTAGTAAAGGTGATAACAAAATCGGTACAACGAAAAAAGGTATCGGTCCTGCATATATGGATAAAGCTGCTCGTATTGGTATCCGTATGGCTGATCTTTTAGACCGTGAAGCATTTAAAGAGAAGCTTGAGCGCAATTTAGTAGAGAAAAATCGTTTGTTTGAAAAAATGTACGATACAGAAGGTTTCAGCGTAGAGGAAATCTTTGAAGAGTACTTCGAATATGGACAACAAATCGCACAATATGTATGCGACACATCTGTTGTATTAAATGATGCACTAGATAACAATCACCGTGTATTATTTGAAGGTGCACAAGGTGTTATGCTTGATATTGACCACGGTACGTACCCGTTCGTTACATCTTCTAACCCGATTGCGGGTGGTGTAACAGTTGGAACTGGAGTTGGCCCTGCGAAAGTTACTCGCGTTGTAGGTGTATGTAAAGCATATACAAGCCGTGTTGGTGACGGTCCATTCCCTACTGAACTTAATGATGAAATTGGTCATCAAATTCGTGAAGTTGGTCGTGAGTACGGAACAACAACTGGTCGTCCGCGCCGCGTAGGTTGGTTCGATAGCGTTGTTGTAAGACATGCGCGTCGTGTTAGTGGTTTAACGGATCTATCATTAAATTCTATCGACGTTCTAACAGATATTCCAACTCTTAAAATTTGTGTTGCTTACAAATACAATGGCGAAGTTATCGATGAAGTTCCAGCAAACTTAAACATTTTAGCGAAATGTGAGCCTGTATATGAAGAGCTTCCAGGTTGGACAGAAGATATTACTGGTGTAAAATCATTAGACGAGCTTCCTGAAAATGCAAGAAAATACGTAGAACGTGTTTCTGAGTTAACAGGAATTCAATTATCTATGTTCTCAGTTGGACCAGATCGTAACCAAACGAATATTGTTCGTAATGTATACGAAGCTTAATTGATATTTTTAGAAAAAACTCATGTCCGCATGAGTTTTTTCTTATCTTTTATAAAAAAATGAAAAAAAGTATTGCGAAGAATACAGAATACATGTTATGATACATCTTGTCGTCACGAAAATATGACGTTGGTGAGTATGAGCCATTAGCTCAGTTGGTAGAGCATCTGACTTTTAATCAGAGGGTCGAAGGTTCGAATCCTTCATGGCTCACCATTTTATTTTTCGTGGCCCGTTGGTCAAGTGGTTAAGACACCGCCCTTTCACGGCGGTAACACGGGTTCGAATCCCGTACGGGTCATGTTTTTTTATGCTTATTTTTGGTCCCGTGGTGTAGTGGTTAACATGCCTGCCTGTCACGCAGGAGATCGCCGGTTCGACCCCGGTCGGGACCGCCACTTTTGTTTATACCACCATTAGTGGTTTTATATATAGTTTTGGCTCGGTAGCTCAGTCGGTAGAGCAGAGGACTGAAAATCCTCGTGTCGGCGGTTCGATTCCGTCCCGAGCCACTCTCAGGATATTAAGTGGGCCCACTTAATATCCTTTTTATTTATGTAATTTTACAAAACTGAGTAGTTATTTTAAAATAGAACGAGGAGCCTCTAGCAGTTGAAGCTAGAGGTTTTTCTATAGATCGTATAGGATGCCGTGTAAAAGTGGATCATACATGAGTCTATGAGAATAGAGGAGAAAATACTTAAACAAAGGATGCGGTCATATAGGACATACTATGTAAACATCGATATGTTTAGGGATTATTGACCATATTTTTATAAGGAGGAAATAGACGATGATGGGAAAGAAAATTTTAGTAGTTGATGATGAAAAGCCGATTGCAGATATTTTGAAGTTTAATCTAGAAAAAGAAGGTTTTGAAATAGTAATGGCGCATGATGGTGATGAAGCAATTGAAAAAGCTAATGAAGAACAACCAGATATGGTTTTATTAGATATTATGCTACCGGGTAAAGATGGATTAGAGGTTTGCCGTGAAATACGTAAAAGTTCAGAAATGCCGATTATTATGCTTACAGCAAAGGACTCTGAGATTGATAAAGTATTAGGGCTTGAGCTTGGGGCAGATGATTATGTAACGAAGCCATTTAGTACGAGGGAATTACTTGCTCGTGTGAAGGCGAATTTACGCCGTCATCAACAAGGTGGTTCTGCAGAAAAAGAAGAAAATACAGAAATGGTTATTGGACCAATTGTTATTAATCCAAATGCATATAGTGTAACGAAGCGCGAGGAAAATATCGAGCTTACACATCGTGAATTTGAGTTGCTACATTATTTAGCGAAACATTTAGGACAAGTTATGACACGCGAACATTTATTACAAACAGTTTGGGGTTATGACTATTTTGGAGATGTGCGCACAGTAGACGTAACAGTACGTCGTTTGCGTGAAAAAATTGAAGATAATCCAAGCCATCCTACTTTAATTGTAACTAGACGTGGAGTAGGGTATTACTTGCGTGACCCAGAGCAGGAATAGTATATGAAGAAAGTTGGTTTTTTTCAATCTATTCATTTAAAATTTGTGCTTATATATATGCTATTAATATTAATAGCGATGCAAGTTATTGGGGTTTATTTCGTAAGGGAATTAGAGAAGAGCCTAGTACAAGGTTTTAGGGATTCTTTAACGCAGCAAACAAACTTATTATCATATAACTTGAAACAAGAGTTTAAAAAAAGTTATACAAAAGCAGAAACAGAGTCAACAGATGAAACCATTAAAACTTCTATTCGAAAATTTGCCTCTGATCAAAAGAAAGTTATACAAGAGGTAAGTGTATTTGATTCGCATAGAAAGTTATTGGCTATTTCAGATGAATCAAAGCAGAATAAGGTGAATAGAACATCAACTGATATAGCTGTTCAGCGAGTGTTAGTACAAAAAAAGCCAGAAGTGAAAATTGAGAAGGATGGTAGTACAGGCCATCGTGTTCAAGTTATGCTTACTCCGATTCTAGATGATAATGGCAAGGATGCGCTTGGTGTTATATACATCGTTGCATCTATGGAAGATGTATATAAACAAATGAAGGATATAAATCAAATTTTTGCTACGGGAACAGTAATTGCCTTATTAGTAACGGCCGTACTTGGGATTTTATTGGCTCAAACAATTACAAGACCAATTTCAGATATGCGGAGACAAGCAATCGAAATGGCAAAAGGAAATTATTCGAGAAAAGTAAAAGTGCATAGCCATGATGAAATTGGACAACTGGCATTATCCTTCAATAATTTATCAAAAAAATTACAACAAGCTCGTTCTTCTACAGAAAGTGAAAGGCGTAAATTATCATCCGTTTTATCACATATGACAGATGGAGTAATTGCTACTGACCGAAAAGGGGATATTATTTTACTAAATGACCCTGCGGAAAAGATGTTAAATGTTTCTCGTGAAACAGCGCTCGATCAATCTGTTTTAGAGGTATTAGGGATACAGGAAGAATTTACGCTCGATCATTTATATGAAGAGCCAGATTCTGTGTTATTAGATTTTAGTACGAGAAACGAACCATATATTTTACGTGCTAGTTTCTCTGTTATTCAAAAAGAAACAGGGAAGGCCAATGGCTTAATTGCTGTACTATATGATGTAACAGAGCAGGAGCGTATAGAAGGGGAACGCCGTGAGTTTGTGGCGAATGTCTCTCATGAATTAAGGACGCCATTAACGACGATGCGCAGTTATTTAGAGGCACTTACAGATGGAGCGTGGCAGGATCCGAATATTGCACCACAATTTTTAACGGTTACACAAGAAGAAACAGAAAGAATGATTAGACTTGTAAATGCGTTGTTACAGCTATCTAAACTTGATAGTACAGAGCACCGTTTAATGAAAGAATGGGTCGACTTTACTGATTTCTTTAATAATGTTATTGATCGCTTTGAAATGTCTAAAGAGCAAAATGTAAGTTTCAAACGATCTTTCTCTAAAAAATCTAGGTTTATTGATATGGATACTGACAAAATTACTCAAGTGCTGTATAACATTATTTCTAACGCATTAAAGTATTCACCAGAAGGTGGAACAGTAACATATCGCTTACGTGATCGCGGTGATTTATTAGAAATTAGCGTAAGTGACCAAGGAATGGGTATTCCAAAAGAAAACGTTGATAAAATCTTTGAACGTTTTTATCGCGTAGATAAAGCTCGTTCAAGACAAATGGGTGGTACGGGACTTGGATTAGCAATTGCAAAAGAAATGATTGAGGCACATGGTGGCTCTATTTGGGCGAAGAGTGAAGAAGGAAAAGGGACAACTATTTATTTCACGTTACCAATGGCAGCAGATGAAGAGGACGATTGGGAATGAGTATGGAAAACTTTAAAACAATAGTTTTAATTAACCTAGTCGTAATTAGCCTATTTCTTACTTTTAACCTATGGACGTATGTGCCAGATTCTACATCCATGCAAAACGCGAAATTTGTACAGGGCAATGAAGGAACGAATCAAACTAAAATTGCCGATGTTGTCCGTCCTACTTCTATCATCGTGCATAAAGATAAAAATCATTATGGGAGCAGAAGAGAGGCAGATATAGAATCAATCTATAAGCCTCTGGAAGTAGGGGAACTACATGAGTTTAGAGAGATATCAATCACTAAGGGTGATTTCCTGTCCTATGTGCATGGTGAAGGGAAAATTGAACTTGTTTTCCCTACCGATATCCCATTTGATGCAGTTAAATCCATGTTTAACATGAAAGAGAAAGGTACAGATAAGCCTAAACATTTTAATCGTATTCTTCTTGATCCTTCTAGAAGTAAGGATCAAGAAATTAAAATTAACTTTGTTTCTGATGGTGATAACTTTAAAATATATGAGGCAAAATTAAGTGGCGTGTATTTAAAAGATATTGTAAATGCCCAAAATCAATTTATAGTATCAGCAAAGCCTTATTTTGATTATCAAATCAATGATATGAAAAAGTTATTTTTACCAGATGGAACGACAGAGTTAAACAATATAACATATATCTCATCTAATTTAGCAGTGGATACGTTTAAGAATGCTCTGTTTAGTGATCCTCGTTATTTAAGTCCAATTACTGAGATATCGAAAGAAACATTTACAGATGGTATTAGATCTATGGAAATTGAAGACGATCGTCACATGCTAAAGTATAAAAACTCTTCTGTCTTAACTGAGAAAACGATAGATAATTTAATGCTGTTACAAAAAAGCTTTGAATTCGTAAGTGGTCACAGTGGAAGTTTGGATTCATATCGTTTGGACTATATGAATAAAGGAGAGACAGTGTTTCGCTTACATGAAGATGGATATTCCGTATTCAATACAGATGGATTAGCTGAATTGAGACAAAAATGGGGATCAGAAGAAGTAATGGAATATGAAAGACCGTTGCTGTCTTTAAATACTAAAGGCATAGAACAGAAGGTTACTCTTCCGTCAGGGCATGTTGTAATAGCATCTCTAGAAAATAATCCAGAGATAAAGAAACAAGTAATTAAGGATATTGGTATTGGATACAAGTTATCACTAGATGGACAAGTAGTTCGACTACAACCAATTTGGTATGTAAAGCTTGTTGAAGGTGAAACAGGTAAACAGAAAATCTATGAGTGGAGTGAGGGAGGACTAAATGGATTGGGATCGGATTAAAACCATATTTATTGTGACCTTTTTTGTTTTGGACCTCTTTCTCATTTTTCAATTCATTCAAAAGCAAGATAGTAATCAATTGGAGCTTATTGCAGAAACAAAGATAGATCAAGAATTAAAGGCAAACAAAATTACTATAGGGAATATCCCTAAGGAACCGAAAAAAGAGTCGTTTATTAGAGCGGAAAATAAAGCCTTTAAAGAAGATGATATACAGTCTTTGAAAAATCAAACGGCGCATATACAAAATATGTACAAGATAGAAAGTAAGCTAAAAGAGCCTTTTTTAAATACGAAATCATTATCAAAAGATAAGTATAATGAATTTTTGAAGAACTATGTATTGGATGGACAAAAGTATGAATTTGGAGCGGTGAAAGACTCTAAAATTTATTTCTTCCAAAAATATAAAGATAAGCCTATTTTCTATAATAATCAGGCGATGATTGTTGTGGAATTAAATGAAAAAAATGAACTTGTTTCATATACGCAGACAATGCTAACTGATTTAAAAGAAATGGGCGAAGGTGAAAAAACGAAAGAGCAAGAAATTATTACGGCTCAAACAGCTTTAGAAAATTTGTATTTAAAAAATAAAATTCATGGAAATACGCATGTTAAAGAAGCACAAATTGGCTATGCCACTCTTACCGCATCTACTTCTAATAACCAAGTACTTGCTCCAACGTGGAATTTAAAAACGGAGCAGAAACAGGACTTCTTTGTGAATGCAATTGAAGGACAAGTTATGGAATTAGGGGAAAAGGAAAATCAAGTGGTTGATGAACATACTGGAGTGAGAAAGAATGGGGTTGCATTTTAGCGTACTTGCAAGTGGAAGTACAGGAAATATGCTATACGTAGGAACCGATGAAAAAAAATTACTAGTCGATGCAGGTTTAAGTGGTAAAGCGACAGAGGCTTTATTTAAACAAGCAGAACTGAATATAAATGATGTATCAGGTATTCTTGTAACACATGAGCATAGTGATCATATTAAAGGGTTAGGTGTATTGGCGCGTAAATATGATTTACCCGTTTATGCGAATGAGAAAACATGGAATGCAATGGAACATTTAATAGGAAATATCCCAACTGAGCAAAAATTCATTTTCTCAGTTGGGGATGTGAAAACATTTGGTGATATTGAAGTCGAATCATTTGGAGTTTCTCATGATGCGGCAGAACCGATGTTTTATGCTTTCCATAACAATAATAGGAAATTAGCACTTATTACAGATACGGGATACGTAAGCGACCGTATGAAGGGCGTTATTAAGGGAGCTAATGCTTTCGTATTTGAAAGTAATCATGATGTGGAAATGCTTCGTATGGGACGTTACCCATGGAGCATTAAACGACGTATTTTAAGCGACGTTGGGCATGTTTGTAATGAAGATGCTGCATTAGCAATGGCAGATGTAATTACAGATGAGACAAAGCATATTTATTTAGCCCATTTAAGCTTAGATAATAACATGAAAGAACTAGCTCGTATGTCAGTATCACAAGTACTAGAGGAAAAAGGATTTGGAGTGGGTGAATCCTTTGAAATTCACGATACAGATCCAAAAATGCCTACAAAAATTCAATACGTATAATTCTTCATTTTAGTAAACAATAAAGGTGAATATAGTTGTTTTCAGGAAGATGGGTGAACAAATATGTCCTTTATTGATGAAGAAAATTATCGTATGAAACGTGCAGGGAAAAAGAAGCATAAAGGTATAGTTCTTTCTAGTATAGCGGGAACAATTGTAGGAGCTTCTTTATTTGCGTTTGGAGCTCCTTTATTTTCAAATTCTGCTGATACGCTTCCGCAAGCTGAAGCAAGCGGAAGTAATATGGCCGAAGCTCAAGGAATTAAACAGATTAGCTTTGTAGATGCTGTTGACCGTGCATCTGAAGCTGTTGTGGGCGTTATTAACATTCAACGAGATAACTTTTCAGAGGCAGATTCAGAGGCTGGTACAGGATCAGGAGTAATTTATAAAAAGACAAATGGTCAAGCTTATATTGTAACGAATAATCATGTTGTAGCTGGAGCGAATCGTATTGAAGTAAGTTTAAGTGACGGTAAGAAGGTTCCTGGAAAAGTATTAGGAACCGATGTAGTCACAGATTTAGCTGTATTAGAAATAGATGCAAAGCATGTGAAAAAAATAATTGAAATCGGCGATTCTAATACTGTTCGCAGAGGAGAGCCAGTCATTGCGATTGGAAATCCACTCGGACTGCAATTCTCTGGAACTGTTACACAAGGTATTATTTCAGCTAATGAACGTATTGTCCCTGTAGATTTAGATCAAGATGGACACTATGATTGGCAAGTAGAAGTGTTACAAACGGATGCGGCGATTAATCCGGGGAATAGTGGCGGTGCGCTTGTAAATGCAGCAGGACAATTAATTGGTATTAATTCAATGAAAATTGCTGCAAAAGAAGTAGAAGGAATCGGACTTGCTATTCCGGTGACTAGGGCTGTTCCGATTATGAATGAACTTGAGAAGTATGGAAAAGTAAGAAGGCCGTATGTTGGGATTGAACTTAGGTCATTAAATGAAATTCCAAACTATTATTGGTCAAAAACATTACATTTACCAGGTACTGTAACAGAAGGGGTTTGTATTTTGGATGTGAAAAGTCCTTCGCCAGGCGCAGATGCTGGTTTAAGAGAACATGATGTTATTGTGGCAGTAGATGGAAAACCGATTCGCGATATTATTGGATTCCGCACGGCCTTATATGATAAGGAAATTAATGATAAAATGACTCTTACGTTTTATCGTGGTACAAAAAGAGTAACAACAACAGTGAAATTAGGCATTCAAAAGTATTAAAAACAGGAGGGCCTACCTCCTGTTTTCTATTGTAGAAAAGTGAGGTGAAGAAAATGAATTTACCTTGTTGTTTAGAACATGTTGAATTAGCGTTAGATATTATTGTGGATGAGTGTGAAGTTGCGCCGGTTATCAACAATGTGGATAACTCAGAAAAAGAGAAAAAAACATGTGAATTTTGTCAAAATGAGGCGACATATGTTGTATCGAACACAGATTCTCACACAATATGTGGGTAGTGTTTGTGGATATGTGGATAAGTTTTGTGGATAACATGTTTGTAAGGTGGATGATACGTGTGAATATCTCGATTATTTCAATTGGGAAATTAAAAGAAAAATATTTGAAACAAGGTATAGCAGAATACTTAAAACGATTATCAGCATACGCAAAAGTAGAAGTAATTGAATTGCCCGATGAAAAGGCGCCAGAAAATTTAAGTGAAGCAGAAATGTTAATTGTAAAGGAAAAAGAAGGTATACGTATACTGGATAAAATTTCTGATGACACGCATGTGATTGCATTAGCTATAGAAGGAAAGCAAAAGTCATCAGAAGAATTTGCGGTAAGTCTAGATCGCCTTGCTACATACGGAAAGAGTAAAGTCGCATTTGTAATTGGTGGATCACTCGGACTAAGTTCAGAAGTGATGAAGCGTTCAAATGAATCACTTTCTTTTTCAAAGATGACATTACCACACCAATTAATGCGATTAGTATTGCTTGAACAAGTGTATAGAGCGTTTCGGATTAATCGTGGGGAACCGTATCATAAGTAAGATATTCTATGTAAAATAAAGGTAAGACACTGATATTATCATATTTATTTTATTATGCCTATAACTGGAGGCTATGTGAATGGTAAGTGATCAGACGAGATATTCTAGGCTCGCGAATATAACAAAAATAATAAATACGAAATTAGAACTACGTGAAGTATTGCAGCGTGTGACAATGGCGATATCAGAGGAGATTGTTAGGTGCGATGCTGTTGGAATTTATTTACCACAGGAAGATGGAACATTTAGAGGGTTTGCAGGAAAACCAGAGACCATAAATGGCGTAACGCTCGATACTCAGGTAATTGATCCTGAAATAGACTTACTGGCAAAAGAAGTTATTGAAACGAAAAAAACCATCTATATTCCTGATACCTCAAAGGATCATCGACCAGATCCGAGACCAGTTGATGCGTTTAAAATTAAGTCCTTATTAGCTCTGCCTATCTCATTTAGGCAAGAGTTATTTGGTCTGGTTTTTTTATTTGATTATGGGATTCCGATGAACTTAACAGATTCAGAAATTCAAAGTGTTGAAGCTTATGTAAATATGGCCGCGGTCGCAATTCAAAACGCAAATAATTTAACACAAAAGGAAAACCTTATTGCTGAGAAGCAGCTGTTACTAAATGTTACCCGTGATTTATCAATGTGTTCTTCGATACAGGAGAGTTTTGATAAATGCTTTTTTTACTTAGAACAGATTTTAGAGAGTAAAAATATGACTGCCCATCTTCTAGATCCGCTAGATAAAACAACGATTAAAACAACGAAATTAAGTAAGGGCTGTGATTGGACAGAAGCGGATCGGACAGAGAAAAGCTATGAAGCCAAGATCCAAGAGGTTATTCAAACAAAAAATATAGATAGTAAGGATCTATTGATGATTCCATTGGTTTCAGTGGGAGAAGTATTAGGGGTAATCGTCGTTGGCAAAGAAGGAAAAGCTCACAATTACGATAATTCTCAAATTCAACTAGCAAAATCTATCGTTGATGCCACAGCCCCTACGTTTTCAAATTTGTTATATATGGATCAACTAGAAAGCATAGTGAAAGAGCGAACGGGAGAGCTAGCTGCTGCTAATGAAAAAGTTACAAGTGTGATTGAATGTATTACGGATGGATTCTTTACTTTAAATAATAAATGGGAATTTACGTACGTAAATAAGCACCAATATTTTCCGCAAAGAAAAACAGCAAAAGATGTATTAGGAAAGAATATATGGGATGTTTTCCCGAGTGACATCGACACAGTTATGTATAAGGAATTTCATCGTGCGATGTCAGAGCGAACTACAGTTCATTTCGAATTTCTTTCTACTGCAGATGAATATTGGCACGAAGTTATTGCATACCCGTATGATGATGGTATTTGCTGTATTTTTAAAAACATAACGGAAAAAAAGAAATATGAACAGGAATTGAAAAGATTATCTAACATTGATTTAATAGGGCAAATGGCAGCAGGTATCAGCCATGAAATTAGAAATCCAATGACAACGGTACTAGGATTTTTGCAGTTATTAAAAGAAGAGAATACCTATGAGAAACATAATAAGTACTTTCATTTAATGATTGAAGAACTTAACCGTGCCAATTCTATTATTACTGAATTTCTCTCAATGGGTAATACAAGGAAATTAGATTTGCAGATGTTAGATTTAAATTCAATTATCCGCGATATTATCCCTTTAATAAAGATTGATACGTATAATCAAAATAAATATATTCAAGTCGATACAAATGACATTCCGGAATTACTTTTAAATCGTAATGAGATACGGCAATTATTAATGAATCTATATCGTAATGGCTTAGAAGCGATGAATACAGGGAAAGTTCTAACCATTAGCACCTACAAGGAAGGTCAAAATTGTGTGGTGCTTGCAGTGCACGATCAAGGAAAAGGTATCAGGCCTGAAGTCTTAGAGAAACTGGGTACGCCATTTTACACGACCAAAGATAATGGAACTGGATTGGGGTTAGGTGTATGTTATGCCATTGCTGCCCGCCATAATGCAAAAATAGAAATTCAAACAGGATCGGAAGGCACTACCTTTTTTGTTAAATTCAATTATAAAGATAATAAAAAGTAAACTTATTTAGATTAGTTACGGTGAACTGTATCATAAATATTGATCCGAAATTAATCATGCCTTGTGTACCAACATGAAGTATTATTGGCTGTATATTGAATAAAAAATATAATCAAGAAAAAAGCACTTATCTTTACAAGATAGAGTGCTTTTTTATACGCATTTTATTATTTTAGATTTAACCGATATGTAATGAAGATGTACAGTAAATATGGGGGTATGCAAGTGCCTGGTGAAATCAAGTATACTCAATATAGGAAAAAAGAAGTATTAGATGTACTTAGGGGGGATTAACATATTTAAGGAAGATATGAAAAAAATATTGGCATCATTACTAAAAAATCCATTAGTAATAATCGTATACTGGATTTTTTGTTATGAGTTAGCTTTATTATGTATGTATGGGAGAATGAATAATAATATTTATATTTGGTTATTATCTATAGCATTTCTAATACTTATCATTATATTTACTACAATTAAAATTGTGAAAAATAGGGAACGCGAATCATCCAAATTATTAAATGTAAAGGGATGGAAATACATTTCTGTTCTAATACTTATCCTTATAACGTCTTTTTATGGGATAAAAATTTATAAAAGTGCAACGAATTATGGCGGTAAACTAGCATGGTTTATAGAAAGCGTAAAAAACGAAAGATCAGTTAAACTTGAGCGTGATAATATATATAAGTATGGTGTAGAGGGCATTTTTGAAGATATAAATAAGAAATATACTTTGCCAAAGAAGTTATATATGTCGGATGATTTTACTTTGGAATTTAAATCAGATGGAACAATTACATCATTTGATACTTTTCTTTATGGGAAAAATGCTGCTGGAAAAGAGGAAAGCTACTTAATATCTTATAATAAAAATAAATCAAAAGATATTTTTGTAGGATTAAATGGGTATGTTAACGCTGATTATAATGAAGATAAATTAGTAAAACCTTTAATTAAAACAGTTCAAGCCATTCCAGTTAAACAAACTGTAAGTAAGTGGAATGAAGATAAGTATGGGCTGGTCTATTATGGGAAAAGGAACTGGGGTTACAACAGAGAAGGAATTATTAATATTAATAAAGATGGGAAATTAGAGAAGCTTGAAGAAGCAAAGTCCGAAATAATTGGATATACGGTATCTATATTTATCCCTGGAAAAGAGAAAGAGGTAGTACCTGCTAGATATAATTTACTAGGTGACCCAAATTGGAGTAAGGAAAGTAGTTCTAAAAAGAAAAAGAAGAATTTAACTAATAATAATGAGCAATTTTACTTTTCAAAAGAAGTTGGTTATAAACTAGATGTCACAGATAAAGCATTAGGGAGCACCTTTTATTCACTAAGCAAGACAATTGATGGAGGGGAAACATGGGGAGTTATAAATGAAGACCCGTTCAATGAAGCGGTAGGTAGTGCATCAGGAATCATCTTTTTTAATGAAAAGCTCGGATTTTTAAGGGCAGCCAGACCCTCTGGAAATGAAGGGAGGTTATACCGTACAGATGATGGGGGTATAACTTTTAAAAAGTTGAGCTATACAAATTATGAAGTGAAACTAGAAAGTGGACAGGCAATAAATCCGTTTGATTTTCCTAATATGCCTTATGAGAAGGATGGAGTTTTTAACATGCTAGTAGGGCAAGGAGCAGATGGAGACTACAATGGTAATAGTAGTATACTTTATCAATCAAAAGATCAAGGTGAAACATGGGAGTATGTAAAAGAGGTTAAAGATAATTAATAGTGGGAAAGACCATTGGACAAAAATTACCGATGGTCTTTTAAACATTATTAGATGGTATGTACATTTCCTAAAATAAGTATGTTTCTATTTCTATAAAAATATGCTGTAATATGAAGAGGAAAAAGTATAAGTAGTTAGAGAAGTGAGGAATTAAAGGTGAAGAAGTTTAAGAAGTTTTACTTGGAGATTACGAGTGTGTGTAATCTTGCGTGTAGCTTTTGTCCGCCGACGGAAAGGCAGAAGCAATTCATTTCTGTAGAGGATTTTGCTAAAAGATTAGACCAAATTAAACCTCACACAGACTACATTTATTTGCACGTGAAGGGTGAGCCGTTGCTCCATCCGAAAATAGATCAGCTATTAGACTTAAGTCATGAAAAAGGGTTTAAAGTTAATATTACAACGAACGGAACGTTAATTAATAAGAGAAGGCATAGGCTGTTAAATAAGCCCGCGTTAAGACAAATGAATTTTTCACTGCATAGTTTTGATGGACACCCAGGTTCGCAAGATAAAGAGGGCTATGTAAGGAGTATACTTTCCTTCATTAGGGAAGCGACAAGTCAATCAGATTTAATTGTATCGTTAAGGTTATGGAATTTAACTCAGGATAATAAAACAAATGCTGAAATCCAGAAAAATAGAGAGTTATTATCCATAATTGAAAATGAATTTGATCTATCTTATCAGATTGAAGAGAAGCTTACACCAGGAAAAGGTATAAAAATTGCAGAACGTGTCTTTATTAATCAAGACTATGAATTCCAGTGGCCAGCATTACATGAAGAAGAGGATGATGGGAAAGGATTCTGTCATGGACTTCGTAATCAGGCAGGGATTTTAGCGAATGGGACGGTTATTCCTTGTTGTTTAGATGGTGAAGGGATTATTAACCTTGGAAATATTAATAATGATTCATTTTCTAACATTATAGAAGGTGAAAGAGCAACAAACATTGTCGATGGATTTTCAAAAAGAGTTGCGGTTGAAGAGCTTTGTAGGAAATGTGGATATCGTAAAAGGTTTGGGAAGTAAATATGAAATAAGCCCTCATAAAGCGAGGGCTTATTTTTTATTCTTGATAAGAATGCTCTAATTCATCAATTAATGAACCAACGTAAGAAACAGCTTTACGGATTGCATCTGATTTTGACATATCTACTCCGGCATGTTTCATTAGTTCAAGTGGTTTCATTGTACCACCAGCGCGAAGCACATCTAACCAGCGATCAATAGCAGGTTGTCCTTCCTCTTTAATCATTTGAGCTATTGCAGTAGCTGTAGTGAGGCCTGCGGAATATGTGTAAGAATATAGACCCATATAATAATGAGGCTGACGCATCCAAGTTAAGCCCGCACCTTCATCGATTTCTACAGAATCTCCCCAGAATGTCGAAAGGACATTTGTTTTAATTTCAGTTAAAGTTGTAGCTGTAAGGGCCTGTCCTTCTTCTGCTAGAGCATATACCCTACGTTGATATTCACCCTCAAGTAAATGAGTAACAAAGTTGTGATAATATGTGCCGAGTAGTTGTAGAATGACCCATCTGCGCATTCTCTTATCGTCAGTAGTCGCTAGTAAATGCTGAGCTAATAGTAATTCATTCATAGTTGATGGTGCTTCAACAAAGTACATAGATGGGCGTACGTTCATGATACGTTGGTTTTTATTTGCTAAATAGAAATGACCAGCATGTCCAAATTCATGTGCTAATGTGAAGCATCCACGCATCGTATTTTGCCATGTAATTAAAATATAGGGATGAGAGCCGTATGGACTTGAGCAAAATGCCCCGGTTGATTTGCCTACGTTATCTGCAAGATCTACCCATCTTTCTTTGAATCCTTTTTGGATTATTGAACTATATTCATCGCCTAATACTTTTAAAGAATCTTGAATGAGCGTGCCTGCTTCTTCATAAGTAATAGCTGGATTAAATTCGGGATCTAAAGGTGCATGTAAGTCGCAGAAAAGCATTTGATCGAGTCCTAATACTTTCTTTTTTAAATCTGCAAAACGGCGCATATGAGGTGCTAATTCTTTATAAATAATATCAAGTTGGTTGTTATACATTTCAAGTGGAACTCTTTGTGGTTCTAATAGCATATGGGTAACGGATTCATATTTACGTAAACGAGAAAGTGTTACTTGTTTTTTAACTTCAGTAGCATATGTTGTGGCAATTGTATTTTTATATTGTTTTAGTGTGGAAACAAATGATGAATATGCTTTTCGACGTATATATGTGCTTGGAGAAAATTCATATTTGCTTTCAAATAATGAGAATGAAACAGGGAGTTCGTTTCCTTGTTCGTCTTGTATAGAAGTGAAATCCATATCGGCCAATTTAGTCATGCCGTAAATTTTGTATGGAGAACTATGAACTTCGCCAAGTGCAGCAAGTGCTTCTTCTGTTTCAGGAGAGAGAGTGTGCTGCCTTTTTTTGAGTATCTCTAGTAACGACTTACGGAAAGGTTCAAGTTTTGTTTCGTCAGTTAAATATTTTTCAATTGTTCCTTCTTCAAGTGAGAGAATTTCATTATGGATAAAGGATAGTGCAGTATGTACTTTCGTCCATAAAGCAGACATTTTGGAAGAGTTCGCTTGAATAACTGGATTTGTACGATCAGTAGATTCTTTTAAATTTGCATATGAATACAGTTTTGTTAACTTCATTAAAAGCTCTTCTTCTAAAAGTAGGCAATTTAATAAAGTTGTGGAGTTGGTATGTAAACGTCCTTTAAATGTATCAAGTTTCTGTATATCATTTTCTAATACGTTTAATGCGGTATGCCATTCGGCATCAGAATTATACAAATCGGATAAATCCCATGTTAGTTCAGCAGGCACCTCTGCGCGATTAAGGCGATTTTCCATTACATTTTTCAAGTCTATCTCCTCCTCATTAAGACTATTTAAAAACATGATACTAGAAAATTCAGTAAAATAAAAATATTTTATGTTTTTATATATTAAAAAGAAGGACAAGCACTTTTATGCTTGTCCTTCTTTTTAAATTTAAGAATTAATATACTTTATCGCCGTTGAAAATCGAGTTTTTCACGACAACATAATCTACAGTACGAATAGCATCTAATTTTGTTCCGCCAGCGTAAGAGATAGAAGATTGAAGATCTTGTTCCATTTCGATTAACGTATCTTCTAAAGAACCTTTATGCTCAACGAACATTTTCTTACCTTCAACGTTTTTCTTCTCACCCTTTTGGAATTCAGAAGCAGAACCGAAGTATTCTTTATAAAGTTTGCCATCTCTTTCGATTGTTTCCCCTGGAGACTCTTCGTGACCAGCGAATAGAGAACCGATCATGACCATAGTTGCCCCAAATCGAATAGATTTAGCTACGTCGCCGTGTGTACGAATACCACCATCAGCGATAATTGGCTTACTTGCAGCTTTTGCACACCAGCGAAGTGCAGCTAGCTGCCAACCACCAGTTCCGAAGCCTGTTTTAATTTTAGTAATACAAACTTTACCAGGTCCAATACCAACTTTTGTTGCATCAGCACCAGCATTTTCTAATTCTCTTACCGCTTCTGGAGTTCCAACGTTTCCAGCGATAACGAAGCTCTCTGGTAAATGCTTTTTTATATGTTGAATCATGTTGATCACAGCATTAGAATGACCGTGTGCGATATCAATCGTGATATATTCAGGTGTAATTTGCTCAGCAGCTAATTGTTGTACGAATTCATATTCGTCCTCTTTTACACCAACGCTGATAGAAGCGATTAATCCACGTGATTGCATATCTCTAATGAATGAGATTCGTTTCTCTGGTTGGAAACGATGCATGATATAGAAGTAATTGTTTTCAGCTAAATAAGTTGCGATTCTTTCATCAATAATCGTTTGCATATTTGCAGGCACGACAGGTAATTTAAATTTATGTTTTCCTAAAGTGACAGTTGTATCACATTCAGAGCGGCTATTTACAATACATTTTGCAGGAATTAATTGAATATCTTCATAGTCGAATACGTTTTCCATCATTTACACCCCTAAAATACGAATATTTTATTTTTATTAATCAAAAATGTTCGTCCATAGGATAATTTACATTATTTTTATTAAGAAGTCAAAGGATTTCTTAACATTTTTTGAAAAACTAGATGTTACATCTGAAAAATAACGTTAAAAACGAATTTAAAATGTATTTTTATTTATATTGTTCGTTTATGGTAAAGATTGAAAAGTTGAGATAATTATATAAGGTTGTATGTATTCTTTTTATTTTTTTGGAGTGGGATGGAGGATACCATGAAAGAGTCAATGCTAACAATACGAGCAAAAGATGTTATCAATTAGTTGAACAATATATGAAATGATAAGGTTTATTTCTATATAAAAAGAGGAATCTGGTATGAACCACCTTTTTATGTAAGGTTTCAAGTATAATAAGTAGGGTAATAGTAACGTATACAAAAGATAAAAAAGAAAATAATACATAATAAAATGAGGTTAATATATGAGTAAAAAAAGTTTTTCTGATTATAAATTAAGTAAGGAAATTGTAAGGGCACTTACTGGGTTAGGATATGATCATCCAACAGAAGTACAAGGTGAGGTTATTCCGGTCGCATTACAAAAGAAGGATCTTGTTGTGAAGTCTCAGACTGGAAGTGGAAAAACAGCTTCATTTGGTATTCCACTTTGTGAAATGGTGGAGTGGGAAGAGAATAAACCACAAGCATTAGTTTTAACACCAACGAGAGAGCTTGCGGTGCAGGTAAAAGAAGATATTACAAATATAGGTCGATTCAAAAGGATTAAGGCTGCGGCAGTTTATGGGAAATCTCCATTTGCACGTCAAAAATTAGAATTAAAGCAAAAGACACACATTGTAGTTGGGACTCCTGGTCGTGTATTGGATCATATTGAGAAGGGTACCCTTTCTTTAGAGTGTTTGAAGTATTTAGTTATTGATGAAGCAGATGAGATGCTAAATATGGGCTTTATCGATCAAGTAGAGGCAATTATTGATGAATTACCTACAAAAAGAATGACAATGTTATTTTCAGCAACACTTCCAGAAGATGTTGAAAAATTGTCTCGTACATATATGAATTCACCAACTCATATTGAAATTAAAGCAGCTGGGATTACAACGGATAAAATTGAACATACTCTTTTTGAGGCGATAGAAGACGAGAAGTTTTCACTACTTAAAGATGTAACAATGATTGAGAATCCTGATAGTTGTATTATTTTCTGCCGTACACAAGAAAATGTAGATCATGTATATAGACAGCTAAAACGAGCTAATTATCCTTGTGACAAAATACATGGTGGTATGGTACAAGAAGATCGTTTTGAAGTCATGGATGATTTTAGAAAAGGAAAATTCCGTTATTTAGTAGCAACAGACGTAGCTGCGAGAGGAATTGATATTGATAATATTACACATGTTATTAATTATGATATTCCACTTGAAAAAGAAAGCTATGTACATCGTACTGGAAGAACGGGACGAGCTGGAAATAGTGGAAAAGCTATTACATTTATAACACCATATGAAAATAGATTTTTAGAAGAGATTGAGGATTATATTGGTTTTGAAATTCCAAAGGCAATTGGACCTTCAAAAGAAGAAGTTATGAAAGAGAAAGCTGCATTTGAAGAAAAGATACATGCTAAACCAATTATTAAGAAAGATAAAAATGCGGACATAAACAAAGGAATTATGAAGCTGTACTTTAATGGCGGGAAGAAAAAGAAAATTAGAGCGGTAGATTTCGTCGGTACAATTGCTAAAATTAAAGGTGTTACAGCAGAAGATATAGGCATTATTACGATACAAGATAACGTTTCTTACGTTGAAATATTAAATGGAAAAGGACCACTTGTCTTGAAAGTCATGAAGACTACAACGATTAAAGGGAAACAATTAAAAGTTCATGAGGCAATTAAGTAAATAAAAAACTATCCACTTTAATAGGTGGATAGTTTTTTATTTATGATTTTTTCAAATCATCAACTAGTTGCTCTGCTAAACGTCTATACATATTACTCATAGTCACGAAGGATGTTAATAGTAGAAATTTTTCTAGCTTTGTACCTTCTAAGGAAGAAATCTCATTTACTTCTGTAACACGTTTATTTACGTCTTGTTTAAAGTTTTCGACATTGCTTGCAGTAAGAGCAAGATAATTTTTATATAACGCATTTAATTCAAATGAATCATCGTTTAATAAGGAGTCATTTATATTTTCTAATGAACTTTTTATGTCGTTAATGGAGAGAGCTCCCTTTAATTGGTAAATCAGGCTAATTAAAATCATATGCTCTTTTGAATACTTTTTATTTTTGATAGGGATGAATAGTTTCCCTTTTGCGTAATTATTAATCATCGTTTTTGTTAATACTTTTTCATCATCAGTTCTCGTTGTATCTGCATAAGTATTCTCAAATAGTTGGACAACTTGGTCTACATATAAGTCAACATTTGGAATATCCTCAAGTTTAATATTTTTTTCTAAATGTAATGTCTCAAGTAATTCATTTATATTTTCCACGTAGAATCCCTCACTTTTATAACTTAGTGGAACTTAATGTTTAATATATCTTTAAATATGGTATTACGAAACAAATGAATTGTAAATGTTGACCTTAAAAAGAAATGTGTATATAATTACATGTAGTTATAAAAACTACATGTAATTATATGAGGGGTGTTATTATGAATACTTATGTAAGGGAACCAGTTAACGCATTTACTCACTTAGGTGGAGCGATCTTATCATTTATTGCCTTATTAGCTATGCTTGTGAAAGTTTCTATTAAGATGCCATCATTTGCTGCAATTACAGCTGTTATTTTGTTTGGTATTGGAATGATGGTCCTTTATGCGGCGTCAGCTGTGTATCATAGTGTTGTGGCCAATGAACGTGTTATTTACTTCTTTAGGAAGCTAGATCATTCTATGATTTTTATATTAATTGCAGGTACATATGCACCCTTTTGCTTAATTACATTAAATTCAGCAAGTGGTTTGCTATTATTTTGTTTAGTCTATGCAACTGCGATTTGTGGTATTGTGTTTAAAATGTTTTGGTTTAATTGTCCAAGATGGTTATCGACAGCAATTTATATTACGATGGGTTGGTTAATTGTTTTGTTCTTTGCACCGTTAGCTGAGAATTTAAGTACAGGAGGTATTGTTTTCTTAGTACTTGGGGGCATTTTTTATACAATTGGTGGATTTATTTATGGCACAAAGCCAAAATGGCTAGAGTTTAAATATATGGGACATCATGAAATTTTTCATGTTTTTGTATTATTAGGTAGTCTTGCGCATTTTCTAAGTGTATATTGTTACGTAATTTAATAAAAAAACGCCACATAATTTTTATTATGTGGCGTTTTTTTATTACCTGATTAGAATCGTATATGTTATAAAATTATTATGGGATAAAATGTAAGTTTCTGTGTTCGCATGTTAAACATAGGATAAGAAATATGTGATATACTTTGAGAAGTTTATAATGAATGAAATATGGAGGACTATAATTATGGCAATACTTGTAACAGGTGGAGCAGGATATATTGGTAGTCATACATGTGTAGAATTACTAAATAGCGGTTACGAAGTTATAGTAGTGGATAATCTTTCGAATAGCTCGGTAGAATCCATAAATCGAGTGAAAGAAATAACAGGAAAACAATTTAAGTTTTATAAAGAAGATGTTTTAAATCGCGAAGCGCTTGACGCAATTTTTGAAGAAAATGTAATTGAAGCAGTTATTCACTTTGCAGGATTTAAAGCTGTAGGGGAGTCAGTAGCGATTCCATTAACATATTATCATAACAACATTACAAGCACGTTAGTGCTATGTGAAGTAATGCAGAAACATAATGTAAAGAAGATGATCTTTAGTTCATCTGCAACTGTATATGGTATCCCGGAAACGTCACCGATTACGGAGGAGTTTCCATTAAGTGCAACAAATCCATATGGTCAAACGAAATTAATGATTGAGCAAATTATGCGTGATGTAGCATTTGCAGATGCAGAATGGGGTATCGCATTACTTCGCTATTTCAATCCATTTGGTGCACACGAAAGTGGGCGTATCGGAGAAGATCCAAATGGAATCCCAAATAACTTAATGCCATATGTAACGCAAGTAGCAGTAGGTAAGTTAAAAGAATTAAGTGTATTCGGAAATGACTATCCAACGAAAGATGGAACAGGAGTCCGTGATTACATCCATGTTGTGGACTTAGCAAATGGTCACGTAAAGGCGCTTGAGAAAGTAATGAGTACAACAGGAGTAGATGCTTATAACCTGGGCACAGGCATGGGCTATAGTGTACTAGAGATGGTTGAAGCATTTGAAAAAGTTTCGGGCAAGAAAGTTCCTTATAAAATCACAGAGCGTCGCCCAGGTGATGTGGCAGTATGTTTTGCTGATGCATCGAAAGCAAAGCGTGAATTAGGCTGGGAGGCAACACGCGGATTAGAAGAGATGTGTGCAGATTCTTGGAAATGGCAATCAAATAATAAAAATGGCTATTTAGAAGTTTAATGATGAATAAAAAAATGACCTTTGCTTAAAAGCAAGAGGTCATTTTTTATTAAGTTTATTACCTAACCTAGAAAAGAACGTTCCCTGTTTTATAGGAATATTTGACTGGCAACACGTGTAGGAATCGATACTTTCAATATTAGTAAAGGTATTGATTATTAAGTATGCGCTCTATTTCTCGTCTTAGAACGAAAGTGTATTTAATATAGCCTAGTAGTAAGTGAATAAAGATTGAAAAGTGCTACAAAGGTATTGTTATAAATAAGGAAAATTATCGGAAAGGATATAGATGAGGGATCAACTGCCTGTAAAACCCCAACTGATTAAAGTTTTATTTTATGATCAGCCAGCAACACAAGAGCAATTTCAGCGAGCATATGTAAATTTATTAAAAGAAATTAAAGGTTTTGATTCAAGCCTATTCCTTATACAAAATTGAGGATTTGAAACAATCAAAAACTGTTAAGGGTTACTATCGCGTTTTAGGTCCGTAATACAATTTTCTCATAAGAAAGAATGTATTACGGACCACCACCTATTACATAATAGGAGGAATTAATGAATTCGAACAAGTTGTTTGTGATATACTGTGTTTCCCTCTTGACTTGTATATGGTGGGAGACTTCGTCCGAAACAATTTGCAATAATATTGGAGTGAGCGGGATAAGAAATACGTATTTCATACAAATCAATAGTCTCATCTAAATTAGCATAAAAGACTGCGAGATGATTGCCTTGTAAAACATATGGGAATTCTACTTCTGCATTTTCACCAATTAATACAGGTAACTTTACAGGATTAGAATAATTAGACCAATCCCACACTTCTATATTTACATAGTGAGCGTAATATGCATCTAAATTTACAATGTTTATGACTGCTGAAATAGTTGCAGGTTCTCTTGTTAATACACCTGTAGAGTGAAAAACAGAATGATTTGGATAATGAAGAGGCATAAATATCAAACCTTTCTTAAAATGATAGGATTTTACAATATCTTATGCTAGAAGGTAGTAGAATGAGATAGAGGAATGTATTATTTTATTCATTTTTTATGGAAATTGAAAGCGTATTATTGAAATGTATTCCAACACTTGTATCATCGCTAGAGTCCGTTTATAATCAAGGAATCCTAGTTCATGTTTTGATAGGATTATTTATTATTGAAAGCGTTTTAAGTTCGCTCCTTTTTAAGGTAGGAGGTCTGACTTATATAGATGAAAAATTATGTATGTAGTTTTAAATGGGAAGAAAAATAATATAAGTATCACTTTATAGTGTGGGGAGGTTAAAAGTGTGAAAGGTAAAGATTTTCACACGAGTATATATGGGTTATGTAGGATTATTACTTTCAGGGGCAGCTTTATTTTTAAATAGTCTTGTTATATTAGGGAAAGCAGAGATGAAAAGTGCGGGTGTTTTTAATTTATTTGTGGGTGCACTACAAATTATTATTCCGTTTTATTTGATCATGATTTCTGACCAAAGCAATTGGACAGTGTATTCATATGCGGCTACTTTCTTATTTGGATTAACCTATTTATATGTAGGTGTTACTTTTATAAAGGGAATGGATAGTAGTGGTCTAGGATGGTTTTGTATTTGGGTAGCAATTATAGCCTTATTCTATATGGTTGTTTCATTTGTTCAATTTCATGATGTTGTTAATGCGTTAACATGGTTTATGTGGGCATTACTTTGGTACTTATTCTTTGTGCTAAATACACAAAAAAAGAATATTAATCAATATCTCGGAAGAATCGCCTTCGTACAATCATGGGTAACATTGACTTTACCTTCACTATTTTATTTTATGGGAGTGTGGGGAGAGGGATTTGTATATGAACTATGGGTTTATGTATCAGTAATTTCTATTTTGTACTTTTGTTATTGTATTTTTAAATATAGAGTCCGTTAATATATTATCTGCATAAAAGCATGGAATCGTTAAACTGATTTCATGCTTTTTTTATAGTAGCCTTTTATAATAAAAGAAGTAGTATTTTATAAATTGCAAAAATGGGGATGATGAAATTGAAGAAAGTGTTGGTGCTAGGAGGAACAAGATTTTTTGGTAAACATTTAGTAGAGTACCTTTTGCAAGCTGGACACGATGTAACAATTGCCACGAGGGGAGTTACTGAAGATTCTTTTGGTAACGCAGTAAAAAGAATAATTGTCGATAGAGAAGATGGAAAACTACTAGAAGAGCGTCTAGAAGGAAAAAGTTATGATATTGTATACGATAATTTATGCTATAGTTCAAATGCAGCGAAAATGGTATGTGAAGTTTTGAAAGGAAAAACGAAGAAGTATATTATGACATCTTCAATGGCTGTCTATGAACCTGCATTAAGCTTGTTAGAAGAGGACTTTAATCCATACGAATATGCAATTACATATGGAGATAGGAATGATTTTAATTATAGTGAAGGAAAGCGATTAGCCGAAGCGGTTTTATTTCAATATGCAACATTCCCAGTCGTTGCAGTGCGTTTTCCAGTTGTTATTGGAGAAAATGATTATACGAAAAGGTTACAATTTTACGTTGAATGTGTTGTGAACCAAAACCCTATCGTTGTGGATCATGTAGATGGAAATTTGTCATTTATACATGAAAAAGAGGCAGGAGAGTTTCTAGCTTGGTGCGGAATGGAAAATGTGAAAGGACCAATTAACGCCTGTAGTAACGGGGTAGTTTCTACGGAAGAAATTATTCATTTCATAGAAGAGAAGACGGCAATAAAAGCACTTATCCAGGAAGCTGGGGAAAATATAGCTCCTTATAATGAGGTAACTAACTGTACGTTACATAATGGAAAGGCTCGTGAATTTGGATTTTTGTTCCGAGAGCTGAAAATAGAAATAAAAAATGTTTTAAAACATTATATAAATACAATGAAGTAATCATAAATCCCCCGGTGGCAATCCGGGGGATTCTGGAGGATTTCGACAATACTGATTTTACATTACCAAATTTACCTTATACGTACGACTAATGTTTTTGCGATTGAATTGCTTGTAAATACTTCTCGTTTACTTGGTCCCAGTTTACTGTATGCCACCAGTTGGTAACAAACTCGGGGCGCCGATTTTGATACTTTAAATAATAAGCATGTTCCCATACATCAATTACGAGTAAGGGGATTTTTCCTTCTTGCAAAGGCGTATCTTGATTTGGTGTACTCATAACAGAGAGTTCCTCACCGTCAAGAACAAGCCATCCATAGCCACTTCCAAAACGACTAATAGCTGCTTTGGAAAGTTGATCTTTTAAGTTGTCAAAGGTATTGAAATAATAATCAATTACTTTTGCAACGTCTCCATTAGGCTCACCGCCACCTCGTGGGCTCATCACTTCCCAAAAAAGACTATGACAATAGTGACCACCACCGTTATTTCGTACAGCTGTAACAATTTCCTTCGGTAAAGCATCTAAATTACATAGCAATTCTTCTAAAGATTTATTATGTAATTCAGTATAATTTTCTAAAGTAGCATTTAAATTGTTTACGTATGTCGCATGGTGCTTTCCATGATGAATGGAAAGTGTATTGCTATCGATATGTGGCTCTAGTTCATCATAGTCATATGAAAGCTTTGGCAATTGAAATGAAGACATAACATTCCCTCCTTTCTATTCAAAAGTTGGTCTAGGTAAAAATACTTTACCTGAGTCAAAAATACACTCATTTTCTATGGAAGTCAATAGTAAGTTCGTTAATTTTCTGAAAAATATTACAATAAAAGTAACACTCTCGCTTTCATTTGTGACTCCTATCCTTTTTGCTTATACTGTAAAGTATCAGGGTTTTGTTGAAATAGAAGGAGATTGTTTATGAGTGAAACGAAACAATTAATAGAGGAAGCAAGTAATTTTATTACGATTTGTTATAAAGAGCTTCATAAAGAACAATTGATAGAAGAACGTATAAAAGAAATTCAAATTGAGGTAGAGAAGACAGGGACATATGAGCATACATTTGAAGAACTTGTTCATGGTTCACGAATGGCATGGCGTAACAGTAATAGATGTATTGGAAGACTATTTTGGAGTAAGATGCACATATTAGATGCGCGCGAAGTAAATGATGAAGAGGGTGTATATAATGCATTAATTCATCATATTAAATATGCAACGAACGACGGGAAAGTTAAACCAACCATTACGATTTTTAAGCAATATCAAGGTGAGGAAAATAATATACGAATTTATAATCACCAATTGATTCGATATGCAGGATATAAAACAGAAATGGGAGTGATCGGTGACTCTCATTCCGCTACATTTACGGACTTTTGTCAGGAGCTTGGCTGGCAAGGAGAAGGTACGAATTTCGATGTATTGCCACTTGTGTTTTCTATAAACGGGAAGGCGCCTACATATAAAGAAATTCCGAGGAAAGAAGTAAAAGAAGTGCCAATTGAACACCCAGAATACCCTATTTCATCACTTGGAGCAAAATGGTATGGGGTTCCAATGATCTCGGATATGTGCTTAGAAATTGGCGGTATTTCTTATACAGCTGCTCCGTTCAATGGATGGTATATGGGAACAGAAATCGGGGCGCGCAACTTAGCGGATCATGATCGTTATAATTTACTTCCGGCTGTTGCGGAGATGATGGATTTAGATACATCGAGAAACGGTACGTTATGGAAGGATAAGGCGCTAATTGAGTTGAATATTGCCGTACTACACTCTTTTAAAAAACAAGGAGTTAGTATTGTTGATCATCATACTGCTGCACAACAATTTCAGCAATTTGAGAAGCAAGAAGCTGCTTGTGGTCGTGTTGTAACAGGTAATTGGGTGTGGCTTATTCCACCATTATCTCCAGCTACCACTCATATTTATCACAAACCGTATCCGAATGAAATTTTGAAGCCAAATTTCTTTCATAAATAATATTTAGTGCAGTTTTTTTCTGCAAAATATAATTTTTTTAATTACTGTTATGTAGCAAATGGAAGCCTTTACTCTCGGTTATTTTTGGAAGAGGATTTTTGAACCAAGGAGTTCCTTATGTTATAATCAAATTTCTGTTTCGAAGACCTTATAGAAATATAAGGTCTTTTGTTTTGCTTTTTTATGTAAGAGAAAGAGATTTTTTCTTTTTAATAAGGGATTTGGCATATTTTTAGGGACAACATAAGTATGTGGGAAGTCGATAAAATGTTATGCATATATAATTATTTTGTTTTGGGTTTAAACAATAAAACATAATAAAGTTGTTTTTTTAGATTGCTGAGGAAGGAGGAAATGTAAATGAGGATGAAGAGTCGAAAAACTGATTGGCCTGTATTTATTATTAGCGGTGGTTCACTTTTATTATTTGTAATTGCAGTTTTTTTGAACAAGGATTATGTAGAGAGTGCGATTAATAACAGTTTCGCTTTTTCAATTAAATATTTTGGTGCCTTCTGGCAAGTTTTATTATTAGGTACATTTATTGTTGCGATGTGTATGGCGTTCTCCAAATATGGGAGAGTTAAACTTGGGGGATTAGAAAAACCTGAGATTAGTACGGCAAAATGGCTTGCTATTATTATGTCTACATTACTTGCCGGAGGTGGCGTTTTTTGGGCAGCAGCAGAGCCAATGTACCATTTGATGACGGTGCCACCAATACATGATGGTATATCTGCTGGAACGAAAGAAGCAGTCATGCCTGCTTTAGCACAAAGTTATATGCATTGGGGATTTTTAGCATGGACGATTTTAGGTACAATTAGTGCGGTAGTTATGATGTATGGACATTATCATAAAGGTATGCCGCTAAAACCTCGAACGCTTTTATATCCTATTTTTGGGGAAAAATTAAGAAAGAGCCTGCTTGGAACGATAATTGATGCAGCTGCAATTATTGCAGTAGCTGCAGGTACAATTGGCCCCATTGGATTTTTAGGTTTACAAGCAAGTTATGGGTTACAAGAATTATTTGGAATTTCTGATGTGTTTACTACTCAATTGGCAATTATTGTTTGTGTAGTGGCCGTGTCTACCATATCGGCAGTAACAGGTATTGATAAAGGGATTCAAATTATAAGTAATTTAAATGTTAGATTAGCAATTTTGTTAATGGCATTCATATTACTATTTGGGCCAGGTGGATTTATTATTGATTCGTTTGTTTCTTCGTTTGGATTTTATGTAAGTGAGTTTATACCGATGAGCACATACCGTGGTGATACAAGTTGGTTAGGATCTTGGACAATCTTTTTCTGGGGATGGTTTATTGGATACGGACCAATGATGGCAATTTTAGTGAGTCGAATTTCAAGAGGGAGAACGATTCGAGAAATCATCGTTGCAATTGGAATTATCGCACCTATTATTACAACGTTTTGGTTTACTATATTAGGTGGATCAGGTGTGTTTTATGAGTTAATGAATCCTGGTTCTATCTCGGACGCATTAAGTGAATCTGGTATGCCGGCAGCTATGATTGCAATTACAGGGCAATTGCCACTTTCTAATATTATTGGACCAGCATTTCTTTTATTAACAATTTTATTTGTAGTGACAACAGGAGATTCAATGGCGTATTCCATTTCAATGGCAGTGACTGGAGACGGAGATCCTAGAATTAGTTTGCGAATATTTTGGTCGCTTATTATGGGAGCAGTTGCAGCAATTCTTTTATATATGGGTGAAGGAAGTATTAATGCGCTACAATCGTTTATCGTAGTGACGGCAGTTCCGGTATCAATTTTATTATTCCCAATGCTATGGTTAGCGCCTAAAGTTGCGGGAGAATTAGCATTAAAACAAGGTATTGTAAAAGAAGAAGATAAAACTGCATTCTTATTTCAGAAGGCTAGTAAATCAAAATAAATAAAAACGTAAAAGAGGAAGCATCTTAAATAAGATGCTTCCTCTTTTACGTTTAATCTAATACTTTTCCCTTTGTTTCTGGTACACATATTAGCATTGTAATTAACCCGATTGGGTAGATGATAAAAATCAAGGACAATGCTCCAAGCAGGTTGCCGCCTGTACCGAAAATAAAGTTTTCTGCGGTAGAGCGAGCTTCAGCAGGGTAGTTTTCAGCTAAAATTGCCCCAAACCCTCCCATCATTCCATTTGCAAAGAATCCAAGCAATGCACTTCCCCATAATAATAATGTGGAATCTGTGAATAAGAAGAAGTAAATGAGACAGTATACTGTACCACCAATATAATAAATTGCAAAAGTTTTACGACGACCAATTTTATCAGCCAGAATACCAAAGATTGCAATTCCAATTAGCATACCGATGGTAGAAATAAACATCCAGCCACTCGCTTTTGCTAATGTATAGTTATATTTATTTGCTAAAATAGTTGGCATCCATGTGAAGATGCCGTAATATCCGAAGTTCTGGATAAACGACATAATAATAAGACCGATTGTTGTAATTGTTACTTTTTTATTGGCAAATAATTTTCGAAGTGGGAATTTTTTTATATGTTTTAGTTGTTCTGCTTCAGTAGTTGTTAATTTACCTGTAGCTTCTTTTTGCAATAGTTCCTTTTTGTAGCGTTGTTTTTGCTCCCATATTTTCGGTTCACTTAAACTTTTACGGACATAGACAGCTAGTAAAGCTGGAATTAATCCAAATAAGAAAACGGCTCTCCATCCAAAGTGTGGGACAATAAATGCTGGAAGGAGTGAAGCAATCAGTACACCAAATTGCCATCCAAGTGCAACAACAGATGTCGCTTTAGCGCGCATTTCTTTAGACCATGTTTCTGTTACAATGGCCATTCCGATTCCGAATTCACCACCAACTCCCATTCCAACTAAAAAGCGAAGAATTAATAATTGCCAGTAGTCTGTTGCGAAATAAATGAGTGCGGTTGCTAGTGAAAACAGTAAGATTGTGAAGGCCATTGTACGAATACGGCCAAATAAATCAGCAATAAATCCAAATAAATAAGAACCAATTAACATCCCTATTGTGGTAGCTAATGTTAAGTTTCCACCTTCAACAGGACTTAAGTGAAACTCTTTTAAAATATAGACAAGTACGAAAGATAATAGCAACATATCTAAACCTTCTGCTGCATATCCTAGCGCAGAACCGAATAATGTTTTATACCTTTTCGCTTTCTTCTCCTCTGTTGTTTGTTGTACATCAGTAGTGACGTTCATTATTACTCCTCCTTATTTTCTACAGTCGCTATGGAAGAATAACAAAAGGCCTTCTCACCTGATATGATGAGAAGGCCAAAAAAGCATACGTATCCCCAAAAAAGAACATACGTATATTGTATTCCGACTTCCTTCTCAACCTCACGGGGTTGGGTTAAAGGACTGTATTATATTACTTTATTTTTAGCACTCTTCTATTGGATTGTCAATTAAAGAGGAAGTTATTATGTGTGAAATATTTCAAAAAACATTTCGTTCTTCTTGACGTCGGCTTCATTATTTTCCCATAATAAAACTAACTAAATAAAAAGGAATGAATCAAAGATGCTAAATTTAGTACTCATGATGATTGAACGAGTCGGACTTATAGTTATTTTAGGATTTTTACTCTCTCATATTAAAACTTTCAGGCGCCTCCTTCATAAACAGGATGGCTATGTAGATAAGCTTAAGCTTATTTGTATTTTTTCGGTATTTACAATTGTAAGCAATTACACTGGGATTGAAATAGCGGGAAATACAATTATGAATGAAAATTGGTTACAAGGTGTTTCTTCGTCAAGTACAATTGCGAATACGCGTATTATGGGTGTTGGTATTAGCGGCTTACTTGGTGGCCCTATCGTAGGAGTTGGAGTAGGGTTTATTGCTGGTATTCATCGTTATATGCTTGGTGGTACGACAGCGCTAAGTTGCGCAATCTCTTCTATTTTAGCGGGGATTATAACTGGTTATATCGGATATATTTTCAAAAAATATAACCGTACAATTACTCCTAAGTTTTCAGCAGTTTTAAGTGTTTTTATCGTATCTTTAGAAATGCTTATGATTTTATTAATTATAGAGGATGGAATTAGCGTTGTGAAAACAATAGCGATACCGATGATTCTTGTAAATAGTTTTGGAAGTTTTATTTTACTTTCTATGATACAAGCTATTTTGCGTCAGGAGGAGAATGCAAAAGCACTTCAGACTCATAAAGTATTGCGTATTGCTGATAAAACGTTACCGTATTTTCGTCAAGGCTTAACAGAAGAATCGTGTAAGCATGTGGCACAAATTATTCACCGCTTTACAGGAACAGATGCGGTATCTTTAACAGATACAGAGAAAATATTAGCGCACGTTGGATTAGCATCAGATCACCATATTCCTTCACATAGTTTAATAACTGGTTTATCAAAAGAAGTTTTACATACAGGGCAAATAATGAAGGCGAAATCACGTGAGGTTATTAATTGCCAACATGAAGGCTGTCCCTTACAAGCCGCTATTGTTATTCCACTAACTTCACATGGAAATACGATAGGGACATTAAAACTGTATTTCAAAAATTCTAACCAGTTAAGTCGCGTTGAAGAAGAATTAGCAGAAGGGTTAGCAAAAATATTCTCCACGCAGTTAGAGTTAGGAGAAGCTGAGTTGCAAAGTAAATTACTTCAAGATGCGGAGATAAAAGCATTACAAGCGCAAATTAACCCGCACTTTTTATTTAATGCGATTAATACAGTATCAGCTTTATGCCGAACAGATGTAGAAAAAGCAAGGAAGTTATTATTACAGCTTAGCGTGTATTTCCGTTGTAATTTGCAAGGAGCACGTCAGTTATTGATTCCACTGGAACAAGAATTAAACCATGTACAGGCATACTTATCACTAGAACAAGCAAGGTTCCCAAATAAGTATGAGGTAAAGATGTATATTGAGGATGAGCTAAAGACAACTTTAGTACCACCATTTGTTCTTCAACTATTGGTTGAAAATGCATTGCGACATGCTTTTCCGAAGAAGCAACCAGTGTGTGAAGTGGAAGTGCATGTTTTTGAAAAAGAGGGTATGGTTCACTTTGAAGTAAAAGATAATGGACAGGGAATTGAGGAAGAACGTTTAGAACAATTAGGAAAGATGGTAGTTTCGTCAAAGAAAGGGACTGGAACAGCTTTATATAATATTAATGAACGTCTTATTGGGTTATTTGGGAAAGAAACGATGCTTCATATCGAAAGTGAATTAAATAAAGGGACGGAGATTACCTTTATTATTCCAAAAAAAGTAGGGGAGGAAGAGCCAGGTGTTAAAAGTATTAGTAGTTGACGATGAAATGTTAGCACGTGATGAACTAAAGTATTTATTAGAGAGAACGAAAGAAGTTGAGATAGTTGGTGAGGCTGATTGTGTGGAAGACGCATTAGAAGAACTAATGCAATGTAGACCAGATATTGTATTTTTAGATATTCAATTATCCGATGATAACGGATTTGAAATCGCGAATATATTAAAGAAGATGAAAAATCCACCTGCAATTGTATTTGCTACTGCCTATGATCAATATGCGTTGCAAGCATTTGAAGTAGATGCGTTAGACTACATTTTAAAACCATTTGATGAAGAGCGTATTGTGCAAACATTAAAGAAGTATAAAAAACAAAAACAAGCGCAAATAGAAACGAAGCACGAAATAAAGGGGACAGATGTAACAGCAGAGATGCATAAATTAGCATTACCAATTGAAGAATCAATCGTACTTGTGAATATTGAAGATATTATATATGTAGGGCTTGTAGATGGGAAAGTAACAGTAAAAACAATGAGGGAAACATATGTAACACATGATACACTTGTAATTTTAGAGAAGAAGTTACCACAAGCAAACTTCATGCGCGTCCATCGTAGCTTTATTGCAAATATTAATCATATTACTGAAATTCAGCCATGGTTCAATTCTACTTATAATTTAATCATGAAAGAAGGATCGAAAGTACCTGTTAGCCGTACATATGCCAAAGAACTCAAGAAGCTGCTTCGTATTTAAGAAGCAGCTTTTGTATTTCATCCTTTTATATTTGTAACTGATTCTGTATATTTGACGTTCTGTTATGTAAACGCTTACCTCGTTACTTACATCTTATACAATAAAGGTACCAAATCGAAAGAGGTGGCCAAAATGAGCACGAAAAAAGTATACAGTTTCTTATCACAAGCATTCATATTCTCAGCTATTATGTTAATTTCTAATATTATTGCAACACATTTACCAATTCCGATGCCTTCATCGGTAATCGGGTTAGTTATTTTATTTAGTCTATTATGTTTAAAAGTTATTAAATTGGAGCAAGTTGAATCACTTGGAACAGCTTTAACAGGTATTATCGGATTCCTTTTCGTCCCATCAGGTATTTCAGTTATTAATTCTCTTGGTGTAATGGGACAATATTTTGTACAAATTTTAACTGTAATTGTTGTAGCAACAGTTATTTTACTAGCTGTAACAGGATTATTTGCACAATTTATTTTAGGAAAAGATGAAAAAGAAACAGAAGATACAAAAGAATTGAAAGTAGTAAATAAAGGACGCAAGCACGGAAAGGTTGCGTAACCATTGCATTTATATATTGTTAGGAGGTAATGAATATGGCAAGCACAATGACTCCATATTTCGGAATCGTCGTTTCATTAATCGCATACGGGATCGGAACGTTATTATTCAAGCATTCAAAAGGATTCTTCTTATTTACACCATTATTTGTAGCGATGGTATTAGGGATTGTCTTTCTAAAGGTAGGTAACTTTACTTTTGAAGAATATAATACTGGCGGAAAAATGATTAGTTTCTTCTTAGAACCAGCAACAATTGCATTCGCTATCCCACTATACAAGCAAGTGGATAAGTTGAAAAAATATTGGTGGCAAATTTTATCGGCTATCGTGGTGGGATCTATTTGCTCAGTAATTGTCGTGTTCATTGTTGCAAAAGCAATCGGTTTAGATACAGCAGTAATGAATTCAATGCTACCACAAGCAGCAACAACAGCAATTGCGTTACCAATCTCAGAAAGTATTGGTGGTATTCCAGCAATTACATCGTTTGCAGTTATTTTCAACGCAGTTATCGTATACGCATTAGGGGCATTATTCTTAAAAACATTTAGAGTTAAGCATCCGATTGCAAAAGGTTTAGCACTTGGAACAGCGGGCCATGCATTAGGAGTTGCAGTAGGAATTGAAATGGGTGAGGTAGAGGCAGCGATGGCAAGTATTGCTGTAACGGTAGTTGGGGTTGTAACAGTAGTTGTCATCCCAATGTTTATGCCATTCATTGGATAGTAAAACTTACTTAAAAAATAAGAAAAGCAAGCTATTTGTAGGACAGATTTCTACTGATAGCTTGCTTTTTATGTTACAGTAGTGGTAAGACCTATTTAAAAAAATGTAAGTTTCCTTAAATCTTCATTAATACTATGTAGAATACGTTTTGAATTAGGTCATTGTATTGTAAAATAAGAAGTAATCTACTATATACCTGTTAAGATAGGCATATAATGAGTTTATAAAAATCTTAATATGAATGAATAATTAAAAGTAGAAAAGAGAGAAATCTACTTATTAACGTTTTAGTTTATAGGACAGGAGAGAGTATTCGTCGATTATGCAAATAAAAAACCTGTTTCAAAGCAAAGGATTTCAGAGGTTACTCGTATTAGTAATACTTGCTCTCGTGTTATACGGGCTGCAAAGTATGTTGAATTTAATATTAATTACGTTTATTCTCACGTATTTAATGGATCGATTCCAAAAGTTTATTTCCCGCAAATTAGATCATTTCATGCCTATTAATCGAAAAATTATTATAGCATTTCTATATGTAATGTTAATTGGTGGAATTGCTATTACGCTATTTAAATATTTACCAGTATTAACGATACAAATTTCACAATTGATTTACCAATTCAATGTATTTTTAAGAAACCCACCAGATAGTGAACTAATTAAGTATGCAGTTAATGCTGTCAATCATATGGAGCTTTCTAAATATGTAGGACAAGGCGTAGACATTTTGTATAAATCGATTACGAATGTTGGTAAATTTGGCCTTCAAGTTTTACTTTCTTTAATTTTGAGTTTGTTTTTCTTACTAGAAAAATCTCGTATTGTTGGTTTTACTGTAAAGTTTAAAGAAAGCAGGCTTGCAATTTTCTATACTGAAATTGAGTACTTCGGAAAGAAATTTGCACGTTCATTTGGAAAGGTAATCGAAGCGCAATTTTTAATTGCTGTTGTTAACTGTGTTCTTTCAGTTATCGCATTATGGATATTAGGATTCCCACAATTATTAGGTTTAGCGTTAATGATTTTCTTGCTTGGCTTAATTCCAGTAGCGGGGGTTATCATTTCGTTATTCCCACTTTGTATGATTGCTTACAATATTGGCGGTATTATGTACGTTGTTTATATTTTAGTTATCGTAACAGTTATTCATGCGCTTGAAAGTTACGTATTAAATCCGAAGTTTATGTCGCAAAAAACAAATTTACCGATTTTCTATACTTTTATGGTATTAATTTTCTCAGAGCACTTCTTAGGTGTATGGGGACTGATTATCGGTATTCCAATTTTCATTTTCTTATTAGATGTCTTAGATGTGACAAGTGATGAAATGGAGAAGGATGTTGGAACAAAATAAAGTGAAGTAGAGAAAAAGCATCGATGTTCGATGCTTTTTCTTTTATAACATTATGTTTCTTATGCCATACTGTAAGGAGAATATAGAATAGGGGTGAAGTAATGGCTGTAAATGAAAAGGTAGAATTGGCTACATTTGCTGGAGGGTGTTTTTGGTGTATGGTTTCTCCATTTGAAGAGATGGAGGGAATTATACAGGTTGTTTCAGGTTATACAGGCGGTCATAAAGAGGACCCAACGTATAAAGAAGTGTGCTCGGAAACAACAGGACATTATGAAGCGGTACAAATTACATTTGATGCAAATAAAATGCCGTATGAGGAATTGTTAAATATATATTGGAGACAAATTGATCCGACCGATATTGGGGGACAATTCCATGACCGCGGACAGTCTTATGAAACGGTGATTTTTTATCATAATGAAGAACAACATAAAAAAGCAGAAGCTTCAAAAGAAGAGCTTGAGCAGAGTGGGCGCTTTTCGAAACCAATTGCGACAAAAATACTACCAGCAGCTACATTTTATCCAGCTGAAGAATATCACCAAGGATATCATAAGAAAAACACATTCCGCTATGAGTTATATCGTAAAGGCTCAGGACGAGATGCTTTTATTAAGGAACATTGGCCAAAGGATAATGCTCATTTAAAAGAAAAACTCAATGAGATGCAGTTTTATGTAACACAGGAAAATGGTACAGAACCACCATTTCGAAATGAGTATTGGAACCATAAAGAGGAAGGTCTTTATGTAGATATCGTTTCAGGTGAGCCGTTGTTTACTTCTCTAGATAAATTTGATAGTGGATGTGGATGGCCTAGTTTTACAAAACCAGTTATGTCAGCAAGTGTGAAAGAAAAGATGGATGTGAGTCATAATATGACACGTACAGAAGTGAGAAGTAAAGAGGGAGATTCGCATCTTGGGCATGTATTTCCAGACGGTCCAGAACCGAATGGGCTTCGTTACTGCATTAATTCCGCAGCTCTTAGATTTATTCCAAAAGAGGAATTAGAGAAAGAAGGTTATGGCGATTTCTTAATCTTGTTTGGAAATAAAAAATAACCTCGCAGTTAGCGAGGTTATTTTTTTGCTATTTTGTTTTTTTCTTTTTAAATTTGCTTAATACTTCATAAACAATTGGAACAATAAGAAGTGTTAATAACGTTGAACTTGTTAATCCACCAATTACTGTTACACCAAGTCCTTTAGAAATTAAGCCGCTACCTTCAAATCCTAATGCAAGCGGGATAAGAGCTCCGATTGTTGCAATTGCAGTCATTAGAATAGGACGCAAGCGTGTTGCACCAGCTTCTAATAAAGCTTCACGTGTTGATAAACCTTCATTTTCTTTATGAATAACGCGGTCGATAAGCACGATTGCGTTTGTTACAACGATACCGATTAACATAAGCGCCCCAATCATTGCAGATACACTTAATGTTTCACCAGAGATTAATAAGGCAACAAGGGCCCCAATAATTGTGAATGGTAGCGAGAATAAAATTGCGAATGGTGCAAGGGCACCGCCAAATGTAACGACAAGAACGAAGTATACAATGGCAATCGCAGCTAACATCGCTAGGCCAAGTTGCTTGAATGATTCTTGAATATCTTTAGTAACACCGCCCATAGAAACATCTACACCAGAAGGAAGATCCATTTTATCTACTTCTTTTTGGACTGCAGCAGATGCTTTTGAAACGTCATCAGATGTTAATTTTGCACTAACCTCTGCATAAACACGGCCATCTCGGTGTGTTACTGTATTCGATGTTTCACCTTCTTTTACAGTCATAACATCTTTTACAGCTACTTCATTACCAAGTGGTGTTGTAATTTTGCGATTTGTTAAGTCATCGATTGTTTCATAATTTTGTTTTTCAGCTTCTACATATACATTGATATCTTTACCGTCTTTTTTAATTGTTGTCAGAACAGGGCGATCATGTTGATTAGAAAGTCCCATTCCAATTTGAGCAGCCGTTAAGCCCATTTTACTCAGCTTTTCTTGATCTGCGACTAAAGTGTACTCTGCATATGTTTTTGCAATACTAGAATCTATATCTTTTAAGTCTTTATTTTTCTTCATGATATTTTGAATATCTTTTACGACAGGCTTAATGTCTTCTGAGCTATCTCCGTAAACGTATAGTTTAATTTCGTTACTACCGCCACTTGCTCCGAAGTCTTGGTTTTTCCATTCACCTTTTCCAGACATTTTTTGTAAATCTTTCACGACTTGTTCTTTTTCTTTTTCGAAGTTTTTCGTGTCGTTATCATATTGAACGAAGAACATAGCTTGATTTGTTTGACCAGGGCTCATTGGATTCTCTCCACCTAATGAGAACTGAATTGTTTTCACGTCTTTATTATCTTGGAAGTGCTTCTCAGCTTTCGTTGCAATTTTTTCAACGTCTTCTAATGTTTGACCTGGTTCAGGTTTGTATGTTGCGATAATCATTTTTTCTTCTTCAGAAGGTAAGAAACTTACACCGATAACCGGTACAAGTGCGAGACTACCAACTAATAGAAGGACAGCAATACTAGATGTAATAATTTTGTGATTTAAAGCCCATTCAAGTATACGTTTATACCCATTTGCTAATTTGCTTGGTTTCTCTTCATGATGTACCTCTTTTTCCCTCGTGCTTTCTTTCTTAAATAAGGAATGGGCAAGCATTGGTACGATTGTAACAGCCACTAGTAACGATGCTAATAAAGCGAAGACAATAGTTAAGGCGAATGGTAAGAACATTTCACCAATCATACCTTTTACAAGTCCTAGCGGTAAGAATACAGCGATTGTCACAATGGTAGAAGACATAATCGGAATAAACATTTCTTTCGTAGCTTCACGAATTAAATCTCTTCCGCGCAATTTCTCTTCTGATAACGACATACGTCGGTAAATATTTTCAATAACAACAATTGAGTCATCAACAACACGGCCTATAGCAACTGTCATTGCTCCAAGCGTCATAATGTTAAGCGTAATATCCATTTGCTTTATGACTAAAACAGCAATTAATAACGAAAGTGGTATTGAAACGACAGAGATTAACGTTGTTCGAATATTTCGTAGGAACAGCATAATAATAACAATCGCAAAGATAGCACCGAAAATTGCTTTGCTTAGCATTGTTTCAACTGACTTTTCAATAGGTGCACCTTGGTCGAATGTTGAAATGATCTCTAAATCTTTATATTTTTTCTCAAGATCTTTTACTTTATCTTTTACTGCATTTACAACATCAACTGTATTTGCATCAGAGGCCTTCACAATTTGAATTCCAATTGCTTCTTTTCCATTTGTTCGAGAAATGGATTCTGCTTTCCCAACTTCTTTAATTTCAGCAATTTCGTCTAATGTAACTGTTGGAATTCCGTTCATAGCAGCTGGATTCATTTGCGGCGTTTGTGCACCAGCGCCAGCATTTTGACTACCTTGACCGTTAGGTGATGAAGGTATAGCTGGGATTTTGAGTTCTTTTAATGCTTTAATCGTTGTAATATTGCCATCTACAACAACTGATTTTTCCGTGTCTTTAAACGTGTATAGGCCAAGTGGTAAAGATACATCCGATCCTTTAATTACATTTTTTACAGTATCTTCACTTAGTCCTAGTTCTTTCATTTTATCTTTCTTGAAGACGAGCTGTACTTCATCTACTTGTTGACCTGCAATTTGAACAGATGCAACACCATCAAGTCCTTTTAAGCCCGGTACAATATTTTTCTCTACATTTTCAGTTAAGGTAGCTAAAGATTCATTCTTGCTTGCTACGCTTAACGAAATAACAGGAAAAGCATTGAAGTTTACTCGTGAAACCTTAGGGTCTTTAACACCGTCAGGGAGCTTTACATTTGTGAGAGCTTCTTTAATTTCTGTTTCTGCTTTTTCCATATTTTTATCAAAATCGTATTCTACTTGAATAGAAGATGCGTTTTGAAAAGATGATGAGCTAACAACGTTAACACCACTTAAATTTTGTAGTTGTTCTTCCATCGGCTTTGAAACTTTATCGGCTACTTCTTCTGGTGTAGCACCAGGATAGACCGTAGTTACTGTCACAATCGGTGTTGTAATATCAGGAATTGTTTCCAGCTTCATATTGAGGCCAGAGTAAATTCCCGCAATAGTAACAATAATGGTTAGTAGCCAAACTGCGAACTTATTTTTTAACGAGAAATTGATGATTTTGTTCATGTTTGCGCTCCCTTTGTATTATATTGACCAACTGGTCAGTCTAATACATAATATAACTGACCATTTGGTCAATCGTCAATAAAAAGAGATGGTATAATAAATCCATAATAAGATGCGAGATTAAATTTAGGAGAGAAGATATGAAAGAAAAAGAGCGTTTAATTATAGAATCGGCTATGAAGTTATTTGCTACTAAGGGTGTAAATGCGACATCAGTGCAGGAAATTGTGACAGCTAGTGGTATATCTAAGGGAGCTTTTTACTTATATTTTAAATCAAAAGATGAGCTTTTATTAGCGACACTTCGATATTATTATGACAAAATTCAAAAGAAAATGCTGGATATTGAGCAAGAGTCTTTGTTACCACGTGAAAAATTTGCAAAACAATTACATTGTCAGTTTAATGATATACAAAAGCATAAAGAGTTTATTATTATGCATGCGAGAGAAAATGCGATTCCGTTTAATAAAGAAGTGGAAGAATTTATGATGCGGATGAAGTTAGAGTCTCATGCATTTTATCGAAATAGTTTATTGTCCATTTATGGTGAAAAGATTATGCCATATTTATTGGATTTAGTAATTATGGTGGAAGGCATATGCCGTGGGTATTTAGAATTAATTATTTTACAAGCAACAGAAATTGATTTATCTTACGTCTCTGCTTTTATTTTAAAAAGAGTAGATAATTTAGTAGATGGCTTGGTAGAATCTTCGGAAGAACCTATTTTACACGAAGAAAAGCTTGGAGAATTTCTTTGTAAATCAGAGCTCATTAAGGAACAGGTTAAAGAGCATTTTTTAAAAGAAATTATTGGATTTAAGCGTACTCTAGCTGATCAATTAGAGGACGATGAGCTGCTAGTAACATTAGATGTTTTAGAGGCGGAAATGCGATTGCTTAATCCAAGAATTCCGGTAATTAGAGGCATGTTAGCAAATTTAGAGGTTTATCCGGAATTAAAAGAATTTCGCTTACGCCTTATAGGATACTACAATATAAAAAATTCTTAATAAAAAACTCCTTGTCTACACAAGGAGTTTTTTATTAAAGATTACTTACTATTTTGAGACCATTTTTCTACATCCCAAACCTTTGTGATCCAATCTTCATAGAATTCCGGTTCGTGACATACAAGGAGAATTGTTCCTTTATATGCTTTCATAGCCTTCTTAAGTTCTTCTTTTGCTGTAACATCAAGATGGTTTGTCGGCTCATCAAATAGTAGCCAGTTACTTTCTTCACCCATTAGCTTACATAAACGAACCTTTGCTTGTTCTCCACCACTTAATTGACTTAATGGACGAGAAATATGTTCATTTTTTAATCCGCATTTTGCTAACATCGCACGAATTTGATGCTGGTCTAGGCCAGGGAATGTATTCCATACATCATCAATTGGTGTTATATTATCAGCTTTAACTTCTTGCTCAAAGTATGCAGGCTCTAAGAAGTCACCAAGACTTGTTTTACCGTTTAAAGGTTTAATTTTACCTAAGATTGTTTTTAGTAGCGTTGATTTACCAACACCATTACATCCAACAATAGCAATTTTTTCACCACGCTCAATTGTCATTGATAACTTTGGTAGTAGCGGATGTGTATATCCGATTTCTACATTTTCACCTTCAAAGACGAAGCGACTACTTGCACGACTTTCTTTAAATGAGAATTCAGGTTTGATTGCTGTTTCCGGACGATCAATAAGTTCCATGCGATCAAGTTGTTTTTGACGACTCTTTGCACGACCTGTCGTTGAATAACGAGCCTTGTTCTTTGCAATGAAGTCTTCTTGCTTTTTGATAAACTCGCGCTGCTTTTCATAAGCGTTTATATGTTGATTTTTATTGATTTCTGCTAGTTCTAGGAATTTTTCATATGTCGCTGTATAGCGTGTCATTTTTGTGAATTCTAGATGGAAAATAACATCAACACATTTGTTCATAAATTCCGTATCATGAGAAATCAATAAGAATGCATGTGGGTATTCTTTTAAATAAGTTGTTAACCAATGAATATGTTCAACGTCTAAATAGTTAGTAGGTTCATCAAGCAATAACACTTCTGGTTGTTCAAGTAATAGCTTTGCAAGCAATACTTTTGTACGTTGTCCACCACTTAGTGCTGAAACATCACGATCTAAACCAATAGCATCAATTCCAAGACCACGTGCAGCCTCTTCAATTTTCATATCTAGTAAATAGAAACCACCTGCTTCAAGTGCATCTTGTATTTCTGCCATTTGCTCAAGAAGTTCTTCTAGTTCTTCTGGTGTAGCAGTTCCCATTTTTTCTGTAACTTCATTTAAAGCTGTTTCCTTTTCGAATAACGGTAAAAATGCATCCGCTAGTACGTCACGAATTGTACGTCCAGGCGTTAAAACCGTATGCTGATCTAAGTAACCGTAATGTGTGCCTGGTGTCCATTCTACACGACCTTCGTCATGAATAAGCTGACCAGTAATGATATTCATAAATGTTGATTTACCAACACCGTTTGCACCAACTAATCCAACGTGCTCACCTGCTAATAATCGCATAGATACATCTTTAAATAATGTACGATCGCCAAATGTATGTCCTAATTTTTCAACTGTTAATAAGCTCATAGTATCCTCCGTCCAACTTGAAATAGTACCTTGAATCATGATACTAAATTCTTTCATATAATGCCATCATTTCAAAATGTATATTTTTTCAAAAAAAGGGTTGCATTAATTTTCTGAAAATATATAATATAATTGAACAGTGGTTAATTATATGTGTGAGGTATGAAATATGTCGCCAAGGAAAGCAGTTAAACAAGAACTAACAAGAGAAATGATTATGAATGTAGCTAGGGAGCTATTTATAGCACAAGGATATCAACATACTTCAATGCGCAAAATTGCAACAGAACTTGGATATAGCCATGGTTCGATTTATTATCATTTTAAAAACAAAGCAGAGCTATTTTACGCAATGGTGGAACAGGATTTTCAATTATTAAACAAAAAGTTAGATGAAATTTGTAATCAAAAGTTATCGAGAGAAGAGCAACTAAGAGCAGTTTTATTCGGTTTTATTGAATTTGGTCTAAGAAATCAGAGTCATTATGAAATTATGTTTTTAATTAAAGATGCCGAATTAAAAGAGTGTTTGGCAAATAGTCCTAATGTTAGTTATGAAAAATTTGCGAAGGTTATTTCTTTTTTATGTGATGGGGAATTAAATGCGATGATAATATGGTCTGTTTTTTTATCATTACATGGATTTGTAGCACATTATTGCAGAAGTGGCCAAACGTTTGAAGAACTACAAGGTTTGGCTAAGGTACATGTAGAGTTTATTTCAAAATCGCTTCTTATGTAAGTGATTTTCTTTTTAATATTAATTGAACAGTGGTTAATTAATTTAGGAGGGGATTTATAATGAAAAAGGCTTTAGTATTAGGTGCTTCTGGTTCAATGGGTTATGCAATTGTAAACGAATTATGTGGCCGAGGGATTCATGTGGTTGCTTTTGCAAGAAATAAGGAGAGATTAGGTGCATTATTTTCTGGGAACAAACATGTAGAAGTTGTAGCCGGCGATGTATTTGTAAAAGAGGATATAATGAATGCTGCTAAAGATGTTGATATTATATTTCATGTTGTAAATATTCCGTATTCAGATTGGGAGAAACAGCAAGAGAAATTATTAATAAACATATTAGAGGTATCGAAACATTACGGTATCAAACTAGGAATAGTTGATAATATTTATGCGTATGGAAGACAAGGGGAAGGGCTTGTAAAAGAAGAGGCTAAAAAAAGACCACACACAAAGAAAGGGAAGATTCGTTTACAACTTGAAGAGATGGCAAAACAAGCTAATGTACGAATGTTTATTGCTCATTTCCCAGACTTTTATGGTCCAAATGCAGAAAGCACACTTGTTCATCATACATTAAAGGGAATACTTGCAAATAAAATGTCTAGCTTTGTTGGAGATAAAAAGATTGCCCGTGAATATATTTTTACACCAGATGGTGCAAAAGCAATGGTTGAATTAGCTTTACATGATGAGGCCTATGGACAAAATTGGAACATACCGGGTTATGGTGTTATTACAGGTGAGGAAATGATTCAACACATACGGGAATTAACGGGATATACGAAACGAGTAATAACTGTAAAAAGAGGAATGATCCAGTTTATTGGTCTGTTTGATAAGCAGATGAAAGAATTTATGGAAATGCTATATTTGACGGAAAAACCAGTTGTATTAAGCGGGGAGAAATATGAGAGGTATATCGGGGATATACCAAAAACTTCGTATTATAATGGGCTAAAAGAAATGATTATATCTATGCAAAAAAAGGGTGTGTAAATGTTAGTATATAAAAAAGTTACTTCTACCTACAGAAGTAACTTTTTTGTTATGCCTTTTGTTTAACTTCACTAACTTTCTTTTCAGCTACAATAAAATGCGGTCTACGTTTTGTTTCATAATAAATACGACCGATATATTCACCAATAACACCTAGGAATATGAGTTGAATACCGCCAATAAATAGTATAGCGGAAATGAGAGTAAAGTAACCAGGAACTTCCACACCACCAAGGATAATTTGAACGAACGTAGTGATTACATATAAAAGTCCAAAAATGGTTGTTAGTAATCCAAGATATATAGATAGGCGTAACGGTTTATTATTGAATGAAATTACACCATCAATTCCGTAATTTAATAATTTCGAGAAGGTCCATTTACTTTCTCCATCAGAACGTAATACATTTTCATATTCAATAATTAATTCGTTATAACCAATCCAAGAGAATAAGCCCTTTGAAAATCGGTTGTACTCACTTAAGGATACTAATGAATCCACTGCTCTTCGACTTAAAAGTCTAAAGTCACCAATACCATCTACTAATTCAATATCTACAAACTTATTCATCACCTTATAGTAAAGACGAGAGACGAAAGAGCGAACGGGAGAATCACCAGTTCTTGTCCTTTTTGCAATGACTTGGTCGTAGCCATCGTTATATCCTTCTAACAGTTCTTTTATTAACGTAGGAGGGTGTTGTAAGTCAGCATCCATAATAACAATGGCATCGCCTGTAGCGTATTTTAAGCCAGCTAACATTGCAGCTTCTTTTCCGAAGTTTCGACTAAACGATATATAGTGTACCGATGAATCTGAACTAGCTAAATCACGTAAAATATTTAATGTATCATCTTTACTACCATCATTAACAAAAACAAATTCATAATCGGTAGTTAATTTATGAATTTCAAGAGAAGTCTCTGAATAAAAGGCTCGAAGCACCTTTTCTTCATTGTAGCATGGTACAACGATTGAAAGAGTCATTTTTGACACTCCTTGTTTGTAGTGGGTTAAAACAATGTTATGCGTTTTTATATGAAGCTATCCAATTGGATAGCTTCATGATTCATTGATTACTCATTATTGCTTTTTAAAAGAAAATTTTCGTCGTGCTTTTGGATTTGTGAAAATTAGTAAAGCTACACAAATAATTAGTGAGATAATTGATATAATCATACCTAATTTGAAGTAAGGTGTAACGTAAGTCATTTCGATTACATGTGAGCCTTTTGTAATGGGAACACCGATAAAGGCAGAATTCGCTTTCGTAAATTCCTTTTCTTTTCCATCAACTTTTATAGTCCAACCTTTACTATATGGAACAGATAAATATAGGAGCCCGTCTTTATTTGAGTTGATATCCCCTTTTAAATAATTGTTCTTATAATAAATATTTTCAAGTCTATTTTCAGTTAATTTTTTTGTTTCTTTTTGTACACTTTCATAGTTTACGATATTTGCTTGTAAGTCACCTAATTCATACTCACCTGCCATATCAATAGAGATAGTTAGGTTTTCTGGACGCTCAGTGCCTAAATTGTAAACAAATCTTTCTAACGGATACGAGTATGCACCAGCATCGTCACCTTTTCCGATTGTTTTTCCATTAACAGTTGCATTGAATGTACCTGTATTTTTCAATTTTAATTCTATCAGTAGGTCACCAGGCGTATTAGGATAATTGATAGGTACGATCATATTTCCAAAGCCATGAACAATTAGTTTGTTTCCTTCTTTTACCATATTTTCGAATTTTGCTTTTTCCATTTTAATAGATACTGCCTTTGACTTAAGGTCTTGTTTATTAAAATGGTTTAATGAAAATTCTTTTGTATTATTAACGACAACAGCATGTAATAATAATTGATCACGCTGAGCGAAGTTTAATTTAGAAAACTCTTCTTCACTTATAGCCGAATCATATACATACCCTAACGGTAAGGTATAGTTATTTTTGTAAATATTATATGGTCCTACTTGCTGTAATAGTTTATATCCATAAGGTACATTCTTTGGATCTGTATCAGCACTTAATACGCGATATTTTATACCTAGCATATTTTCAAGTAGCAGTCGACTATCAGCTTGATAAAACATTGAGGGTGTATCGTACATTTGGAATACGCCATATTTATTTTTCATAAAGTCATGGACATAATAATTAACCAAGCTTTGATATGTACTTACGCCATGATATCCTTGTAGCATTGGTGTGTTATATTCGCTATATGGATTAAGAATACGATAAAAGTCTTTATCATTTTCTTGTATGTAGCGAATTGCAGCAATTTCTTCTTTATTATCATAGCCTGGTTCGTGTAACTTTTCAGTTGAAATCTGGCTCTGTCCGTAAACGGTACTAAGTATATTATTCGCATACATATAATTCATAGAAATTGTGCTAACGAGTATGTTCAATACAACTAAAAATTGTATGAAAGGTTTAGAAATATAACGCCATAAACATACTGTAATAACAGAAAGAACGACAGTTCCGAGTAAAATGTTATCAACGTCTTGTAAAGGTTTATCAGTTACATTTATATTTGCTTTTCTATAAAATGCATAAATGAATAATCCAATAGACACTAATAAACTTATTAAATAAGGTAATTTGTAGTCTTTCTTATGAATAATCATCCAATCTAGAATGTATGCAATTGTTTGGGCAATGACAAATACAAATAAATAAAACCATCTAGATTGCATTGCTGAAAAACCATTAAATACAGAATATGTATATGGAAGCATAAACAGAATGAACATGAATAACGTAAAGAATACTTTATTTTTAACGAGTTTATCACGTATAAACATTCCAAATACGATTAAGAATAAAATTAAAGCTGGTAAAGCTAGTTGATGATTTTCAGCACTATACATGAAGAAAATATTTTCCATTAAATCTTTATAAAATTTATCTTCAAATAATAGTGGTATCTCAAACTTTTTTGATAGTCGATCGGCGCTAAATACGGCATTAACTGATGGGAGGAAGCAAACGGCGGCTAAACCGAGTGATAGTCCGTACAATAAGCCGATTCTAATATAATAAGTTAGAAAAGAGACAATCGTTTTATTTTTTTGTGTCGCAAAGTATTGGAATAATGCATAAATGAATATGAAAATACTTGTGATAAAAGCAAAATAAAAGTTTGATGCTAACATTAAAGTAGCAGCGATTAGGAAAAGTCCGCGCTTCTTTTCGATAATATATTTATCAAGTCCCCATATTACTAATGGTAAAAATACAATGGCATCAGCCATGAAATCCCATAGTAAAGAGTGGCGGATGAAAGTAATACAGCCACCATATATAATAGCAGCAACAAAAGATGAGAATGCTGTTTTATTATGGTAACGTAAAGAGCCATACATGAATAACATAGCTAAAAAGTTTTTTAAAATACTCATGTATAATTTCACGTCATACACTTGCTCAAGACTTAGTTTAGGTAGTAACAGTGTAATCCAGAAAAACGGTGATGTGCTGTAATAATAACTAAACTCTCCAAATAAATCTCCACCTAACCCATAATCAAAAGACCAGAAAAGGTTGCCATCTTTAAAGGCATGTTGCAGAAGAAACGTAAAGAAGCCAAATTGGCGTAATGCATCCCCTGTACCAGAAAAGGCTTGATTAGATGTTAAAAAGAAATAATGAAAAGCAAAAGCACACAATAATAATATTGGCATAATTATTATCGTTTTCTTGGAAAAGAACTTATTATTCGGCTTTATGCTCATAAAAATTGATAATCCTCCTTTAAAAGTTGTTATCATGTAGCAACTTGTTTTTAGGTAGCATATAAAAACACACCAATTTTTAAAGGTGTGTTCTTTAGTTTTAACATGAGAAAATATATATTTTTGTTGAAGCATATATATTTTTACAGGCGTTGAAATTCATAGTTTACATGTAATTTAGTATAAGGCATTTTCAGAAAGTAAGTCAATTTGACCTGGAATATATAGAATTTTTTTACTGAAGAAAAATAGTGGTATATAAAAAAACAAAAAGCTTTTCCATTTTTAAATAGGAAAAGCTTTTTGTTTTTAAGCATGTTTGCGAATGAGCTTTTGTTTTATAAACCCTAAAACGAATCCACGTATTTGAGGGTCAATTAAAACCCCGATTATACCGTATAGTATACCAGTAAGCGTTAAAGCAACTAATGGTGGTAAGTTGATTAATGCGATTCGGTATATACCGTAACTAATAATAAAGGCTAAGGAATTAAATATAATTCCTTTAACTAATAATTGCATGCCTTTACGAATAAAGAGGGTAAATCCGATTAATAGTGTAATTTCGGTAAGGATAGCTGCGGCAGCTGCCCCCATCATTCCATATTTACTACCTAGTACAATATAACCTATGATGGCAACAACTAATCCAATAGTCATTGTTGTTGCGCGTTTCCATTGCTGGCCAATTGTTGTTAAATTGTCGGCTAGTGGATAGTTAATTGATTGTAAAATAACCATAAACGCTAAAATAGCAAGAGCGTCACCAGCGGGAGCGTACTTTTCTCCTAATAAACTAACAATCCAGAAACTTGGATCAGCAATAAAGGGGATAGAAATTCCCATTCCTAAAAAAGACATAAGTTTTAATTCAAAACTTGATAATTTTCTATGTTCTTCGATGTTTTTCTCATTACCAAAAGCAAAAAGCCTTGGATAAAAGGCAGCTGCAATTACTCCCGGTATTTGATATAGTACAGCTGGTATTTTAGATGCAGCACCAAAGAATCCAACTTGATTATATGTTGAAACCTTTTCTAAGATAATAGGCCCCAATTGTGGTAAGAGCATAATGATGATTCCATTGATTGTGAAAATAAGTAGTTGATCTAAAATACCTTTATCCCAACCCTTATGGACTTTCGTATAGCGTATTGTCATTATAAAGGCGATAACACCTGTTACAAGACTAGATACCCCGTACATGGCAGCAACCATCATAAGTGACCATTGGAAAGACATCCCTAGTAATAGGGCAGCAGCAGCTGTTACACCTTGTAGTACAGAAATAATAGCTGTAAATTGCATGCGTTCTGTTACTTGGAAGTAAGCCATCCCAACACCTTGTAAGGTTGCTCCGAACATTGTTGGTAGAACAACCCAATATACCATCGCACGTAAGTAAGCATCGGGATAGAAGAACTGGGCAAAAATAGCGAAAAGTACAGAAATTACGATAGCTAATATTAAACGAATACGTAAATAACTACTTATTAGCACGCTAATATTAGCATCGCTTCTCGTTCCTTCACGCATAAACGTATGTGTCAAGCCTGCATCTGTAAAGTAACAAATAACAGCTGAAACTGCTAACGCAGTTGTAAACATACCGTAATCACTTGGAGAAACATATCTTGCAAAGAAAATGGTTGCAATAGCCAGTACAAATCGAACAGTAATATTTCCTACAAATAGGTAGGAGGCATTTTTAAGAATCTTATTTGTTTTCATGGGAAAAAACCTTTCTATTCTTTAGGACCTTTTTTGTCTGTCCTATTTGTAAATTTGATTTGTTTACGGAAAGAGAGGTGAGTACTATATTTTCAGTTTAAGAAAACAGAAATTTAATTCGTACAAACCAAAGCATTGCATATAGTTTTTTACTACGCTTTCCGTTTTTTGAATAGATTTTACGGCAATATTTCTTTATATCTTTTTTGATTAATTGAACTTGGGCATTATTTAATTGAGAGTTTTCTTTAATGTATATACAAGCATTATTGATAACCGTATAAGGGAATAAATAAGTCTCAAGAATCTCAATAAGTGACTGAGGGTCTTTCGTAATGAAGTCTTGAGATTTATTATGTACCCAGTCTTTCATACGATTGAATACTTCCAGTTCTTTAGTTGTTTTTAATTCGTAATCTTTATATTTAGAAGAAAGATTTCCTTCTGATAAGATTCTATAATATGTTAAATATTCATCGACATAGCATACATTTGTCACACTCATTAGTTTAAATAAAAACTCCAAGTCTTCTCCCCAGCTACATCCTGGTGTAAAACGGATATTATGATTCATTGCGATAGAGCGTTTGAAAATCCAAGTACTTGTTTGAGCAACAACTTGGTGTGTTAAGAATGCTTTTGCCATATCACCTTTAATAAAGTTTGTTGTATGCTCAACCTTTTCGCCTGTTTCTTCGTAGAAATTCATATAACCACAATAGCACGCGTCCATGTTGTTTTTATGCATACTCTCGATTTGTTTCTCAATTTTAGTTGGATGCCATAAGTCGTCACTATCAAGGAAAGCGACGTATTCTCCGCTAGCATTTTCAATCCCTGTATTACGAGCTACTGAAACACCTTGGTTTTTTTGGTGAACGTACTTTACTTGACCCGGATATTTTTCGGCAAGGTTTTTCACGATAGAAGGTGATTGATCTTTACTTCCATCATCTACAATTACAATTTCAATGTTTTTATATGTTTGATCTAGTATTGACTGCATCGTTTCTTCAATATATTTTTCCGTGTTATACAGAGGTATGACAACAGAAACAAGTTGCTTTTGTTCCATCATAGAATTTTTATCTCCTCAAGTTTTTTATGTCTTGCACCATATATACAAGCCCTTTGAAAGGGAGAAGATTACAAGAACATCTGTATAAGTTTAACGCATATAAACTTTGTAAATCAACTTTCTATTGTTGTACTTTGTATAAAAAGTATTTATTATAGAACGTATTGTGTTGTAAAAATATAGAAAAAATTTTTGAAGGTTATGTATCTGAAGGGAGAAGATGAGATGTTAGGGCGATTTACTCGCAAATCTAATATAGTCCTTTTAGGGATTATTATGATTGTCGGGTTTGCACTTCGTTTTGCAACTTTACAAACACATGGTGCAGATCTATCTATAGCTAGCGATGATATAGGTTATCAAAAAACGGCAAATATTTTATTGGAAACAGGGATGTTAACATACCATGAACCAGATAAACCAACGATTCATATTATGCCGGGTTTTCCAGCCTTATTAGCTGCTGTATTTTACTTTTTTGGAAATGGCAGTGAAGGTCTTTTTATAGCCAAATTAATCATTATTCTATTAGGGGTACTTAGTATTTTGCTAACTTATAAGATTGGTACTTATTTATTGAATCCTGCTGCAGGATTAATAGGTGCTTTCTTATTAGCTGTGTATCCTCCAGAGATTGTTATGGAAAATTTAACTTTAACAGAAGGGCCGTTTCTATTCCTTTCATTAGGATTAGTATATTGGAGTTTAAAATTAGCTGATACTCATAAAACGAAACATCTTCTGATTGTATTAATTTTCTATTTTTTAGCACTGTACCTCCGCGTACAAATTGCCTTATATCCAATCTTATTATTTGGGTATCTTTTAATGAAACGCTATCCATTCCGGATTATGATGAAGCAGGCGATTATAAGCATAGGAATAGGACTTATCGTACTTGGACCATGGTGGGCCCGCAATTACATTCAATTTGATAAATTTATCCCACTAACTGCAGGGGCAGGGAATCCGTTATTACTTGGAACGTATCAAGGGGAAGGTTACCCAGAAGGTAAGGATATGGGGGAACTTGAAATAGAATTACATGCAAAGTACCCTAATCTTGAAGCGCATGAATTTATGGAGTTAGAAGAAAAAATAGCCATTGATAAAATGAAAGAATGGTGGAAAACGAATAAGGGCTCTATGATAGAGAGTTATTTAGTCTTGAAACCAGAAATTCTTTGGAAAAAACCGTATTATTCTATAGAGCATAATATTGAAGTATTCAATGTTTCTGCAAAGGATATGAATGAAATATATAATTTTATTAAGACGACGTTTTTAATATGTACAGTACTTTCATTTATTTTCCTTTTAAAAAGGTGGAGAGAGACTACATTTTTATGGTCAATCCTTTTACTGCAAACAGCTTTAACATGTTTTTATGTTGCATATGAACGATATGCATTACCGTTAATACCATTCTTATTTATTATAATTGGAGTAGGGACCGTGGCAACGATTATGAAAATTAATAAATTATTAATTAGAAAAAAATAATTTGCAATAAAAAACATCTTAATTTTTTTAAAAAATTAAGATGTTTTTTTGTATATATTCATATTTAAATAGAAAACTATTCGTTATCGGTTTCAGTTTGCGTTACTTTTAATTTTTGCTTTAATAACGCATAATCTTGCGTTAATGTTACAAGTTGATGATGTAATTTAGAAATTTTTCTTGTTAAGTCAAAAATTAAGATGAAACAGAATAATAGTCCAAATAAAAATAAAACAGATGGAGGATATTCTACGTGTAATAGTTGTCCAATCCAATTTATAATTTTTTCAGTAGAACTTAAAATTGCCATTGAAACACAAACGAAAATCCATAAAATGGCATATTTAGTTTCTAAAGCTCCACGACGAATGGAATTAATAATTAATAAAAATAATAATAGAATGAAGATAAATGAAAAGGTAATTATAGGCATTTATTATCAACCTTTCACAATTTTTTGCATCAATATAGCAAGGCTTACTTTAATCATGTAATATGCAGATTTAAGAGGTGTAATAGAAGATTGTCCCCCTTGGCGCTCTTGCATATTTACGGATATTTCATTAATGCGTAATTTTTTCTTTTTTAAATGAATAAGGACTTCTGGTTCTGGATAATCTTTTGGATAATTATGTGCAAAAATCTTAATTACTTCTCGATTGATAGCACGATACCCAGAAGTTGGATCCATAAAGGTTTGTTTTGTTAGTACTTTCAGTAGAGCAGTAAAATAAAAAATACCAACTCTTCTGGAAATACTACCTTTATAAGCTGTTTTCTCTGTAAAACGTGAACCTAGCACCATATCGCATTGGTCTTCAGCAATAGGTTTTATAATTTTGTACAAGTCATCAGGATTATGTTGCCCATCAGCATCGAACTGAATTGCAATATCATATCCATTTTCATAAGCGTATTTATAACCAGTTTGTACAGCTGAGCCAATACCTAGGTTATATGGTAAGTTCACAAGGTGAACAGGAAAATCATTTACGATTTGAGCTGTTTTATCATGTGATCCATCATTAATAACGCAAATGCTTAATTCTGTAAAATGCTGTTTTAGTTTTAATAGTCTTGTTAATGTATCTGCAATTGCTTCTTCCTCGTTATACGCAGGAATAATAATTAACGTTTTTGGTATTGAAATTGGTACCTCAATAGACATTATCGCACCATCCCTTATATACTTAATTATATTATAGTTATTTTTAAACGAACCTTATCTAATATACCATTAATAGTATAGCAAAATAAAGGAAAAACTGGTGGGTTATTTTAGGAGACAAACAGTAAATAAAAGATAAGAGCTGGAATTTTTTTATAATAAAAAATACATGCAAGGATGAAATAAACCTGTGCATGTATGAAGTGAGAGTAGCGTATTATATATTCCATGGCTTACTTAAAGTTAAAACTTCAGCCATCTCTTTACTTTTTAAACGTCCCTTTTTTCGGTTTTCCGCACGTTCTAAACCGGTTGTGTGTAACCAATGTTCTTCCTGAGTTTCAGGGAGTACTTGTGGTACGGACGAAGGTTTTCCATCTTTTATTGCCACAAATGTAATGAAGCAAGTAGCAGCAATTCTACGCTCGCCTGCTAATAAATTTTCTGCGATTACTTTTACGAAAACTTCCATTGAAGATTTCCCTGTATAACATACAAATGCTTCATAACAAACAGAATCAGCTTGGTGAATTGGAGTTAAAAAATCAACTGAATCAATAGATGCTGTTACGCAATGTTTACGACTATGTCTTGCAGCCGCAATTGAAGCAATACTATCAATTTCTGCTAATAATTTCCCTCCAAAAAGTGTTTGGTGATTATTTAAATCGTTAGGAAAAACACGTGTTGTCTTAATTGCTTTAGATTCTCGCATGAATTTCTTTTCCATATATTCAGCCCCTATAGTCTGTTTTCAATCAGAATAATATGTGTAAGCGGAGTACTCATATTAGATATTTAATGAAGTAAAGTGTATTCCAAAAGAGAATGATTTAAACTTCTGTATTTGTATTCATATAACTGAAAGAAAATTTATTTTATCTAAAATGTAGTGTAAAAGAGGATTCGCTTACATTGCAAGTAAAAAGTAATGACTATGTATTTGTCATAGAAATTCCCTATCAGCCGTGTACCCATTCATGATAGAATCGTTTTGTTATGAATGGAAATAGAGGTGCAATGGACATATGAATCATATACAAACAAATTTTTCATCTTTCTTCAATAAAATTACGATCGGTGCGATGCTCGCATTTTTTGTTTATAGTTGTTGGGCAGCATTTGAGACAAGTAAGCAATTTTTTGGAGGAAGTACAACAAGTGTAACAATCATACTGGCAATTTTCGTCATACTCATTTTGTTAGTGGCATCAATCCTACAATATCGTTTTACAGATAAACAATTTCTTATTTTTCTTATAAGTATATCTATAGTTGTGAGACTTAGTATGCTGTTATTTGTAGATGCTCCAATAATTGGTGATATGAAAGTGATGTATGAGTCTGCAAAGCAGATTGCAATTGGTAATAATATAGGGACTGTAACTCATTTGCCTTTTATTATATACGAGTCAGTAATTATTCGTATATTTGGTGATACATTATTCGCTTTACAACTATTTAATGTGTTATTTTGCGCAGGAACCGCATTTTTTATTTATCGTATTGCGGCAATGGTTTTTGGAGAAGAATGCGGGCGTATTGCTTCTATATTTTATGCTCTGTATATTCCAAATATATTCATGAGTTCCGTATTAACTCCTGAGTCACTTGCAATATTTTTATTTTATTTTGCTTGTTACATACTTTTATATAAAGGATTAGATCATCCTTATATGTGGGTGTTTTCAGCGATTTTATTTGCATTTAGTAATATGATTTTCCCAATGGGATTATTTCTTCCTATTTTTATCACGGTATATATATTATTAATTGAAGTGTTTCAATCAGCAACGAAACAAAAAGTGTTACTAAAGATGATAGGGATACTTATTCTATTTTATATTGCTCATTTTAGTGTGAATTATGGAATTAAGACAATGGGACTGTCACAATATACGATTGCGAATGAGACGTATGTTCAATCTGTCTTAATTGGAAAAACGCAACATGAGGAAAAAATATCGAAAAATCAAAGTGTAACAGAGCATATTGATCAAAAGTTAAAAGAGATTGAGGGAGAAAGATTTAAACTTTTAGAACCGATGATAAATCAGTTTTCAGAGGAGGGGATAAATTCTATTCTTTTCAAATGTGAAAAACTGATATATATAGCCGTAACATTGTTTATGAATATAGCTCTATTACACTTCCTAATTAAGAAACAACAAAATGAGGGATATATGTTGTTCTTATTTTTAATTAGTGGCTACGTATTGTTAAAGCTCTTCCAAGTAGATATGGCATATTACAATGTAATTATGCCGGCATTGTTTATTTTGCAGAGCTTTGGTGTTTATATGAGTTATGTGTATTGTCAAAAAATATTTTTCAGAAAGTAAAAAGAATCCATTCTGGATTCTTTTTTTGATGAAAGATGAAATTTAGTAGTCAGTGCAGATGAAAAGTATGCCTGACCTGAATTTTGTCTTATCGATTTAGTTCTAGTTGCAAATTATCGGCTGTTAGAGCCATTTGTGAGGAATCATCTTGAATTCCTTTCATGACTTGTGAAATAGTTTGTAGCTCATGTTCAATTTTCTTATTCTGTTCTTTTGAGTTAGACATATCTTTTACAATTTCTTGGAAGTATCGATCTGTTGCCGACATACTATCCGTTCCTTCCGATACGAGAGAGCTAATTTGTTTCACGGAAGACGAGACACGGGTAATTTGTTCATTTGTTTTTTCGACGAGCTTTGTAACGTTAAATATCGATTCTTTCGTTTGCTCTGATAATTTTCGGATTTCACCAGCAACAACAGAAAACCCCTTCCCAAATTCTCCAGCACGTGCAGACTCGATAGCAGCATTTAGTGCGAGTAAATTTGTTTGCTCCGCGATCGATTTAACGATATCTATGATTTCGTTAATTTTGTTAGAAATATCGAGAAGTTCATGAGTATCTGTAATAATCGTTTCCATATTCATTTGAATAGATCCCATTCGTTTGTTTTGCTGGTTTAATTGTTCTTTCCCTTTATTCGCTTTTTCTTCAGATGTTGTAGCTAATGATGTACCTGTTTTAGCAATCTCTACAATAGTTTCAGACTTAGCGGTTAGTTTTTGAATAGAAGAGCTTGTCTTTTCAGATACAGCAGCTAGTTCTGTTGCGATATGCGTAATTGTCATAGCAGTTAGTTCTTTTTCTTTCTCATGCTCTTTTTGCATTCTTTCATATTCAGATTCATAAGCTGCAAGAACAAGTTCTTGTTCAAGAGTGAATAATTTATTTATGACATTTATAGAATAGGAAAAATCATCGATTGTTGTTATTTTTGTTTGCAAAATCTTCATAATAGAGCGGAATAATTCTTGATAAGCAGCAGTATACCATTTTCGATGTAAGCCAATTTGTACATGTCGTTTGGCAATCCTAACACGCTGTTCAATAAAATCTTCATGCATATTGCCGCTGAATAATTCTTTAATATGTGTTTTTAAAGTTTGCTTTAGTTTTGGAATAGAGCTGTAACGTTCAATAATAGTAATTAAATTAGGTTGTTTTGTAATGTTGGCATAGAATTTTTCAGTAATCCAATCAATTTCTGCATAAATAAAAGGCTGTAGTACTTTTACAACTTGTAAATCTTCTTTTGAAATGTGTAGCATATCCATTTGAATTTTCAGTTCAGAATTAGTAGGTACATTAAAAGTTATTTGTTGGTCCTTACTTAATTCGATTATACTAGCGTTTGTTTTATTAATATTTTTTTTGAAAACCCCAAGCATCATTCTTCCCCCTGTGTATAAAACGTTTTCAATTTTAAAACTAATATAGAGTAATTATATATGCTTATATATAATTACTCTATATTAGTTCGTAGAATAGTATATAAATTAAGAGAATTCTAGATAGAATTCTCTTAATGGCCTTTATTAATTTTAGCATGTGTTTTAAAGAAAACAGGGAAATGCACATTATATATTACAGTGACGACACGAATAACGAATGTTACTAATAAACAAACATAGAAAGCTAATACGTGCGCGCCCATAGCGTGTGTGATTAGGAAGCTAATTGCTCCTAAGATAGAAGCGATTGCGTAAATCTCTTTTCGGAATACGTAAGGGATATCTTGAGCACAAATGTCACGCAAAATACCGCCTCCAATACCTGTAATGACTCCCATTGAAACAACTAAAAATGAGGCGTCAACATGATGTGACATTGCCGCATTTGCACCAATAGCTGTAAAAACGCCTAAGCCAACAGCATCAGAAAGCATAATAACGATTTGAAGTTTATTGATGCGCTCAAAAAACATACAAGTAAATAATGCTGATAATACACTTACGAAAAAGTAAATGGGTTTTACAAATGCGACAGGGGGCAGGTTACCAATCATGATATCACGAATAATACCGCCGCCGAGCGCAGTAGCTACAGCTAAACAAAGGACACCAAATAAATCTAAATCTTTTTTTAAACCAACTAATGTACCAGAAATGGCAGCGGCGATAATGCCAAGAAACGTAAATATATCGATTAATAACATGGCCTTAATCCCTTCCTCTTAAAGATGTTCCAGAGAAAAAATATACACTAAAGTATTGGAAATAACAATTACTTTTCGTTACATGTAGAAAAACGGATAAAATACATAAAGAAAGCGTTTGAAAATGTTTAGGGGAAAACGAAGCAAGGTTAATTTTTAGTTGTAGGGTAGCCGAGTGAATGTTATTTTTTAACCGTTAAATTCTATATATTAATAAAATGATTAATAAATGTTTGCTATAATGCTGATAATAAGTGAAAGAGTGTTAGATAGTTTTTATAGAGATAGGGAAGGATAGCTAAAGGATAATATTTTCTAGTTACTAGTTACGATGGATTGGCTAGTTTCGGTATAAAAATAGTTCTCAATTTAAATATGAGTTATGTTATAATTGCTAGGTGTGTTTTAACGATAATAAATTATGATTAAAAGATAATGTTAAGATTTTGTATGGAGGTCTTGGAATGTTAGCAAATCAAGCTAGGGTTAGATTTGAGCATTTTTTGCTCTTTTTTATTATTTTACAGCCTGTTTTAGATTTATTAACGTCTCTTAGCATCACTTTATTAAAGTCAAATGCTACCGTTGGAATTTTAGTAAGATTCCTTATTATGGCTGTTGGTGGTATTTACATTTTAATTCAGGCAAAAGAGAAGGAAAATAGAAAGTTTTTAATTTATCTTATATTATTAGCCGGAGTTTTAGGGGTAGGATTTATTAATAATAAACTAGTTAAGGATCCCATTGTACTTAGTGAAGAAGTTAAATTCGTTGCGAAAGCATTATATATATATATTATGCTGGGGTCATACATTTTAGCTTTAAAATCATTGAAAAAGACAGTTAATATTAGTGATAAGGTTCGAAATAGTATTGTATATTCTACATTAATCATTAATGCAATTATGGTTATTTCTATTTCAACATCTACTGACTTTGGTAGTTATGAATGGATGAAGGTTGGTTCTCGAGGTTGGTTCTATGCAGGGAATGAACTAGGTTCAATCTTAGCTATTATTTTCCCTATTGTGGTACTATATTCTATTCAAAAAACAAAGAGCTGGAAACACATTTTATATTGGATTCCATCAATTTTAATGATTTATTCGCTAATTCAGGTTGGTACGAAAGTAGGAATGGGCTCAATTGGTGCTACGTTAGCGGCAGCAATCGGGATTATTTTACTTCAATTATTATTTGATAGAAAAAATCCGAACAAAAAATCCCTTGCGCTTAATGCAGTAATTGCTATTATCCTATTGGCCGGTGTAGTTGGAACGTTTAAACAAACGCCATTAGCACAAAATATGGGTATTCACAATAATTATTTATCAGAGCAAAATGTGGCACAGCAAGGTCAAAAAGAAAAAGAAATTAAAGAGAAGCTGAAAAAAGAGCAAGAACTTAAAGAAAAAGAAGAAAAGCACCATAAGGCTGAAAAACCAGAAGAAAAGGCGAAGATAGAAGAGGAAGTTAAGAAAGAGCTTGAGAAAGAGCAAAAGAAAGAAAATCAAGAAAACCTTATTTTCAGTGGACGTCAAGTATATGAAGAAAGACATAAGCAGTTCTTTAAAGAAGCGCCAATGTCACAAAAGTTATTAGGAATGGGTTATGCAGGTAACTTTAAATACAATGAACAAAAGCAGCCAGATCCAAAATTAATTGAAATGGACTTCCATGATTGGTTTTATGATTTCGGGATTATTGGCTTTGTATTACTAATGATTCCATTTATTTATTACGGGCTAAGAATTCTACTAGCATTTGCTACGAGATTTAAGGACATATTTAATATAAAATATGGAATGATTTCAGCAAGCTTATTGTTAGCGTTAGGTATTGCTTATATTGCAGGACATATTTTAGCAGCACCAGGAGTTGGGATTTACTTTGTAGTGGTGCTAGCTTATCTAATAGTAGACCTAGAAATTGAATGATAAAAATAAAAGCTAACTTTTGTTAGCTTTTATTTTTTAGTACAGTAAAATAAAAATAGCTGGAAACGTAGCGAGGATTTAAAGGAGGAAAAAACATGAGAATATTGCATATGAATGCAGGAGCAGAAGATGGGGGAGGGAAAACACATATTATTTCACTTCTCGATCAGTTTCCAACTGGTGAAGTAGAATTAGCAGTATTTGAAGATGGAATTGTTGCGAAGGAAGCAAGGGAATTAGGGATAAAAGTCCATGTGTTTTCACAAAAATCGCGCTATGATTTATCCATTTTAAAGAATATAAGTGAATTTATTAATAAAGAAAAATTTGATGTAGTTCATACGCATGGTCCTAGGGCTAATTTCTATGTTTCTTTAATGAAAAAGAGAATAAAGGCAAAATGGGTAACGACTATTCATAGTGATCCATTTCAAGACTTTACTAAACAGGGCTTAAAAGGTTGGATTTTTACGAAATTAAATTTGAAAGCCTTAAAAAATATAGACTTATTTTTCGTAGTAACAAATAGATTGAAAAAAAGCCTGGCAGCATTAGGGATTTCAAATGAAAAGATGCATGTTATTTATAATGGAATTGAATATGATAATGAAAAAGCAGAAGGCTATAATAAAAAAGAAATGTTCAATATTGCTGAAGATGTATTTACGGCAATCCAAGTAGCGCGATTACATCCTGTCAAAGGACATGAAGTTTTATTCGATGCGTTACAACAAACAAAATTGGAGAAAATTAAAGTATTATTAGTTGGCGATGGCCCATTAGAAGAAAATCTAAAGTCATTAGCTACTGAAAAAGGGATTAACGATAAAGTAGAGTTTTTAGGACATCGTCAAGATGTAAAACAATTATTTGCGTCGTCACATGTAAATTTATTAACTTCTCATAGTGAAGGGTTCCCACTAGTTTTATTAGAAGCGGCAAATCAACGCGTACCATCAATTGTGACTAGGGCTGGAGAAATTGAACCATTAATCGCAGATGAAACTTACGGATGGATTGTGCCAACAGGTGATGGAAAGGCATTAGCATTAGCTTTAGAAGAAGCGTATGATAAGTGGAAAACTGGAGAATTAGCAGCAATGGGTAAACATATTTATGAGCACGCTACTATGAATTTCTCACTTCAAAAACTATATGAAGATACAAAGGAAACATATAAGCAATTAATAGCGAAAAACTTGTAATGATAGAGAGGATAGTTAACTATGGCAGTACAAACAGTTGATATTCTAGGCGTTCCTTTTTCTACAATGACAATGGATGAAACGGTCCAATATTTAAAAGAACAACTAGAAGCGGAGCGAACTCATACGTTTCAGGTAGTAACAGCAAACCCTGAAATTGTTATGTGCGCAAAAAAGGATGAAAAGTTCTATCAAACATTATTGAATACAGATTTAATTACACCTGATGGTATTGGGGTTGTAAAGGCAAGCGGCATGCTTGGTACACCTTTAAAAGAACGTGTAGCAGGTTTTGATTTAATGTGTAATTTACTTGCGAAGTTATCAGAAGATAGTAAACCAGTATCTGTTTTCTTATTAGGTGCAAAGCCGCATGTTGTACAAGCTGCAGCAGATCATTTAACAAAGACATATTCAGCTGTATCCATCGCCGGTACACAAGATGGTTATTTCAAACAAGAAGACGAAGAGAATATTATTTCTCGCATTCAAGAAGCAAAACCAGATTTATTACTTGTTGCACTCGGTTTCCCGAGACAAGAGAACTTTATCCAAAACAATAAGCATCGTTTAGAAACGAAAATGGCTGTTGGAGTGGGTGGAAGTTTAGACGTATGGGCTGGAGAGGTAAAACGTGCACCAAAATGGATCCAAGCGATTCATTTAGAGTGGTTTTATAGATTATGTAGTAATCCAACACGCTGGCGTCGTCAGTTAGTATTAGCGGAATTTTTAAAAGAAGTAATGCGTTCGAAAAAGTAGCGAAATATCGCTACTTTTTTTTATTTATTCATTTTTAATGAAGTGAAACTTTAATCAGTGAGGCATCCCTACTGATTATTAGCCCTCACCAATCGGGATAGACGTTTTACTTTTTGGGAATGATGAAGGAGAATTTTTTACACAAAAGTATTTTACTTATACAATTCACACATGTAAAATGATGTGTAAAGACACCTGTGTGAGGAGGACTTCTAGTGGGCAAGGTAAAAGAAATTTCGAAGCGCAAACTACTTGGTATAGCTGGACTTGGATGGCTATTTGATGCAATGGATGTTGGAATGCTTTCATTTGTAATGGTAGCCTTGCAAAAGGATTGGGGATTAACGAGCCAGGAAATGGGCTGGATAGGCAGTATTAACTCAATCGGTATGGCAGTAGGAGCGCTTATTTTTGGGATACTATCAGATAGAATAGGCCGAAAATCAGTCTTTATTATTACATTATTATTATTCTCTATCGGTAGTGGTTTAACTGCATTAACAACGACACTCGCGATGTTTCTCGTTTTACGCTTTTTAATTGGTATGGGGCTTGGCGGAGAGCTTCCGGTTGCCTCTACACTAGTATCAGAGAGTGTTGAAGCGCATGAGCGTGGGAAAATTGTTGTGTTATTAGAAAGTTTTTGGGCAGGTGGATGGCTAATTGCAGCCCTTATCTCGTATTTTGTTATTCCTAAATATGGTTGGGAAATTGCGATGGTATTGAGTGCAGTTCCAGCACTATATGCTTTATATTTAAGATGGAATTTACCGGATTCCCCAAGGTTCCAAAAAGTTGAAAAAAGACCATCTGTTATTGAAAATATAAAATCAGTTTGGTCTGGGGAATATCGTAAAGCAACAATTATGCTATGGATTCTATGGTTTTGTGTTGTCTTTTCTTATTATGGAATGTTCCTTTGGTTACCGAGTGTAATGGTGCTAAAAGGATTTAGTTTAATAAAAAGTTTCCAATACGTACTTATTATGACATTAGCTCAACTTCCAGGATATTTCACCGCTGCTTGGTTTATTGAACGTCTCGGTCGTAAATTTGTGTTGGTTACGTATTTAATCGGGACAGCTTGCAGTGCCTATTTGTTTGGGGTTGCGGATTCATTAACAGTATTAATCGTGGCAGGTATGTTACTATCCTTCTTTAACTTAGGTGCTTGGGGAGCATTATACGCCTATACACCTGAACAGTATCCGACGGTTATTCGTGGTACTGGTGCAGGAATGGCAGCAGCATTTGGGCGTATTGGTGGTATTCTTGGGCCACTATTAGTGGGGTATTTAGTTGCCTCAGAAGCTTCACTATCACTAATATTTACGATTTTCTGCGGATCAATTTTAATTGGTGTATTCGCTGTAGTAATACTTGGACAGGAAACGAAGCAACGAGAATTAGTATAAAGTGAAATTTTAAACGTAGCCCTGACCGTTTATTACCCTACACTACTCCGCTCTTTCTAGGCAGTTAATGTAGGATAAAGGGGGAGAGGAAACCGAAGTGGTTTCCTTTTTTCTGTTTTTTTAGATAAATAATGGTATAGTAAGAAAAAGGGATTATTTCTTATAAAAGCGAATGTATACAGCAGGACATATGGACAAAGAATTAGGTGGTTGAAGAAATGAAAATTTTACTGATCATGGAAGAGGCAGAAGAGAGAAGAGAGTTAGCTGAAAATTTCACTGAAAATATGAGAAATGTAGAATGTTTTGAAGCAAAGACAGGAATAGAATCTTTATTTATGATGAAAAAACATATACCAGACTTTGTTTTTTTAAGTTCCAAATTACTAGATGGTACTGGTTTTGAATATGCAAGTTTATTACGAGAAATAAATTGCTATACAAAATTTATTTTTGTAGGTGAAAACATAGAGGAATCTATTACAGCTTTTCGTTTCCAAGCATTTTATTATTTATTACGACCATTTCGTGAAGAAGATTTACAATTTCTTTTATATAAAATAGGTAAAGAACAAGGTGAGAAAGCAAAGAGTTATTTGCGGAAACTACCGATAGAAAGTCAAGAGGGTATACGATATATTCTTCCAGAAGATATCGTATATGTAAGTAAAAATAAAGAAAATAAAACTGTTTCAATTTACACAACGAATAATCAGTATATTTCAACATATACACTTCAGGAATTAGAAAATAAGCTAAATGCATATGATTTTTTACGTGTGCATAAAAGCTATTTAATTAATATGTCATATGTAAAAGAACTGAAACCTTATTATAATGGCACGTATAATTTGTATTTAGATAGGTATGATGAGCAACCGATTCCAGTCAGTCGTAATTATGTAAAACGCCTTCGAAATAACATTGAATTATAGTAGGTAATGAGAGTATTTTAACATGATAAACTGAAAATCCTTCATGATAGGGAGGATTCAAGTTAAATATTCAGAAAATTTAGTACAATCTCCACTAAGAAATAGTATTGGGGGAATTGTATGTGAAGACATTGAAATCGATCTTACTTTGGGGCGTTATTACAGCAGTAGGAGCAGGGGCTTTTGGGGTAATAGCTTTATCACAAGGTGAAACCATTAATGCTGTATGGCTCTTAGTAGCTGCTGTATGTGTATATGCAGTTGCTTATCGCTTTTATAGTAGATTTATAGCGAGAAAGGTTTTTAATTTAGATGATAATCGTCAAACACCAGCCCATACATTAAACGATGGGAAAGACTATGTTCCAACAAATAAGTGGGTATTGTTTGGACATCACTTTGCAGCGATTGCTGGGGCGGGACCTTTAGTAGGACCGATTTTAGCAGCACAAATGGGATATTTACCAGGGACCATTTGGATTATTGTTGGAGTAGTTGTTGCGGGGGCTGTCCAAGATTTTGTCATTTTATTTGCTTCGATGAGACGTAATGGTAAATCGTTAGGAGAAATGATTAAGGATGAGATTGGGCCTGTTACAGGACTAATTGCAATGATAGGTATTTTAGGAATTATGATTATTTTATTAGCAGTATTAGCGTTAGTCGTAGTAAAGGCACTGATTGGAAGTCCTTGGGGAATGTTTACGATAGCAGCAACGATTCCCATCGCTATTTTAATGGGAGTTTACATGCGCTATATTAGGCCTGGTCGTGTTGGAGAAGGGTCAGTAATTGGTATTATCCTACTTATTTTATCTCTTATTGGAGGACAGTATGTAGCAGAAAATCCAACACTTGCAAGTATGTTCACATTTAGTGGCGAAACAATTGCTATTATGCTTATTGTATATGGATTTATTGCATCTGCATTACCAGTTTGGATGTTATTAGCACCACGTGATTATTTAAGTACATTTTTAAAAGTTGGAACAATTGTTGGATTGGCGATTGGTATTTTAATTGTAGCACCTGATTTACAAATGCCAGCAGTTTCGCAATTTATTGATGGAACAGGTCCTGTTTTCTCCGGTAATTTATTCCCGTTCTTATTTATTACGATTGCCTGTGGTGCAGTCTCTGGATTCCATGCTCTTGTTTCATCAGGTACGACGCCAAAAATGATTGAACAAGAGGGACATGCACAGCCAATTGGTTACGGAGCAATGTTAATGGAGTCGTTTGTAGCTGCGATGGCAATGATTGCAGCTTGTGTATTAACACCAGGAACTTATTTTGCGATTAATAGTCCGGCAGCACTTATTGGTACGGATGTATCGCAGGCAGCTCAAGTTATTTCTTCATGGGGATTTGCTATTACACCAAATGAACTAAAAGAACTTGCTGTAAATGTTGGAGAGCAAACAATTTTATCACGTACAGGTGGCGCACCAACGTTAGCGATAGGTATGGCATATATTTTCTCACAAGTAATAGGTGGAACGGCGATGATGGCATTCTGGTATCATTTTGCTATTCTCTTTGAAGCCCTATTTATTTTAACAACGATTGACGCAGGAACGCGTGTAGGACGATTTATGATTCAAGATATTTTAGGGCATGTATATAAGCCGTTTGCGAAAACAGATTCTACATTAGCGAATGTAATAGCTACAACGTTATGTGTATTAGGATGGGGTTATTTTTTGTACCAAGGGGTAGTAGATCCGCTTGGTGGAATTAATACATTATGGCCACTTTTCGGTATTGCAAATCAAATGTTAGCAGGTATTGCATTATTACTTGGAACGACAATTTTGTTCAAAATGGGGAAAAAGGCATATGTTTGGGTGACACTTATTCCAACTGTTGGATTGCTTATTGTAACGATGACGGCGGGTTATCAAAAGCTATTTCATGAAAACCCTAAAATAGGATTTCTATCTCATGCAAAGGTGTTCCAGGGAGCATTAGATGAGGGGAAAGTGTTAGCACCAGCTAAAAATGTTGCTCAAATGAAGCAAATTATTTTCAATGATTATATTGATGCAGCGCTTTGCGGGATTTTTATGATAGTTGTAATCGCTGTATTAATTTCTGCAATTCGAATTTGGATTCAAGTATTAAGAAATAAGCCGATGCTGCTAAAAGAGGCAGCATATATTTCTAGAGATGAAAGTGAGTCGAGGAACTATTATGCTTAAACGACTACGGAAAGTATGGGGGGAAAGAAAACGCTTTATTAGTTTGCTCGTTGGGGTACCAAGTTATGAAGTATATGTGGAGCATATGAAAAAGCATCATCCTGAAGAAGAGGTTGTATGTCAAAAGCAATTTTTTGCTGAGGCACAAGAAGCAAGATTTAATGCAAAGGGTGGAAAAATATCACGCTGTTGTTAATGAAAAAGGGCGAGTTTTCGCCCTTTTTATTTTTTTGCTGTTTCACGTGGAACAGCAAAAAAATAAACAAAAAACTTTGGGAATTATAGGGATTTCGTATACAATAAAGTGGGGAAGGGGATAGATGGAAAAGTAGGGAGAGTATTTTATGTTAAGGGACTTATTTGTAAATACAACAATTATTCTTTCCTTTATTTTTGTTGGAGGTCAGCTTTTAAGAGATAGGCCGTTAAAAGAAGAGTTTTCTCTTTGGCAGAAATGTGTAGTAGGTATTCTTACTGGAATATTAGGTATATTACTAATGTATTTCGGTGTTCATGTTGGTACCATCCTATTGGATTTGCGCTACTTAGCTGTTATTTTAGCTGTTATAATTGGAGGCCCGATAGCGAGTACTATAGCTGTTAGTATGATTTTAGTAACTAGGTTATTATTTATGGATTATTCATTAGCTTCTCAAGTAGCTTTTTATACAATTATTGCGATAGGAGTAGGTAGTATCTTTATTTCGCGTCTAAATATCTCTCTAGGAGAAAAGTGGGCATGGTTACATACATATATTTTATCTATTCTAATCCCCTCACTATATATATGGTTAATTAAAGATATTAACATAGTAGGATTATATTTAATTTCTAGTATTATTACAGGCTACATAACATTCATAAGTGCAAATTACGTTTTACAATCCAATGAGTTATTCCAAACGATGAAGCAATACGCAACGGTAGACGCATTGACAGGTCTAGGAAACGTAAGACAGTTTGATTTAGAGATGAATCGTCATATTAGTAATAAGAACATGAAAAATGATTCGCTTTGTTTACTACTTATAGATATTGACCACTTTAAGTATGTAAATGATACGTACGGGCATCCTGCAGGGGACGAAGTGTTAAAACAAGTAGGATGTATTTTACGAGAAACTTCACAATTTCCAGATTTGGCTTTTCGAAAGGGTGGAGAGGAGTTTGCGCTTTTGATACCGAATAAGGGATTAGCTTACGGAATTCGTATGGGCGAGCAAATTCGTATAGCTGTTGAAAGTCACCCATTTCAATTGTTAGATGGAACAAAAATAAAAATTACGGTTTCGGTAGGGGTTTCAGAGTATGAAGGGTCATCAGAGCAATTTATTCAAGCGGCGGATGATGCGTTATACTACTCGAAACGAAATGGTAGAAATAAGGTCAGCTCTGCATCTTAAAGATAAGATGACCAGAAGACATAAAGCTTATAAAAAACACTCACAGAGGCAATGTATGAACCTTGTGAGTGTTTTTATTTATATATTAGACAAGTTCTTTTGATACAACGAATTTACGATATGCACCATGGTGAGTTGGACCTACGTATTCGTTAATTTTGAATGAGTAACGAATAGCAGCTGTGATGAATTCTTTAGCAGTTTTTACTGCTTCTTTCACAGGTTTTCCTTTTGCAAGTTCTGCTGTAATTGCAGCAGAATATGTACAACCTGCACCGTGTGTATTGGTTGTATCGATTTTTTCTGATTCTAGAAGATCGAATGTTTCTCCATCATATAGGACGTCGATTGCAGTTTCCGTACCAAGTTTGCTTCCACCTTTAATTAGTACGTATTTGGCACCTAAAGCGTGGATTTTCTTCGCTGCTTCTTTCATGTCCTCAAGAGAATTAATTTTCACACCGCTTAATTGGTAAGCTTCAAATAAGTTTGGTGTTACAACTAATGCCTTTGGCACAAGAACGTCACGTAAGCAATCGTTCGTTTCAGGATGTAATGCTTCATCTGCACCTTTACATACCATAACAGGGTCAACTACTACATTTTTGAAATTGTGCTTTTCGATTGTTTCTGCAACCATTTCAATAATTTCTACTGATCCAAGCATACCTGTTTTTAAAGCGTCTACGCCAACACCTTCAATTGTTGTTTCTAATTGTGGTTTTAATGTAGAAGCTGGGATTGGAAATACGTTATGTGCCCAACCGTTATGTGGATCCATCGTTACGATTGTTGTAAGAGATGTCATTCCGTATACGCCAAGTTCTTGGAATGTTTTTAAATCTGCTTGTATACCAGCACCGCCACTTGTGTCAGAACCAGCGATAGTAAGTGCTTTATTTAATGTCATTATGAAAGCCCCCTCAAGTGATATAATGAAAACTATGTTTTCACCATTATATCAATGTTACGAATAAGTACAAAGTGAAAAGTAGATGATTTATTTTAAGAGCTATTTAAAATCTTGTATGCAGGAGACTGAGTATGTTTCGAGATAATCGTACAAATGAATTAGTTATATTAAAGGAAATTGCAGAAACATTAAATACATCAAATGATACATATCATGTATTGCAAGCAGTACTAGAAAAATTGCTCAGTGTAACAGGTTTAACGACAGGCTGGATTTTTCTTGCGGATGAAAATGGGAAGTATACGAAGGTGATCGATTACCAGTTACCAGAGGCACTTAAATATGAAAATAAACGCCCGATGTGTGAAGGTGAGTGTTGGTGTTTACGCGGCTTCGTAGATGGGAAATTAGAGAGAGCCGTTAATATTATTGAATGTAAAAGAATTAATAATGCAATTGAATATAATTGGGGAGATACAGAAGGAATTCTTCATCATGCTACGGTTCCTTTAAAGGCTGGAGGAGAGAAATTTGGTGTTTTAAATGTAGCTAGCCCAGGTAAAACACATTTTTCGGAAGAAGAATTAGTATTGCTCCAATCAGTTGCTTTCCAAATCGGGACGGCTTTAAAGCGAACAAAATTATATGAAAATGAAAAGCGAAGAGCACATTACTATGTGAAATTGGAGCGGTTTATTCAAGCTTTAAAAACGATTCATAAGTTTAATGTATTATCTGAAAAGGTGGTAAATCACGTAGGTGAAGTATTTCAGTGGAATCAAGTGGCGTTTTTTATTAGGGAAGAAATAGAGTTATCTTTGCGAGCTTCTTATGGGCAGGAAGAGTTACAAGAGGATGTAAAAGAAGCGGCAAAGAAGGCGTTAGAACAAGGTGAGCTAGCTCTATTAAAACGTGTAAATGGAGTTGTTATTGCTACGCCAATACATATTCAAAATCATATATTTGGTGTTTTATGTGTTAGTTTAAATAATGGAGAATTTGATGTTAATACAATAGATATAATTCAAGCATTATCGAATCACGTTTCATTAATAATAGAGAATCTAAGGTTAAACGAACAGCGCCGTGAACTCGTACGACTGGAAGAAAGAAACCGATTAGCAAGGGATTTACATGATTCTGTTTCGCAAAAATTATTTTCATTAACCTTTATGACAAAAGGGGCTGAGGCCGTTTTAAAAGGTCAAAATGAAAAGGTTGACCAATCTTTGCATGAGATGCGGGAACTAGCGCAAGGAGCTTTAAAGGAAATGAGAACATTAATTTGGCAGCTTCGTCCGGCAGGATTAGAAAAAGGTTTATTACCAGCTTTAAAGCAGTACGGTGAAAACTTGGGACTGAAAATTCGGGAACAAGTTACAGGTGTTCGTGATTTACCGCGTGTAGTAGAGGAAGCGTTATGGAGAATTGGACAAGAAGCTTTGAATAACGTAAGTAAACATGCGAATGTCAGAGAATCAACGATTTATTTCAAAGTGACAGAGAAGAATGTATCATTAGAAATAGTCGATCAAGGAAACGGCTTTGTAGAAAAGGATATAAAAGAGAAGAAATCACTCGGCATGACTACGATGCGTGAAAGAGTAGAATTAGTTGGTGGAACAATTAAAATTGTAAGTAGTAAGAAGCGAACGAGCGTAAAAGTAAATGTACCATTATGATGTGAAAATGAGGGAAGTTTGTGAAAATAAAAGTATTGTTAGTCGATGATCATACAGTCGTTTTAAAAGGATTAGCATTTTTCTTAAGTACACAGGAAGATTTAACGTTAGTTGGAGAAGCAAATAATGGGAAAGAAGCGTTAGTGAAAGTAGGGGAGACGAATCCAGATGTTGTATTAATGGATTTATATATGCCCGAAATGGATGGTGTCGAGGCGACGGCGTGCATCAAAAAAGAATATCCGAATGTGAAAGTAATTGTATTAACTAGCTTTTCTGATCAGGCGCATGTTTTACCAGCGTTAAGGGCGGGGGCAAGTGGGTATATTTTAAAAGATGTAGAACCGGATCAGCTTGTTGAAGCTATTCGAAGCGCATATAAAGGTAATATTCAATTACATCCGGATATAGCAAATACTCTTCTCTCTCAAACACTACCTGTGGAAGAAAAGGAAGAAGAACCTTCTATTCAAGTGGATGTGCTAACGGCGAGAGAAAATGAAGTGCTGCAGCTATTAGCGAAAGGGATGAGTAATAAAGAGATCGCTTCTGTTTTAGTTATTACAGAAAAAACGGTAAAAGCTCATGTAAGTAGTATTTTGAGTAAGTTGAATTTATCTGATCGCACGCAAGCGGCGTTATATGCAGTGAAAAATGGAATTGTATAAGACAAAAGTCGTAAGACCTAGTTCGCCTTTAGAAGGTGGACTTTTTTTATGGAAAAATACGTCTATGTGAGGACGAAAATGTATTGATATAAAGATAAAATATGTTTGTAAGCAACAAAACAACAATTACAAGGGATACCTTTTTTGAAAGCATATAACAACATAAGAGTGAGTACTAGGAGGAAGAAATAATGGCAACAGTTTTATTTGTTAAAGCAAACAACCGTCCAGCGGAACAAGCAGTTAGTGTAAAATTATATGAGGCATTTTTAGCGAACTATAAAGAAGCACACCCAAATGATACAGTAGTAGAACTTGATTTATATAAAGAAGAATTACCATATGTAGGTGTAGACATGATCAATGGTACATTTAAGGCAGGTAAAGGATTTGATTTAACAGAAGAAGAGGCAAAAGCAGTAGCAGTTGCTGATAAGTATTTAAATCAATTTCTAGAAGCTGATAAAATTGTTTTCGGCTTCCCATTATGGAACTTAACGATTCCAGCAGTGTTACACACATATATTGATTATTTAAACCGTGCTGGTAAAACGTTCAAATATACACCAGAAGGTCCAGTTGGTTTAATTGGAGATAAGAAGATTGCATTATTAAACGCGCGCGGCGGCGTATATTCAGAAGGTCCAGCAGCTGAGGTAGAAATGGCTGTTAAATATGTAGCAAGCATGATGGGCTTCTTCGGTGCAACAAACATGGAAACAGTAGTTATTGAAGGACATAACCAATTCCCAGATAAAGCAGAAGAAATCATTGCTGCAGGTCTTGAAGAAGCAGCTAAAGTAGCAAGTAAATTTTAATTTAAATTATAATCGTCACTCAAAGAAACAGCATTAACGTTTATGTTAATGCTGTTTCTTTATATTTTCAGCTCGTCAGCAAGCTTTTCTAATGTATTTCGATCTTGTATATAATATGTTCGGCCTTCTTTTTTTAAATAATTTTGTTGGCAAAACTGGTTTAATACATATAAAAGATGACGATAGCTGACATTTAAGTATTCTGCAGCCTCAGTATGCTTTTCTATATAACAATTATTTTGTTCTGTTAATAAAATAAAAGCAGCTAATCGATTTTCGAAAGGATAACTATAGTTTTTTGCGTAATTTTCAGTGCGAGTAATTGTCTTTTCTCCAATAAATTTGCATAAGTGCTGTAAAAACGTTGCATCTTGTAATACAAGTTGCTGACAATCTTTAAGAGGAAGTGCTAAACAAACACAATCTTCTAGTACTTCAACGGACTTGGTGATATTTTCTACTCCTATTAATCCTAATTCCCCGATAAAAGATGGTGCTTGAATAAAATTAATTAATGAAACTTTCCCGTTTTTATGATTCATATATATTTTTGCTTTCCCAGAAATTAAGTAATAGAGATAAGGGAGGGCGTTTCCTTCGCTACATATCATCTCTTTCGTTTGAAAAGAATGCAGCTCTACATATGGCAAGACATGAAATGAAAATAGGGTATGGAATTGATGGATTCGCATGTATTGATAAATTTCTTCTTCATTTTTGCTGATTTTCATATTTTCACCCCTATTTATAGTATGAGATATCTCCTATTATCTTTACAAGAAGGAATGATACGATTTATGTAAATTTGTTTTTGTAGAAAAGAGAGTGTGATGAATTTATGAAAAAATATAAAACATTGCTATTTGATGTAGATGATACATTATTAGATTTCCAAAAGGCTGAAAAAGTAGCTTTACAGGTGCTTCTTGAAGAGAAGGGAATCCCTTTAACAGAGGAGATAGGGGCTCGTTATAAAAAAATAAATAAAGGTCTTTGGAATGCTTTTGAAAAAGGTGAACTATCACGTAATGAAGTTGTAAATAAACGATTCTCTATGTTGTTTAAAGAGTATGGAGAAGAAGTAGACGGTATATTATTCGAAAATAATTATCGTAGCTACTTAGAAGAAGGAAATCAACTCATGCAAGGTGCGTTTGAATTTATAAATCAAATTCAAGGGGAGTATGAGTTGTATATAGTGACAAATGGTGTTTCTAAGACGCAAGATAAACGTTTGCGTAATGCAGGGTTACATTCATTATTTAAAGATGTTTTTGTTTCGGAAGATACAGGTTTTCAAAAGCCGATGAAAGAGTATTTTGATTATGTTTTTGAACGGATTCCTAACTTTGCACCTGAAGAAGGGCTGATTATTGGGGATTCATTAAGTGCCGATATTAAAGGTGGATATGTAGCGGGAATTGATACTTGTTGGTTTAATCCAGAAAGGAAATTAAATGATAGTGGGATTATACCGACATATGAAGTGCATAATTTTGAAGAATTATACGCTCTATTAAAACAGTTTGTTTAATGAAAATAGATGATTGGGGTTTATTTTACATGAATCATTTTTTCTAAAGGTCTTTTTCGAGTTAGTATGGAATATATTTCTTTTGTTGCTTTATATGAAATTGTTAATATTTATTTTAGAACATTCAGAAAAACTGTTTGACATTAGGAAATTATTGCTATAAAATCAACGGTAATTGCATAGTCTTATCAAGAAAAGGTGGAGGGACAGGCCCGATGAAACCTTGGCAACAGCCGTATAACGGAATTGTGCCAAATCCTGCAGGTAGTAATCCTGAGAGATAAGAAAGAGCCTTTAGAGCGTGTTTTCAAACTGCTCCTTTCTTGTTTTCAGGAAAGGGGCAGTTTTTTATTTTGTATAAAAGAAAGGAGAATGAGAGATGGGAGAATCATGGGGAAAAGGAACGATTTGTGTGCAAGGTGGCTATACGCCAAAGAATGGTGAACCACGTGTTTTACCACTTTATCAAAGTACAACGTATAAATACGATACTTCGGATGATTTAGCAGCCCTATTTAACTTAGAGGCAGAAGGATATATTTATACGCGTATTGGAAACCCTACTCTAGCTGCATTTGAGCAGAAGTTATCAGATTTAGAAGGCGGGGTAGGAGCTGTTGCAACGGCTTCTGGGCAAGCGGCTATTATGCTCGCAGTTTTAAATATTTGTAGTAGTGGAGACCATTTACTTTGCTCTTCAACTGTTTACGGGGGAACGTTTAATTTATTTGGGGTGAGTTTACGTAAGCTTGGCATTGATGTTACGTTCTTTAATCCCAATTTAACGGCAGATGAAATTGCGGCACTTGCTAACGATAAGACGAAGCTCATTTATGCAGAATCATTAGGAAATCCAGCGATGAACGTTTTGAATTTTAAAGAATTTTCAGATGCAGCGAAAGAGTTAGAAGTGCCTTTTATCGTGGATAATACATTAGCAACTCCTTATTTATGCCAAGCATTTGAGCACGGAGCAAATATTATCGTTCATTCTACGACGAAATATATTGATGGTCATGCAAGCTCTTTAGGCGGCATTGTCATTGACGGAGGGAACTTCGATTGGACAAATGGGAAATATCCTGAACTTGTTGAACCGGATCCAAGTTATCACGGCGTAAGTTACGTTCAAAATTTTGGTGCAGCAGCTTATATTGTGAAGGCGCGTGTTCAATTATTAAGGGACTACGGAAACTGTATGAGCCCATTCAATGCGTATATTAGCAATATCGGCTTAGAAACGCTGCATTTAAGAATGGAGCGTCATAGTGAAAATGCTCTCGTAGTTGCTAAGTGGCTTGCTAACCATGAACGTATTGAATGGGTGAATTATCCTGGATTAGATAGCAATGAAAATTACTCGTTAGCACAAACGTATTTGAAAAAAGGTGCTAGTGGTGTTTTAACATTCGGCATTAAGGGCGGATTAGAAGCGGCGAAAGAATTTATCGCAAATGTAAAACTAGCAACTCTTGTAACGCATGTAGCGGATGCACGAACTTGCGTTATACATCCTGCTAGCACAACGCATAGACAATTAAGTGCTGAAGATCAGCGTCTAGCTGGCGTTACATCAGATTTAATTCGTTTATCTGTTGGCATAGAAGATGTTTCTGATATTATTGCAGATTTAGAAGCGGCGCTAGTCGGAGGCAAAGAACATGCCGATCATAATTGATAAAGATTTACCAGCTCGCAAAGTGTTGCAGAAGGAAAATATATTTGTAATGACGAAGGAGCGAGCAGAAACACAAGATATTCGGGCATTGAAAATTGCTATCTTAAATTTAATGCCTACAAAGCAAGAAACAGAAGCGCAATTACTTCGTTTAATTGGCAACACACCGTTGCAATTAGATGTTCATTTGCTTCATATGGAATCACATTTGTCTCGCAATGTAGCGCAGGACCATTTAATGAGCTTTTATAAAACATTTCGTGATATTGAAAATGAAAAATTTGACGGGCTCATTATAACAGGAGCACCAGTTGAAACTCTTTCTTTTGAAGAGGTAGATTATTGGGAAGAGCTTAAACGTATTATGGAGTATTCAAAAACGAATGTAACATCTACGCTCCATATTTGCTGGGGGGCACAGGCTGGCTTGTATTATCATTATGGTGTTCCAAAGTATCCTCTTAAGGAAAAAATGTTCGGTGTATTTGAACATGAAGTTTGCGAGCAACATGTGAAATTGTTACAAGGGTTTGATGAATTGTTTTTTGCTCCCCATTCTCGTCATACAGAAGTACGAGAGAGTGATATTAGAGAGGTGACAGACTTAACATTATTAGCAAATTCTGAGGAAGCGGGTGTTCACCTTGTCATTGGGCAAGAAGGAAGGCAAGTGTTTGCCCTTGGGCATAGTGAATATAGTTGTGATACGTTAAAGCAAGAATACGAACGAGATCGTGACAAGGGATTAAATATTGATGTGCCAAAAAACTATTTTAAACATAATAATCCAGATGAAAAGCCCCTTGTTAGGTGGAGGAGTCATGGGAATTTATTGTTTTCTAATTGGTTGAATTATTACGTGTATCAAGAAACCCCTTATATATTGTAAAGAAAGATTGTGTAACACGTGGCAACGTTTTCCTTGTAAAGATTAACCTTTATTTTTCCGAATGTTCGAAATACATTGTTTTTCAGATTTTTTATTCATATAATTTCATCTAAACACAATTTTTGAGGGGTGGACAGTACTATGAAAGAAATTCAAGTTGGTTTATTAGGTCTTGGGACAGTTGGGAGTGGTGTAGTTCGTATCATTACAGATCATCAAGAGCGACTTATCCACCAAGTAGGTTGTCCTGTAAAAGTAACGAAAGTACTAGTACAAAATATTGAAAAAGAGAGAGAAGTAGAGGTACCTTCTACTCTATTAACACAAGATGCAAATGAAATTTTAGATAATCCAAATATTGATGTTGTCATCGAAGTAATGGGTGGCATTGATGATGCAAAATTATATATTTTACAAGCTTTAAAAAGCGGAAAGCATGTTGTAACTGCAAATAAAGACTTAATGGCATTACATGGAGCTGAATTATTAGCGACAGCAAAAGATAATAAAACTGATCTCTTCTATGAAGCGAGTGTGGCAGGGGGAATTCCAATTCTACGCAGTATTGTAGAAGGACTCTCTTCAGATCTTATTACGAAAGTCATGGGAATTGTAAATGGAACGACAAATTTTATTTTGACGAAAATGTCAGACGAAGGGAGAGCATATAACGACGTGTTAAAAGAAGCCCAACAACTTGGATTTGCAGAAGCAGATCCAACATCAGATGTAGAAGGTTTAGATGCAGCAAGAAAAATGACGATTTTAGCTACTCTCGGTTTCTCTACAAATGTAGAGCTTGGAGATGTGAACGTAAAAGGAATTACCTCTATTACAGAGGAAGATATTGAATACAGTAAGAGCTTAGGTTATACAATTAAATTAATCGGTCTTGCAAAACGAGATGGTGAAAAATTGGAGGTTACGGTTGAACCAACTTTACTTCCAAATACACACCCTCTTGCGGCAGTACAAAATGAATATAACGCTGTGTATGTGTACGGTGAAGCAGTTGGGGAAACGATGTTTTATGGACCAGGGGCAGGAAGTTTACCGACAGCGACAGCTGTTGTTTCGGATTTAGTTGCTGTAATGCAAAATATTAGATTAGGGGTAACAGGAAATAGTGCTGTAGTCCCACAGTATCAAAAAGTATTAAAAGAGCCAGACGAAATAGTCGTGAAAAAGTTTTTAAGACTGCATGTAAAAGACGAAATTGGTGTATTTGCAAAAATTACTTCATTGTTCTCTGAGCGCGGAGTTAGCTTTGAGAAAATTATTCAAATGCCGCTTGAAGAGAAAGGAAAGGCTGAAATTGTAATTGTAACGCATCGTGCGTCTCTTGCTGATTATGATTATATTCTACATACGTTGCAAGGGTATGAAGAAATAGATTGTTTGAAAGCGAACTATCGAATTGAAGGTGATGCTAAGTAGTATCTCTTACCATAAAACAGAAAGAGCCTATTAAGCAGCTTGCTTAATAGGTTCTTTTCTATTTAAAATCTGTGTACCAACTTGAATAAATGCTTGGATAATCCAGCCTGTTGTAAAGGATAAGATGATGGTTCCAAAATAGATAGGTCCATCTAATAAAAAGCTTAAAGTTAAAAATAAAAAGGCTAATGAAATCTCTGTTCTTCTAAACGTCCATTTTTTCTTCTCAGCAACGGTTAAAACGAAAGCTTCTTGAGGCGCTGCGCAAAGGTTTGTAGAGACGTAAAGACCAATTCCAGCTCCAACGAATAGATTTCCGCAAATAAGTGTTATATATTTTGGAAGAGAGCGGATAGCGTCCATAATAGTTATAATGGAACCAATCCAATCAACAAAAAGAGAAATAAGAACCATCGTTACAATTGTACCGATTGTAATTTGTTTTTTATTCCAAAAGAGTACGATAAGTGTAAAGGCAAAGTTAATCATGAAAATCCAAAAACCAATACTTATCCCAAAATTTTGATATAGTGCAATAAAGAAGGAATCATAAGGGCTAAGTCCAAAGGAAGTAATTGTCGTCATCATATTAATACCGATGGCAAGAATGAGTAAACCGCCAATGAAAAATATATATTCTAATTTGAATCGAAGCATAGTTGTATATCCTTTCTAAATGTATTTGCTAGGAAAGGATATATTGTGGAAAGCTTACCAGGTCAAGAGAGAATTTTTGTGAGAAGGGGAAAGTGAGATGACAAATATAAGAAAGATTGCTGAACTTGCTGGAGTATCTGTTTCAACTGTTTCACGTGTACTAAATAATCATCCGTACGTAAATGAACAGAAACGAAAAGAAATTTTAGCGATTATAGAAGAATTAAATTACACGCAAAACGTGAATGCAATTCATTTAGTGAAAGGAAAAACGAATGTAATTGGCGTTTTATTGCCACACGTAAATGATCAATATTATAGCGCTATTATTGAGGGGATATCAAAAGAAACGGCAAAGAATAATTATAATATGATGCTTTGCCAGACAAATTATAGCGAAGAAAGAGAACTAGAAATTTTAAATATGTTAAAAATGAAAAAGCTTGATGGGGTTATTATTTGTTCTCGGGCAAATAGTAAGGAGAAGCTTGAAGAATATACGAAATTCGGCCCGATTGTTATGTGTGAAGAAATAGATTCAAAATGCATTTCAAGTGTCCATATTGATTACTACAAAGTATTTTCACGTGGGATGAAAAGCTTAATAGATGCCGGTCATACAAGTATTGGATATTGTATTGGAAGAAGTAATAGCGTTAATAGCCAAAGACGAAAGAGGGCGTATGAAGATTCGCTTCAACAGAGTATCGTAACACCGTTAGAGATCTGGAAATTTGAGGGGTGTTTTACAGTGGAAGATGGACGCAATGTAATTAGAGAATGGGCTCATATGTCAGTAAAACCGACGGCGTTCCTTGTATCTTGTAACCATATTGCAGCGGGGATGGTTACAGAAGCAAAAAAACAAGGAATTCGTATTCCAGAGGATATTACGATTATTGGGTGTGATGATCAAGAGGTGGCAGATATATTGGGTATAACGACGATTTCGCATTCTAGTAAAAACGTTGGATTGAAAGCGTTTGAATTATTATATGAAAAGATTAATGAAGAGAAATTAGATGTGAAGCATATAGAGTTATTACCAGAGTTAGTAGATAGAGAAACGACATAATTGAGAAGGTGTGAAAATCGCTTTTCAAAATTTCGTTTGGTATAATTATGGACAATCTATGAGGGCTAAAAGGGGTTTTGATATGAGATCAAAAGTAGTAAAAGTAATTCTACTCATTACAATTGCATCTTTCTGTTTATTTGCATATGGCTTTGTTTCAGGTGTAAATGATGTATTAAATCCGAAAGCTTCAAATTTAATTAAAAAGACCGATGTAGTGGCAAAAGAGAAAAAGAAAACGGGAACGTTACAAATCGTTAGTTTAGGTGATTCATTAACGCGTGGCGTTGGTGATAAAGAAGGAATTGGCTATGTTGGGCGAATGAAAGAGGATTTACAAAAAGATTATAAGCAAAAAATTGCATTAACAAATTTAGCAGTTAGTGGTGCAAAAATGCCCGATTTATTAAAACAAATTGAAAGTAATGGCGCTCAATATTCAATTAAGCAAGCAGATGTAATCGTGTTAACGATTGGTGGGAATGATTTGTTCCCAGGCTGGGAATCGCTTGGGAAGATAGATTTAGATACGTATCGTCCTGACACAGAAACGTTTCAAAATGAAGCAAAGAAAATTATAGAAGAAATTCGTAAATTAAATACAGATAGTCCGATTTTTTGGCTTGGTTTATACAATCCTTTTGAAGATGTAGAAGATTTAAAAGGGTCTTCAAACATTGTTGTGGACTGGAATGCATCTTTAGAGAAGTTAGCGCTAAACGATAAAAATGTGTATATTACACCGACATTTGATTTATTCCAAAACCGCGGAAAAGATTTATTATACTCTGATCATTTTCATCCGAACGAAGTAGGTTATACGTATATGGCAGAACGTTTAGTTCAAAATGTTGTAAGTAAATTAAAACTAGAACAAGGAGGGGTAAAATGACGACGATACTTTCCGTACGAGACTTGAAGAAGGTAATTGGAAAGAAGACTCTTGTAGAGGACATTTCCTTTGATGTAAAGCAAGGAGAAGTGTTCGGGTTCTTAGGACCAAATGGTGCTGGAAAGACGACTACCATTCGAATGTTAGTCGGATTGATTACGGCGACAGAAGGTACGATTTCTATCGGTGGTTATTCGATTAAGGACAATTTCAGAGAGGCGATGCGTCAAATTGGGAGTATCGTTGAAAACCCAGAGTTGTATACATATTTAACAGGATGGGAAAATTTAAAGCAATTTGCTCGTATGTTAGGTGATATATCAGATGAACGTATTATTGAAATTGCTGAAATGGTTCATTTAGATGAAAGAATTCATGACAAGGTAAAAACGTACTCACTTGGTATGAAACAACGCCTTGGAATTGCGCAGGCGCTCCTTGGGAATCCAAAATTGCTCATATTAGATGAGCCAACGAATGGTTTAGATCCAGCAGGGATTAGAGAACTTAGGGAATTTATACATAAGCTTGTAAAAGAAGAAAATATGAGCGTGTTTATTTCAAGTCACTTGCTAAGTGAAGTGCAAATGATATGCGATCGCGTTGCTATTATTCATAAAGGAAAGATGATAACAGTTGCCAAGGTTGAAGAATTAATTAAAACAGCAAGTGATCGTGTAGAATGGATTGTTACACCAATTTCTAAGGCGAAAGATATGTTAGAAGCAGCCGAAGAAGTAAGAGAAGTGAGTGTAGAAGGCGAGCGATTATTATGCCGCATGGATATTGCATCTATAAGTAGTTGGAATAAACACTTGGTAGAAAATGAAATAGATGTACATAGTGTTAAGGAGCTTGTATTTACGCTAGAAGATTTATTTATTGAACTCACAAGGGGTGAGCAGCATGCGTGAATTTGCGAATCTAGTTTTAAATGAATCAGAAAAGATTTACCGTAAGAAACGTATTTTTGTTGTTATGCTTATTTTAGCAATCTTAATCCCGCTTTTTGTGTATGCGCAGTATCGCGAAATAGAAACGACACAAAAAAGACTCGGTACAACTGATTGGAAGGTTTCATTGCAACAGCAAATTGTTGATTCTCAGAACCGGTTGAATAATTCTAGATTGCCAGAAGAATGGCGTGATTGGTTAAAGGTAAGAGTTGAACAACAACAATATTATTTAGATCATGATATTAATCCGATGGCGCCAGGTGCACCGACTTTTGTCAGAGCATTTATTGAACAAGGAATTACATTGTTTATTCCGCTTCTCGTAATGATTGTCGCCATTGATATCGTTTCTGGAGAACGAAGTGATGGGACGATGAAGATGTTACTTACGCGGCCGATTCGGCGCTGGAAAATACTCCTTAGTAAATACGTGACGATGTTATTTTTCATTTCGCTCATACTGCTCCTTGTAGGTTTGTTTGCTTACATATTATCAGGGCTTGTATTTGGATACTCGGGATGGAATTTACCTGTTTTAACAGGATTCGTCATTGATAAGGAAACGTTAAATACGAACTTTGTGCACCTTATTCCGCAGTGGCAATACATCTTAATGGCGTATGGACTAGCCTGGTTTGTTGCTATCGTTGTCGGAACTATATCATTTATGGTCTCTGTTTTAATTCGTAATACACCAGCTGGTATGGGCGTTATGCTAGCTGCATTAATTGCAGGCGGTATCTTAAGCTCATTCGCAACATCTTGGGAAGGCGCGAAATATATTTTTAGCGTGAATTTATCATTAACGGATTATTTATCAGGAAAATTACCTGCATTACAAGGCTTATCAATGGGATTTTCTTTGATGAATTTAACTGTTTGGGCAGTTGTTTCTCTTATTATTTCGTTCTTAGTATTTACAAAACAGGATATGTTGAATTAATTGGACAGGAAGTGAAAGCATGGAAAATGTTTTAAGAAATGATTGGGGACCATTACTGGCACCAGAATTTGAGAAAGAGTATTATCTTACTCTATCCAGTTTTTTGACAGAAGAATACAGCACGCATGTTGTTTATCCGAAGGTGGAAGATATTTTTAACGCTCTTCAGTATACAAGTTATGAAAATACAAAGGTTGTTATTTTAGGACAAGATCCGTATCATGGACCGAATCAAGCGCATGGTTTAAGCTTTTCTGTACAACCTGGTGTTAAAACACCACCATCATTGTTAAACATGTATAAAGAGCTTCGAGATGAATATGGTTATGAAATTCCGAATAACGGTTATTTAGTAAAATGGGCGGAACAAGGAGTATTACTACTAAATACCGTATTAACAGTTCGTCAAAGTGAAGCAAATTCTCATAAGGGAAAAGGATGGGAGTACTTCACAGATCGTGTGATTCAACTGTTGAATGAACGTGAAAAGCCAGTTATTTTCATATTGTGGGGGCGCCATGCGCAGGCGAAGAAGAAGTTAATTACGAATCCGAATCATCATATTATCGAGTCTGTACATCCAAGTCCATTATCAGCAAGACGTGGTTTCTTTGGTAGTAAGCCATACTCTAAAGTAAATAAGATTTTAGCTAATATGGGCGAAAGAGAAATTGATTGGGAAATTCCAAATTTATAAATAGAAAAGGTAGTTAACAGTCGTTAACTACCTTTTTATTATTATTGCTCGTTCTTTAATTTTGCATCTAGTACAAAAGTACCAAATGGGATAACTGATGAAACGAATGCTCCAAGTGCCCATAAAATAGATTTACGGTGTACGATTGTTACTTGAATTACTGCAAAGATGAATAGAATAAATAGAACACCATGAGCCATGCCTGTAATTTTAACAGCTGTTGCAAATCCTGCGAAATATTTCAATGGCATTGCTACAAATAATAGTAATAGGAAAGAAATACCCTCAACTAGTCCAATTGCTCTTAATCGTCCGATTGGTGTAGATAACATAAAGTAGCCTCCTTTAACGTATGCTTGTATATAGTAAATTTGTATTCTTTTTCAAAATAAAATAGTCTATTTTGTTTCATTATATACAAAAAGAAAGTTTACACTACGAGAATAGTGCAAAGTTCAAAATATAGTCACAAAAGCATGAGAATTTAAATAAAAACCTATTTGAAGTATTTGACTTCAAATAGGTTTTGTGAATGAAAATATTAAACAAGTACATCCGTTTTTAAAACAAATTTCTCTACAACTTTTGCAACACCATCGTTCATATTTGTATCTGTTACGTAATTTGCAATTTCTTTAATATCATCAGGTGCATTGCCCATTGCAACGCCAAGACCAGCAAATTCAATCATTGCTTGGTCGTTATAGCTATCGCCCATTGCGATAACTTCTTCACGCTTAATGCCAAGCTTTTGAATCAGTTTGTTTAAGCTCGTTCCTTTTGTAACACCGGCTTCAGTAAATTCTAAGAAGAATGGTTTCGAACGCATCACGCTTAATTGGCCTTCTAGTTGTTTTTGTAGTTTCTTTTCAACTTCAACAAGGCGTTCAGCTTCTTTATTCATTAATACTTTTACTACAGGCTCTTTAACTGCGGCTTTAAAGTCATCTACTACAACAATTGGCATACCAGTAATATCGCCCTCAATTTCAGTATAAGGATTATTTTCTTCCGTTACGATATCATCGCCCATATAAGTATGAATCCATACATCTTCAGTTTTACTAATTTCAAATAGGTTGTGAACGATTTCAGGAGATAGTGTACTACTAAAGATTTCTTCGTTTGTTTTACAGTTAATAATTTTTGCGCCATTAAAAGATAGAATGAAACTGCCGTATTCTTCTAAGCGAAGTTCTTTGGCTACATTGCGCATACCAAACGTTGGACGTCCAGAAGCAAGTACAACCTTTACCCCTTGCTCTTGTGCAGTCATTAACGCTTCTTTCGTACGAGGTGAAATAGTATGGTCATCACGTAATAAAGTATCATCTAAATCTAAAACAATCATTTTATAAGTCATATAGAAAATTCCTTTCTTTAATTGAAATCAAAATACATGTTCATGAAGATGTTGAGGAATAATAGTAAGACATCAAACCTCTTTGAAAAGAAGTAGATAAATCATAATGAGTGTGTTGCTCATAATATCGGTTAATAATCATTGGGGATGGATAAAACCCCAATGATTCAAGTTTGATTTTATCGTAACAACTCTAAAGGTAGAGTGCAATAATGGAAGTTTTCCAATTTACGATATTTGTTTTGCTGTGGAACGAGAAAATAGTATTTCTAGCAAAATGGCCATTACAGATCCAAGAACGAGACCGTTACTTAAAAACGATGCTAGAAATGGTGGAAGTGTGGAATATGCTCCTGCTGGAACAAACATAACTCCGACTCCTGTGAAGATTGAAAGACCGGCTACTTTAAATAATCGTTCTTTATCCTGGACAGTTTCGTATTCTCGAAAGGCAAGGCCAATCATGCTTGCGAATACAGGATAAATAGCGGCATAACCAACTGCAACAGGGATTGCTGCAAAGAATGAAGTGATCTTTGGAAATATACTAACGACAATAATAAAGCTTGACCCTAATATAAACGGGAGACGTTTATAAATATTAGTCGTTGCAATAAAACCTGCTGATCCAGAAATAGCGACAGGCCCAATAGCTGAAAATAGGCCGCCTAGCAATTGGTTGATTCCTGTTATAATGCCAGCTTGTTTAAAACGATCTGGTGCTGCATTCTTTTCATACTTAGAGACAATCCTTTGCACAACACGAATACTTGCTAACATATTTGTTAGAAGTAATAGTGTAACGAAAACGACCGTAATTGCCATGTTCCATTCAATACGAGGCATTCCGAAAACAAATAGAGACGGAAAACGGATTATATCTGTCACAGGCGTTACTGGATTTGATAACCCGAAGCATGCGAATAATATCCAGCCGCATACGATACTGAAAAGAACAGAATATTGTCCAATAATAGGTAGCTTCATGATGAAAAAGGATAGTAAAATAACAATGAGTGAAAGAATAAATACGTTAGGTTGTACTTCTGTATGTTTTCCATCAAGGCCAAACATTCCCTTTAAGAAGGAGCCACTAAGCTGCGCAACAAGAAGAAATAAATATGTTCCAATGACTGTCGGTGTAAAATAGCGAACGAGTTTATCAATAAGTCCAAAAGCGCTAAGAATAATACAAATAATACCGCTTAATAGGAAAGCATATTGAAGAACTTTAAGTGTCTCATTGTTTGATCCAAATAATACGACGCCTAAACTTGCGTAAAGGGAGAAAATTCCCCACCAAAGTCCAGCAGGACCTTCTTGAATAGGAAGTTTATGCCCAAATATAGCTTGCAAGAGACCAGCAAAGCCTAGAACAAATAATGTTCTTTGTACGAATGCGATAGCTTCAGCGCCATCAAGACCATAACTAGTTGCGACACTAATTGGTACAATAAGGCTTCCAGCTAAAATAAATAGTGCCCATTGTAAGGCGGAAAGAAATGTCTTCATTATATCAACCTCTTTCATAGATTCCGTATCTAGTATATACGTATTTTATTTCCACTGGCAAAGATTGTAGATAGAGAAAAGAGTTGAAATACGGTATGAATGCACGTAAGCAATTATGGATCGCAGTTATATGTATGACTTTTGTTGTAATTCTAGGAACGATAGGATTTATGACAATTGAAGAGATTAGTTTGTTTCAAGCATTTTGGATGACGATGATTACTGTATTGACTGTTGGATACGGAGATGCTGTTCCTGTAACGCAAGCGGGGAAAGTATTTGCGCTCCTTATTATTCCTGTTGGCGTAGGTATTGTTACGTATGCAATTGGGGTAGTGGCAGCTATGATTATTGAAGGGAATTTATTTCATGCAGTGCGGAGGAAGAAGATGGATAAACAAATAGCGCAGTTGAAAAATCATATTATAGTATGTGGTTGCGGTAGAGTGGGGCTTCAAGTTGTACATGAATTGCAAGAAAAGAAAATTCCATTTGTTGTTGTCGATAAAGATGAAAGTGTATTAGAGAAGGGAAAGCTTTTGTATATACATGGAGATGCGACGGAGGATCAAGTTTTACATCATGCTGGAATTTCAAGAGCGGCTGGTTTAGTTGCTATCGTAGCAAATGATGCTGAAAATGTATTTATTACATTAACAGCAAGAGGATTAAACGATGCAATTAAAATTGTGGCGAGATCTGAAAAGCCAGAAACTGAAGAGAAATTAAGGCGTGCGGGTGCAAATAAAGTTATTAATCCATCCAGTATGGCAGGAATTCATATTGCAAAAGGTATTGCGAATCCATTAACAGTTCATTATATTGATACAGTGCTGTATGGGATAGAACAGTCATTTGTCATTGAAGAAATTTTAGTTGGAAAAGATTCAATATTAGTTGGTAAATCGTTACTAGAGAGTGATGTGAGGAATCAGTTTGATGTAACGATATTAGCGATTTTGAGAAATGGGGATATTATACATAATCCAACGGGGCAGGAAAAACTGCAAGAACATGATATGATAATAGTATTTGGTTTAGTAGAGAAGCTGAAGCAATTTGAGAAAGAACTACAAAGTACGAGGTGATAAGGAATGCAAATATCGAGCGATAAGATTTTAAATAAAATGGCGAATGAAATTGCAAAGGCAAAAAGTAGTGAAGGACAAAAATCAAAAGATCATTTATTAGTTGTGCGTGCTTTATGCGATTTACTATTAGATGAACAGGTTGAATCTTCTACGTATAGGGAGCCGCAAATTCAATCGCAAGTAATTGGATCGCAGCCTATAAAGACAGTTCAACCAGTTATGCCAGTTTCTGGAGAACCTGTGTATATTAAAGAAGAAGGTGCAAATGGTAATTCTTTATTTGATTTTTAAGGATTAAATCGTTTGGCTTATATGAAAAAATTGCTTATGATAAAAGTAAAAAAGGGGAATTAAGATGAAAATTTTCTTTTTACTAGGTTGTATTGCAGCGGGGCTATCTGTTGCGTTAGGAGCCTTTGGAGCACACGGTTTAGAAAATAAAATTTCTGCGAAAATGTTAGAAGTTTGGAAAACAGGTGTTACATATCAAATGTTTCATGCAGGTGGACTATTCGTAGTTGCTTTATTGATGGATAAGGTTCAATCATCACTTTTAACTACTGCTGGTTGGCTTATGGTAGCTGGGATTATTATGTTCTCAGGCAGTTTGTATGCATTAAGTACGACAGGTATTAAGTTCTTTGGCCCAATTACGCCTCTTGGTGGCGTAGCGTTTATTGTAGCATGGATTTTAGTCGGAACTGCAGTTGTAAAAGGTTTATAAAAAAACAAAAGCTGGCATATGCCAGCTTTTTTTATGGTCTTGGAGCATAAGTTGCTTGTTGACTAGGTAAGTACGTAATTTCTTCGGGGAATTCCACATAATCTAAGTAAATCATTAATAGTAAAAAACGTTTCCCTGATTGTGGCTCACTAATTACAATATGATCGCGACCAGCTGCTTCGATAATACCTGTATACGATTGTGTACCGAGTGAGCTACCACGTTCATAAGTCATTACAACCGTAGCTTGCTTACCCTTGTTTAAACGAAGGATATTTTCAATATAGGATTGTTCTAATGGTAACATGCCTTGAGAAACGGCATATTGAGCTTGCGCCGCTTGTTGTTGCATTGCTTGCTGTTGTTGCTGTTGTTGTGGAGTCATTTGCTGCGGTTGTACATAAGTTCCAGATGGTTGATAAAATCCAGTTCCGTAATACGGGTTTTGTTGCTGTGCCATTCAAAAATCCCTCCTTATTATCAATCCTTAATAAACGCTAGGACAATCTTCGCCAGATGGCTGGAAGAAGCAGTGCTTTTTGAAGCGACCAGAGTTTTGTTGATTATACCAAGTTGACGGACAAGGGCCTTCAGGTCTAAAAAACCATAAGGCAAAATTTGCAGGCCAAAAGCGTTGTCCCTGAATCGTTCGCCTTGCTAAAGCAATATCTTGTTCCCTTGCACGTTGATAAAAATACCCTTTTTGTGTTGCCTCAAAACCACCAGGATTTTGATACACCATTTGACGTAAATTACGTATTTTTTTAAAATCTAAACAATTTCCACGGACACGATTTACCCCAACGTTCCCGACCATCAACATCCCCTGTTGTCCTTCTCCTTCGGCTTCAGCACGCATCAGTCTAGCTAATAACTTTACATCTTCTTCGTTATAAGCAATAACGCCCATTATGTGTCACCTCTCTTTTTGGAATATCTTGTGGAAAGAGGTTTATCCCGCATTAACGGGCAGTAAGACTCCCACCTTAAAATTGGGCTGGAGCAAAGAAGGTGGGTGGGAGATCAAACTGCCCGTAAAAGCCCGATTAGTTCAACTAATAATCAGTGGGGATGAACAAAACCCCCACTGATTAAAGTTTCACTTTATCTCTAGATGAAGTGTGTAACAATTACTAGTTCATACGTATGAGGAAAAGGACTCAGATATGACAACCAAACGAAGTTTTACATGGAGAGAAGAAAATAAAAAAAGCTAGCGTGAGCTAGCTTTTCATCATTATTAAAATACTTTAGACCATAAGTTTGAGAAGAAATCTCCAATAGAGCGCATTGATAATACAAACCAATTTGCTTTTTCAACTTCTTCTGTCGTTTTTGCAGTAGCTTTCATACTTTTACTACCGTCTAAGAAACCATATTTATCAGTTGATTCTAAAGTAATTGAGCCTACTTTGGTATCTTTCTTAACAGGAGCAACTAAATGTCCATCTTCAGCAAGGGATTTATCTAATTCAGTCCCAATTTTATAAGGCTCTTTGCTACCTTTTTTCGCAATTACTGTTATTTCTTTTTCGGGTGCAACAGTTACTTGGTCTTCTTTCCCTTTTACTACAGAGATTGTATTGTTTTTATTAACTTTTAATTTTTGTTTTTCAAAGTTATTAAATCCATGTTCGATTAATTCACGAGATTCTGTGAAGCGTTCATCCATTGATTTTGTTTTAATAATAACCGAGATAAGACGAACATCACCACGTTTCGCTGTAATAGTGAACCCATATCCAGCGGTATCAGAACTACCAGTTTTTAAACCGTCCGTTCCATCATAAGAGAAGGCAGCGCCTGGTAACATCCAGTTCCAGTTTTCCATACGAATTGGTTTTGGATGATTGTCTGGGAAGTTTCTAAATCTTTGTTTTGTATCCTCTAGCATTTCTGGATACTTTGTAATAATCGTTTTTGCAAGAATACCCATATCGCGAGCTGACATGGAGTTTTCTCCGGTCGGATCTGTTCCTTCAGGATGTTTTCCTTTTAAATCAGCATTATTTAACCCGGTAGAGTTTACAAATTTATATTTCTTTAACCCTAGCTTTTTTGCATGTTCATTTGCAAGATTTAAGAAGTTTTTCTCACTTCCTGCAAGAAGTTCTGCTAAAGCAATACTAGATCCATTTGCAGAGAATATAACAATAGAATGATATAATTCTCTTACAGTATATTGACGTCCTTTTTCGAACGGTACATTAGAGAATTCATTATTACGAGAGACTTCATAAGCGTAATCAGAAATATTTACTTTCGTATCCCAAGTGATTTTTCCTTCTTTAATTGCTTCTAAAACAGCGTAAACAACAATTAATTTTGACATACTAGCAATAGCTAGCAATTCATCTGAATTTTGCTCGTGAAGTATTTTTCCTGTATCTGCATCAAATAAAAGTGCAGCAGCAGCCTCAATATGTATTTTTTCTTCCGCATGGGATGTTGTTACTACTAAGGAAGAAATTGACAATACAAGCAATAGTAAAATAGACAAGATTTTTTTCATATAGATTATCACCTTCGCATCGTTATTTAGCATATAGCTCGTATCATTTTAGCATAAATTTGGATATAGAAAGGTTACAATTTTGTAAGGTATTTGAAAGAGATTTGTCGATTTTTGTTCAAATTTGCGGAGAAAAGCAGTTTTTTGAGGAGAAATATGGAGGGTAATAAAAAAAGGAACGAATTTCGTTCCTTTTTCACGATTTATATGTGTAAAAATTTCTCTACCTTTTCGTCTGGTAAAATGTTTCCAACGAAAAATGTTCCGAATTCACCATAACGAGCACTTACTTCATCGAAGCGCATTTCATATATAAGTTTTTTAAATTGAAGAACATCGTCAGCGAATAATGTTACGCCCCACTCAAAATCGTCGAATCCAACTGACCCTGAAATAACTTGGCGTACCTTACCTGCGTACTGGCGACCAATTTTACTATGACTGTACATCATTTTCTTACGTTCTTCCATAGGAAGCATGTACCAGTTGTCATCACCTTGGCGACGCTTGTCCATTGGGTAGAAGCAAATGTGATTTGCTTTTGGTAGTTCTGGATATAAGCGAGCTAAGATTTGTGGGTTTTGATATGGATCTTCATCAGCTGGAAGGTAGTTGCTTAGTTCAACAACAGATACGTAAGAGTATGCAGGAACCATATATTCAGCTAATGTTGTTTTATTCAATTCTGTCTCAATTTCATTTAACTCTTCCATTGTTGGACGTAAAATCATAAGCATAATATCAGCTTTTTGGCCAACAACTGTATACATTGCATGACTACCTTTTTTCGCAGTAGATACTTCGTTCCATTTTTCAACGACATTTAAAAATTCAGACACAGCTTGTCCGCGTTCGTCGCTAGATAATGTTTTCCATGCAGCCCAATCAATAGAACGTAAATCATGTAAACAATACCAGCCATCTAACGTTGTTGTTGCTTCACTCATTCTATTCACCTCAGTTAATGATAGTTTTACACGTTAACTATAGCATATATAGTTTTAAAATCATCTATATAAAGCTTTGGCGCATAAAATTGTCACATTTAAATTTACTTGAAAATAGGAGGAGATAAGGATTAAAGGGGATTTATTTTTAGGCTGAATTTTATGAAAATATAATCATTTTCATTTTATCTATTTTTTGGGAGCTATAAGTTTAAAATATAGAAGAAAAGCAGTATTCTTAAAGATAGAGTTTTTTAACATATGTAGGAGGGTTTATTCGTGAGCAACTTATTTACAACAGTAAAAGAAAAAGTTCAAGGAAAAGGCATTTCTATCGTACTTCCTGAAGGAACTGATGAAAGAATTTTAGGCGCTGCAGAGCGTTTAGCAAAAGAAGAGTTAGTAAAACCAATCTTAGTTGGTAATAAGGAAGAAATTAGCGCAAAAGCTGCTAGCATGAATTTAACATTAGCAGGCGTTGATATTTATGACCCAGCTACATATGAAGAAATGGATGCAATGGTAGCATCTTTCGTTGAACGCCGTAAAGGTAAAGCAACTGAAGAAGACGCTCGCAAAATCCTTAAAGACGAAAACTACTTCGGTACAATGCTTGTATACATGGGCAAAGCACACGGTTTAGTAAGTGGTGCAGCTCACTCTACAGCTGATACAGTTCGTCCAGCACTTCAAATCATTAAAACAAAACCAGGCGTTACAAAAACTTCTGGCGTATTCATCATGGTACGTGAAGAAGAGAAATATGTATTCGCTGATTGCGCAATTAACATTGCGCCAAACAGCCAAGATTTAGCTGAAATTGGTATCGAGAGTGCGAAAACTGCTGAATTATTTGGTATTGACCCACGCGTTGCTATGTTAAGCTTCTCTACAAAAGGTTCTGCGAAATCTCCAGAAACAGAAAAAGTTGTAGAAGCAACTCGCATTGCAAAAGAAATGGCTCCTGAATTAACTTTAGATGGAGAATTCCAATTCGATGCTGCATTCGTACCATCTGTAGCTGAGAAAAAAGCTCCAGGTTCTACAATTAAAGGTGATGCTAACGTATTCGTATTCCCAAGCTTAGAAGCTGGTAATATTGGCTACAAAATCGCTCAACGTTTAGGTAACTTCGAAGCAGTAGGACCAATCTTACAAGGTTTAAACATGCCTGTAAATGACCTATCTCGTGGATGTAACGAAGAAGAAGTGTACAAGTTAGCTTTAATTACAGCTGCTCAAGCACTTTAATTCTATAATGAATTGAAATAAAGACCGTCGCTATTATAGCGACGGTCTTTATTTTTCTAAGCCCAGTGCTTTATTGTTACGATCAATAATACGCTGTAAATTCGTCTCATATAAAGGTATTTCATCTATTGTTAATTGAGATGGTGTTAACTTCGGAGCGAATTGCTGCAATGTTTTTAAAAGGCGCATCATTAAATCTTGTACGGTAATGGTTTCGCCAAGTAATTCTGAAAGTGAAGCCATCGTACTCGGTACAATTTCAGGATACGTAAAGCGTGTTTCTTCTCCTTGAATAGCTAGGTTGTAGAAATCACGAACGAGTGCGGCACGCTCAGAGCCACTTCCTGTAGCACAAAGATAAATTTGGACAGCGACACCGCCGCGAATACGGCGCTGTGAAATGCCAGCGAATTTTTGATCGCGAATACTTAAGTCATAGCTACCAGGACAGTAAGAACCTACAATTTCTTTTGCCTCGATAGTAACGTCGTAATCCTTTAACATCTCCTTAATTAAATGCCACATCGTATCGTATCCAAGATCAATATCGATACCTTTTTCCGTCTCTTGGGATAAAAGTGATACGTTTAAAACACCTTCATCAAGTACGACTGCAAGTCCGCCAGAATTACGTACGATAACATTGAAGTTGTTCTTTTTTAACAAGGAAATGCCTTCTTCTAAGTGTGGTAGGCGTGAATCTTGAATGCCAAGAACAATTGTATTGTGATGAACCCAAGAACGCATTGTTGCAGCTGATTGACCATTTCCAATGCTTGTGCACAGTGTGTCATCCATTGCGAATGACTGCAATGCATGGAATGTTGGTCCCAAACTAGATTGATCTACAATACGCCACTCTGGCTGAGATAAAATGGAACGGGAATTGCTCATATAACTAACCCCTTATCTTTAAAATGACAATCTCTATTATAGCAAAAAAATGAAGAATAGAGTTTTCTCATATATAAAGGGGAAGTTTAGATGTGAAAGAACAAAAAGGATGCATTATATGCATCCTTTTTATTCTGCAATTTTTTCTAAATTACCGTTTCGATCCATTCGGAAAGATGTTTGAGAACGTTCTTCGTCATCCATGACTGCCAACTTACGAGCTCGGTTCATAATGTTCATAAGTGTTTCGTAATCTTCTTGTACAGTATGAGATTGCTTTTCTAATTTTTCTAGTTTCTTTTCTAGTTCTTCATTTCGAAGGATTTGTGCTTTAATTTCTTGTTTCAATCTCGTATTCTCGTTTTCAAGAGCTGTTACTTTTATATTTGAGGATCCAACTGTTTGTAAGAAATAAATAACATCTTGCATTGTCATAGAGCTTTTTGCAACAGGAACGGTAGATTCTTGATATGGAATAGCTTCTTTATATTGTACAATTGATTCCTCTTGTACGAATTCTTCATAATCAGTTATCGAATCTGAAGCTGGTGGTGTATAAAGTAAACGTTTTTTCGCTTGCTCACCGCTTGCAGCGCGCATTTTATCTTTACGATGTTTTTTTGCTAGTTGAAGAGCTTGTTCATAGCTATAGCGAACGACAGCATTCCAGCGGAAACCACAAGCAGCGGATGTACGATTTAACTGATCCCCTACTTCCTCAAATGCATTTAATTGCGTACTTCCTTCTCGAACATGACGAAGTACCGTTTCAGCAAGTAATAAATCATCCTCATCTGTCCAAGCATCTTGTCTTACTTTCATAGATTCAACTCCCTTTCTTTTTATGAACTTCCTATTTTTATAATGGGCAAAAAAATAAACTTTTATACAAAGCTTTTAAAAATATGGTAGATTTCGATGAAAGGTAAAAATTTTCCCATGAATGGTGAGCGCTTCTATAGGAGAGCATATAAATATGTAGCATTATGTAGAGAATAGGCCCTGTAGGGAAACTTGCAACGAGCTTCAAAGAACGGTAAAATACCATTTAGTGTTTATTTTTAAATGTACTTGAGAAAAGTTTAAAATAGAGGAAGTGTTATATAATGGGAAACGAATTTCGCGTGTGCGATGACTGTCAGGCAACGAACGTTAAAACGTTAGTTCCGAAGTTAAAAAAAGTAGATTCATGTGCAACGATTGAAGTTGGATGTCAGTCTTACTGTGGTCCTGGTCGTAAAAAATCATTCGCATTTGTAAATAACCGTCCAGTTGCGGCTCCAACAGAAGATGAGTTAATCGTAAAAATTGAAGCAAAGTTAAATAAGTAAGAAAAAGAAGAGTGAAAAGATTACTCTTCTTTTTTATGCCCATAAGAGGAACGATTTATTCTGCGCAAGTGCTCTTGTGTGGACGAACGTTTTCTAAAGGATGGATATAACTTTTGTATTAAAGTTCTAATTTATATAAATTTGTATTTCAAAATAATGGTTGACAGTCTTTTAAAGCGATAGGTAGAATAGAAGTGTCTGATTCTGAGAATCATTATCAGGAAAATAACAATTCACCTAATTTTTTTATTACTATTTGAGAATAAATTTCATTTTAATAAATATATGTTGTTGGTTAGGATGGTTGAGGGATGGAAGCGAGCGCAAGCAGTATAGAACAGCAAGAAGAGAATGTTAAAGAGATTAAGAGCAGACCGCTCATTGCTTCTATTATTTTAGTAGCGGGTACAGTTTTGTTAGCTTTAAGCATGGCAGTTTCTATTTCTTTTGGGGCTGCAGATATTAGTTTAAAGACTGTATGGCAAGCTGTATTTCAGTTTGATGGATCTATTACACATCATAACGTAATTCAAGAGCTTCGCATGCCTAGAGCAATAGGGGGCGTAGTTGCAGGTGCCTTTTTAGCGGTATCAGGAGCAATTATGCAAGGCATGACGCGAAATCCACTTGCTTCACCATCGTTAATGGGGATTACAGATGGTGCAGTATTTGGAATTGCAATTATGTATGCATTTTTCCCTAATTCACCTTATTTAATATTTGTTATTGCATCTTTTATTGGAGCTGCGTTTGGTGCAAGCATTGTATATGGAATTGGGTCTTCTTCACCAGGTGGATTAACACCTGTGAAATTAGCTTTAGCAGGTGCAGCTATTAGTGCTTTATTAGGGGCAATTTCATCTGGAATTGCATTGTATTTTAATCTTGCTCAAGAGGTGAGCATGTGGAATGCAGGCGGAGTTGCTGGAGTGAAATGGCAAAGTATTAATATGTTAGTGCCAATTGGCCTTGTTTGTCTTTTTATCGCAATTATGATGTCGAGATATATTACAATTTTGAGCTTCGGTGAAGAAATTGCGATTGGACTTGGTCAAAATACGACATTAATTAAATTTATCGGAACAGTACTTGTTCTTGTTTTAACGGGTTCCGCAGTTTCCATGGCAGGATCAGTTGGATTTGTTGGTCTTGTAATCCCGCATATGACTCGTTTCCTTGTAGGCTCGGACTATAGATGGGTTATTCCATGTTCTGCGGTCTTAGGCGGGCTGTTAATTGAATGTGCAGATATGTTATCTCGCGTTATTAACCCGCCATTTGAAACGCCAATTGGAGCAATTACAGCGCTAATTGGGGTTCCATTCTTCCTCTACTTAGCACGTAATGAAGGGAGAGGAAAGATGTGAGGACGAGTATCTTAACAAAAAAGAACATTTCTATATTAACGATTTTAGTAGGACTAATCGTTTCTATATTTCTTATTAGTTTAAATACAGGAACTTTTAAAATACCGCCAATGGACGTATTAAAGTCATTGGTTGGAATAGGGGCTGAAGATCAGTCTGTTATTTTATTTGAATTCCGCATGCCGCGTATGGTGATTGCTATATTAGTCGGATCTGCTTTAGCGATGTCAGGTGCGATTTTGCAAGGATTATCACGAAATCCACTTGCTGATCCAGGTATTATCGGTATTAACGCTGGAGCGGGATTAACAGTTGTTATATTCGTCTACTTTTTCTTTGGAAAAGTTGGGACTGGTACATTTTTATCTGTATTTATCCTTCCATTCTTCGCGTTGGTTGGTGCAATATTAGCGGCGGTTATTATTTATTTACTAGCATGGAAAGACGGCGTTTCATCAACGAGATTAATACTAGTTGGTATCGCTGTTGCAGCCGGGTTTGGTGCTGTTAGTTTAATTTTTTCTATGAAGATGACATCTAACGATTTTCGCTTTGCTACGATTTGGTTAGCAGGAAGTCTATGGGGCACAGATTGGAAGTTCGTGCTAAGTGTACTTCCATGGATGGTTATTTTCTTGCCACTTGCTATTAGTAAGGCGCACATATTAAATGTAATGAACCTAGGCGATTCTACAGCAGTTGGTCTTGGTTTAAATGTAGAAAAGGAAAGACGTAAATTATTATTTATTGCAGTTTGCTTAGCTGGTGCATCTGTCGCTGTTGCCGGAGGAATTGGTTTTATCGGTTTAATGGCTCCGCATTTAGCGAGGCGCCTTGTTGGTGGTAAACATCAAATTATGCTGCCTACTGCTGCACTAATAGGGACGTTTTTACTCTTATTCGCAGACGTAATTTCAAGAAGCGTGTTAACAACTTCAGAAATACCGGTCGGTCTTGTTATTTCTGTAATTGGTGCACCATATTTCATATACTTACTTATGAGGACAAAATAAAGGGAGGCTTTTTGTATGGCAACTTTAGCAGTTGATGCGGTATCTGTTGGCTATAATGAAGGGTTAATTATTGATGGATTAACAGTTGAAATTCCGGAAGGGAAAATTACAACAATTATTGGACCAAATGGTTGTGGGAAGTCCACATTATTAAAAACGGCTTCTCGTATTTTGAAGGCGAAAAAAGGTACTGTTTATCTTGACGGAAAAGCAATCGAGAAACAACCAACAAAAGAAATCGCAAAGAAAATGGCGATTTTACCACAGACTGCAGAAGTGCCAACTGGCCTTACTGTGTTTGAACTTGTTTCATATGGACGTTTTCCTCATCAAAAAGGATTTGGAACGTTGAAAGAAGAGGATTATCGTTACATTCATTGGGCACTTGAAGTGACGGGAATGACAGAATTCGCAAATCGTTCAGCAGAGGCGTTATCAGGCGGGCAACGTCAACGTGTATGGATTGCGATGGCCCTTGCACAAGGAACAGAATTACTTGTATTGGATGAACCAACAACGTACTTAGATATGGCTCATCAATTAGAAGTATTAAACTTATTGAAAAAATTAAATGAAGAAGAAGGTAGAACGATTGTTATGGTTATCCATGACTTAAACCACGCTTCTCGTTTCTCAGATCATATGATTGCATTAAAAGCAGGTAAGTTAATGAAACAAGGAACGCCAGATGAAGTTATGACAAGTGAAACACTTCGCAGTGTATTTGAGATTGAAGCTCAAATCGTTCCTTGTCCAGTAAACTGTAAGCCAATTTGTTTAACATATGATTTAGCGATGATTAGTAATCAATTGCGTAAAAAAGCATAAGTAGAACCCCCTCGTGAAGAGGGGGACTTCTAATGGACGTTGAGCTTCTTATATAAGAATGGGAAGTTGAACGCCCGTTAGAATGGGTTATTAACAACAATTAATAAATATATATAAATTAATTGTTATATTTGTTTCTTATAGTTCATTGTAACTTATAAGATAAATACAGCTAGAAGGAGTGGGAACATGAAGAATTTTAAAATGGCACTATTAGCAATGGTACTAGTTGTGACTTCTGTACTATTTGCAGCTTGTTCTAACAAAGAAGAAAAGAAAGCAGATGCAAAGACTGAAGAGCGCACTGTAAAACATGCAAAAGGGGAAATTAAAATTCCTGCAAATCCAAAGAAAATTGCTGACCTTAGTGGTTCAACAGAAGAATTATTAATTTTCGGTATGAAACCGGTTATTACTGCTAATACATCTCAAGAAAAAATTGATGCACATATTGAAAAGAAACTAAAAGACGTTAAACCAGTTGGTTCTGCTTGGGGCGATAAAATTAACATCGAAGCAGTAGCTGCTGCAAAACCAGATTTAATTCTTGTAAATAATCGTCAAGAAAAGATTTATGATCAATTATCTAAAATTGCACCAACAGTTATGTTAAACACTCCATTAGATCAATGGCGTCCAAAATTCCAAGAAGTAGGTCAAATCTTTGGTAAAGAAAAAGAAACAAAAGAATGGTTCAAAAAGTATGATGAAAAAGCAAGCAAATTACATGACAAAATCGTCGCTAAAACTGGTGAAGCAACATTTATGAAAATGGCTGCATATCCAAATGCTTTCCGCGTATACGGTGACTACGGTTACGGTAGCGTAATCTTTAATGATTTAAAACTACCAGCAGTTAAAGGTACACCAACTGATAAACCGTTAGTACAAGTACAAAAAGAAGCTTTAATCGATTACAACCCAGATTACTTATTCGTATTTACAACTGGTGACGGTTCTCAGCGCTTAAAAGAATTCCAAGAAGAATCAATTTGGAAAAACATGAACGCTGTTAAAAACAACCACGTATTTACAATTAAAAATGAAGACTTAAACAAAGGTTACTTCCCATTAGGGAAAGATATGATCTTAGACGAAGTTGCTGAATTCGTTTTAGGTAAATAATGTATAAAGGAAATCACTTTTACTTCGGTAAAGGTGATTTTTTCTTTTTATAAAGGGAATTAATACAGTCTTTCATTTCTTTCTGTTTCTCATTTCGTTTATAATATAAAGTAAGAATGTAGTAAAGAAAGGGGGATGTCGGAAAGTGGTATATTTAAACGACAAACTCAGCGAAACAAAAGTGTTTAAAGACCCAGTACATAAATATGTGCACGTGCGTGATCGTGTTATTTGGGATTTAATCGGAACGAAAGAATTTCAACGCTTGCGCCGTATTAAGCAGCTTGGAACGACATTTTTTACATTTCACGGTGCAGAGCATAGTCGCTTTACTCATTCGTTAGGTGTATACGAAATTATTCGTCGTATGATTGATGATGTGTTTGATGGCAGACCAAATTGGAATGCTGAAGATAGATTGTTATGTTTATGTGCGGCATTACTTCATGATGTCGGCCACGGCCCATTTTCTCACTCGTTTGAAAAAGTATTTTCATTAGATCATGAGAAATTTACGCAAAAGATTATCGTTGGCAATACGGAGATTAATGATGTATTAAGTCGTGTTGATAAGGAGTTTCCACAAAAGGTAGCAGATGTAATTGCAAAAACGTCTACTAATAAATTAGCGATTAGTATGATTTCGAGTCAAATTGATGCGGATCGTATGGATTATTTATTAAGAGATGCTTATTTTACAGGCGTAAAGTACGGAAACTTCGATATGGAACGTATACTGCGTGTAATGCGTCCGTATGGGAATCAAGTAGTCATTAAAAATAGTGGTATGCATGCTGTTGAGCATTACATTATGAGTCGTTATCAAATGTATTGGCAAGTATATTTCCATCCGGTAACGCGAAGTGCAGAAGTTATTTTAACGAAGATTTTACACCGTGCGAAATCACTGCACGAGAAGTATTACACATTTAAAAATCATCCTGTTCATTTCTATTCTTTATTTGAAGAAGAAGTAACAGTAGAGGATTATTTAAAGTTAGACGAGAACGTTATGTATTACTACTTCCAAGTATGGCAGGAAGAAGAAGATCCAATTTTAAGCGATTTATGTCGCCGTTTTATGAATCGAAATCTATTTAAATATGTAGAGTTTACAGATAAACACGGTTTAGATAATTGGATGGAGTTAAGTAGTTTATTTAAAAAGATTGGACTTGATCCGGAGTATTATTTAGTAGTTGATTCAACATCGGACTTACCGTATGACTTTTATCGTGCAGGAGAAGAAGAAGAGCGTCTGCCAATCCTGCTTCTTATGCCAAACGGAGAGCTTAGAGAGCTTTCACGTGAATCGGATATTGTTGAGGCGATTACAGGTAAGAAAAGAACGGATCAAAAGTTATTCTATCCACATGATTTAATCTATGAAGATGGAAGAAAAGGAAAATATAAAGAGAGAATTATTGAGTTGTTAGAAGGAAAGAAATAAGAAGCAGCTAATGGCTACTTCTTATGAAAAAACTTGAAATTATTTGTCGCTTAAGCGTTTTCCGCCAACTGCATAATGGTTTTTAGACATTTCTTCGATGAAAACAACGATGTTTTCTTCAGGAGCACCAGTTGTTTCGCTTACTGCTGCTGTTACTTTCTCAGCAAGAGCTTTCTTTTGTTCTTCTGTGCGTCCTTCTAGCATTTTCACTGTTACGTATGGCATGTACAATCGCTCCTTTTATGTAAGTTACACTCTTATTATAGCGGATTATGGGGAAGAACAATCGAAAAAACAAATAATTTCTTTTTTTGACATATGGAAGAGGAGATGAAGTATGGATCAGTTATTTAGATATCCATTGCACGAAATTCCGTTGGTAGCAATGGCGATTATTATTGCATTATCCGTTCATGAATTTGCACATGCATATGTTGCATATAAATTTGGGGACGATACAGCAAAGAGACAAGGGCGTTTAACGTTATCACCGATGGCTCATTTAGACCCTATCGGTTTGATTGCAGTATTAATTCTTGGATTCGGTTGGGCAAGACCGGTTCCTGTTAACCCATATAACTTTAAAAGACCGCGTCTTGCAGGCATATTAGTTTCAATTGCAGGGCCGATTAGTAACTTAATTTTAAGTGCAATTGGTTTAATTATTTGGTATAGCTTATTAAAATTTGGTGTATTATACTCAATTCCATCTGCAGTAGCAGATACGTTAGCTCAATTTTTCCAGATTTTTATTATGCTGAATATCGTTTTACTTGTATTTAACTTATTACCGATCCCACCACTTGATGGGTATCGCGTAGTGGAAGATTTAGCACCAGCAAATATTCGCGCGAAAATGACACAGTATGAAAAATACGGGGCAATTGCGTTATTAATTCTCGTTATTACACCGCTTAGTAATTACACAATTCAACCTATTTTTCAGGTAGTTATTCCGCATGTATTTGTATTTTTAGATAGCATCATTGCGCCTATTTTTGGCCTTTTATAATTTTTAAGTGAGGAGGATTTTACATATGACAGAGAAAAAGAAAAAAATCGGTTTTAATATCGTGAAAAATGATTCAACAGATGGACATGGTGGATTTGGTGTTGGGGCATTAAGCTTAGAAAACATTTCACCTGTATTTGTTGATGTACTAGAGAAGACTGCATTCGTTGATATCGGTGCGATGCATGCGCGTAGTACAGTAGAAAAAGGTATTAAGTTTTTAACAAATAAAGATGAAGTTCCAAACGGAAAACCATTTTGGCTTGTTTGGGTAACGATTGAAAGAACTGCGACAGGTGCGTATTACGCAGGTGTAACAGCTTGTGAAATGACAGTTGACCGTGAGATTCGCCGCGGATATAAATCACTTCCAGAACACGTAAACAAAATGGATAAATCAATGAAGCGTCACATTATGGTTGACCATATGGATGAATCATCTAAAAAAGTACTTGGTACGTTCTTGAAAGAACATAATGAAGCGATTTGGAACGAATCTGGTGAAGAATTGCGCCGTGCATTATTAAGTGAATAAAAAATAGCTGACGGATGCCCGTCAGCTATTTTTTTTACCAAGGAAGATATTTTTTCCACCAACTTGTTTTTTTCTTTTCTTCAGTCGTTTTTTCAAATTCTTCTTTATCATCGACGTGATCCATACAATATTCAGTCGGTTCGGTACCTTTAGCGAAGTACATTTTCACAGAAATAGGACAATTTTTTGTAGCAATTTTACCGTTCTCTGGGTTGATATTAACCGCTACGACGTCACCTGGTTGTTTAAATTCTTTTTTTGGCTGTCCATCTAAGCCTTTCTCCATCGTATCAGTCCATATTTTCTTCGCATATCCTTGTTCTGCTACGTTTGAAATAGATTTAGGTTGATCGTATCCGACCCATACACCAGTTACGATTTGCGGAGTAAATCCGATCATCCAACTATCCGTTTCAGTAGAACCAGATTTTCCGGCATATGTTCTTGATAATTTTGATAACATCGATTGGCCAGTTACAGCAGCATAACTGCTTAGTTTCTTATTAAACATACCAGTCATCATTTCTTCCATTACAAACGCTTTGCTCTTGTCGAGAACTTGTTTACTCTCTAAATGAGCATCGTATAATATATTTCCTTCATGATCCATAATGCGGCGAATGAAAGTAGGTTTTACTTCTTTTCCACCGTTTGCGAACATGCTATAAGCGTTGACCATTTCAATTGGTTTTACTGGTGATGTACCGAGAGCTAGAGAAGGCACATCTTTTAATGCACTTGTAATTCCAAATTGTTTCGCTGTTTTTGCAAGCGCGTCATCTCCTAAAAATAAATTCGTTTTCACAGCATATATGTTATCAGAGACTGCGAGAGCTTGTGCCATCGTTACGAAATCATCGGCATAATAATCTTTATAGTTCTTCGGTTTATACTTTGAAACACCGTCACCTAAGGTGAATACAGTATATTCGCTTTTTAAGCGCGTAGCAGGTGTGAATCCTCGTTCTAATGCCGCATAATATAGAAATGGCTTAAATGTAGAACCAGGCTGACGGATGGCTTGTGTAGCTCTGTTAAATTGACTCGTAGTATAATCAGTTCCGCCAACAAGAGCAGCCACTTCACCTGTCGTTGGATTCATAGAGACGAGAGCAGTTTGTATGTTTGTTGTGTCAGGTATATGATCTTTTACAGCTTGTTCTGCTACAGCTTGTAGTTTAGGGTCTAGCGTTGTATAAATTCGCAAGCCACCTCGTTGTAAAGCTTGTTCGTCTAATCCAACATCACGAAGAAGTGAAGCTTGTACAGCATCTTGGAAATATGGTGCGACCTCTGCTACTTTTTTCGTATCTAATGAGGCAAAAGTTAGTGGCTCTTTCTTCGCTAAGGCTGCTTGTTGCTTCGTAATATATCCTTGTTCTACCATTTCATCTAATATGAGGGCTTGTCGTCCTTTAGCACGATCCTCTTTCAAAAAGGGAGAATAGACACTTGGCCCTTTTGGGATACCTGCGAGCATACTAGCTTCTGCTAATGTTAACTCTTTTGCTGTTTTATCGAAATATAGACGGGACGCAGCTTCGATGCCATAAGCGCCATGTCCGTAATAAATTGTATTTAAATATCCTTCTAAAATATGATTTTTATTATAGTTTACTTCAAGGCGGACAGTGTACATTGCCTCTAATAATTTCCGTTTCCACGTTTTATCATGATCTAAATACAGATTACGCGCGTATTGTTGTGTAATTGTACTAGCTCCTTGTACCTTTGCCATTGCTTTTAAATCAGCAACAATTGCACCTGCAATCCGTTTTACATCGAAGCCGTGATGTTTATAAAATCTTTGATCTTCAATAGAAAGGGTCGCTTCTTTTACATAAGGTGAAATTTCATTAAGAGAGACATTGTAACGTTTTTGAATTTCGTTACTTTGTCCAATAACGGTATCATCGTTTGCGTAAAAGACGCTTGTTTGCGGGACCGCAACAGGAGGAGGTCCCATAATTTTTGCAACTATAATAATAACAAAAAAAGAAAAAACGAAGAAAAGGACGCAAGAAAACATTGCGGTGAAGAAAAGACGTTTATATTTTTTAAGTTTTGGATTCATAGTTTGATCCATCTTTTTTCAGCCCCTCATTAATACAAGCGTTATTGTATTAGTATTGAGGGTTTTCGTTTATTTTAAACAATGAAATTTCGAAAATAAAAAAGCCCCTTCCATTAAGAAAGGAGCTCAAAGGCACGTGCTGGCCAATCGGTAATGATGACATCTACACCATAATCAATCATAGTTTGTAAATCTTTGTATTCGTTAATTGTATATGGACGGAAAACATATCCTTGCTCTTGTGCTAACTGCACAAATTCTTTCGTTAATAGCTGGAAGTTTGGATGTAATCCACTTGCTTCTCTATGTTTTGCTTCGGCAATTGGATCAGCAATCGGTGTATCATATAAAATTGCTCTTGGAATTTCAGGAGCAATTTCTGCTAATAATGAAACAGAGTCATGGTTAAATGATGAAAATACAATTTGATTTGAAAGATGATATTCACGCACAAGTGCAACAACTTTTTCCTCAATATTTGGGTAATGAATAACATCTGTTTTTAATTCGATATTTAGTTGTAAGTTCGTTGTGGAAAGCCAAATGAAAACCTCGCGCAACGTTGGAATTTTTGCTTCTTGGAAAGAAGGGGCTTTATGGCTACCAGCGTCCAATGATTGTAATTCCTCTACCGTTTTTTCAGAAACAAGTCCAACGCCATTTGTTGTACGATCGACGGTTTCATCGTGAATTACGACAAGTTCACCATCTTTTGATAGGTGGACATCGAGTTCAATTCCGTGAGCGCCAATGCGTTCAGCTTCTTGGAAGGCAATCATCGTATTTTCGGGATGTGTTCCTTTTACTCCGCGGTGAGCAAAAATAAGTGGTTTACTCATATGAAAATCTCCTTATTATCTCTTTTCTTTCATTATGAAACTGCTTTAGGGAAAATACAATTGAATATGACAAACATTTACAAAAGTCTAACAGTTGCAGAAAAGTTAACGTTAACGTAAAATGTAATAATTGAGTGAAGGGAGGAATAAACATGTATAAAATTGATGAAGTAACAAAGCAAGTCGGTTTAACAAAACGTACACTTCGTTATTATGAGGAAATTGGTTTAATTCATCCCCCAGAACGTAGTGAGGGGAATATTCGTCTGTATACGGATGAGGATATTGCCAGAATTAAAAGAATTGTAGAAGCGAAAGAAGTGCTAGGAATCACACTTCAAGAAATGCAACATTTCTTATCACTAAAAGAAAGAATGGAGCAAAGAAGAAATAGCGAGAACCCTCGTGATCGTGAAGTGATTCAAGAAATTAAAGATATGCTTGAAAAACAAGTGCAAACGTTAGACGAAAAAATGGAGCAAATGCAACGTGTAAAGGCAGAACTCGAAGATAGTTTACATCGTGCAGTAACATTTTTAGAGAGCACAAAAGGAGAGTAATCAAAATGGAGAGCAAACAAAAACTAGGGAGATTGATTACAGTGGTAGCTACCTTTCTTGCCTTTTCGGGTATAGGGGTAGTTGACCCAATCTTGCCGATTATTGCTGAGAAAATTGGTGCAACGCATTGGCAAGTTGAAATGTTATTTACCGCTTATATTTTAACGATGGCAATCATGATGTTACCAGCTGGTATATTTGCATCGAGATTTGGTGATAAACGAATGATGACAATCGGTCTTGCGATTGTGACTGTATTTGCGTTTATATGCGGTATATCGCAAACGATTGCTCAATTATCTCTTTTCCGTGCTGGATGGGGATTAGGAAATGCGATGTTTTTTGCGACAGCAATGACACTGTTAATAGCATTAAGTAAAGAAGTTCATGAAGCAGTAGGATTATACGAAGCAGCTATCGGCTTAGGTATGGCTGGGGGGCCGTTATTGGGTGGAATACTAGGTGGACATTCTTGGCGTTATCCGTTTTTCGCGACGAGTATTTTAATTTTCTTAGCATTTATTTTAGTATTCTTTTTTGTAAAAGAACCAGAGCGAAAGGTGAAGCGTAAGGCTGCTGGCGTAGGGGAATTACTTAACTTGGTGAAGTATAAACCATTTATGCAAGGTGCTATTTCAGGGATGCTATACTACTACGGATTTTTTGTTGTGTTAGCATATTCACCACTTATTATGCATTTATCAGCTATTCAATTAGGCTTTGTATTTTGCGGATGGGGACTGGCGTTAGCTTACGGTTCTGCAATTTTAGCACATAAGCTAGAAGGGAAATATGAACCAAAAACATTATTGAAGGGGAGTTTACTCGTATTTGCGATTTTCTTAATTGCACTATTCTTTGTGAAAATTATGTGGTTACAAATTACTCTTATCGTTTTATCAGGATTGGCATCTGGCTTAAACAATGCATTATATACAAGTTATGTAATGGATATTTCACCTTATGAAAGATCTGTTACGTCAGGTGTTTATAACTTTGTTCGTTGGTTAGGTGGTGCGATTGCTCCAATTTTATCAGGAGTTATCGGGCACACAGTTTCACCACAAAGCCCATTTTTAGTTGGGGGAATTGTTGTGTTAGTTGGTTGTATTATGATCTTAATTCCAATTCGTAAACCAGTAGAACTAGAGACGAAAACCCTTTCTTAAGAAAGGGTTTTCTTTATACACATATGTTAGAACCCTCTGACTAAAATATATTTTCGGTATTTTTGTACTTTTAACTATACATTTTGGATGTTTTGTTTTATTTTTGTTAGGGGACATTAATGATGTCCCTATTATAAATTTGCATTGAAAGGCGTGATTGTACGATGGAACTATGGTTCACTGAAAAACAAACAAAACATTTTGGGATTACGGCGCGTATTAACCGCACATTACATACGGAGCAAACAGAATTCCAGAAACTTGATATGGTTGAAACGGAAGAGTTCGGAAACATGCTTATTTTAGACGGCATGGTTATGACAACAGAAAAGGACGAGTTCGTTTATCACGAAATGGTAGCGCACGTACCTTTATTTACACATCCAAACCCTGAGAACGTATTAGTTGTTGGCGGCGGCGATGGCGGTGTTATTCGCGAAGTGTTAAAACACCCAAGTGTAAAGAAAGCAACTCTTGTTGAAATCGATGGAAAAGTAATTGAGTACTCTAAACAATACTTACCATCAATTGCAGGCGCATTAGATAATGAGCGTGTAGAAGTAAAAGTAGGAGACGGTTTCCTACACATCGCAGAAAGCGAAAATGAATACGACGTAATTATGGTAGATTCTACTGAGCCGGTAGGCCCAGCAGTAAACTTATTTACGAAAGGTTTCTACGCTGGAATCTCTAAAGCGTTAAAAGAAGATGGTATTTTCGTTGCACAAACGGACAACCCTTGGTTCACACCAGAACTAATTACAACTGTGTTTAAAGACGTAAAAGAGATTTTCCCAATTACTCGTTTATACACAGCGAACATCCCAACTTACCCAAGTGGTCTTTGGACGTTCACAATTGGATCTAAAAAACATGATCCATTAGAAGTAAGTGAAGAACGTTTCCACGAAATCGAAACGAAATACTACACAAAAGAATTACACAATGCAGCATTCGCATTACCGAAATTTGTTGGCGATTTAATTAAGTAAGAAATCGAGTTTGAACAAATAAAGTGTAGGTAGCTCATTTAAGGTGTTTGTCCAGAAGACTTGAACATGCTAGCTACTTACACTCCTGTAAAGAAAATCGTCTTCTTATTGTTAAAAAAGAAGACACCGGTAAATCGAGAAAGAGGAGCAGTTCGCTCCAAATTTGAGAAATAATGAAAGGTTGGGATACCTTAAGTTCCACATAAGGAGGAAAAGAATATGCGTTTTGATGAAGCTTATTCAGGTAAAGTATTTATTAAAAGTCATCCAAGTTTTGAAGAGTCAAAGGTAGTTATTTACGGGATGCCTATGGATTGGACAGTAAGTTACCGTCCAGGTTCTCGCTTTGGTCCTGCACGTATTCGTGAAGTATCAATCGGTCTTGAAGAATATAGCCCTTATTTAGATCGTGAATTAGAAGAGGTAAAATATTTTGATGCGGGTGATATCCCATTACCATTCGGAAACGCACAACGCAGTTTAGACATGATTGAAGAGTATGTATCAAAACTTTTAGATGCCGATAAGTTTCCACTAGGTCTCGGCGGTGAGCACCTAGTGTCTTGGCCAATTTTTAAGGCAATGGCAAAAAAATATCCGGATTTAGCAATCATCCACATGGATGCTCATACTGATTTACGTGAATCGTATGAAGGGGAGCCTTTATCCCACTCTACACCAATTCGTAAAGTGTGTGATTTAATTGGTCCGGAAAACGTATATTCTTTCGGAATTCGTTCTGGAATGAAGGAAGAATTTGAATGGGCGAAAGAAGTAGGTATGAACTTATATAAATTTGACGTATTAGAACCGTTAAAAGAAGTATTACCGAAACTTGCTGGACGCCCAGTCTATGTCACAATCGACATTGATGTATTAGACCCAGCTCACGCTCCAGGAACAGGAACGTTAGAAGCTGGCGGTATTACATCTAAAGAATTATTAGATTCCATCGTAGCAATTGCAAATTCAAATATAAATGTAGTTGGAGCAGACTTAGTAGAAGTAGCTCCGGTCTACGACCATAGTGATCAAACACCAGTCGCAGCAAGCAAATTCGTGCGGGAAATGCTGCTCGGTTGGGTGAAGTAAAAGTGAAGCCGACTGTTTAGACCCGGTGAATAAGGTTCTTCCCTGCAAAAGGTGCTTTTTACCTTTTAGCAGGGAAGGTTCTTAGACGCAAGGGTCTAGGAGGCGTAACTGGATAGAAATAAAAGCGGAAGCGGCTCGCTCAGAATGTGTCGGTAAGTCGATATATATAAAAATCGTCGATATAATCTTATTTACCATGGCAAGACATGAAAAAAAGAGTTATTCTCAAAAGGTGAGAATAACTCTTTTTCTTATGCAACTTTCTCTTCCGAATTAACGCCGCGAATTTCATCAGCAGAGCGGATCGGATATTTGCGGAACACAATAGATCCGATGTATCCGATAATAGTGGTAACGATTCCACATAGTACAGCAGCAATCGTTACTTTTATAACGTCATTAAATCCGAATAGGACGAGAAGACCTGGAATTGGTGATGCTGTTCCTGGTGCATTATTAACAAGTTGGAATAGCGATGTAATAATACCGGCAAGTGCACCGCCAACGAAATTTGTCATATAAATTGGAATTGGATTTGCTGAGACAACATCGGCTTGTGTTAAAGGCTCGATTGCTACAGCAATTGTATCTTTCTTTGAACAAATTTTTAATCGTTTAAAGAAAATAAAGTTCATCGGGGCTGAAGCTGCTACGGCAAGACTACCAATTGCCATTGGTAAACCTGTTAATCCAAGCATTGCAGTTAGTGCCATAGAACTCAGTGGAGAGGTAGAAATAACTGTTATTAATCCACCAAGCATAATACCCATAATGATAGGACTCTCTGTAGTTGCAACTGAAATCATAGAACCGATTTTACCAAGTGTTGCGTTAACGAGCGGATCCATAAGCATTGCCATTCCACGTGAGATTGGTGCAGCGATAAATAGGATTGCTAAAAATTCCACACCAGCTGGTAATTTCTTTTCGAGAAATTTCACGACGAAGGCACAAACGTATCCAGCGAAAAATCCTGGTAAAATACCGAATCCACTAGTAGCGATACCAATTAAAACAGCGTATACGGGGGAAACACCGATTGCTAATGCGACTAAAATCGCTGCTGCAACACCGCTCATACTACCAGAAGCTTCTCCTACTGATTGTAAAAAGTCATTGTGAAACATTTCTCCACCTATATAACGGTGAAATGCTTCAATAAGAAAACTTGCGATTGCTGCATTAGCTAAAGCACCCATCGCCTTCATTCCGTAAGGCGCACGGTAACTGAAAAGTGTAAATAGACAAAGTACAACAAGTAATAGTGCTAAACCTTGCAAGATAGCCATTTGAAAACTGTCTCCTTTGATTTTTGTAATAAAAATTCGTATCATTCAATAATAATATAAAAGTGTATGAAACGGAAAAATTTTTTCTTGGGAACTTGCTGTAAGAAAAAATCCCTTACAATAATGTAAGGATTGTGTAAGACTTTTCGATAGAGTATAGTATACCCTTTTCCGTATAATACAGGTATAGACATAACATTAGTGAGAAAGAAGTGTAAAACAGGAGGCGCATGTATGAAATTGGTCATTAAAGTTTTAGCTGTATTCGCCATTATTTTAGGGGGAACAGCGTATTATTTGAATACAAAAACAGAAGGTGTACATGCTTTTGTAGACAACTTCTTTTCAAATAAAGAAATACAAGATTATTATGCGGTTGTAGATAAAGGTGAGAAAAAAGACGGTGAGTATTTGTATACATTTAAAGGGTATACAGAGGACGGAAATCAACAAATTATTAAAAGAATGGTAAATCGTGAATTGCATGCAGGTGCTTTTATAAAAATTTATGCAAAAGGTATGCAAGGAAAAGGATGGGCTGAAATAACGAAAGAGTCAATCCCGCAAAAAGCGTTGCAAAAAATAGAAAAACCATAAAAGGAGCGACTCATTCGCTCCTTTTTTAGTACGCTAAAATAGTGATAGATGTCTTTTCTTTGTTAGAAATAATTTTTGCACGTCCACCAATTGGGAAAGTGAAAATCGGGGTTGTATGCCCGAAACTTGCGTTTGCAATAATAGGAATATGTGCAAGTTCAGGTTTTGAAGCAATCATTTCTTGAATGTCCGCTATCGTACATTCTGCTTCTTTTTGCATTCTTCCTATTACAATACCTGTTATATGTTCAAAATTAGGTTGCTGCATAAGGGAATGTAGATAGCGATCAAAAGTTTTAAGTGTCGATTTTCCTGTTAAACTGTCTTCTTCAAGGAATAAAATTTTGCCCTTTAAGTTTGGCATATATGGTGTGCCTTGTAGTAAATTAAGTGTGCTCATATTGCCACCGATAATTTCTCCTGTCGCTTCTCCCTTTTGAATTGGAACATACCCTTCATTTTTAATAAATTCTCGATTTTCCTGATCCATATACCAAGAATCATCGCTCCACGTTTCCGCCGGAATGATTTCAATAGGCTCATTAGCGGTTAAGCATTGTAAAAAGTAATCAGCCGTGTAATGGAGTCCTTTTTCCATTCCAAATGAAGAGAAGTGGGGACCTGAATATGTAACGAGACCCGTTTTTGCGTAAATTGCATTATTTAAGGCAGTAATATCAGAATAACCACAGAAAAATTTTGGGTTTTCACGAATTAAATCAAAATCGAGATATTTCAATAAACCATTCGAGTTGTATCCGCCAAGTGTAGTTAAAATAGCTTTTACATTAGGGTCTCTAAATGCTTCATGGAGGTCTTGGACGCGGGAAGAAATAGAAGAGGAAGCAAATCGATCTATCTCATCGGCATATTTTGAGAATGTCACTTGAAAGCCCATGTCAGTTAATCTTTTTATAGCAAGTTTTCTATTTTCATTTGAAACAATACTTAAACTACAGGATGGTGAAATCACGCGTATTTCATCACCCTTTTTTAACTTTGTTGGTATCATTGAATTCACCTCTATAATTAAAAGAATATTTAGATTTAAAAAATATTTTATCATATGAAATAAAGTAGAAGGGAATTATTTTTTGAAATGGAGTTTTCCTGATTTTTCAGCAGACAGACAGCGTCTTTTTTTGATATGATAGGAAAAGTGATTTATTATAAGTAGTATTTAATATCTATAACATTTGAAAGGTGTGCAAGACGTGAAGAAACAACTTGCAGGCTTGCCGGTACACGTTCATTTCGTAACAGAAATCCGTGAAGGGGCGAGGAAGGAAACCGTTGCTTTTGAAGCAAATGGTCAATACTATGTAAAAGGTCAAGGTACATATGTAACATTCCAGGAGCCGAACGAACAAGGCGAAGTGAAAACAATTATTAAAATTCAAGATGAACAAGTTCTCATTATGCGTTCAGGTGCTATTTCTATGCGTCAGACGCATGTGAAAGGTGAATGGACAACGGGTACGTATACGAGTGAACTTGGTACGTTTGCACTGCAAACGAAAACTGATAACGTTCTTTTTAAATGGTCGGATGAAAAGAAAAAAGGACAACTCTTCTTAACGTACGCATTGCTTCTAAGTGAACAAGAAGCTGGCAGATATACAATTACAATTAATTTGAAGGAGGCAAAATAATGAATTCCTTAGAACAGGTAAAAGGATTGATTAAAGAAGAAATTCAAGCTGCTGTATTAAAGGCAGAATTAGCGACAGAAGAACAGATTCCAAACGTTGTATTAGAATCTCCAAAAGATAAAACAAATGGTGACTTCTCTACAAACATGGCAATGCAACTTGCACGCGTTGCGAAAAAAGCACCTCGTATGATTGCAGAAGAACTAGTTGCAAACTTCGATAAAGCAAAAGCTTCTATTGAAAAAATCGAAATCGCTGGTCCTGGTTTTATTAACTTCTATATGGATAATAGCTACTTAACAGATTTAATTCCAACAATCGTAAACGCTGGTGAAGCTTACGGTGAAACGAACACTGGTAAAGGTGAAAAAGTACAAGTTGAGTTCGTATCTGCGAATCCAACAGGTGACCTTCACTTAGGACATGCACGTGGTGCGGCAGTGGGTGACACTTTATGTAACGTATTAGCAAAAGCAGGATACGATGTATCTCGTGAGTACTACATTAATGATGCCGGTAACCAAATTCATAATTTAGCTCTTTCTGTTGAAGCTCGTTACATGCAAGCTTTAGGTTTAGATAAAGAAATGCCAGAAGACGGTTACCATGGTGCGGATATCATTGGAATCGGTAAACGTTTAGCTGAAGAGTTTGGCGATCGTTACGCAAAAGCTGATGCTGAAGAAAGCTATGAATTCTACCGTTCATACGGTTTGAAATATGAGTTAGCAAAACTTCAAAAAGACTTAGAGAGCTTCCGTGTTAAATTTGATGTATGGTTCTCAGAAACATCATTATACAAAAACGGAAAAATCGATGCTGCACTTACTGTATTAAAAGAGCGTGACGAAATCTTTGAAGAAGGCGGAGCAACTTGGTTCCGTTCAATGACTTACGGTGATGACAAAAACCGTGTATTAATTAAAAATGACGGTTCTTACACATACTTAACGCCAGATATTGCTTACCATCGCGATAAATTAGAGCGTGGTTTCGATAAGCTAATCAACATTTGGGGTGCTGACCACCACGGTTACATTCCTCGTATGAAAGCTGCTATTCAAGCGCTAGGTTACGATAAAGAAACACTTGAAGTAGAAATCATCCAAATGGTACAACTATACCAAAATGGTGAAAAAATGAAAATGAGTAAGCGTACAGGTAAAGCAGTTACACTTCGTGAGCTTATGGAAGAAGTAGGCGTGGACGCAATGCGATACTTCTTCGCAATGCGTAGTGGTGATTCTCATTTGGACTTCGATATGGACTTAGCTGTATCAAAATCTAATGAAAACCCAGTATACTATGCACAATATGCTCATGCTCGTGTATGCAGTATCCTTCGTCAAGGTGAAGAGTTAGGATTAGCTGCAGATGGAGACGTGAATTACAAACTTGTTACTTCTGAGAAAGAAGTAGAGTTACTGAAAAAGCTTGGTGAATTCCCAGCTGTAGTTGCGGATGCAGCACAAAAACGTCTGCCACACCGCATTACAAGCTATGCATTTGAATTAGCAGCAGCATTACACAGCTTCTACAATGCAGAAAAAGTATTAAACCAAGATAACTTAGAATTAAGTAAAGCTCGTTACGAGTTAATGAAAGCAGTACGCACTACGCTTCAAAATGCATTAGCAATCGTAGGAGTATCTGCACCAGAAAAAATGTAATGAAGAAAAGCGGAGCCGACTGTTTAGTCCCGAAGCCACCGAGTATTCTAGCCGCTGGAGCTAGACAATAAAGAAAAGCGGAAGCGGACTTTCGTTTTTAAATAAAAGGCAATCACATGATGTTGTGATTGCCTTTTTGTATGGAGATAATAAAAAAATAAAATTTTATCAAACAAAAGGATAATTTGCGTCGTCTTATATAAATGACAGGAGGCTTATGATGGAAGAAAAGGTAGAAGAATTAATTGATATATATAAGCAGCAAATATATTCCTTATGCTATAAGTTAGCGAAAACGAAAGAAGATGCGGAAGATATTTTTCAAGAGACGTGGATAAAGGTTTTTTCATCAAGGCATCAACTTTCCTATGTGGATAATTATAAAAAATGGATTGCTACAATTTGTGTTCGTACGTTTTATGATTTTTATCGTAAGAAAAAAAGGTGGAAAGATCGAATATTGGATTTGTTTCATAAAGAAGATGGTGGAGAAATAGATTTCGCAGATGAAGTAAATATATCAGAAGAATGTATTCAAAAAGTGGAAGCGGAAATGATACGGGAAGTTATACAGTTATTAAATGAAAAGTATAAAACTGTGCTCGTACTCTACTATTATGAACAATATTCTTATAAAGAAATGAGTGAAATATTAAATATACCGATTGGTACAGTGAAATACCGCCTTAATTATGCGAAGAAGCAAATTCGAGAACATTTGGAGGGGTTCGTTTATGACGGAAGATAATTTTGATCAGAAGATAAAAAGTAGCTTAGCGGGAGAGATGGTTCCTAACGAAGAGCTAATAAACCATACGAAACAGAGCGTGCGAAATGCTCGAAAATTAGAAAAGAGATGGGTTGTTTTCATTCATGCTATTTGGATGATTGTATTAACAGTCACCCTAGAGCAGTTTGTTAGTCATTTGGATCATAAAATATCTGTCATTATAACGATAGTTATTATGATGCACATATACATTCCTATATATGTTGTCATACAGGCATTTTTAAAGAAGGAGTATAAATTACATGATAGGGTTCGCTAATCCATTTGTAGTATTTGAGATAGCTGGGATTACAATGTTTTTGGCTTTTATAGCACTTTTAGTATGTGTAGCATCATGGGTATATACAGATGCGAAAACGCGTGGAATAAGTAAGTGGTGGAGTGTTATAGCGATTATATTGCCATTTTTTATTGGAGTTTTGTTATATATGACACGCAGAAATAGCCGGAAAGTAGAAGGAGAATATACGATGAAGGGTATGAAAAAGCAAAGGGTAACATTAGTTGTTATATTTGCAAGTGCGATGTTTGTATTACTTAGCGGCTTTGCTTTCGTTCAAACGTTAGATGATATGTGGAGAGCTGGTGATATATATTTAGAAAATGAGAAGAAAGGGGAGACAAGTTACGAGGCAAAATTCTCATCATGGGATATTGCTGGGAAAGATATTGAATTTGAGTATGCAAAAGATACAGAAGTAACATTTTCTTATGAAACAGATGCAAAGCGTAGTAACTTATGCTTTAGCTTGTATGAAAGACAAGGAGAAGGGATAAAGGAATTAAAGGAGATTTGTGAATCGAAAAAAGGTACTTTTAAAGCTACATTAAAAGCAAATGAAAAGTATGTATTCAATATAAGTGGTTTAATGGTGAAAGATGGTTTTGTAAAAGTGAATTGGGAAGCAAAATAAAGGGCCTCTGAGAAAGGCCCCTTATTTTATTGGATTGTATAAGTAACAGAAAAACTAACAGGACTATAGTAAACGTAAGGTGCATGAAATTGAACATACATATTTCCATCTGTTTTTGCAGTGAAAATTCGGCCGTAACCATCAGAATAACGCCCAATAAGGTTATGATTTGAGTCATAAACACTGTAACTAGGAGTTTTGCTGTTAGGATGAATTGTTAGTTCTTGTCCTTTTTGAAGGAAAATAGGTTCTTGTTCAGAACTACCTCCAGTTTGCAAAGAATAAAATTTTGTAAAGCTTTGTTCTTGAGCGGCAGCAGCGACTTTTGTTTCAGGAATAAACGCGGTAGCTCCGGTAATTCCTGCTAAAGTTAACGCACCTACTAAAATCATTTTTTTCATAATAGAAAAAGCCTCCTTATTAGTTGTAATCGGTGTTGTTACAGTTAATATTGTATACGATAATGAGTAGGATAAAATATGCTTTTATGCATATATATTTTTTCTCAATAAAAGACCACTGATAAAAATCAGTGGTCTTTTATTGATTAAGCAGCTTTCTGCTCAGTTTGAGTAATAGGTTTTTGAAGCGAGTTATAAACTCCTGTTCCGATAACGTCTAATGCCATTTTCATTCGTTCAGGTGAAATGTTTTCTAATACGTTATCTTGGGGTGTATGGTATACCTTCTCGATATGATAGATTAATGGATTCCAACTATCGACACCCATCCAAATAAATAGAGCAGCAGGAATACCAGCTTCAGCAAACGGTACGTGATCACTGGAGCCAAATTTCCCTTGAAGAACGAGGTCATTATTTAATTGTTTACCTGCTTGCAAGGCAGCATCTGTTACAAAGTTTGTAGAGCCATCAGGTGTCATAGCGTATAAATTCTTTGCTTTATCATAATTTGTTGCAACCATATCAGCATTAAAGACGCCTAAAATACGGTCACGTTCTTTTTGGGATAGACTATTAACGTAATAATCCGAACCAAGTAATCCAGTTTCTTCAGAACCAAAGGTAATAAAGCGAATTTCTTTATCAGTTTCTACATTTTGAAAAGCACGAGCTAGTTCTAATACTAATCCAGTTCCAGAAGCATTATCATTTGCGCCAGGTGCTCCAACAACACTATCATAGTGCGAGCTTACAACGACTGCTTTTTCATTACCCGTACTCTTTTTTGGTTTCTTTTTTGCGATAACATTTAGAGATGTTAATTTAGATTCATGTCTCGCTTTTAGGGAAAGAATTGTTGTCTCTTTTTTAGCGATTTCTTCTTTAAATGCATTTCCTTGCGCATAAGCAAGACCAAAGACAGGGATAGATTGCTTTTTCGTTAGGCGGGGATTGAAGGTTTGTCCATAATTTCCGCGTCCGCCAATTAAACTGTATAAAAGAACACCTTTTGCACCTTTGCTAACAGCATTTTCAACTTGTTTATTATAATCTGTAACTGTCGTTCCTCTTTCAAATAAAACAATTTTACCGTTTACTTCATTTGGAATATCTTCTAATTTTGTCCCACCTTGAACAAAGATAAGGGGAGCTGTAATAGCTTCTGTAGATATTAGTGCATTAGGAGCAGCACCAGCTTGCCAATTACGTTTTGTTGATAGTGGTGATTCAATGAATCCAACGTATTGATCGGGCACCTGAAATGGCTGATATTCTACGTCATAACCCATTGATTTAAGCTGCATACCAATGTAACGAGAAGCCCATTCTTCGGATTTTGTTCCACCGGGTCGAGGCCCAATTGTTTCAGATAAGAAACGAACATGTTCAATGGCGCGGTTTGGATCAATTTGTTTTGTAATAGATGGAGTTGGTGGAACTTCTGAAGTGGAATCCGCTTTTGCTTGCCCAATTGGAGCTAAGCTAACAGCAAGTGATATAGCAAGCAAAGAGCTTACTATTTTTTGTTTCAATGATTTGCTCATTTTTTCCTCTCCTATTCTTCTATTCTCTCTGACTGACAAAAGAAGACGGATAATGACTTTATTTTACCTTTGCGTCTTTTATTTTTCAATATTCTGACATTGAGAAATAAAAACAATATATGCATATTTGCATATTTTTGAGGGAGATATGTATGCTATCATTTTAAACGAAGGTTCGCTTTCTACTCTGAAAGCCCCTACATTGCATGAATCTAGTGTACCCAAACTTTAGATTATGTAGAGGAATGGAACCACTGTAGGGTTTCATTCCTCATGTTTGAATCAGTTGATGGTAATTATGTTTCCGCATTTCATAATTATTATCAGTGATATATGTAAGGCATCCATATGAAAATACGAGGCTGTTCAAAGGTTTTCCGTACTTTTGGGCAGCCTCACCCCGTTAAAAGGACGATACTTTATGTATCGTCCTTTTTGTATAAAAAAACACCCAATCAATTGAGAGATTGATTGGGTGTGAAAAAATTATTAATAATTTTTTTTGCGTTTTTTAGCTAAAATACTTAATAATCCAGCTAGTAGAAGAACGATACCTACTGTTTGTGTAGGATCTTCTTTATGACCTGTATTTGGAAGGTGCTTATCCGTATTTCGATCATCTTGCTGTTTGTTATCTGTTTCATTCGATGTTTCTTCGGAAGTTCCGTTTTCGTGTTTCTCAGATGTTTCAGTGCCTTTGTTTTCTTCTTTATTTGGCGGAGTAACGGGCTTGTCATCTCCACCTGAAGAAGATTCAATCTTTTTATTTGAAACTGTAATTTGTAGTGGCGTAGCTTGGGCTTTATCAATTGTAAATTTTATTGGTGATGCATCTAATTGATAGCCTTTAGGAGCCTTTGTTTCTACTAATTGATAATTACCAGGTTTCAAATCATTTATGATTACTTTTCCTTGTTGATCTGTTTTTAAACCTTCTCGGATGACGTTTCCATCTTGGTCTAAAATATTGAAAATGGCACCTTCAAGTGTTCCATGGTGATCAATATCAACTTTAGTTAACTCAATTGAACCTGTTGTTAAACTATTTAAAGCTGTAACAGAGGTAACTTGAGTTTGTCCTTTCGTAATTGTGAAAGGAATTGGTTTAACGTTTAAATCATAGCCAGTTGGAGCTTTCATTTCAATGAACTGATAGTCTCCCGGACGCAAATCAGAAACAGAAATCTTCCCATCTTTATCAGTAGTTAAATCAGAACGAACACCCTTGCCGTCCATATCCACAATTTTAAAGATAGCCCCTTCAAGAATAGTGCCGTCGATGTCATCAACTTTAGTTAATTCAACAGCGCCTTTCGTTAAGCTGTTAGTAGCAGTAACAGAAGTTTTAGCAGTTTGACTCTTTTCAACAGTAAACTTGATAGGATTTTGATTTAAGTCGTAATGCTTAGGAGCTTTCGTTTCAATGAACTGATAATCTCCCGGACGTAAATCAGAAACAGAAATCTTCCCATCTTTATCAGTAGTTAAATCAGAACGAACATCCTTGCCGTCCATATCCACAATTTTAAAGATTGCTCCTTCAAGAGTAGTACCATCGATGTCATCAACTTTAGTTAATTCAACTGCGCCTTTCGTTAAGCTATTCGTAGCAGTAACAGAGGTGATTTTTTCTTGGCCTTTTTTAACTGTGAACTTAATAGGTGTTTCGTTTAAGTCATAGTGTTCAGGAGCTTTTGTTTCGATAAACTCATAGTCTCCTGGTGGTAATTCATCCACAACTAAACGGCCGTTTTTATCAGTAGATAAATCGGTACGGACGTCGTGTCCATCCTTGTTAACAATTTTAAATACTGCCCCTTCAAGTGTTGTGTTTTTCTTGGCATCATCCACTTTAATTAACTCCACACTACCTTTCGTTAAGCTATTAATAGCTGTAACGAAGACATGCTTTGTTTGACTTCTTTCGATTGTGAACTTAATTGGTTCTTCATTTAGGTCGTAATGTTTAGGAGCTTTCGTTTCGATAAACTCATAGTCTCCTGGTTGTAAGTTTTTAGCGATGATTTTACCATCTTTATTCGTAACTAAATTCGTGCGAATGTCGTTACCATTCAGATCAGTAATTTTAAATACAGCACCTTCTAGCATTTCTTTCTTATCTATAGAGTCAACTTTCGTTAATTCCACGCCACCTTTTGTTAGGCCATTCTTGGCAGTAACAGAAACGTGAGTTAGTTGACTTTTCTCGATAGTGAAATCGATAGGTGTTTTATTTAAATCGTAATGCTTCGGAGCTTTCGTTTCAATGAATTGATAGTCTCCTGGGCGTAAGTTCGTAGCAGTAATTTTACCATCTTTATTAGTAGTTAAATCAGTGCGAACAATTTTACCTTTCGCATCGATGATGTTAAACACTGCATCAGAAAGTTTTGTATCTGGATTTATATCATCCACTTTTATTAATTCTACAGCACCCTCAGTTAAGCTATTTGTAGCAGTAACTTGGAGCTTTTCTTTTTGGCTTTTCTTAATTGTAAACTTAATAGGTGTACTATCTAATTTATAGTGTTCAGGAGCCTTCGTTTCAATAAATTGATAGTCCCCAGGACGTAAATCAGAAACAGAAATTTTTCCATGTACATCTGTTGTAAGCTCAGTGCGAATGTCATTACCATTCATATCAGTAATTTTAAATATCGCATCTTTAAGAGCGGTACCATCAACATCATCCACTTTAGAAAGCTCCACAGTGCCTTTCGTTAAGCTATTTGTAGCTGTAACAGAGACAGGCTCAGCTTGGCTCTGTGTGATTGTGAATGGAATTGGCTCTTTGTTTAAATTGTAGTGTTTCGGAGCCGTTGTCTCGATGAATTGATAATCACCAGGACGTAGGTCAGAAACGCTAATTTTACCTTGTTGATTCGTAACAAGACCTTTGCGAATTACAGTACCATTCATATCTGCAATTTTAAATACTGCGCCTTCAAGAGTAGTGCCATCAACGTCATCTACTTTAGAAAGTTCCACGCCGCCTTTTGTTAAACTATTTTTCATAGTAACGGTAGCGATATCTTTTTGGCTTTTTTCAATTGTAAATATAATTGGTTTTTTGTCTAAATCATAGTGTTCAGGAGCCGTTGTTTCAACGAATTGATACGTACCAGGACGTAAGTTTTCGACAACGATTTTACCTTCACTGTTTGTTTTTAAATCTGTTTTAAGTACCTTGCCATTTTGATCTAGTAAATTAAATACCGCATCGGCAAGTTTTGTTTGATCGTTTAAATCATCAACTTTAAGTAATTCGATACTACCTTGTTTTAAGCTATTTGTAGCAGTTAAAGAAATAGATTTCTTCTGTCCTTTTTCAATAGTGAATTTGATTGGTGTTTCATCTAAAACATAATCCTTAGGAGCTTTCGTTTCGATGAATTGGTAATCACCAGGACGTAGGTCGTTAATTTCGATTAGTCCTTGTTCATTTGTAACAAGGTCTTTATGAACTACATCACCGTTCATATTAACAATTTTAAATACTGCATCTTTAAGAACAGTGGCATCAACATCATCTACTTTAGAAAGTTTAACAGCACCCTTTGTTAAAGCATTTGTAGCAGTGACATGAAGAGCTTCAGTTTGGCTCTTTTTAATTGTAAATACGATAGGTTTTTTATCTAAATCGTAATGTTCAGGAGCAATTGTTTCAACGAATTGATACGTACCAGGACGTAGATTTTCAACAACAATTTTACCTTCATCATTTGTTTTTAAGCCTTCTTCAACTAGCTCTCCGTCTGCATCTAATAAATTAAATACGGCGTTAGCAAGTTTTGTATTTATATCAATATCGTCAATCTTTGTTAGTTCAACGCTACCTTTTTTCAAAGCATTTTTACCTGTAACATTGATCTCTTTCGTTTGACTTCTTTCAATTGTAAACGGAATTTGTGTTTCTTCTAATACATAGTGCTCAGGAGCTTTTGTTTCAATGAACTGATAGTCTCCAGGGCGTAAATCAGAAACAGAAATTTTTCCGTTTTTATCTGTAACAAGATTCGTATGAACTTCCTTACCGTTCATATCAACAATCTTAAAGATTGCACCTTCGAGCATCGTGCGATCGATGTCATCGATTTTTGTTAATGTTACTGCACCTTTCTTTAAACTGTTAGTAGCAGTAACAGTAATATTCTCTTTTTGACTTTTTTCGATAGTGAACGGAATAGGCTCTTTGCTTAAGGTATAGTCTTTTGGAGCTTTTACTTCAACAAATTGATAGTCTCCAGGACGTAAATCAGAAGCAGTAATTTTACCGTTTTTATCAGTCGTTAAACCTTTGCGAATTACCTTTTTAGTATCATGAGCGTCAACGATTATAAATTCTGCACCTTCAAGAGTAGTGCCATCAACATCATCAACTTTTGTTAAAGTGACGCCACCTGTAAGTAAACTGTTTTTTACAGTAACAGGGATAGGAAGATCTTCCTTACTACCTTTTTTAATTGTGAACTTAATAGGTGTTTGATCTAATTTATAATGTTCAGGAGCTTTCACTTCAATAAATTGATAATCGCCTGGTGCTAAATCAGGGATGACTAATACTCCGTGTGCATCTGTTATTAAATCTTTCATAATTTCTTTGCCAGTTGCGTCTTGTAATGTGAATACAGCGCCAGCAAGAGCTTTCGCGCTCTCCACGTCATCTTCTTTAATTAATTTGACCTTTCCTTTCGTCAAACTATTTTTGAAAGTAATAGGGATGAGTTTTTGTTGACTCTTTTCAATTATAAATTCAATTGGTTCTTCATTTACATCGTAATAAGTAGGAGCCTTCGTCTCGATTAGCTTATAATTACCCGGACGTAAGTCTTGTACTACTAATTTACCGTCTTTATCAGTAGTAAGTTCCGTACGAACATCCTCACCTTTGTCATTAACAATTTTAAATACTGCACCTTCAAGGGTTTCCTTAGCATTTACAGAATCAACTTTTGTTAATTCAATACCACCTTTTGTTAAGCTGTTAGTAGCTGTAACGTTAATAGCAGTCGCTTGGCTCTCCTTAATTGTAAATTCAATCGGTGTTTTATTTAAGGCATAATGCTCAGGAGCTTTCATTTCGATAAATTTATAGTTACCTGGACGTAAACCAGTAGCAATAATTTTACCTTCCTGATTCGTAACTAATTCTGTACGGACATCTTCATTTTTATTATTAACGATTTTGAATACGGCACCTATAAGTGCAGTGCCATCAGTATCATCGAGTTTTGTTAGTTCAACATCGCCTGGTAGTAGACCATTTTCAGCTGTAATAACAATCGGTGTTTTTTGACCTTTCTCAATTGTAAATTCAATTGGTGTTGATCGCAGTTCATAATGTTCAGGAGCTTTTGTTTCAATAAATTTGTATTTGCCTGGACGTAAGTCAGAAGCTTTAACAGTTCCGTTTGTATCGGTAGTTAATTCTGTACGAACGTCTTCGTTCTTATCATTCACGATTTTGAACATAGCTCCAGCAAGAGGAGTCTTTTTATCAAATTCGTCGACTTTTAATAGCTCAACAGCACCTGTAGTTAAACTGTTTTTTGCAGTAATTGAGATAATGCTTGTTTGACTTTTCTCGATTGTAAACGGAATTGGTTCTTTATTTAAGTCATAGTATTTAGGTGGTGTTGTCTCAATAAATTGATAATCACCAGGATCTAAATCTTTAACGGTCAAAGTTCCATCTTTTTCTGTTTTTAAGTTTGTACAGACATCTTCATTTTTGTCGTTAACAATTTTGAATACCGCACCTTCAAGGGTAGTGCCATCAGTATCATCCACTTTTGTTAACGTAATGCCACCTTTAATTAAAGCGTTTTTTGCTGTAACAGAAGCGACTGTAGTTTGGCTTTTTTCTATTTCAAATAGAATAGGCGTTTTGTCTAATTCATAATGCTCAGGAGCTTTTGTTTCGACAAATTGGTATTTACCCGGACGTAAATCTTTTGCTTCTATTTGTCCATGTTCATTTGTTGTTAATTTCTCATATCCAGGAATATTTTTTCCGTTGCGATCTTGAACAGTAAACTCTGCCCCTGCTAAAGTTTTATTATAATTATCCACTTTTGTTAAAAGAGCAGATCCTTTAGTTAAACTATTTGTCGCAGTTAGATTTACTACTGTTGTTTGATCTATAGAGATAGTAAACGGAATAAGTTTGCTATCTAATTGATAATGCTCAGGAGCCTTCGTTTCTTGTAAGTAGTAAGTTCCTGGTTTTAGTTTATCTATAATAATTTGTCCGTTATTATTTGTTGTTAATTCTTTGTGTTCTGGAATTACTTTTTTATCTTTATCCAGTAGTGTGAAAATAGCGCCTTGTAGTGTTGCATTTTTGTTCAGGTCATCAGATTTTGTTAAAACTACTTTCCCGACAAATTTCTTATTTGCAAGTTTATATGTTGTAGTCTCTTGTGTACCAAGTTCAACAATTTTCCCTTGTTTTAAATCCCAGCTAATTACATAGCCTTCAGGAGCCTTTGTTTCTTTTAATAAATATTTATCGCGTTTTAAATTATTAAATTTAGCGATACCGTCTTTGTCTGTTGTAATTTTACGGATAACAGTTTTACCTGTACGATCGTATAAAGTAAATTCTGCCCCAGCTAATAGTATGTTCTTATTGTCGTTATCTACCTTTATAATTTCAAGGTTTCCACGACCTTTGGTAGCAGATCCTCCGCCTGAACCAGAAGACATTCTCACTTCAATTGTTTCAGTAGTTTCTGTGTTTTTAACTGTCAACTTGTTGCCTGTGATTTTCGCTTTATTACTTACTTTTTCTTTATCGTCTGCATTAATAAGTGAGCGATATTCTAAAATATAAGCTCGATCAATTTTTTTCAAGAAGGCAATTTCGAAATGTTGCTTTCCGGTATTATTGTCTGTTGTTATTTTGAGTTTATAGTCTGTTCCTTCTTTTAATTCGTTTACTGTATCTTTTGTTAAATTTCCATATGGATCAACAGTTGTAGGATATAAGTGGAATGAATCTTCCACAATTACCTGATTTTCGGTTGGGTCATCTGTTACAACCGCATCTGCAATGGTTGATTGGCTTTCGTTAATTGCGATACTCCAATTAATATAGTTGTCGTCTTGCACAGCTTTTTTAGTAACGAAGCTGCCACCTTTATTTACTTGAGTGTCACCTGTAAGGGTGTTAACAATTTTAGAGCCATCTTTTAAATCTGCCTCGTTTTTGTAAGTGCCTTGGATAAGTTCACCATCAAGGCTTGTTTTAAAGATAATATAGTAAGGTGAATTAATTGATTGTTTGAAATGAACCTTTAGGGTGTTTTTATTTTTCTCTGTAGGTTCTTCAAGTTCATATTTCTCAGTTGGTACAGCATTACCAGGTTGTGCATTATCAGGATTTCCATTTAAAATCATATCGCGTACTTCAATGGATCCAGGAACTAATTTTTGTTTATCTTGTATTACGTCTATAACAGAAGGATCTTTAATCTCAACATTATTATAGTTAAAGCCTATTATCCAAGTAATTTCCTTCGTTTGGGCGTTATAAGAACCGTACTTATAACCATTTGCCTTTGTGAAAGTATCAGGATCGAAATTAGCTTCAACTTTATTTGATTGTGGCTTAGAATCCGTATCTATCCAAGATAGGTTACCTGTATTTTTAAATGAAGTTTTACCACTTTCTAGCTTTGTATAATCAAAGTCTGTCGTATATTTTACAACTAATGTCTTTGTCATATTAGACTGATATGTACCTATAAGAGTAATTTTGAAGCCTTTATCTGTTGCATCTAAAACATAGTCAGTCCCAGCTTGAAGGGTATAATTTCCATCTTTAATTTCTAGTTTTTTATCTTTTAATTGTAATCCACCATGATCAAAGGTGTCCGTAATGATCGCGTTGTTTAATGGGTAGTTGTTATTATTTACTATAATTGTCCAAGTTGTTGTTTTGTCTTTATAATTTGTTTCAGCTTTATTATTAGATTTAATAATATTTTGCTGCTTGAAGCTAGCTTCATTTTCTTTACTTGAATCATTATCAGCTGTAACTTTATTTTTTACTTTTCCATCTTCTATAACTTTATTAGTTGGCTTGGTTTTATAGGTAATCACATAAGCACTATTAATATCATCGTTAAACTGTAAATCGAATCCATTCTTCTTGTTATTTACAGTGTAATTATTCACAGTGTCACCTGTTACAAGCGTTCCCTTTTCATTATATGAAGCGTTTTTCACAACAATAGAATTTGCATCTAGTTCGTGTGTATCGTCAAAAATATCTTTTAAAATCGCGTCTGCTTTTTTGATCTCTCTTTGATCACCATTGTAAGTAATTGTCCACTCAATTGTTTGCGTCTTTGGATCATATTTACTTGTTTTATTTAAGTGTGTACCACGAGAAACCGTTACAGTAGAGCTTGCGTTTTGTTGCTTTTGATTATCACTCGTTATCGTAACGTTATTTCGAAAACTTTTAATATTTTCATCAGTAATTTTTGTGGCATATTCGATTTGATATGCTTTATTGATAGAATCTTTAAAAGCAATCTCCAATTTTGAGCCATCTGATGAAATAATATTGTAATCTGTTGGCTCAGCTTCTGCACCACGCATTACATTTCCATTAACATCAACTTCTAAATAATAAACTTTAATAGAATCTTTATTTAAGCTTGTACCCTGTGGGATGTTATCTTTAAAAACAGCATTTTTAAGGGTTTCTTTCGTTTTGTTCATCTCTACTTTCCAATTAATTTCATTTGTATTAATTGGTCTATCAGGTACCCCTTTTTTATTCGTAGCTGTTTGTACATTAGGCTTAAAGTCAACTGTAATAGAAACATCCTTATCTTTAATTGGGAAAGGAATTTCTTGTGTTGTTGTACCTTTAATTTCAGCTTTATTAAATTCTGTCTTTAATTGTAGGTTACCAGCAACATCTGGATGCTCTTCAACATAATCGTTGAATGTCATCGTGACTTTTCCGTCTTTTGTAACAGTAAAATTACCAATTTGATTGTTTTCACTATCATATAAAGGACTGTTAATTGTATTGTAAATCTTAAAATGTTTAGGAAGATCAAAAATATAGTAATCTCCGCTTTTCACATTCATTGATTTTAAAAGCTCCCATGTAAACTCAATATTGGCAGGGGAATCTGTGCTTGGACGGTTATCCTCTGTAAATGGTTTTCCGTCTTTATCCGTCAACTTTACACCGGTTAAAATGTTTGTTGTTATTTGCTTTGGACCTGAATTTGTATTCTCAACAGGGCTGCTTGCTAGCTTATGTTCTGGATTGCCAGTAGCAATTTTAGCTGCTGGGTTTTGTTCCGGATTATCGGTAACAGGTTTAGTTGCTGGGTTTTGTTCCAGATTATCGGTAACAGGTTTAGTTGCTGGGTTCTGTTCCGGATTATCGGTAACAGGTTTAGTTGCTGGGTTTTGTTCCGGATTATCAGTAACAGGTTTAGTTGCTGGATCTTGCTCCGGATTGTCAGTAACAGGTTTAGTTGCTGGATCTTGCACTTGTTTATTAGTATCCTGTTTGGTGCCATCTTCTTTAGAGTCTTCTACCTGAACAGGAACTGATATAGGTTGAACGATTGTTCCTAAAGGAAAAGCGATTTGAACTGATTTTTCTCCAGTTTTTAAAGTTGAGTTAAACACGGTATCAACTTTAATTTTTCCTTTAGCGTCTTTCAAATTTTCTACTTGATCATTAAATATTAATTTTAATTTATTATCTTTAGCTGTTATAAAATATTGACCAATATTTTTTTGATCTGTTACTAAATCCCCTTGCAAATCTTTAGATACTTTTAATGCAAGTGGTATTTGAACTACTGCTGTATCATTTGCATGTGCAACTTGTTGATCCTTTATTGACCAAGCGTATTCTACTTGAATGGTTGATCCTATCTTTATTAAGTTGTTAGGATTTTTTGCTTCGTCAATAATATGATTCGTTGCATCTTTCATTTCAACAGTGTCAAATAAGGAATCTCCTGTTAACGTTTCCGCTTTTACTTGATTGTATGGAAAACTAGCAAGCTGCGAAAATAGTACGAATACAATTAAACATACATTGAAAAGTTTTTTCATTTTTCCTCCTCTGAACATTCATTTGTCCATTGGGGACTTATTCCACATGAACAAATGGAATATTAAAAGTATTTGTTATAAGCTATTTGTTTTTGCTATCCCTCCGTTTCTATACGCGTTCTCAGACAAACTGGATTATGTTCAAAGTAATATTATTTAACGTAAAACAAAATGTATATTTACACAGTTATTTGGAAATATACACAATTCGACAAAAAATGTCGAAAAAAATACTGATATAAAGAATGATATCAGACCTTTATATGTGAGATAGTTTTCATGTATATCTAGTAAAAAAGAATGGTTATAAAGGTAAGTTTTACGATACATACTAACCAAGGTAGTGTATCCCCTTGTGAAGGCTTATTTTTGCCTTAAAGTTATGTGGAAATAAAAATCTAGATAGGGTTGTTTTTGGTCAGAATGAAGACAATATGTACTTTGAAAATAGCCATCTATTTTGTCTAAAGAGAGTTGTACGATTAGTGGACCGAAGTTGAAAGACGATAGTTTCTTACATTGTTAGAGGGATATAAGGATTACAGAATATTCGACTAACCCGTTACTACGGTCATTTTTGAGACTGTTTAAACAATAAAAAAGAAGGTGTTTTCCTCCTTAGCTACAATATCTTTTTAGTAAAGATAAGCTTAAGTAACCTCCGCTAAAGATTATATACTTAAATGATAAAGAGTTCAACAATAGTTCACATATTTTCCCAAAATTAAAAAACGGCTGTTTTATGTGGAATAAATCTACAAAACAGCCGTTTTTTTATATTAGATTTCTGTTAAGATTATTGGTTCGCCGCGTGTTACGACAACGGTATGTTCACATTGTGCAACAAGACTTTTATCAGGTGTAATGAATGTCCAACCGTCGTCACCACGCTCAATAATATGATCAGCTTTCATAGATATGAACGGTTCTACAGCGATAACAAGACCGTCTTTTAGAAGCGTGTTATCCATTGGATCATAGTAGCTTAAAATGTGATTTGGTGCTTCATGTAAGCTAAGACCAATGCCGTGACCAGTTAAGTTTTGAATAACATTGTATCCACTTTTATGTGCGAAGTTTGAAACAGCACGACCAATTTGATTTTGTTTTGAGCCAGCTTTAACCTTTTTCATTGCTGCCCAAAATGCATCAACCGCTGCTTGGCAAAGCTTTTCTTTTGCCTCGTCTTCTCCAAGTACAAATGAAATACCTGTATCAGCATAATAGCCATCAAGTGCAGCAGATACATCGACGTTTACTAAATCGCCTTCTTTTAATACACGATCTCCTGGAATACCATGAGCAACTTCTTCATTTACACTAATGCAAGTTACACCTGGAAAATCATATTCTTTTTCAGGTGCAGAAATAGCACCATGCTCATCTAATACTTTTTTACCGATCAAATCAAGCTCTTTCGTTGTCATACCTGGCTTCGCTTGTTTTTTCATTTCTTCACGTGCAAGCGCAACGATGCGGCCGATTTTTCGTAAGCCTTCTAAATCTTGTTCATTACGAATAATCATGAAAACCACTGTCCTTCCTCGAATATATATCTTATCCGATTGTATCATGTTTATTTTCGTCCTGCTACTTGCTTGCGGTATGCGGGCTGATTCCTCTCACAAGGAATATATGACAATTGTCATATCGATGTCATGACGTATCATACTGTTTCCTAAGTTTTCCAGGTAATACAATGTAAATATAAGAAACAGTGGGGGTGGAGAGATGGAAAAGATTATTGAAGTAAATGGTGTTTCTAAAACATTTAAACATAAAAACGCAGTAAATAATGTTTCATTTCACGTGGATAAAGGAGAAATAGTAGCATTACTTGGACCAAATGGTGCGGGGAAGACGACGATAATTTCGATGATGCTTGGATTAAAAGATCCTACAGAAGGTACGGTTTCTATATTTGGAAAGAGTCCAAAGCAGAGAGGCGTTCGTAATAATCTTGGGGCAATGTTACAAGAAGTAAGTGTGATTGATAGCATTACAGTGGAAGAGGCAATAGAGCTATTCCGCAGTTATTATAAGAATCCTGTAGCGAAAGAAACGTTACTGCAGTTATCAAATTTAGAATCAGAGCGAAAGCAAAGATGTGAGAAATTATCAGGTGGGCAAAAAAGAAGGTTAAACTTTGCGCTTGCACTTGCGGGAAATCCGGATTTGTTATTTTTAGATGAGCCGACAGTCGGAATGGATATTACGTCTCGAAGAACGTTTTGGGAAACGATTCGAAAGTTAGCAAGTGAAGGGAAAACGATTATTTTAACGACGCATTATTTAGAAGAAGCAGATGCTTTAGCAAATCGTATCTTATTATTTGCGAACGGAAAGATTATCGCAGATGGTACACCAGACGAAATGAAAGCAACGATTTCGAGAAAAACAATCACGTTTTATTCGAAGGAAAGCATTCCTACAAAATTACTAAAGGAATTACCAAATGTAACAGAAGTAAAGTCAAACGAAGGACGCTTCATTTTAACAACGGAGGATACGGATGCAACTTTAAAAGCCATTTATCAAAGGAGTTTACCTGTAACAGATGTTTCAGTTGAACGTGGAAGCCTTGATGAGGCATTTGAACAGTTTGTCGCAAATCAGAAGGGGGAAATCGCATGAGAGCGTTATGGATGCAATGCAAAATAGAAATTTTACGTACATTCCGCAATAAATTATTTATTTTTTTCTCATTATTAATGCCTGTTATGTTTTACTACATTTTTACAAATGTTGTTCAAGTACCACAAAACGGAGATGCGTGGAAGGCACACTATTTAATTTCGATGGCAACTTTCAGCATTGTAGGGACTGCACTCTTTAGTTTCGGTGTGAGACTTTCTCAGGAAAGAGGGCAAGGGTGGACACATCTTCTAAAAATTACACCGCTTCCAGAGGGAGCATATTTAACAGCAAAAATTATCGCTCAAACAGTAGTAAATGCTTTTTCAATATTAGTTATCTTTATTGCAGGGATACTAATTAATCATGTTGAGTTAACGGTAGGGCAATGGATTGGTGCGGGGCTATGGTTATTGTTAGGGGTAACACCATTTTTAGCATTAGGAACAGTAATAGGTTCCATTAAGAAGGCGGACGCAGCTGCTGGCTTAGCAAATATTTTAAATATGAGTTTAGCTATAGTTGGCGGGTTATGGATGCCGATTGAAGTATTCCCCAAAATATTAAGAACGATTGGTGAGTGGACACCGACATACCATTTCGGAAGTGGTGCGTGGGATATTGTAGCTGGAAAATCAATTGGATGGGAAAATATCGCGGTATTAGGAGGTTATTTCCTTATATTTGTTGTAGTATCAATATATATAAGAAAAAGACAGGAAGCAGTATAAATGATAGAGAAAAAGAGGATTGAGGTTTTTCCGAAACATATGGGGTTCTTTCCGTATATGTGGTTTGTTTATCTATTATTTCCAATTTATCACTTAGCGCAGGCATCAGGATGGAAGCTTGTAATAGGAAGCGGTATGTTGATAATTTTTATCGTCACATACCGTCAGCTTTATTTTGTTCAGAGAACGTTTGTTTTTTGGGCTTGTATTCAAATGGTACTCATCTTTTTATTTGCTTTATTTTATAATCCTTTTATGATATTTTTTGGCTTTTTCACAGCAAGTGCGATGGGATTTGCGCCAAATAAGAAAGTATTTCGAGTGCTGTTATGTTCGTTAGTCATAATGCTTGGAGCATTTTTATTTGTAAATATGAATCAACTAACAACTACAAGTTTAGTAAATATCGTTCCGATGTTTATTTTAATGCTTCTTACGCCATTTGGTATGCGCAATTTTAATCAGAAAAAGATGTTAAAGAACCAACTGAATGAAGCAAACGAGCAAATTAAAGACTTAGTAAAACGTGAAGAACGGCAGCGGATTGCGAGAGATCTTCATGACACATTAGGGCATACGTTATCTCTTATTACTTTGAAAAGCCAGCTTGTAGAGAAGTTAATTGTGAAAAATCCAGAGCGTGCAAGTGTGGAAGCGAAGGAAATTACACAAACGTCTCGTACAGCCTTAAAGCAGCTGAGAGAATTAATTTCTGATATGCGTATGATTACGGTAGAAGAAGAGCTAGAGCAAATAAAGGCAATCTTACAAGCAGCTAATATTGAATTAGAAGTGAGGCAAGAAGCAAGCTCGAGCTCGTTATCACCAATTGAACAAAATATTGTCGGGATGTGTTTACGTGAGGCCGTTACAAATGTTGTAAAACATAGTAAGGCAACGCGGTGCGCAGTTTCTGTATTAGAATCGCAAGGTGAGATGATTTTGAAAGTAGAAGATAACGGAATTGGTTTAACAGATCAAAATCATGATGGAAATGGTATCCGCGGCATGAAAGAACGAATTGCTCTTATTGATGGATTTGTTGAACTAGGTACAATCAATCCAGGGACGTTGTTAACAGTAAAAGTTCCAGTTGTTATTAGAACAGGAAAAGATGAGGTGAGGGCATGATTCGAATTATTATTGCAGAAGATCAACGGATGCTTCGTGGTGCATTAGGTGCCTTACTTGATCTAGAAGATGATATCGAAGTAATTGGGCAAGCGGCAAACGGGGAAGAGGCGCTAAAATTAATTGAATCGTTAAAACCGGATATCAGTATTATGGATATTGAAATGCCAATTCAAAGTGGATTAGATGTTGCTGAAGCGTTAAAGAAAGAAAAATCACCATGTAAAGTTATGATTTTAACAACATTTGCACGGCCAGGATATTTTGAAAGAGCAATGAAAGCTGGCGTGCACGGCTATTTATTAAAAGATAGCCCAAGTGAAGATTTAGCAGCAGCAATTCGTAATGTAATGAAGGGGAAACGAGAGGTCTCCCAAGAGTTAATGTTCGGTCTATGGCAGGAGCAAAATCCGTTGTCAGATCGCGAAAAGGAAGTATTGTTGCTTGCGAAAGAAGGAAAGACGGCAAACGAAATTGCGAAGGCACTTTATCTTTCACCGGGTACAGTACGTAATTATATTTCTGAAGTATTAACGAAGCTCGATGCGAAAAATAGAATTGAGGCAATTACAATTGCGGAAGAAAAGGGTTGGATATAAGAAGAAGTTTACCTAAGAGGAGTAAACTTCTTCTTTGTTATTGTACTTCTATTACCTTATTTACTTTTTGTAACGACTTGTAACCATGTGCTTCAAATGCCTTTGCAAATTCATTTGATACGGCAGTGCCATATAAATCTTTTGCAGCTTGTACGATGTGAGATTGAAGTGATTCAAAGTCTTCAGCGGAAGTTGCATAATTTTGCAATGCACGCATAACAACTTTGCTTACTTTTTCATTGCCTTGTTTTTGAACAGCAACACCGTTATATGTTTTACCTTCAGCTAATTGATATAATACGTGACTGATAATACCAGAATTCACGTGAGATTCTTGATTATTACCATCATTATAGAAATCTTGTAAATTTGTATATAATTTATGACCGCCGTCACCAATTTCCCTTGGGATATCACGAATTGTTAGGCCACCTAATGTATCGCCCATAATCCAGTTTCCTTTATCTTTCTTTACGTAATATTCGATTTGTGTACCCCAGAAATCCGCTAATCCCTCGTTTAGTGCAGATGTTTCAGCGCTTGGATATCTCACGACTTTATTTTTCGTCGTGCCACTGAATACAGCATGTCCAAATTCATGAGCTGTTACATCAAGAGCTGATGTTAGTTTGCCGTCTAAACCATCACCAAATACCATTTGGTTCCAAGCGGGATGCCAAAATGCATTTACATAGTCTTCTTTTATACCATCACTAACTTCAGTAGAATCAAAACCGTGTACACTAGCAACAACTTTTGAATCTTTATTATCGTAACTTTTTAGATTATGTTCTTTCTTAAAGTAATCATAAATATCACTCATGTTCTTCATAGCGCCCGCGGCTTCTTTATCTGCAAAATTAGGAGTGCTACTTGAAATTAGTGTCCCTGGATAACCAGCTTGACTATATCCCCCGAGGGAATCGGCGTAGTTTGCATTATAAATATAAATACCATTTCCGCGTGATAAATCCGCTAAATAAAATTTCCCATCAGTTCCTTTGGCAATATTGAAAGAGATGTTTTCTTGAAGTGCATTTTTCCCAGTTCCTTGCTCACTTGCAGTGGATAATCTAGGTGATGTTACTTGATTTATAGTCTTATTCTCTTTGTTTTTAATGAATTTTTCTTGGAAAAGTACTTCGCCAGTTTTTAGATCAACGATAGCATTGCCATTTATAATTTGTTCATTGTTTTCATAAGTAAATGTAATAACAGTTGCGAATGTATAATAGCCATCTTTTTTCTTATAAACAACGGTTTCGCTAGAGAATTCTGTCTCAACCGCATCACTTGGAATTTGAACTATATCGCGTAATTTAGATTTCACTTCATTTTTCGACAAAAAATTTGTTATAGTAAGATTAGGTTGTTGATTTAAATTTTGAACAACTTTACCACTAACAGTTGTGATCACTCCATTTTTATCTACTTTTACAATGAGATCTTGGCCATATACTTTATAGTTTTTATATGTTTGTGCAAGGCGAACTTCGGTTTGATTTTCTTTGGTTTCTTTATTTGTAGGTTGGAAATCTACATTTTTTTCAGTAGTGACTTGTTCTTGTTGAGCTTTAGCCCCATCTACCTCACCTTTTAAATACTTTTTAGCAATATTTTCTTTCGTATCATTTTGAGGTTGTGTTAATTTCCCGATTGTTAAACCAGGCTGAGCAATTTCAACTTTGACTGCACTTTTGTCTAATTCTTGAGCATGAATAGCTTCTGTTGATAAAGGGTAAAGAAGACCGAATGTAACGAAAGCACTGGCAAGTTTTCTATAATTCATCTATAACACTCCTAATCTATTATTGTATGTGAGATGAATTGTATGAAAAATTTGCCGAATTTTATATATATTATGCATTATTTCATATCAAAAATTGTCGAATGCACATTATTGTAGTGGTATGACAACTTAAAAAATTAGATTGTTATAATGGGATGGTGAGTAAGTATGCAAGCAGAGAAATTAGGAAGTGAAATTAAGAAAATTAGAGTGTTAAGAGGACTAACACAAAAACAGTTATCCGAGAACATATGTCATCAATCGGAAGTAAGCAGAATTGAATCGGGTGCAGTATACCCAAGTATGGATATATTGCAAGGTATTGCAGCGAAATTACAAATTCCCATTATTCATTTTTATGAGGTACTCATTTATTCGGATATTGAAAGAAAAAAACAGTTTAAAGATCAAGTCATTATGCTTTGTAAGCAAAAAAGATATAAAGAAATTTATAATAAAGTATGGAATGAGCTGAAAAAGGAAGAATATCATCCTGAATTCCAGCAATTTCTTCAATGGCAATATTATGTAGCTGCTTACGTGTTGAAAAAAGTCGATTACGAATATTGTATTTTAGAATTAAAGAAATTGCTCAATCAACAATTGACAGGAATTGATGTATATCAGAATCTTTATATTGAAAACGCAATTGCAAACATTTATGCTGAAAATGGCTATTTGAAGAAGGGTATTGATTTATTTGAACAAATATTAAAACAATTAGAGGCATTGCATGATAATGAAGAATTTGACGTGAAGGTAAGGTATAATCATGCAAAAGCATTATACTTAGATAGTCGATATGAAGAATCACTTTATCAAGTAAATAAAGCGATTGAAATATCATGCCGAATTAATAGTATGGCATTAATTGGACAGCTATATTATCAAAGAGGTGAATGCCTAAGGAAGTTGGAGTATGAAGAGGCAGAGATTGAAGATGCATATAAGAAGGCAAGTTTCTTTTTTGATATATTAGAAATGCATGCATATAAAGAAGCGCTCGTAAATAAAATCAGCAGATAAACAACCTAAAAAGTGGATATGCATAATTGCATACAATGTGAATAAATTTTCATGATATATTAAAAGTAAAAAATGTGGGTGATGGAATATGAAAAAATTACTTATTGGTAGTTTATTAACGTTAGCAATGGCATGGGGTATTTCATTAGGTGATACAACATTAGAGAAAAGTCAAATAATTTCTCATAATGATCAAGAGGTACAAGTAGCTGCAGATTTACCTTTTGAGTTTTAAAAAACAACCGCCTTATTTAGACGGTTGTTTTTTTATGGAGTAACATCCAAACGTCTTTACTAGAAACAGGTTTGCTAATAAAGAATCCTTGAATGTGATCACAATTTTGTCTATGTAAAAATTCCCATTCTTCTTCCGTTTCTACACCTTCTGCAATCACTTCTAAATTTAGTTCTTTTGATAGTGTAATAATGGAAGAGACAATTGCTTCTTCTAAAGGACTATTTGTAATTCCACAAATAAACTCTCGAGCAATTTTTAATGTGTTGATTGGATATTTTGTTAAATAAGCTAAAGAACTATAACCAGTTCCAAAGTCATCGATTGAAATTTGAATGCCGAGATTTTGAAGCTGTTCTAGTTTTGCAACTACAGATTGATTTTGATTAATTGCGATGCTTTCCGTAATTTCAATATCTAGTGCTTCTGGTTTCAGTTCTGTTTCTTCTAACACCTTTGAAATAGTTGGGATTAAATCAGCATGGTTAAATTGAACAACAGATAAATTCACACCAACTTTTAAGTGAGAAAAACCTTGATTATGCCATCTTTTTGCCTCTAAACAGGCAGTATGTAAAATCCAATTACCAAGTTCAATAATAAAACCAGTTTCCTCTGCTAGAGGAATAAATTGGGCAGGAGATACGATACCGAGTTTTGGATGCTTCCAACGTATTAATGCTTCAAAACCGATAATTTCTTTTGTTTTTGTGCTTACTTGTGGTTGGTATTCAAGGAAAAATTCATTTTGTTGTAATGCTTTTGAAAGTTCACCTTCTAAGAATTGAATTTCATTTTGAGCGATACTCATTTCTTTTGAGAAGAAAACAAATCTGTTTTTTCCATTTGCCTTCGCACGGTACATAGCCATATCAGCATTTTTCATTAACTCATTTACATCAGTTCCATAATCAGGATACATCGCAATTCCGATACTCGGTGTAATAGAGAGTTCTTCGCCTTGAATGAAGAATGGTTTGTTTAAAATAGTTAAAATCTGTTCAGCTATAAAAATTGCACTTTTTTCTGAGTACATTTCTGGTAATAGAATGGTAAACTCATCTCCACCTTGGCGAGCGACGACATCTTTTGAACGCAAGCAACCGCGTAGTCTGTTTGCTACTTCAATTAATAATAAATCTCCGATGTCATGACCAAGTCTATCGTTAATTTTTTTAAATCGATCTAAATCAAGGAACATGACGGCGACATCATTTGCGTTAGTTTGGGCTGTATTCAAAATGGCTTTTAAATCTTTTTCGAACTTTCGGCGATTTGGTAATCCAGTAAGTGCATCGTGAAAGGCTAAATGTTCTACTTGTTTTTGTTTTTCATATAAAGTGGTAATATCACGCGCTATCCCAAACATTCCGACCACTTCTTTGTTTATAAAAGTAGGGATAAGTGTAATATGGAGATAATAATAATAGCCTTCTTGTTCTTTTGTACGAACTTCTAACGTTTGTGGCTTACCTTCCTTTGTAATTTGTAAAGCCTTCTTAAGTAGTTCGTGGTCTTTTGAATCAATGAAGTGTACCAGAGAATAGCTTGCCACTTCGCAATAATAGGCAGTAAATAAGCTTTCGCATGCCTTATTAGATTGTTGAAAAATGCCATTCATATTTAAAGAGAAAACGGCATCGGGATGATCTTCGAATAAAGATTTATAGCGTTGTTCACTTTTTGATAATGCAAATGCACCTTCTTCAACTTCGCCCTCTAGTTGTGTAGTCAACTGTTCATATGTATGGATTAGTGCTTGATTATCTTTCCACATGTAAAGTTGCCGCAAGAATAACAAAATAAGTGATAACACGAGGCCGATTAACATGAATTTATCATCCCAAGGTTGAATGATAATAAAAGAAAAAGTAATAATTATACTAAAATAAGGTAGTATAAAACGTATATAATCGAATCGATAATATTTTGCTTTCGTTTCATGCTGCATTGGTTTATCCAAAATATATAGTATGGAAGAAAGTCCAATTAATAAAATAGAAGCAGTGTGTATTAAATAATTAATTTCAGCGGAAGTTTTCATCCCAAAATTCAATTGAAACAGATGAATATAACCGTATACGAGTATAATAGTGAAACCGATAATTAATGCGATTCTACTAGAAGAATATTGTTCTCTTCTATATAGGCTAATAACGGCGTAAATTACTAATGATTGTGCAATAAAATACCCAATTAAAATCCAAGTGTCCTTTGTTAACATGCGGAAGCTTGAAATATCTAAGATAAAAGTTAAGGTGAAATAAATGTTCATAATAATAATAAAGATGCTATCGAATGAGAATTGAGAAAGTCCCTTAATAGAGTAATTTTTTATAAACTTTATAGCAAATCCAACAAAGAGCAAAATATATTGTATGATAAAAAAAGGTAATGCTTTATATGAAAATATAGATTGATTATGCATGGAAATCGAACTAAGAAATAGGGTTATCTCCATAACTAATCCACATAGGCAAGTGCATAGTAATAAAATCCAAAATAGTTTATCACTGCGTTTCATTTTTTTAATAGCTTTATATAAACAGTGGCAAGAAAAAAGTGCAGCAAAACAGAATAAGAAAAGAATCCCAATTTCCTTTATATGCGACTCATTTGGAATAAAGAGTATCCAAAGAGCAAATATAGATATGTATATTATGACAAATTGTACATACTTTTTTTGATTAATCATATTATGACTCCGTTTCAATAAAGTTGAATCTCGGGGGAATGCTAATTTAAATAATAGCATATAAAATAGGATGTTTTTTACTATAAAAATTACTTTTTTGAAAAAATGGTGCAAAGTTACAATTTACCACTGTAACATTGCACCACTTATTCTTTTAATGCCTCTTATAGCAGAAAGTTCATCTATTAATCGGAATAGTGCTAAGTCTTTTTGTTTACTTTCAATCATAATATCGAAATTATGATTGTTTTTTTTTGCAACGTGTAAGAAGGGCTTAATAAACTCTAAATCGATATATTCAGCATGAGCCCTAAATTCTTTTTCTGATCTTGGGGAGGAAATGTGAACTTTAGGAGAGATATTTGTATGTGACCAAGTTTCAAAAATTGCAGGAAGCAACTCTTCTAATGGTTCCTCGCAAAGATTGGCCATATGATGATGATAATCAAATACAAATGGGATATTTTCTTTTTGGCAAATTGATAAAGTTTCAGAAGTTGTATACGTTTTATCATCGTTTTCAAGGGTCATTTGTTTTTTTATATGTGCAGGAAGTTTTTTTATGTTTTCATGGAAGCGCTCAATTGCCTTTTCTTTATTTCCATAGGCTCCACCTACATGAATATTAATGTAAGAAGAATCTGCAATGCCTATAGCATCCAATATTTTATAATGATAAGTCATATCCGTAATAGCGTTAGTAGTAATATGTGGCTTGTCACTTGTAAATAAAGTAAATTGATTTGGATGAAAACTTATTCGTAAATTGTGTTCTTTAATTAAAGCCCCTATTTTACGCCAAAGTGGTGTGAATACCCCAATATAGTCAAACTCGACTTCGGGATGTGTTGCAAGTGGGGCGATGGAAGACGATAGGCGATATAGCGGGATTTCATGCGCTATATTGTAATGAAGGATACGTATTGTGTGCTCTAAATTTTGCCTTATAACATGGTACAATTTGTCTTCTCGCTCTTGTTTGCTGAGTTTCTTAAAGCTTGTAAACGTCATTGTTTTGGCAGGAGAACAGTCCCAGAGTGCCATTGCATGTGAGACATATCCAAACCGCATAATCATATGAGATACACCTCTTTTATTCATTGTCTTTCCTATAAAAAGAAAGCAAGCATTGTTCCAATCCATTCTTTTCCTCTATCGATAAGAGAAGGTGGGTTTACATCGCTATAGGAAAGTACGGATGCATTCTCTAAATCTTCATGGAATTTATTTTTTACTGTTCGAATGAAATGTTTATTATATAACAGGCAGTTTATTTCATGGTTAATATATAAACTTCTCATATCAAAGTTTGCTGTTCCAATATCACAAATATCATCATCCACTATAATAATTTTGGCATGAAAAAAACCTTGTTGAAATGCGTAAATATTGCAACCAGCCTGTATTAATTTTCGGCAGTACGGGAATTTTGCTTCTCGAACGAGAGGGTGATCAGCTTTTTCTGGAACGAGAATTGTGATTTGAACCCCTCTCTCTCTTGCTTTTAATAAGGCATTCATAATTTTTTTTCCAGGAATGAAATATGGTGTACCAATACAGATTTCTTTTTTTGCTCCGTTAATTAAATGTAAAAAAGTATGCTGTAAATAAGCACCATCAGTCGGAATAAATTGATGCATTATGGTACCTGGGTTTTGTTTTGGAAAATAAAGAGAAACATCCAATAAATTCTGTTTCGTATCATCAAACCAGTCATGCAAAAATTGCTTTTGTAAATCTTGAACCCCTTCTCCTGTAAGACGTAAATGATAGTCTCGCCATAATCCTAAATATTCATTATGCCCTAGATACTCTTCGCCGATATTAAAGCCCCCGATATAGCCAGTTTTCCCATCAATCACTGTAATTTTTCTATGATTTCTTTGATTGGCAGAAAAGAAAAGCAGAGGAAATTTTATCTTATGACAAAATGAAAAAGATACACCATGTTTTCGCAGGGAGCGAATAGCTTCGTTTGATAAATAATGGCTGCCAAATCGATCAAGTAAAAGTCGTACTTCAATTCCTTCCTGAGCCTTATCAATCAGCAACTTTAAAAATTCACGACTGATTTTATCGTTTTTTACAATGAAGAATAAAATATGAATGTGGTGCTGTGCTTGTTTTATATCAGTAAATAAGGCGTCATACAAATCTTTCCCGTATGTATAAAGGTGAAAATCACTTTGACGTAAAGGGAAAGTGCGAGAGCTTACCCGCTTTAAATGAAGAAGTCTCCCGTATGAAAGGTCAATTGTAATCCAAAGAGCAACGGATATTAACAAAAGAGATAAGTAGAGCATCAGTGAATTCCCTCCTTCGCATTCTTTTCACCTTCAGTGTGTTACAAATGATACGGGTAGCACGGTTGTTATTATAAATTTCATCAGAGGATAGTATGTTGCACTGATTAAAGTTTCACTTTATCCCGCTTTAACTGGCAGTAAGCTTCCTACTTCAAAAATTGATGAATAAGTAGAAGTTAGTTTGGAAATCAACTGCCCGTAAAAGCCCGATTGGTTCAACTAATAATCATTGGGGGATGAACCACCCCTACAGATTAAAGTTTCACTTTATCCCGCTTTAACGGGCAGTAAGCTTCCTACTTCAAAAATTGATGAATAAGTAGAAATTAGTTTGGAAATCAACTGCCCGTAAAAGCCCGATTGGTTCAACTAATAATCATTGGGGGATGAACCACCCCTATTGATTAAAGTTTCACTTTATAGTTTCACCGAAATAAACAGCTTTATGAAAAAATGTGTTGTTCTATAACAAAAAACTGTTGACTGAATGCTCACTCATTATATAATGGGGGTAGGGGATATAATTCAGAAAATTATATATTTTTGAAGATTCTAAAAAGAAAGAGGGCTTACAAAGAGAGGGGTAGCATAAAAATGAATAGCTTACTGATCATTAATTGGCTGGCTGCCATTGCTGTTATTGCTTATGCAGGATATTTGTTTGTATATCTTATACGGACGAGAATAGCCTACATACAATTAGGAAAAAAAATTGAATTTGACCGTCGTTTTAAAGAGCGTTGGGATCTCCTTAAGGTCAATGTTTTCGGTCAGAAAAAGCTGCTGAAAGATAAGAAAAGCGGCATCATTCACGTTATGTTCTTTTACGGATTTATTCTTGTCCAATTTGGAGCAATTGACTTCGTTTGGAAAGGACTCGCACCAGGATCACATCTTCCACTTGGACCACTATACCCTGCATTTACATTCTTCCAGGAAATTGTCACACTTGTTATTTTAATTGCAGTATTTTGGGCTTTTCATAGACGTTATGTAGAAAAGCTTGTTCGTTTAAAACGTAACTTCAAATCAGGTCTTGTTCTTATCTTTATCGGTGGTTTAATGATCTCTGTGCTACTTGGTAACGGTATGGGACTTATATGGCATGGCGAGGAGCTTTCATGGAGTGAACCAATTGCTTCTGCAATCGCTTACGTTTTTAGCGGGATAAATGAAACCGTAGCCATTTCAGTGTTCTATTTCTCTTGGTGGGTGCATTTACTAATTTTGTTAACGTTTTTAGTGTATGTTCCACAATCAAAACATGCGCATTTAATTGCGGGACCAGCTAATGTATTTTTCGGTCGTATTTCAAATCCAGGGAAGCTTGAAAAGATTGATTTTGAAGATGAAACACAAGAAACATTTGGTGTTGGTAAAATTGAAGACTTTAGACAAAATCAACTTATTGACTTATACGCTTGTGTAGAGTGTGGCCGTTGTACAAATATGTGTCCAGCAACAGGCACAGGAAAAATGTTATCGCCGATGGACTTAATATTAAAACTTCGCGATCATTTAACTGATAAAGGGGCTGCGGTAACATCAAAAGCACCGTGGGTTCCAGTAGTTGCCTTCAATAATACACAAGGAAATCAGTTAGCGATGATGGCAGCTGGAAAAGGACAACAAGAATCAGCGGCTACAACGCTCGCTTACGATCCGAGTTTAATCGGAGATGTTATTACAGAAGAAGAGATTTGGGCATGTACAACGTGTCGTAACTGTGAAGATCAATGTCCAGTTATGAATGAGCATGTTGACAAAATTATTGATTTACGTCGATATCTCGTTTTAACAGAAGGAAAAATGGACGCGGAAGCACAACGCGCGATGACAAACATCGAGCGTCAAGGAAATCCGTGGGGTCTGAACCGTAAAGAGCGTGAAACATGGCGCCAAGGTGATGACGAAGTAACAGTTCCAACTGTAAAAGAAAAATCAAAAGCTGGTGAGGAATTCGAGTATTTATTCTGGGTTGGTTCAATGGGATCATACGACAACCGTAGTCAGAAGATTGCAATATCATTTGCGAAGTTAATGAACGAAGCAGGCATTTCATTCGCAATTCTCGGTAATAAAGAAAAGAATTCTGGAGATACACCACGTCGCCTCGGAAATGAATTTGTATTCCAAGAGATGGCGACAAAGAATATCGAAGAATTTGAAAAGGCAGGAGTGAAGAAAATCGTTACGATTGATCCTCATGCTTATAACACATTTAAAAATGAGTATCCGGACTTTGGCTTGCAAGCAGAAGTCTATCATCATACAGAATTGTTAGCCCAGTGGGTGAAAGAAGGGCGCTTAAAGCCTGTTCATGCTATTGAAGAAACAGTTACGTACCATGATTCCTGTTATTTAGGAAGATACAACGAAGTGTACGAAGCGCCACGTGACATTTTGAAAGCGATTCCTGGAATGAATCTTGTAGAAATGGCACGTAACCGTGAGACTGGAATGTGTTGTGGCGCAGGTGGTGGCTTAATGTGGATGGAAGAAACAACAGGCTCTCGTATTAACGTTGCTCGTACAGAACAAGCATTAGCTGTACAGCCATCCATTATCGGTACAGGTTGTCCATATTGCTTAACGATGATCAGTGATGGCACGAAAGCGAAAGAGGTAGAAGAAAAAGTTCAAACTCTTGATGTGACAGAGATTTTAGAACGATCTGTTATCGGACAGAAAAAAGAAGCGATGTAGTTTATAAGAATGTATACAACTTTAGAAAGAGGTGCAATGATTGCACCTCTTCTCAACGTAGGGATACCGAGCGAGCGCTCAGTGTTAAAAAATGAAATGGGGGAAAGAAACATGAGTAAAACAGTTATTTTAAGTGCTGCAAGAACACCAGTTGGAAAATTCGGAGGATCTTTAAAAGATGTAAAAGCGACGGAACTTGGAGGAATTGCAATTAAAGCAGCGCTTGAAAGAGCAAATGTTGCAGCTAGTGATGTTGAAGAAGTTATATTTGGAACGGTTATTCAAGGTGGACAGGGACAAATTCCATCGCGCCAAGCTGCAAGGGCTGCAGGAATCCCTTGGGAAGTGCAGACGGAAACAGTCAATAAAGTTTGTGCATCAGGCCTTCGTGCGGTTACGTTAGCGGATCAGATTATTCGTACTGGCGATCAATCACTGATTGTAGCTGGTGGTATGGAGTCGATGAGTAACAGTCCTTACATTTTACGCGGAGCAAGATGGGGATACAGAATGGGCAACAACGAAGTTATTGATTTAAACGTTGCTGACGGTTTAACATGCGCATTTTCAGGTACACACATGGGTGTTTATGGCGGAGAAGTTGCGAAGGAAGATGGAATTTCTCGCGAAGCGCAAGATGAATGGGCATATCGTAGCCATCAGCGTGCGGTTTCAGCGCATAAAGAAGGACGTTTTGAAGAGGAGATCGTTCCAGTAACGATCCCGCAAAGAAAAGGCGATTCTATTGTCGTTGCAAAGGATGAGGCGCCACGTGAAGATACAACGATTGAAAAGTTAGCAAAGTTAAAACCTGTATTTGATAAGACAGCGGCGGTGACAGCTGGTAATGCGCCAGGCTTGAACGATGGTGGTGCCGCACTTGTATTAATGAGCGAAGACAGAGCGAAGCAAGAAGGAAGAAAGCCATTAGCGACAATTTTGGCGCATACAGCAATTGCAGTGGAATCTAAAGATTTCCCAAGAACGCCAGGTTATGCAATTAACGCATTGCTTGAAAAAACAGGCAAGACAATTGAAGATATCGATTTATTCGAGATTAATGAAGCATTTGCAGCGGTAGCAATTGCAAGTACAGAAATCGCAGGAATTGATCCAGAAAAATTGAATGTAAATGGCGGCGCAGTAGCGATGGGACATCCAATTGGAGCAAGCGGAGCGCGCATTATCGTTACACTAATCCATGCGCTTAAGCAGCGCGGCGGCGGAATTGGAATTGCTTCGATTTGTAGCGGTGGCGGTCAAGGGGACGCAGTGATGATTGAAGTTCACTAATTAAAGTTCGAGGGTATAAAATTTATTAACAATTAAGGGGGAAGAAAAAATGGGTGTACAAAACATTGTTGTAATTGGTGCAGGGCAAATGGGATCAGGAATTGCACAAGTATGTGCAATGGCAGGATATGACGTGAAGGTACAAGATTTAAAACAAGAGCAATTAGATAGAGGTTTGGCTATCATTACGAAAAACTTAGCGCGCCAAGTAGAAAAAGGACGCATGAAGGAAGAAGAGAAGGAAGCGACATTAAATCGTCTTACAGTAACGCTTGATTTAGATTGTGTGAAAGAAGCGGATCTTATTATTGAAGCAGCTGTTGAGAAAATGGATATTAAAAAGAAAATCTTTGCGAATCTAGATGAAATTGCTCCAGAACACGCAATTTTAGCGACGAATACGTCATCTCTGCCAATTACAGAAATTGCAGCGGTAACGAAGCGTCCGGAAAAAGTAATCGGTATGCACTTTATGAATCCAGTTCCAGTTATGAAGCTTGTTGAGATTATTCGTGGTTTGGCTACAGATGATGCGGTATATGAAGCAATTGAAGATATTACGAAAAAAATTGGGAAAGTACCAGTTGAAGTAAATGATTTCCCAGGTTTTGTATCAAACCGCATTTTGTTACCGATGATTAACGAAGCAATTTATACGTTATATGAAGGTGTAGCGACGAAAGAAGCAATTGATGAAGTAATGAAGCTGGGTATGAACCATCCGATGGGGCCTTTGACGCTCGCTGATTTTATCGGTTTAGATACGTGTTTATACATTATGGAAGTGTTGCATGAAGGATTAGGAGATAGTAAATATCGCCCATGTCCGTTATTACGTAAGTATGTGAATGCAGGATGGTTAGGTCGTAAAACAGGTCGTGGATTCTACGTTTACGAATAAATTCCCCCTTTGTTACAAAATAGTGGTCTTACCAAATTGTTAAAAGGATATATAGCAAATGGAGGCGGAGTATATGAACTTTCGTTTTAATGAAGAGCAGCAAATGATGAGGAAAATGGTTCGGGATTTTGCACAGAAGGAAATAGCTCCCTTTGTTCCTAGTATGGAACAAGGGGTGTTCCCAAAAGAGGTTTTACAAAAGATGGGTAATCTTGGATTAATGGGGATTCCAGCGCCTGCAAAATACGGCGGGGCAGAAATGGATTTTATTTCTTACATTCTAGCAATTGAGGAAATCTCAAAGGTAAGTGCAACAGTTGGTGTAATTTTAGCTGTACATACGTCAGTTGGAATGAATCCGATTTTATATTTCGGAACAGAAGAACAGAAGAAAAAATATGTTTCTAAACTTGCAACCGGGGAATATTTAGGCGCATTTGCTTTAACAGAGCCAAATGCAGGATCGGATGCAGGGAGTTTGAAATCAAGAGCTGTAAAAAAAGGCGATCATTATATTATTAATGGATCGAAAGTGTTTATTACAAATGGTGGTGAAGCAAGTACGTACATTGTATTCGCTTCTACAAATCCAGATGCAGGAAAAAGTGGTATTTCTGCATTTATAGTAGAGAAAGATACACCTGGTTTAATCATCGGAAAAGATGAACATAAGATGGGGCTTCTCGGTTCTCGTACGGTACAACTTACTTTTGAAGATATGAAAGTGCCAGCTGAGAATTTACTTGGGGAAGAAGGACAAGGATTCAAGGTGGCAATGGCGAATTTAGATGTTGGGCGAATTGGAATCGGTGCACAGGCGTTAGGAATTGCTGAAGCGGCGCTTGCATGTGCGATTGATTATGCAAAAGAACGAGAGCAATTTGGGAAACCAATTGCGGCGCAGCAAGGGATTGGCTTCAAGCTTGCAGATATGGCAACAAGTGTCGAAGCAGCAAGGTTACTCGTATATAGAGCGGCGTCTCTTAGGGCGCAAGGATTACCATGCGGTAAAGAAGCATCTATTGCGAAATTATTTGCTTCTAAGACAGCGGTTGAAGTCGCGATTGAAGCGGTGCAAGTATTTGGTGGTTACGGTTATACGAAAGACTATCCAGTAGAACGATTTTTCCGTGATGCGAAAATCACGCAAATATATGAAGGAACAAGTGAAATACAGAAACTTGTTATTAGCCGTGCTTTATAAAAGGGCGAGGGGGAGACGGAGATGCATTTTAAACTATCAGAAGAACATGAAATGATAAGAAAAATGGTTCGAGATTTTGCTAAAAATGAAGTAGCACCAACAGCAGCTGAGCGTGATGAGGAAGAGAGATTTGATCGAGAGTTATTTGATCAAATGGCAGAGCTTGGTTTAACCGGTATTCCGTGGCCTGAAGAATACGGCGGAATTGGAAGCGATTACTTAGCGTACGTAATTGCTATTGAAGAATTATCTCGAGTTTGTGCTTCAACAGGTGTAACACTATCTGCACATACTTCACTTGCGGGATGGCCAATTTTTAAATTTGGGACAGAAGAACAAAAGCAAAAGTTTTTACGACCGATGGCTGAAGGGAAGAAAATTGGTGCATACGGCTTAACGGAGCCAGGATCTGGATCGGATGCTGGTGGAATGAAGACAATCGCAAAGAGAGATGGCGACCATTATATTTTAAATGGATCAAAAATTTTCATTACAAATGGCGGTATTGCTGATATTTATGTTGTTTTTGCGCTAACTGATCCTGAATCGAAGCAGCGCGGTACGAGTGCATTTATTGTAGAAAGTGATACACCGGGATTTTCAGTTGGGAAGAAGGAGAGCAAGCTAGGGATTCGCTCTTCACCAACGACTGAAATTATGTTTGAAGATTGCCGTATTCCTGTAGAGAATCTACTTGGAGAAGAGGGGCAAGGATTTAAAGTTGCGATGCAAACATTAGATGGAGGTCGTAACGGTATTGCGGCGCAAGCTGTTGGTATTGCACAAGGGGCTTTAGATGCTTCTGTAGAATATGCAAGGGAGCGCCATCAATTTGGAAAGCCAATTGCGGCGCAGCAAGGGATTGGGTTTAAACTTGCGGATATGGCAACAGATGTAGAAGCGGCACGCCTTTTAACATATCAAGCGGCTTGGCTTGAATCAGAAGGGCTTCCGTATGGAAAAGAATCAGCGATGTCAAAAGTATTTGCGGGGGATACAGCGATGAAGGTGACGACTGAAGCGGTGCAAGTATTTGGTGGTTACGGTTATACGAAAGATTATCCAGTAGAGCGTTATATGCGAGATGCAAAGATTACACAAATATATGAAGGAACACAAGAGATTCAGAGGCTTGTAATTTCTCGTATGTTAACGAAGTAGGAACGAAAGCGTAGGTATTTTCCTACGCTTTTTCCTTCCAAAAAATAATAGAGAGAGGTGAAGGTAATGGTTAAACATAATGTACATGCATCGGTGAAAGATGAAAAATTAGTTGCGTTAAGACGTGAACAAATGATTAAAGGTGCGGTGCAACTGTTTAAACAAAAAGGATTTCCGCGTACAACAACGAGAGAGATTGCAAAAGCGGCGGGATTTAGTATAGGGACACTTTATGAGTACATTCGTACAAAAGATGATGTTTTGTATTTAGTTTGTGATAGTATATATGAACATGTAAAAGAACGATTAGAGGAAGTAGTATGTACAGAAAAAGGGAGTATAGAAAGTTTAAAGATAGCGATAACGAATTACTTTAAAGTGATGGACGAATTACAAGAAGAAGTATTAATTATGTATCAAGAAGTACGTTTTTTACCGAAAGAATCTCTCCCATATGTATTAGAAAAAGAGTTTCAAATGGTAGGAATGTTTGAGGATATTTTAGAACAGTGTACGGAAAATGGAACGTTTATATTAAATAAAAAAGAAATACAGCTTCTTGCACATAATATTTTTATACAAGGACAAATGTGGGGGTTTAGACGCTGGGCGCTGCAAAAACTGTATACGCTTGAAGAATATACAGAAATGCAAATTAGGTATGTGTTGCAAGGTGCCCATATGCTTCCGAAATAAGGAACAGACAAATTATTAATTTTATTACCATATAAAAGTTTCCCGTTTTTTTTGTAGCATATTTGTGCGACTTTTGTTTATAATGAATAGTATGGATTTTTTTAAGCAGACCGTTATATATAAGGTTATATTTGATGAAAGGAAGTGCCGCATAAGTGAATTTTAAGCAATATTCACCAGAAGAGCTAAAAGAATGTTCAATGATTGAAGTTGTACATAGCGTTTTAGGGGATAAAAGACAAGCAACGACATTCAACGAGTTGGTTCAAGAAATCGCTCAAGTGCTGGGACTATCTCAAGAGCAAGTTAATGCGAAACTCGCACAATTTTATACAGATTTAAACATCGATGGACGTTTCATTAATTTAGGAGAAAATCGTTGGGGACTACGCAGCTGGTACCCATATGAGCAAATTGATGAAGAAATCTTACCGCAGCCAAAACCGAAGAAGAAACGTAAAGTTGAAGAAGACGGTTTTGACGACTACATTGAAGAAGATGAAGATGACTTTGACGATGCAGACGGAAATGCAGACGAAGAAGATGATGTAGAAGATTTGGACAAGGTTCTTGAAGAAGAAGACGGAGATGACGACGATCTTGATGATTTAGAAGAAGATGAAGAAGACGACTTCGCTGAAGAAGAACTTGAGTATGATGAAACTGAAGAAGAAGAGGAAGAACTGTAGTTCTTGACTTTTCATTATCGTCCATGTAGAATCATTTTTGGGCTCTTTAAAAAAGGACGATAATACTTTTAAAGTGTAAATATAAAAGAAAATTGCTCCCTACTTATTACTTTATGTGATGAGGGGAGCAATTTTCTTTTTTGTTTTTTGTTTAGAAAATAAAAAGAGTCTAACAATAAGATGGATACAGTGTTATCTACATACGTTGCGCTTTGCAACGGTGATTATATAACAGCAAAATAGAAGGGAGCTTTTTCATGACTAAGTATATTTTTGTAACAGGCGGTGTAGTATCGTCTTTAGGAAAAGGTATTACAGCAGCATCTCTTGGAAGACTTTTAAAAAATCGTGGTTTAAATGTAACGATTCAAAAGTTTGATCCATACATTAACGTAGACCCAGGGACTATGAGCCCATACCAACACGGTGAGGTATTCGTAACAGATGATGGCGCAGAAACTGACTTAGACCTTGGTCACTATGAGCGTTTTATCGACATTAACTTAAACAAATACAGCAACGTAACAACAGGTAAAATTTACTCTTCAGTTCTTCAAAAAGAGCGTCGCGGTGAATATTTAGGAGGAACAGTTCAAGTTATTCCTCACATTACTAACGAAATTAAAGAGCGCGTATATCGTTCTGGCCGTGAAACAAATGCGGATGTTGTTATTACAGAAATCGGTGGAACTGTTGGTGATATCGAGTCTCTACCATTCTTAGAAGCAATCCGTCAAATTAAGAGCGACATCGGTCGTGACAATGTAATGTACATTCACTGTACGTTAATCCCGTACTTAAAAGCAGCGGGTGAAATGAAAACAAAACCAACACAACATAGTGTTAAAGAACTTCGTAGCTTAGGTATTCAACCAAATATTATCGTTGTTCGTACAGAACTTCCTGTTTCTCAAGATATGAAAGACAAGCTTGCATTATTCTGTGACATCGATACAAAAGCAGTTATCGAAGCTCGCGATGCAGATACTTTATATGCGGTTCCATTATCTCTTCAAGAACAAAACATGGACCAAATCGTTTGTGATCACTTAAAATTAGACAATCCAGCTGCAGATATGACAGAGTGGACTGCGCTAGTTAACAAGGTACGTAACCTTTCTAAGAAAACAAAAATCGCTCTTGTTGGTAAATATGTAGAACTTCAAGATGCATATATTTCTGTTGTAGAAGCACTTCGTCATGCTGGTTACTCATTCGATACAGATGTAGAAGTAAAATGGGTAAATGCTGAGCACGTAACAGCAGAAAATGTACAAGAATTAGTAGGAGACACAGATGGTATCCTTGTACCAGGTGGCTTCGGCGATCGTGGTGTAGAAGGTAAAATCGTTGCGATTCAATATGCTCGTGAAAACAAAGTTCCATTCTTAGGAATTTGCTTAGGTATGCAACTTGCATCAATCGAATTCGCACGTAATGTATTAGGTTTAGAAGGTGCTAACTCTTCTGAAATTAACCCTGATACACCATACGCAATCATTGACCTATTACCAGAACAAAAAGATGTAGAGGACCTAGGTGGTACACTTCGTCTTGGTCTATACCCATGTAAGCTTTCTGAAGAAACAAATGCTTACAATGCTTATAATGAGCCGGTTGTATATGAGCGTCATCGTCATCGTTATGAGTTCAACAACCAGTTCCGTCCGGATATGGAAAAAGAAGGATTCGTATTCTCTGGTACAAGCCCAGACGGTCGTCTAGTTGAAATCATTGAATTAAAAGACCACCCTTGGTTCGTAGCAGCACAGTTCCACCCAGAACTTGTTTCTCGTCCAAACCGTCCACAACCATTGTTCCATGACTTCGTAAGAGCTTCTATTACGAATAAAGAGAGCAAGTAATAAAAAAAGCGCCGTCACTTTAAAGTGACGGCGCTTTTTTTTAATATTCGTTTAACATTTCATCGATTGTAAATTTGATTCCGTGATAAGCAAATAAAGCCACTATTAAGCTTGGGAACCCGTAGCGATTACCTTCATCGTCTGGAATAAGGCCTTTTAACAGTTTTGTATCAATATGTACGTCTGTATATTGTTCCAGTGATTTCGTACCTTCTTGAAGAGCAGAAATGCCGACAATAGAGTGTCCCTCTTCTTGTAGTTTTTTTGCAATTTCTACAACTGCTTCATCTGTTGAAAAACGGCTAATAAGAAGTACACGATCCGCAGAGGTTACTTCTGCTTCTTTACCATTTTCAAATAAGCGTTTTGCTTGCTTCATTGGTTCAGCACCGAATAGTGCTTCGGTAACAACACCATCCATTTCATTTGTACCATATAAATAAATGAAACCATCGCCAATTAGTGCTTGAGCAAGTAAACGAGCGCTATCTTCTATATTCATTTCTTCTTTTTGAGAAACTCTGGAGAAATAACCACTTAATTGAGTTGAAAAAATTTTTAACATAATGTTACTCCCTTCGTACGTGTTTGCCGGCTTTCATTATAGTTTATTTTTTTAGAAAGGTGAAATCGTAGGGTAGCATAACAAAATAGGAAACGGTAAAATAAGAAAGAATAGGAAGGAATTTGCCAAAGAATAGCGAAAATAAATCGTTAAGATATAAGAAGCTTTAAATCTTGTACTTACACAGAAAGGTTGGGAATTATGGAAGGTAAAATTTTAATCGTTGATGATCAATATGGGATTCGTGTGTTATTACATGAAGTGTTCCAAAAAGAAGGTTATCAGACATTCCAAGCAGCGAATGGATTTCAAGCTTTAGATATCGTGAAAAAAGATAATCCGGATTTAGTAGTATTAGATATGAAAATTCCAGGCATGGATGGTATAGAGATTTTAAAGCATGTAAAAGAAATTGATGAGAGTATTAAAGTCATTTTAATGACTGCTTATGGAGAGCTTGATATGATCCAAGAAGCAAAAGATTTAGGTGCTTTAATGCATTTTGCTAAACCATTTGATATTGATGAAATTCGTCAAGCTGTGAGAAATGAGCTCGCTGTAGAGGCGTAAAAATGAATTTTTTATAAAAAATATGGAAAAAAGCGTTTACATGGACTATTGTGCAGGTGAATACGGTTGAGTTTTTGAGTACAAGTTGTTATCCTATTGAGTGTAGAAAAAAGTCCGGTATGTAGATATACATATTTTACCTTATTCTGGTCATACTACCAGCGATAAGAACTTATCGGATACAAAAAACGTTTTTTAGGAGGATTCACCATGCCTTTAGTTTCTATGAAAGAAATGCTAAACAAAGCACTAGAAGGAAAATACGCAGTTGGTCAATTCAACATGAACAACTTAGAGTGGACTCAAGCTATCTTAGCTGCTGCGGAAGAAGAAAAATCTCCTGTAATCCTAGGTGTATCTGAGGGTGCAGCTCGTCATATGACTGGTTTCAAAACAGTTGTAGCTATGGTTAAAGCTTTAATCGAAGAAATGAACATCACTGTTCCTGTAGCGATTCACCTTGACCATGGTTCAAGCTTCGAAAAATGTAAAGAAGCAATTGATGCAGGTTTCACATCTGTAATGATCGACGCTTCTCACCACCCATTCGAAGAAAACGTTGAAACTACTAAACAAGTAGTAGAATACGCACACGCTCGTAACGTATCTGTTGAAGCTGAGCTTGGAACAGTTGGCGGACAAGAAGACGACGTAATCGCTGAAGGCGTAATTTACGCTGATCCAGCAGAGTGTAAGCACCTTGTTGAAGCAACAGGTATCGATTGCCTAGCTCCAGCTTTAGGTTCTGTACACGGTCCTTACAAAGGTGAGCCTAACTTAGGATTCGCTGAAATGGAACAAGTTCGTGACTTCACTGGCGTACCTTTAGTATTACACGGTGGTACTGGTATCCCAACTGCTGATATCGTAAAAGCTATCTCTTTAGGTACTTCAAAAATCAACGTAAACACTGAGAACCAAATCGAGTTTACAAAAGCTGTTCGTGAAGTATTAAACAAAGACCAAGAAGTTTACGATCCTCGTAAATTTATCGGACCTGGCCGCGACGCTATTAAAGCAACTGTTGCTGGTAAAATGCGTGAGTTCGGTTCTAACGGTAAAGCGTAAGAATAAAATTCCGTTTTGGAAACCGTCTAGTCTTTTAGACGGTTTCCTTTCGTTGTATAATGAAAGCGTGAACAAGTCGAAAGATTTTATCATTTTTGGTTTTTAAATAGAAAATAATGTGCATAGTCCTATTAATAAATGTGATAACGTATCTAAATTGATAAAGTGAATTCGATGAATAGTTGATCTTTATCTATTCGTGCTACAGGAGAAATGAAGATAATGGTTTCCTATTTATCCCGCATTAAAGGGCAGTAAGACCCCCACCTCAAAATTTAGTGGAAGCAAAGAAGTTAGGTGGGGGTCAACTGCCCGTAAAAGCCCGATTGGTTCAACTAATAACCAGTGGGGGATAAACACCCCCGACTAATTAAAGTTTCACTTTATTGAGTTTTGGGATGGAAAGAGTAATTGAGATTCTTAAGGGGAGCTTTCTATAAAAATATAGAAAGTAAATACATTCACAAGAAGGGAGCTCAATATGGAAAAATTGCTAATTGAAGGCGGAAGAGCTTTAAATGGAACAATTCGAGTAAGCGGTGCAAAGAACAGTGCCGTTGCATTAATTCCAGCGACAATTTTAGCAGATACTCCAGTAACTATTGGTGGTGTCCCTAATATTTCGGACGTGAAAATGTTAGGAGACTTACTAGAGGAAATTGGAGGGAAAGTAACTTATGGACAGGAGGAAGAGATGGTAGTCGATCCTTCTAACATGGTTGCAATGCCTTTGCCAAATGGAAAAGTGAAAAAGTTGCGCGCTTCTTATTATTTAATGGGTGCGATGCTTGGCCGTTTTAAAAAAGCTGTTATTGGGCTTCCGGGTGGATGTCATTTAGGACCGAGGCCAATTGATCAGCATATTAAAGGGTTTGAAGCGCTGGGTGCACATGTTACAAATGAACAAGGTGCCATCTATTTAAGGGCAGATGAACTACATGGAGCACGTATTTATTTAGATGTTGTTAGTGTGGGAGCTACGATTAATATTATGCTAGCAGCTGTACGAGCGAAAGGTAGAACTGTTATTGAAAATGCAGCGAAAGAGCCCGAGATTATTGATGTAGCTACATTGTTAACAAGCATGGGAGCACGTATTAAAGGTGCTGGTACAGATGTAATCCGAATAGATGGTGTGGACTCTTTACATGGTTGTCACCATACTATCATCCCAGATCGTATCGAAGCTGGTACGTATATGATTCTAGGAGCTGCATCAGGAGGAGAAGTAACGGTTGATAACGTTATTCCTCAGCACTTAGAATCAGTTACTGCAAAGCTAAGAGAAGCTGGTGTTCAAGTTGAAACGAACGATGATCAAATTACGGTGAACGGTAATAGAAAGTTAAAAGTAGTTGATATCAAAACGCTTGTATATCCAGGTTTTCCAACAGATTTACAACAGCCGTTTACGACGCTTTTAACAAAAGCGCACGGGACGGGAGTTGTAACAGATACAATTTACGGTGCCCGTTTCAAACACATTGATGAATTACGTCGTATGAATGCTCAAATTAAAGTAGAAGGTCGTTCGGCAATTGTAACTGGTCCTGTGTTACTGCAAGGTGCAAAAGTGAAGGCGAGTGATTTACGAGCGGGAGCGGCACTTGTTATTGCAGGGTTAATGGCAGATGGGATTACAGAAGTAACAGGACTTGAGCATATTGATCGAGGTTATGAGAATATAGTGGACAAGCTTAAAGGGCTTGGAGCAAACATTTGGCGAGAACAGATGACAAAACAAGAAATTGAAGAGATGAAGAACGCATAAGTGATACTTCCGCAAGGGGGAAGCGAAGCATCACTACTTGCGGAAGTACACTTTATAGAAAAACACGGTTCACAAAATACGGCAGAAATATAAAGACTTAAAGGAGAGGGATTATTGTGGAAAGAAGTTTATCTATGGAGTTAGTACGTGTAACAGAGGCTGCAGCATTATCATCAGCGCGTTGGATGGGGCGCGGGAAAAAAGATGAAGCAGACGGTGCAGCAACATCAGCTATGCGTGATGTATTTGATACAATTCCGATGAAAGGTACAGTTGTAATTGGTGAAGGTGAGATGGATGAAGCACCAATGCTATATATCGGAGAGAAATTAGGTACAGGATATGGACCACGTGTAGACGTTGCAGTTGATCCTTTAGAAGGGACAAACATCGTAGCAGCTGGTGGCTGGAATGCTCTTGCTGTTATTGCAATTGCAGACCATGGTAATTTGTTACATGCTCCTGACATGTACATGGATAAAATCGCGGTTGGCCCAGAAGCAGTTGGGGCGGTCGACATTGATGCGCCTATTATTGATAACTTACGTGCAGTTGCGAAAGCGAAAAATAAAGATATTGAAGATGTTGTAGCGACAGTTTTAAATCGCCCACGTCATCAAGAAATTATCGAAGAAATTCGTAAAGCTGGTGCTCGTATTAAATTAATTAATGATGGAGATGTAGCTGGAGCGATTAATACAGCGTTTGATCGTACAGGTGTAGATATTTTATTTGGATCTGGTGGAGCACCTGAAGGTGTATTAGCAGCAGTTGCTTTAAAATGTTTAGGTGGAGAAATTCACGGAAAACTATTGCCACAAAACGAAGCTGAATTAGCGCGTTGTAAAAAAATGGGCATAGAAGACATTAATCGTATCCTTCGTATGGAGGACTTAGTAAAAGGTGACGATGCAATCTTTGCAGCAACAGGTGTAACAGATGGAGAACTATTACGCGGTGTTCAATTTAAAGGTAGCGTAGGAACAACGCAATCTCTTGTTATGCGTGCGAAATCAGGCACAGTTCGCTTCGTAGATGGTCGTCATAGCTTAAATAAAAAACCGAACTTGGTTATTAAGTAAAAAGCGGAGGTGGCTTGCTCAGAAGGGGTGAAATGACTGACCCTTCTAGCGACCGACCATTCTAGCTGCTGAAGCTGGATTAAATAAAAAGCGTAAGCGGCTCGTTCAGAAAGGTTAAAATGGTCGATCTTTTTAACTATCGGAGCTGGAACTAAACTAAATAAGAAGCGAAGACAAATTTTCTTGTCTTCGCTTCTTGTATTTGTGTTCCAACGTATTGATTAAAACTAGATAAAAGGGTTACAATAGTGAATATTACCCTACTTGAACTTATTGCCTTTCATTATTAATTATTTGCCTTCCGTATTTTTCCCTTTACCCATGAAAAAAGAGAATAACGTTAAAGTGTGGTGTCTGAATGAATTTGTCAATTGCAGCATTAGAAAACATGAAATTAAAAGAGTTATACGAGCTTGCGAAAGAATTTAAGATTTCGTATTATAGCAAGTTAACGAAAAAAGAGTTAATCTTTTCTATTTTGAAAGCTCGAGCAGAAAAAGAAGGTTTCTTTTTCATGGAAGGCGTATTAGAAATTATTCAATCAGAAGGATTTGGATTCCTACGTCCTATCAACTATTCTCCAAGCTCAGAAGATATTTATATCTCAGCTTCGCAAATTCGTCGTTTCGATTTACGTAATGGAGACAAAGTTTCTGGTAAAGTACGACCTCCGAAAGAAAATGAACGCTATTTTGGGTTATTACAAGTTGAAGCTGTAAACGGAGATGATCCAGATTCAGCAAAAGAGCGTGTGCATTTCCCTGCATTAACACCATTATACCCAGATCGCCAAATGAAATTGGAAACGGAACCGAAAAAGTTACCGACACGTATCATGGATTTAATCGCACCAGTTGGATTTGGACAACGTGGTTTAATTGTTGCGCCTCCAAAGGCTGGTAAAACAAGTCTATTAAAAGAAATTGCACACAGTGTTACAACAAATCATCCAGAAGCAGAATTAATTGTTCTTTTAATTGATGAGCGTCCAGAGGAAGTAACAGACATTGAGCGTTCTGTTAAGGGTGACGTTGTAAGTTCTACTTTTGATGAAGTACCAGAAAATCATATTAAAGTAGCTGAACTTGTGTTAGAACGTGCAATGCGTCTTGTAGAGCACAAAAAAGATGTTATCATTTTAATGGATAGTATTACCCGTTTAGCGCGAGCTTACAACCTAGTTATTCCGCCAAGTGGTAGAACATTATCGGGTGGTATCGACCCAGCGGCTTTCCATAGACCGAAGCGTTTCTTTGGAGCTGCACGTAATATTGAAGAAGGCGGTAGCTTAACGATTTTAGCAACAGCCCTTGTTGATACAGGATCTCGTATGGACGATGTTATTTACGAGGAATTTAAAGGAACTGGAAATATGGAACTTCACTTAGATCGTTCGTTAGCTGAACGTCGTATCTTCCCAGCGATTGATATTCGTCGTTCTGGTACACGTAAAGAAGATCTATTAATTCCAAAAGAGCACTTAGACAAGTTATGGGGCATTCGTAAAACAATGCGTGATACACCAGACTTTGTTGAAAGTTTCTTACGTAAGCTTCGTCAAACGAAGACAAACGAAGAATTTTTACAAAACATTGTTGCAGACTCTAAAAGGTATGTAACAACTAAGTAAAGGGAAAAGATTGGGACTCGCTTATTTTATAGTAAGCGAGTTTTCTTATGCCTTTTAGGTGATATTAAAGAGAGAAATAAGTGGGAGAACCTTAGCTAGTTAGAGCAGAACGAGCCCCCTCAACTTTAAGGTGATATCTAGCTCCAGCGGCTAGAATGGTAGGTGGCTTCGCGTCTTTCTATGAGGCAAAAAGCGCCTCAAGTGAGAGGGTGTGAAGTGTCCTGGATTTTTAAGTGATATCCAGTTCCGGTGGCTAGCTCTTCGCATCTAAGAACCTTCCGCCCGAAAGGTAAAAAGCACCTTTAGGGCGAAAGAACCTTAGCTGGTCAGAGCTGAGCGAGCCCAAGCCACTTTAAATTTCAAAAGACAAAAACAGGTAGTTGCAAAATGAAGTTAGCCTTGTTATAATTTCATCATATGTGTTTCATCAATATAGTTGTGTATGCAGCTGAAGATGAAAAACTCTGTTTCGAAAATGATTCAGGGCGGAAGGAGATGAAAAGAATGAAAGCAGGAATTCACCCAGATTACAAGAAAGTTGTATTCATGGACACAAACACAGGCTTCAAATTCTTAAGCGGGTCTACTAAAGGCTCTAGCGAAACTGTTGAGTGGGAAGATGGTAACACTTATCCATTACTAAAAGTTGAGATCAGTTCTGATTCTCACCCATTCTACACTGGACGTCAGAAGTTTGCTACTGCAGACGGACGCGTTGATCGCTTCAATAAGAAATACGGTATCAAGTAATAAAAACATAAAACAGGCAAGTGTATGTATTCGCTTGTCTGTTTTTTTTGTGAAAATATTATACCTTTACCCTACTTTTAACTAAAAAGTAGACGAAAGGAGAGCTTCATGTACTTAATAAATCAAAATGGCTGGATTGAAGTGATTTGCGGTAGTATGTTTTCTGGTAAATCAGAAGAGTTAATCCGCCGTGTGCGCCGTACGCAATTTGCAAAACAACATGCAATTGTATTTAAACCATGTATTGATAATCGCTATAGTGAAGAAGACGTTGTATCACATAACGGATTAAAGGTAAAAGCAGTTCCTGTTTCAGCTTCAAAAGATATATTTGAACATATCACTGAAGATATGGATGTAATTGCAATCGATGAGGTACAATTCTTTGATGGGGACATTGTGGAAGTGGTGCAAGTATTGGCAAATCGTGGCTATCGTGTCATTGTAGCTGGTTTAGACCAAGATTTCCGTGGTCTACCATTTGGACAAGTTCCTCAGCTGATGGCAATTGCTGAACATGTGACAAAGCTACAAGCAGTATGTTCTGCATGTGGATCTCCGGCAAGTCGTACACAACGATTAATTGATGGAGAACCAGCGGCATTTGATGATCCGATTATTTTAGTTGGGGCTTCAGAATCGTATGAACCACGATGTCGTCATTGTCATGCAGTTCCTACAAACAAAGACAAGTAAAACTCGCTGCGCAAGGCGGGTTTTTTTCAGAATAGAGAGTGTGGGTGGTGTGAGCCGCTTATGCTTTTAAATATTATCTAGCTCCAGCGGCTAGAATCTCCGGCCATTTCACTCTCTCGCTCGAAGCAAAAAGCGCTTCAAGGTCGAGAGCTCCAATGGCCTGCGATTCTGAGCAAGCCGCTTACGCTTTTAAATATTATCTAGCTCCAGCGGCTAGAATCTCCGGCCATTTCACTCTCTCGCTCGAAGCAAAAAGCGCTTCAAGGTCGAGAGCTCCAATGGCCTGCGATTCTGAGCAAGCCGCTTACGCTTTTAAATATTATCTAGCTCCAGCGGCTAGAATCTCCGGCCATTTCACTCTCTCGCTCGAAGCAAAAAGCGCTTCAAGGTCGAGAGCTCCAATGGCCTGCGATTCTGAGCAAGCCGCTTACGCTTTTAAATATAATTTGCGTTTTTTTGAGTAAGTACCATATACTATTTGTATTAGATACTAGGATGTAGAGGTGAATGATGTGTTAGATCGTTTGCAAGCTGTAGAAAATCGTTATGAGAAGTTAAATGAATTGTTAAGTGACCCAGAGGTTATTAGCGATACAAATAAGCTTCGTGAATATTCAAAGGAACAGTCTGATATACAGGAAACGGTAGAGGTGTATCGTGAGTATAAGGATGTTCGTGAGCAATTAAAAGATGCGAAAGCAATGTTAGAAGAGAAGTTAGACGCAGAAATGCGTGACATGGTAAAAGAAGAGGTTTCTGAGTTAGAATCACAAGAAAAAACGTTATCAGAACGTCTGAAAATTTTACTAGTTCCAAAGGACCCTAATGATGATAAGAACGTTATCGTTGAGGTTCGTGGGGCTGCTGGTGGCGATGAGGCCGCTTTATTTGCTGGTGACTTATACCGCATGTATAGCCGTTATGCTGAGGTTCAAGGTTGGAAAACAGAAATTATCGAGGCTAGCTATACAGAGTTAGGTGGATATAAAGAGATTATCTTTATGATTAACGGTAAAGGTGCTTTCGCGAAGCTGAAATTCGAGAATGGTGCTCACCGTGTACAACGTGTTCCTGAAACGGAATCTGGTGGACGTATTCATACATCTACAGCAACTGTGGCTGTATTACCAGAGGCAGAAGAAGTAGAAATCGACATTCACGAGAAAGATGTTCGTGTTGATACATTCGCTTCTAGTGGTCCTGGTGGACAAAGTGTTAATACAACGATGTCAGCGGTACGTTTAACACATTTACCGACTGGTGTAGTTGTATCTTGTCAGGATGAGAAATCACAAATTAAGAATAAAGAAAAAGCGATGAAAGTATTACGCGCACGTGTTTATGATAAGTTTAGACAAGAAGCACAAGCTGAATATGATCAAAACCGTAAACAAGCTGTTGGTACGGGCGATCGTTCAGAGCGTATTCGTACGTATAACTTCCCGCAAAACCGTGTTACAGACCATCGAATCGGTTTAACGATTCAAAAGCTAGATCAAATCTTACAAGGTAAGTTAGATGATTTCATCAATGCCTTAGTGATGGAAGATCAGGCTCAAAGGATGGAGGCAGCTGAGTAATGCGTGTCTATGAAGCCCTGAAATGGGCTTCTTCTTTTTTACAGGAAAATGGACGAGATGAAAATGCGGGAGAAATTGTCCTTTGTCATGTATTAAAGATGAACAGAACAGGATTACTTATGAATATGCGTGAAGAAATAAATGAGGAACAAGAGGCAAGCTTTACGGAGTTTATCCACAAGCATGTAGAAGGTATTCCTATTCAATATATGATTGGTTATGAAATGTTTTATGGCCGGTCGTTCTTTGTGAATGAAGAAGTATTAATACCAAGACCGGAAACAGAAGAACTTATAGTAGGAGTATTAGAAAGAATTGAGCGCCATTTTGGTGACAAGGAACTACATGTAGCAGATATAGGCACAGGTAGTGGAGCGATTTCTATTACGCTTGCTTTAGAAAATAAAAATCTTCACGTGTATACAGTAGATATTGCACAAGAGTCGATTGAAGTTGCAAAAGAAAATGCAAAAGCTTTAGGTGCAGAAGTAACGTTCTATCACGGTGATTTATTGTCACCATTTGATAAAACGGGTCAAAAGCTAGATGTTGTTGTTTCAAATCCTCCATATATACCGGAAGAGGATTGGCGTGGTCTTTCTCCTGTTGTGAAAGAGCATGAGCCGAAGAGAGCACTTGTTGGTGGAGAAGACGGATTAGATTTTTATCGCCGTTTTATGGAAGAATTGCCGAATGTGTTGCAGGAGAAAGCAATTGTAGCGTTTGAAATTGGAGTAGGACAGGGTGAGGATGTAAAAAGATTGTTACAACAAGCTTTTCCACATGCTCATGTTGAGGTTGTTTTTGATATTAACGGAAAAGATCGTATGGTATTTGCAGAGATGGAGTAAGGTTCACACCTTACTCTATTTTTTTGTGGGAAAATTCATATAGATTTTGAATTTAATAGTTTAGAAATATGAAAGTCTGTCCACACTGTTTGTAGAAGGGACGGTGGAGGAAATGAAAAAACAAGTTATTGCTTATCTTCTTATATTATTAATTGGTGCACAGTTACTTGTGCAGTTTGGATATATGAAAGCTGATGCGAAAGGGCCTTCAGTTATTCCGAAAGAGGCCGTTCGATTACGAATTTTAGCAAATAGCGATTCAGATAAAGACCAAGCATTAAAGCGTAAAGTGCGTGATGAAGTAAAAGCGCAAATTGATGGATGGGTAGCGGATTTAACTTCATTTGAAGAGGCACGCAAAGTAATTCAAAGTCATATTCCAGAAATCGAGAAAACGGTGGAAAATACGTTAAAAAGGGAAGGAAGTAAAGAATCATTTCAAGTGAAATTTAGTAAGAATGTAAAGTTTCCTACAAAGGTATATGGGAATTTTATTTATCCAGCAGGAGAATATGAAGCAGTATTGATCACAATTGGAGAAGGTGAAGGGGCGAACTGGTGGTGTGTATTATTTCCACCAATGTGTTTCTTAGATTTTTCGAGTGGGACAGCTGTAAGAAAAGAAGAGCACGTTGTGAAGGCGGAATCTCCTGAAGAGGAACAGGTGAAACAACTAGATGAAGAAGTAGTAGATACAGAAGAGAAGAAAGTGGATAAGGTTAAAGAAACGAAAGTTGTAAAACAGGAAGTAGTAAAAGAAGTAACAGCTTCTGAAAAGAAAGTAGTAAAAAATGAAACAAAAGTCGAAGAGCAGCCTGTAAGTGAAGAAGAAACAAAAACTGTGGAAAAAGTGGAGAAACCTGTGGAGAAAAAACAAGAAAAGCAAAATGAGTATGTAAAAGTAGAAGAGGAAGAAGAAAAGCCAGAAGTTAAATTGTTTATTGTAGAAGCTTTTACATCTTTATTCTCTAAATAGTACTATTAATAAATCCCTCCTCATATATAAAAATGAGGAGGGATTTATTATGAAGAAAGTGTATTTTGCTACGAAAGCAGATGTGGAAAGATTACATTCTTTTTTCGGACAAGCTAATAAAAAAGATGATAAAATAAATGAGTTGTACGCACAATTTATGATTTTGGAAGAGGCGGAAGAAATACGAGCTGTAATTGGTTATGAACAAAGTGGGGAAGATGTACTTATTCGTTCTTGTTTATTCACACCTCATGTGGATAAACAGACTTTCTTATATTTTTTTGAAATGTTTTTGCAGTATATGAAAGAAAAAAGTGTTCAACAATTGTACTTACTAACAAACCATCCACAATCTGTACCGATCTTTCAGTTCTTTGACTTTTTTACTATAGAAAAGGATGAGGTTCCAGAGGGTATTCAACAGTTAGAACATTTTTGTAAAAATATAAAAGAGCAGAATGCAATAATACTAAATTGTCAGCTATTCACAAAGTTATCCACGGATTAATTGGGTTTATCCACATTTTGTGGATAAACCTTGTTTGTCTTTTGGATAAATCTCATAGTAAACTAAAAATAGACAAGTATTTAAGGGTAGAAAAGGACGTGGAAAAAAATGCATACAAATATGTGGGTTGTGGATAATGTTGTGGAAAGAAAAAAATATTATCCACAGTTACAAGAAGCAGCAAAATTATTAAGAGAAAATGAGGCGGTTGCTTTCCCTACGGAAACAGTATATGGGTTAGGTGCAAATGCGATGGATGATGAAGCAATCGCGAAAATTTTCGAAGCGAAAGGAAGACCGAGTGATAATCCACTCATTGTCCACATAGGTACAAAATCTCAGTTAGATGGGATTGTGAAAGAAATTCCACCAGTTGCAGAGAAGTTAATGGCGCATTTTTGGCCAGGACCATTAACAATTATTTTGCCGAGAAAAGAAGGGATTTCAGAGAGGGTGACGGCGGGACTTAATACGGTTGGGGTAAGAATGCCTGATCATCCAGTTGCACTTGCTCTTATTGAAGAGGCGAATGTACCTGTTGCGGCACCAAGTGCGAATCGTTCAGGGCGTCCAAGTCCAACACTAGCTTCTCACGTATATGAAGATTTGAATGGGAAGATTGCAGGTATTGTTGATGGTGGTGCAACTGGAGTAGGCGTTGAATCAACTGTAATTGATTGTACAAGCACGGTTCCAACAATATTACGTCCAGGCGGGATTACGAAAGAACAATTAGAAGCGGTGATAGGTACCGTTTCTTTAGATCCAGCTTTAAAGGATGAGAAGGAAAAACCGAAATCACCTGGAATGAAATACACACATTATGCGCCGAAAGCACCACTTAGTATTGTTGAGGGCTCACGTGAGTTTATTCAGCAACTTGTGGATGAGAAAAAGGAAGAAGGATTTAAAGTAGGCGTATTAACGACGGAAGAGTATCAGCATGTATATAACGCAGATGTTATATTGTCTTGTGGTGTTAGAAGTGACTTAGCTAGCGTTGCGACTAAATTATATGATGTACTTAGAACATTTGATGCAAGTGAAGTGGATGTTATTTTTAGTGAGTCGTTCCCTAATGAAGGAATAGGAAATGCTATTATGAATCGTTTAACAAAAGCGGCAGGACATCATATTATTATTGAATGATAAGGTAAGGTTAGCAAACAGAATATTTCTCCTTGGATAAGCATATTGTGAAGTAGCACGTCCAAGGAGGGGCATGAATGACGTTTGAACAGCTAATACCTTTAATAATTATGGCATTCGCCTTAGGGATGGATGCGTTCTCGGTGAGTCTTGGTATGGGGATGATGCCCCTAAAGTTAAGACAAATCCTGTATATTGGTATGACGATAGGGATATTTCATATTATTATGCCGTTTATAGGGATGGTACTAGGTCGTTTTTTATCAGAGAAGTATGGAGATATTGCACATTTTGCGGGTGCTATTTTATTAATCGGACTAGGTTTTTATATCGTATATTCGACCATTTTACAAAATGGAGAGACTAGAACTGTCCCTATTGGAATTAGCTTATTCGTATTTGCATTTGGCGTTAGTATAGATAGTTTCTCAGTAGGGCTTAGTCTTGGTATTTATGGGGCACAAACAATCATTACGATATTACTTTTTGGATTTGTTAGCATGTTGTTAGCGTGGATTGGTTTATTAATTGGTAGACATGCGAAAGATATGCTCGGTACATATGGCGAGATAGTAGGTGGCATCATTCTAGTTGGATTTGGATTATATATCCTTTTTCCTATATAATTTTATGTAGGAGGGAATTATGAACAAGCTATTGGAATGGTATGTTAAGTTTTTAACCTTCTTTCCTCGATGGCTAAGAAGGCTTATAATTTGGGGTATTATTTTGCAAATTGTAATTTTAGGTTGGATTAAGTTAATTCGCGAATAGTAAGATAGCTCCTTTCTGTGCATAGTTTTGTTTGTACTATATTGATTGCGCTAAAAAATTACACATATAGAAAGGATGAGATGAATGACAAGATTGAAGCAAGTTTTTGGTATTATTATTAGTTTTTTTGTTTTTTGGTTTAGTATGCTCGGTGTACAAATGTTTGCTGAGTTTTTAGATATTGAGTCATTGAAATTTGTTGCGGGAAAGACTGAGGCGGCGCGTGCTTTTTACTCTCCGTACCCGTTTTTAATTGTTTTTCTTATTACGCTGCTTTCCCTATACTTCTTCGTAATTAAGCTAGGGAAACCGAAAAAAGAAAAACTCCCTACTTTAGAGGAAAAGAAGGAAGAATTACAATGATAAAATCCCCTGCTAAAAAGCAGGGGATTTTTATGTTTGAGTGATGGCAGGAATCGATTCTGAGCGAGCCGCTTCCGCTTTTAGATATTATCCAGTTCCAGCGGCTAGAATGGTCGGTGGCTTCGCGTCTTCCTGTGAGGCAAAAAGCGCCTCTACGTCAGAAGCTCCATCCCCCTCTCATTCTGAGCGAGCCGCTTCCGCTTTTAGATATTTATCCAGCTCCAGTGGCTAGAATGGTCGGTGGCTTCGCGTCTTCCTATGAGGCAAAAAGCGCCTCTACGTCAGAAGCTCCATCCCCCTCTCATTCTGAGCGAGCCGCTTCCGCTTTTAGATATTTATCCAGCTCCAGTGGCTAGAATGGTCGGTGGCTTCGCGTCTTCCTATGAGGCAAAAAGCGCCTCTACGTCAGAAGCTCCATCCCCCTCTCATTCTGAGCGAGCCGCTTCCGCTTTTAGATATTTATCCAGCTCCAGTGGCTAGAATGGTCGGTGGCTTCGCGTCTTCCTATGAGGCAAAAAGCGCCTCTACGTCAGAAGCTCCATCCCCCTCTCATTCTGAACGAGCCGCTTCCGCTTTTAAACTGGCCTAACCAGTTCAAATTGTTCTCCTAATTTTGCATAGTTGTGTCCTGCTAGGCGGCTTATTGGTTTGAGTCCTTCTGCGTGAATGCGCCCTTTTTCATATAGATGCTCGGCAACGTGGAAACGAACGACGCGTCCAATTAGTAGATCACAAGCTGGTGAGTCTTCTGTTCCACCAAGTGGAATTGCACGTTCTAATATACATTCCATTCGAATATTTGCTTCTTTTACACCTGGAACAGAGATGACTTCACTTTCAATTGGTGTTAGTTTTGCTAGTTCAATTTCACTTTCATTTGGCGGGAGATTAGCTGCTGTTTCGTTAATTGCTGCTACATATGATTCGTCAGAAATATGTACGACAAATTCACCTTTTTCAATTGCGTTTCGGGAAGTGTCCTTTCTTTCTCCGGCTTTTCGTTGTACAGAAACAGAGATAAGTGGTGGATTAGCAGCGACAATATTGAAATAACTATATGGTGCGCCGTTTAATACACCGTCTTTTGTTACAGAAGTAACGAATGCGACAGGGCGAGGGATGATACTTCCAGTAAGTAATTTGTAATTATCTTTTTCAGTTTGTTCATTTGGATTAATGGATAACATGCTTGTAATCCCCTTTCTAAATATGAATACTTATTGTTTGTTTACAAGATATCGGTGAGAAAATCCTGCTGGAAATAATATTTTGTTTCATAAAAAGAACTTACTTCAATTGTAATGAAGTAAGTTCTTTTTCAAGAATCTCAAGATTGAGATGAAAATTAAAGTAAAACGTATGCGCCAGGTCCGATTAAAGCTACACCAACAGCAACAGCGATTAACATTAAATTATATTCATATCCGTTTTGTGTCACCCAGTAACCATTTTTCCCGTGAACAGTGAAGATAGCCATTAACATTGTTCCAACGATAAATAATGAGCCAACTATAATGAAAATACCTGATGCAAATAAGAAACCACCTAGTAATTCAGTTGCACCAGCCATAAATGCCATAAATACACCAGGACGTAAACCGATTGATTCCATCCAGCCACCTGTTCCTTTTAAACCGTAACCGCCGAACCAACCAAATAATTTTTGAGCACCATGACCCATGAATGTAATTCCTATAATAAGACGAATAATAAGAAGACCGAAATCCATCATTTTTAAAAACCTCCTAAAAGTTATTAACTTACCTTATGTAAGTAATGATAAAATAGTTACTTACTTTAGTCAAGCGGATTTTGAAAAAAGTTTGAATTAAATTTTACAAATTAACAACAAAAAACAAAATGTAGTAAAGACCTCTAGACAAGTTGGGCAAAAAAAGAGAAAATATAAATAGAAGTTAACTTCTTATTGTTATTCAGACAATCAGAATTGACTGGAATTTTGTGAAGCGCTACAATAAGAGTCTATTAGTAATGACGTAATTTATTTCGAAAGCGTTTTTACAGTATAATATTCGAAGTATGAAGTCTTACATGTATCCCGAGCTTTACTAGGGATTGCCCTATAAACTTTTAGGTAAATTATAAGGAGGACTATCCTATGTTTAAAAAATTATTTGGTCTTGGTTCAAAAACAAATGAAGAAACAATCGTAGCTCCATTAACTGGAGCAGTGAAAAATATTGAAGAAGTACCAGATCCAGTATTCGCTGGTCGTATGATGGGTGACGGTGTTGCAATCGATCCTACTGAAGGTGTAGTTGTATCTCCAGTTGATGGTGAAATCGTACAATTATTCCACACAAAACATGCTATCGGAATTAAAGCGAAAAACGGCACAGAAATTTTAATCCACGTTGGATTAGAAACTGTAAAAATGGAAGGCGAAGGTTTCGAAGCTCACGTTTCTGAAGGCCAAGCTGTAAAAGCTGGAGATAAATTAATCTCATTCGACTTAGAATTAATCCGTGAAAAAGCGAAAAGCACAATTACTCCAATCGTTATTACAAACACAGATGCAGCTGAGTCTATTAAGACAACTGTAGGCGTAACAGCTACAAAAGGTTCAACAGAAGTAATGAAAGTTACAATGAAATAATTGCTGTATAAGAGGAATCCGTTTCGTATGAAATGGATTCCTTATTTTTGTTGCATATTCAGTAGGTATGTTAAAATACTCTGGGCACTTGGAAATAGGGTTTCACATATATGTGGATAAGGCGCATTTTTCTTAGAAAAAATATAAGAGAACTGCGCTTTTTGTATATTCACATTTCTTTTGTTCTATTCTAATGTAAGTTATGATGAGTGGTAAGAAATCGAATATAGGGGTGGGGTTGGATGAAACGAGTGTTATTTGTTTGTACTGGCAATACATGTCGTAGTCCGATGGCTGAGGCGTTGCTTCGTCATCACGGAGGAGATAGGTTTGAAGTGCAATCTGCCGGTGTTTTCGCCTATCCTGGGAGCGATGCATCGGTATATGCGAAGGAAGCTTTAGCTGAAAAAGGGATTTCAATTAATCATGCCGCGCAGCAAGTAAACGAAACTTTGCTTGATTGGGCTGATATTGTCGTAACGATGACAGAAAATCATAAACACATTGTACTTGGGCATTATCCGAGTGTTGAAAAGAGATTGAATACGTTATATGGATTAACTGAAGGTATAGGTAAGGACATTTCAGATCCATTTGGAGGCTCGCTTTCTATTTATAAAAAAACGTTAGATGAGATGGAAAAACTTGTACAAACTTTACTGAAAAAACATTCAGTAGGTTGATGTTTCGTGTATAATACGATATTGGAGATCACTTCGTCCTATTGAGGTAGCGAGTGTGAAATGAAGATAATTGATTGAAACTTTGGAGGGGTAAAAATGAAAGTAGTAATAGCATCTGATCACGGCGGTATGAATATCCGCAAAGAACTTGTAAGTTTATTAGAAGAGTTAAATATTGAATATATTGATTTAGGTTGTGAATGTGAAGCTGGTTCTGTTGATTACCCTGACTTTGCGTTTCCGGCAGCTGAAATGGTAGCGAACGGTGAAGTAGATCGTGGTATTTTAGTTTGTGGGACAGGCATTGGTATGTCAATCGCAGCAAACAAAGTAAATGGTATCCGTTGTGCGTTAGTTCATGATACTTTCAGTGCGAAAGCAACGAGAGAGCATAATGACACTAACATGCTAGCAATGGGCGAGCGTGTAATTGGTGCTGGTCTAGCGCGTGATATCGCAAAAATCTGGTTAACAACTGACTATGAAGGTGGTCGTCACGAAAACCGCGTAGGAAAAATTAAAACATACGAAACAAAGTAATAGATTCTAACTATTAGTAGTGTGAAATATAATTTGGTGAACCAACCTGTGAAAGGAAGAGGCGTAATGACAGAAATCGTAAAAGTAAGAGAACAGCTACAAATGTCGCTTTCTGATTTCCAAGAACAAGCTTCATTACAAAGCGGTCAAATTTTTGTAGTGGGTTGTAGCACGAGCGAAGTGCTAGGCGAAAGAATTGGAACATCAGGAACGATGGAAGTAGCAGAGGCGATTTTTTCTGAGTTAAAACAATTTCAAGAGCGAACAGGTATTGAATTAGCGTTTCAATGTTGTGAGCATTTAAACCGTGCTTTAGTAGTTGAGAGAGAAGTAGCGGTAAAATATCAATTTGAAATTGTAACAGTTACGCCTGTTAGATCAGCAGGTGGTGCATTGGGGACATATGCGTATCACAATTTGAAAGATCCGGTAGTAGTTGAGTTTATTAAAGCAGATGCAGGAATGGATATTGGTGATACATTTATTGGTATGCATTTAAAACATGTAGCTGTTCCGGTTCGTACAAGTGTGAAGGCAATTGGAAGTGCGCATGTAACGATGGCCAAAACACGTGGAAAACTAATTGGTGGAGCACGTGCTGTTTACGCGGTGACGGAAGAGACTACCACTTGCCGTTAAATATGAGAAATTAGGAAGTCATATAGTAGCTGTTTATCATAAGATAAAAGGTATGTTGTCTGACTTTATAGTAGAAGAAAGAAAAGACCGATTTTCGGTCTTTTTTTTCTTTTATGATATAGAAAGTCATGTTAGAATGTAGTTGAAAACATGAAGGTTCGAAAGAATTACAACCTGAATTTTCGTTTTTTCTGAATAAATGAGAAAAAACTGTTGGGAATCGATGTAATTCGTTCAGAAAAGGGGGATTTTGGTGGATCATTTAAAACGTCAAGATGAAAAGGTATTTGCTGCAATTGAGGCAGAACTAGGAAGACAGCGTTCAAAGATTGAGTTAATTGCTTCGGAAAACTTTGTAAGTGAAGCGGTAATGGAGGCGCAAGGTTCTGTTTTAACAAATAAGTATGCTGAAGGATATCCTGGAAAACGTTACTATGGTGGCTGTGAACACGTAGACGTAGTAGAAGATATCGCACGTGATCGCGTAAAAGAAATTTTTGGCGCAGAGCACGTAAACGTTCAACCACACTCTGGTGCACAAGCGAACATGGCAGTATACTTCACAATTTTAGAGCAAGGCGATACAGTACTTGGTATGAATTTATCTCATGGTGGTCACTTAACACACGGAAGCCCTGTTAACTTCAGTGGAGTACAATATAATTTCGTAGAATATGGCGTGGATGCTGACTCTCACCGTATTAATTACGATGATGTATTAGCAAAAGCGAAAGAACATAAACCAAAATTAATCGTTGCAGGTGCAAGTGCATACCCTCGTGTTATCGATTTCAAACGATTCCGTGAGATTGCAGATGAAGTGGGTGCATACTTAATGGTGGATATGGCACATATCGCTGGTTTAGTAGCTGCTGGCTTACATCCAAATCCAGTACCACATGCACATTTCGTTACAACGACAACACATAAAACGTTACGTGGTCCGCGCGGTGGTATGATTTTATGTGAAGAGAAGTTTGCAAAACAAATTGATAAATCAATCTTCCCTGGTATTCAAGGTGGCCCACTTATGCACGTAATCGCTGCAAAAGCTGTTGCGTTTGGTGAGACACTTCAAGAGGATTTCAAAACGTATGCACAAAATATCATTAACAATGCGAACCGCTTAGCTGAAGGTCTTCAAAAAGAAGGACTTACACTTGTTTCTGGCGGAACAGACAATCACTTAATCTTGATTGATGTTCGTAACCTAGAAATCACAGGTAAAGTAGCAGAGCACGTATTAGATGAAGTTGGTATTACAGTGAACAAAAATACAATTCCATTTGAAACAGCAAGCCCATTTGTAACAAGTGGTGTACGTATCGGTACAGCAGCTGTAACATCTCGTGGTTTCGGTTTAGAAGAAATGGATGAAATTGCGTCACTTATTGCTTATACATTAAAAAATCATGAAAATGAAGCTGCATTAGAAGAAGCACGTAAGCGTGTAGAAGCGTTAACGAGCAAATTCTCAATGTATCCAAATCTATAATAGATTGAAGAAGACTGCTGAAACGTAATTGTTTTGGCAGTCTTTTTTGTGGACATATATTATTTTTAAAGTATGTATACAAATGATGAATAAATTTTGGCGATATAATGAAGGATACAGCTCCCATAATTGGTAAAGATACTAGATAGATTCATCGTAAAATCATGATTTTGCCAAATTTGCCCTTGAATATTAGTAGCGTTTTCTTTACAATCGTAAATAGTGTAAAAAAGCGTGCAAACGCATGAATATCATCTAAAGGAGAGATTCACATGGGAAAACTGTATGTATTTGATCACCCGTTAATTCAACATAAGATTACATATATTCGCGATAAGAATACAGGTACGAAAGATTTTCGTGAATTAGTGGACGAAGTAGCAAGCTTAATGGCTTTCGAAATTACTCGCGACCTTCCGCTTAAGGATATTGAAATTGAAACGCCTGTAAGCAAAGCGACAACAAAAGTGATCGCTGGTAAAAAACTTGGTTTAATTCCGATTTTACGTGCAGGTTTAGGAATGGTTGATGGAATTCTGAAATTAATTCCAGCAGCAAAAGTAGGACACGTTGGTTTATACCGTGACCCTAAAACATTGCAACCGGTAGAATACTATGTGAAACTTCCAACGGATGTAGAAGAGCGTGACTTTATCGTACTAGATCCGATGCTAGCAACAGGTGGTTCTGCGGCTGAAGCAATTAACTCTCTGAAAAAGCGCGGTGCGAAACAAATTAAATTAATGTGTATCGTTGCAGCTCCAGAAGGGGTAAAAGTAGTACAAGAAGAACATCCCGATGTTGATATTTATGTAGCAGCATTAGATGAGAAATTAAATGACCACGGATATGTAGTACCAGGTCTTGGTGATGCTGGTGACCGTTTATTCGGAACGAAGTAAGACAACTGACGAGCAGGGGAGATTCCCCTGCTCGTTTTTTTTTGCTGTAAGCAAGTAGGGGAGGGGAGAGGATAAATATACATCGTATATACAACATAAGTTGCATACACATCACATATAATATAGAAGTCTTACGTCTGAGGAACACTATATTATGGAAGAAAAGCGTTATATCTCGAAAATATAATAGTGACAAACTTGTGAACATTTCCTTCTATTATAAAGAGAAAACTGTTAGAAATTGCATATATGTAACCAGTATTTAGAAGGGGAACGTTTTCATTTTTGGGAGGAAATGCCTAATACTCAAATTTTTAGATTTTTTACGATTTCTCGTTGACACTGTTAATACCCTATTGTATGCTAACAACGGGGATAGATGGTAGGGCTTTCAGTGACAAAAATACATCTATTCCGTGACGAAAATGTAAACTTTTTGTTTTGTATAGGATTTATGCAAAAAAATGAGTTATTATTAACACATCGTGAATGAGGGTTACATATTGGAGGGATGAATCCTTGCAAAAAAACGATCGCAGCCATATAAAAGCATATGCTTTAATGTCAGGAATTCTTGCTCAATTAGTCGGTTCTATACTTGTTGGAATCTTTGGTGGGCAGTGGATTGATAATAAGGTTGGAACGTTTCCATTGTTTCTTATTATAGGGTTATTACTCGGGTTAGGAACAGGGGTATACGCAATGATTCGACTCATTCGACATTACTATTCGGGAGAGCAATGATGATAGACGTACATGGACTTGTCCAAAGACAAAAGAAATATATGTACTACTTGCTTGCGCTTCTAGTGCTAGGATGGGGATTTAGCTCTTACAAGGATGTATTTCTTGGGCTGATTATCGGAACGATTTTCAGTTTTCTTAGTTTGCGCATCATTGCACGTAGAACAGACAAGCTGTTAGATCGCGTAACAAATGGAGAAAACGTGAAGTTTAAGGCGACAGCTGTAAGTACATATTCAAGATTCGCCACGATTGGGTTATTAATTTTATTTGCAGCCAAATATCAAGAGTTAATTGCGATGTGGGGCTTAGGTGTAGGATTGCTGACAGGATACCTTGTCATGATCATAGATTTTCTTTATTTAGAGTATAAGAGCAGGGAAGAGAGGTGAATTACTAGTGGAACACGGTAAATTAGTTAAATTTCTAGGTTTAACGTTCGATTTGTCATCAGTTATGATGGTTACTGTAGCAGCAGTTATTGTTTTCTTAATCGCTGTTATCGGAACTCGCAGCTTAGCCCTTCGCCCAACCGGGATGCAAAACTTCATGGAATGGGTGTTTGACTTCGTGAAAGGGATTATCAATAGTACGATGGACTGGAAAACAGGTGGACGTTTCTTAACGCTTGGCGTTACGCTTATCATGTTTATCATCGTATCGAACTTCCTTGGTTTACCATTCATGTATTCAGCAACTGAAGCTGGCGAACATATTGCATGGTGGAGGTCACCAACGTCTGATCCAGCAGTTACATTAACATTAGCCGTGATGGTAGTTACCCTCACCCATTATTATGGAATTAAGATGAAGGGTACGAAAGAGTATGTTAAAGGTTATTTCCAACCTATGAAATTCTTATTCCCATTAAAGGTTATTGAAGAGTTTGCTAACACATTAACGTTAGGTCTTCGTTTATTCGGTAACATTTATGCAGGTGAGATCTTATTAGGATTACTTGCTAAGTTAGGCGGGGCATCATTCCTTGGAGCATTAGGTGCGCTTGTACCGATGTTAGCATGGATGGGATTCAGTGTATTCGTTGGATCAATCCAAGCATTTATTTTCGTTATGTTAACGATGGTTTATATGGCTCATAAAGTAAGTCATGACCATTAATATAATTTAAGTAAGAAAAAATTTATTTTTTTATAATACAAAGGAGGACAAATTAAATGAGTTTAGGTGTAATCGCAGCTGCAATTGCAATTGGTTTATCAGCATTAGGTGCAGGTATTGGTAACGGTCTTATCGTATCACGTACAATCGAAGGTGTTGCTCGTCAACCAGAATTAAAAGGCGCACTTCAAACAATTATGTTCATCGGGGTTGCTTTAGTTGAGGCACTTCCAATCATCGGTGTAGTTATTGCATTCATCGTAATGAACAAATAAGGGAGACTCCCCTTACATAGATGGCGAAGAGTGTTTTTCCGAACTTTCTTCGCCATTGCTTTATGAACGAAACGTATGTCTTTTTTTTTCATATGATCAATTTAGATATTTTGAAGGGAGTGAATCCTTGTGCCAACTTTATTATTAGGAGCTGCCATTCCATTTGGAACGATTGCTTATACATTGTTCATTTTCTTAATTCTATTAGTAATGCTACGCAAATTTGCGTGGGGTCCTTTAATGGGAATTATGAAAGAACGTGAAGAGCATGTTACTAATGAAATCGACGCTGCAGAAAGAAGTAACGCTGAAGCGAAGAAGTTAGTAGAAGAACAACGTGAAATGTTAAAACAATCGCGTGTTGAAGCACAAGAGTTAATCGAAAGAGCGAAAAAACAAGCTGTAGATCAAAAAGATGTGATTGTTGCTGCTGCGAAAGAAGAAGCAGAATCAATTAAAGCATCTGCTGTACAAGAAATTCAACGCGAAAAAGAGCAAGCAATTGCTGCTTTACAAGAACAAGTCGCTTCTTTATCTGTTCAAATTGCTTCTAAAGTAATTGAAAAAGAATTAAAAGAAGAAGATCAAGTTAAGTTAATTCGCGATTATATTAAAGAAGTAGGAGAAGCGCGATGAGCAATGGGATTGTAGCAAAACGTTATGCTGTCGCTCTTTTTAAAATTGCAAAAGAAAAACACGTATTAGAAATGTTTGAAGAAGAATTACGCCTTGTACAAAACGTTTATGTAAAGAACGGGGAACTACATAGCTTTTTAACGCAACCAAACATTTCAAAAGAGCAGAAGAAAACGTTTCTTGCAAACGTATTCGGATCTGTTTCTGAATCAATTTTAAATACGTTATATATTTTAATTGATAACAAGCGTATTGATATCTTACCTGAAATTGCAGATGAATATGTTGTTCTTGCTAATGAAGAACGTAACGTAGCGGATGCAACTGTATATTCTATTCGTCTTCTATCTGAAGAAGAGAAGCTTAACATTGCAGAAGCATTTGCAAAGAGAACGGGAAAAGATGCAATTCGCGTGAAAAATGTTGTAGATGAAGATTTACTAGGCGGAATTAAAGTACGTATTGGAAATCGCATTTATGACGGAAGTTTACAAGGAAAATTAGCACGTGTTCAGCGTGAATTAATGAAGAATAGATAGGGGTGAAGCACATGAGCATCAGAGCTGAAGAAATTAGCGCACTGATAAAGCAACAAATCGAGAACTATCAGTCTGAAATCGAAGTTAGTGATGTTGGTACAGTTATCCAAGTTGGTGACGGTATTGCGCGTGCTCATGGTCTTGATAACGTTATGGCTGGTGAACTTGTAGAGTTCTCTAACGGCGTTATGGGACTAGCACAAAACTTAGAGGAAAACAACGTAGGTATTATCATTTTAGGACCTTACACAGAAATCCGTGAAGGTGACGAAGTTCGTCGTACTGGTCGCATCATGCAAGTACCAGTAGGAAAAGAACTAATTGGTCGTGTTGTAAACCCATTAGGTCAACCAGTTGATGGTTTAGGCCCAATCAATACAACAAACACTCGTCCAATCGAAAGTCCAGCACCAGGTGTAATGGATCGTAAATCTGTTCATGAGCCACTTCAAACAGGTATTAAAGCGATCGATGCTCTTGTACCAATTGGCCGTGGTCAACGTGAGTTAATCATCGGTGACCGTCAAACTGGTAAAACAGCAGTTGCACTTGATACAATCATTAACCAAAAAGATGAAGATATGATTTGTATCTATGTAGCTATCGGACAAAAAGAATCAACTGTACGTAACGTAGTAGAAACACTACGTAAGCACGGTGCATTAGAGTACACAATCGTTGTAACTGCATCTGCTTCTCAACCAGCTCCATTATTATACTTAGCTCCTTATGCTGGTGTAACAATGGGTGAAGAGTTCATGTACAATGGTAAACACGTATTAGTAGTATATGATGACTTATCAAAACAAGCAGCGGCTTACCGTGAGCTGTCATTACTATTACGTCGTCCTCCAGGTCGTGAAGCTTATCCAGGGGATGTATTCTACTTACATTCTCGCTTATTAGAGCGTGCAGCAAAATTAAGTGATGCAAGAGGCGGCGGTTCTTTAACTGCACTACCTTTCATCGAAACACAAGCAGGGGACGTATCAGCTTACATCCCAACAAACGTAATTTCTATTACGGATGGACAAATCTTCTTACAATCTGACCTATTCTTCTCTGGCGTACGTCCAGCGATCGATGCGGGTACTTCTGTATCTCGTGTTGGTGGATCTGCTCAGATTAAAGCAATGAGTAAAGTATCAGGTACACTTCGTCTTGACCTTGCATCTTACCGTGAGTTAGAAGCGTTCGCTCAGTTCGGTTCTGACCTTGATAAAGCAACTCAAGCGAAACTAAACCGTGGTGCTCGTACTGTTGAGGTATTAAAACAAGGATTACACAAACCGTTACGTGTAGAGAAACAAGTTATCATTCTTTACGCTTTAACACGTGGATTCCTAGATGATATCCCAGTAGTAGATATCACTCGTTTCGAAGAAGAATTCCATGCTTGGTTAGATTCTAATGCGACTGACTTATTAGAAGAAATCCGCACAACTAAGAAACTTGCGGATGACGACAAATTTGCAGCAGCAATTAACGGATTTAAAAAAGTATTCGTAGCTTCTGAGTAATAAAAGCGGAAGCGGCTCGTCCTGAATGTGAGGGGGATGGAGCTTCTGACGAAGGGGCGGTCTTTGCCTCGTAGGAAGAAGTGAAGCCACCGAACATTCAAGCCGCTGGAGCTAGATAATAATATATATAGGCATCTCAATCTTTGAGATTGCTGACGGTTATGTAAAGGAAAAGAGTAGGTGCACCTATTCTTTTCCTTCAATCATGAGCAAGAATATCTTGCAACGTAGATTAGGAAGAGGATTCTTACTAATCGTGCCAACTTCCGGAAAAAAGGTGGTGAAAACCTGTGGCATCTTTACGCGATATAAAAGCGAAGATTACCTCGACAAAGAAAACGAGTCAAATTACGAAAGCGATGGAGATGGTATCTGCATCTAAGTTAAACCGTGCAGAACAAAATGCTAAATCTTTCGTTCCGTATATGGAAAAGATTCAAGAAGTAGTAGCGAGCATTGCGCAAGGAAGTAAAGGAATTAATCATCCGATGCTAAATGCGCGTCCTGTAAAGCGTACAGGATACATCGTTATTACATCTGATCGCGGACTAGCAGGTGGTTATAACAGTAACGTATTACGTACAGTGAGTAACGTAATTCGTGAACGTCATAATATGGATTCAAACCAATATTCAATTATTGTGCTTGGACGACTAGGACGTGATTATTTAAAACGTCGCGGCTTTAACATCATTGATGAAGTAGTTGGATTATCTGACCACCCATCATTTACTGATATTAAAGATCTTGCTTCTCGAGCAATTGCGATGTTTGCAGATGGTGCTTATGATGAGCTGTATATTTACTACAACCATTACGTAAGTAAAATTTCACAAGAAGTAACGGAAAATAAAATTTTACCGCTTACTGATGTGGCGTCTGATAAACCGACGACAGCTTATGAATTCGAACCTTCTGAAGAAGAGATTTTAAAAGTACTATTGCCACAATACGCAGAAAGCTTAGTGTACGGTGCATTACTAGATGGTAAAGCAAGTGAGCACGCAGCGCGTATGACAGCAATGAAGAGTGCTACAGACAACGCAATGGAAGTTATCGATTCACTTACACTTTCATTCAACCGTGCGCGTCAGGCAGCGATTACGCAAGAAATTACGGAAATCGTTGGTGGAGCAGCAGCGTTAGAATAGTATTAAAAAGCGTAGGCGGTTCGTTCAGAATGAGAGGGAGATGGAGCTTTTGACGTAGAGGCGATTTGTGCCTCGTAGGAAAAAGCGAAGCCACCGAACATTCTAACCGCCGGAGCTAGATTCAATAAAAGGCGGAAGCGGCTCTTTCAAAAGAGTGCGTAAGCTAAACTAATAAAAAATTAAAAGCCAACTTCTCTTAGAAAGCTGGCTAATTAAAAGAAAGCTAGGAGGGAACCCGATGAATAAAGGGCGCGTTACGCAAATCATGGGTCCGGTTGTAGACGTTAAGTTTGATGGCGGAAAGCTACCAGAAATCTACAACGCCCTTACGGTAAAACAAAGCAACGAAAACGGAAGCATGAACTTAACATTTGAAGTTGCACTTCATTTAGGTGATGATACAGTTCGTACAGTTGCGATGTCTTCCACAGATGGACTTGTTCGTGGCACAGAAGTAGAAGATACTGGTAAAGCAATTTCTGTACCAGTTGGTGATGTAACACTTGGACGTGTATTCAACGTATTAGGTGATGCAATTGACTTAGATGGTGAACTTCCTGCGGATGTACACCGTGATCCAATTCACCGTCAAGCACCTGCATTCGAAGAATTATCTACTAAAGTAGAAATTCTTGAAACTGGTATTAAAGTAGTAGACTTACTTGCTCCTTACATTAAGGGTGGTAAGATCGGCCTATTCGGTGGTGCCGGTGTAGGTAAAACAGTATTAATTCAGGAATTAATTAACAACATCGCACAAGAGCACGGTGGTATCTCTGTATTCGCTGGTGTAGGTGAGCGTACTCGTGAGGGTAATGACTTATACCACGAAATGAGCGATTCTGGCGTAATCAAGAAAACTGCGATGGTATTCGGACAAATGAACGAGCCACCTGGAGCACGTCAACGTGTTGCATTAACAGGTTTAACAATGGCTGAGCATTTCCGTGATGAGCAAGGACAAGACGTACTTCTGTTCATCGATAACATCTTCCGTTTCACTCAAGCGGGTTCTGAAGTATCTGCCCTTCTTGGTCGTATGCCATCTGCGGTAGGTTACCAACCAACACTTGCAACAGAAATGGGTCAATTACAAGAGCGTATTACATCTACAAATAAAGGGTCTATCACGTCTATCCAAGCGGTATATGTACCAGCCGATGACTATACTGACCCAGCACCAGCTACAACGTTCGCTCACTTAGATGCAACAACAAACTTAGAGCGTCGTTTAACACAAATGGGTATTTACCCAGCCGTAGATCCATTAGCATCTACATCTCGTGCACTGTCTCCAGAAATCGTAGGAGAAGAACATTATGAAGTAGCTCGTCAAGTACAACAAACTTTACAACGTTATAAAGAACTTCAAGATATCATCGCTATCTTAGGTATGGATGAGTTATCTGAAGAAGATAAGTTAGTTGTACATCGTGCTCGTCGTATTCAATTCTTCTTATCTCAAAACTTCCACGTAGCTGAGCAGTTTACAGGTCAAAAAGGTTCTTACGTACCTGTAAAAAATACAGTTAGTGGTTTCAAAGAAATTCTAGAAGGAAAATATGATGACCTTCCAGAAGATGCATTCCGCTTAGTAGGTGGCATTGAAGAAGTTATTGAAAACGCGAAGAAAATGATGGCGTAAGGCCTTAGGAGGGACGAAGTATGAAGACATTTCCAGTCAGTATTGTAACTCCTGATGGACCGGTTTACGAAAAAGAAGTAGAAATGGTAAGTGTAAAAGCAGAGAGTGGGGAAATGGGGATCTTACCAGGTCACATTCCAACTGTTGCACCATTAAAAATTAGTGCAGTTCGTCTGAAAAATGGTGGACACACTGATTATGTAGCAGTAAGCGGTGGCTTTATCGAAGTTCGTCCAGATAAAGTGACTGTATTATCATCATCTGCTGAAGAAGCAAACCATATCGATATCCATCGTGCAAATGAAGCGAAGCGTCGCGCTGAGCAACGTATGCAAGATAAACAAGCACATGTTGACTTTAAACGTGCAGAAATGGCCTTGCAACGTGCCGTGAACCGTTTAAACGTTTCTGATATGAAGTAAAAAAAATCCGTAAGGGCCCTTGCCTTTACGGATTTTTTTTTGTGTATTTTATGGAGAATTTTACAAAACTGGTATAATTATATTGATGCTTGTATAAGTAGAAGTGTACAACAATTTATATTTTATGAAGGGGATGAATCAATGATTGGTGAAATGAAACGAGAAGCATTGTACTCTTTAAAGGGAAAATGGGGACTAGGTGTTGGGTCAACAATTTTATATTTTATTTTAAGTTATGTCGTTTCGATGGCTGCAATGCTTATACTATTAATTCCAGGAATTATTATATTTCTCTCAGTTGTAAGTTTAACTGGATCATTTGAAGAGGAAACGATGTCAATTGGAGCAGGTATTACCTTTGGGATTTTTTATTGCATTATGATAATTTTGAGTAACGCATCGTATGGGATTACATCATATGGCTATACAAATGTATTTTTACAGATTAGTAAACGAGAAGATGCTAAAGTAGATCACTTATTTGAAGGATTTCGCGGTTTTAAAAGAATGATGAAAACAATGTGGGCAATGCTTGCAATTTTGTTATATACAGGTACATGGATTCCGATGCTGTTAATAGGCTTATTTGCATTGTTAGGTGAAGAAGGGAATACGTCATTTGCAATAGCTTTCTTCGTACTATTAGCGATTTCAATTGTTGGTATGATTGTGATGTATTTTTCTTATGCGCTGACGTACTATGTAATGATTGAAAATCCAGAATATAGTGTTTCGCAGGCGATGAAGGAATGTAAGAATCTTATGAAGGGGCATAAGTTAGATTTGTTTCTTTTATGGCTGAGCTTCATAGGATGGGCTATTTTAGCGCTTCTTACTTTTGGAATAGGCTTTCTTTGGCTTAGTCCGTATATGAGTACAACGACAGCACACTTTTATCGCTACATCTCAAAAGGTGAATTGCAATAGAAACATGCTATACTAATAGAATTATTGTGTATAGGAGGCTAAATATGATTAGTGATCTAAAAGGAGAAGCACTAGATTCATTAGAAGGGAAATGGGGATTAGCAGTCGGAGCCACATTACTTATTTCTGTTCTAATGATCACTTTTAACTTTATTGTTGATTTTTCGTTTACACAAATTTTGGGTTGGGAAGATATGAAAAACTCCATGATAGTAGATATTATTACAACTTTTATGGTAGGTCCATTAACGTTAGGTGGCTATTATTTAGCGCTACATATAATTCGAGAAAAAGACGCGCGTATTGGGCATATATTTAGATGGTTTACAGCAGGAAGTAAGTTTATAAAGTCATTTTTATTATATATAGTAGTGAACATTTATATTTTCTTATGGTTTTTACTATTTATTATTCCAGGCATCATTAAATCATTCTCTTATGCGATGACGTACTTTATAATAAATGATCATCCTGAGTATTCCATAAATCAAGCTATTACAGAAAGCCGTCGTATGATGGATGGGCATAAGATGGAGTATTTCATTTTATGTTTAAGTTTTATCGGTTGGTTTATATTGAGTTGTATTACGTTAGGGATTGGATTCTTATGGTTAATTCCATATTTCTACACAACATCTGCGGCTTTTTACGAAGAAATCGCAGAAGAATATTATGAGAAAAAAATTTAGCACTATAAAACCCCCAGTATGAATTATTTGTTCATACTGGGGGTTTTTTGTAGAAACTTTATAAATTGATTACTAGTAAGTGGTTTACTGAAATAGTAACCTTGCATATATTTACAGTTATGTTTTTGCAGAAACTTAAGCTGTTTTTCGGTTTCAATTCCTTCGGCAACGACTGAAAGATTTAAAGTATTTGCGAGGGAAAGGATTGTAGAAACGATGGCTCGTTCTTCAGGACGATGATCGGCTAATTGTGTGAATTCTCTCGGTACTTTTAATGTGTCGATTGGAAAAATTGATAAATAAGCAAGAGAAGAATACCCAGTACCGAAGTCATCAATGGAAGTTTGGATACCGTATTCTTTTAATTGCTTCAGTCTTAATAACGTTTCTTTCTCGTCAATCATTGCAATTCTTTCTGTTAACTCAAGTGTGACATATTTTGGGTCGACGCTTACGTTGTTTAATATTTGTGAAATGTTTTCGATTAATTGATCTTGCCGGAACTCTTTTGCGGATAAATTAACACTTATTTTTAAATTTTGGTAGCCAAGGATATGCCATATTTTTAATTGGAGACAAGCTTCTTGTAATACCCAATGTCCAAGTGGGACTACTTGTGGCGTCTCTTCTACAATTGGAATAAACTCACATGGTGAAATATCACCTAATAGTGGGTGTTTCCAACGTATTAAAGCTTCAGCGCCGATGATTTTATTTGTTGTCGTATCAATTTGTGGTTGATAGACGAGATAAAATTCTTTGTTTACTAAAGCAATTGGCAGATCTTTTTCAATTCGAGCTTTTCGTTCCATTTTTTTATATAGTTCTTTCGTGTAAAGAGAGCTACCGTTTTTTCCTTTATTTTTTGCTTCGTACATGGCCATATCAGCATGCTGCAAAATGGATAGCGGATCTTCACCTGCTTCAGGATATATTGCAATTCCGATACTCGGTGAGATTTGTAAATGTTGATTTTCGATTTCAAATGGCTCATTCATGGCCGCTACAATTATATCAGCCATTTTTTGGACATCTGGCTTTTTTTTGTAATTTTCGATAAGGATTGTGAACTCATCTCCAGCTAGCCGCGCGAGTTTCATATTTGATGTTGATATTCTTTCGAGCCTTTTTGCTACTGCGATGAGCAATAGGTCTCCTACTCGATGACCGAGGGTATCATTAATAACTTTAAAACGGTCTAGGTCGAGAAACATAACAGCAAAAGGCTTTTTCGATATTTTTGCTCGTGCAATTGCCTGTTCCAAATGTTGATGAAATGCACGACGATTTGCAAGCTCTGTTAAAGTATCATGGTATGCTAGAAAATTAATCTGTTCTTGCTGTTGTTTGCTTTCCGTAATATCTTTAATCATTAAATAAACCCCAGAAATTTTCTCTTTTAAAAAGATGGGTACGGCGGTAACGTGCAAGTAGTAAATATCTCTGTTTTTATGATACGCCCGTATTTCTAAAGAGATAGAATGTCCCTTTTTTACACGATGAAAGGAATTAATCATTTCTTCTAAATCTTCTTCGTATATGAGTGAATAGTAAGGCTGGTTTAATAATTCATTCGTTTGATAACCGAGTAAAGTAGTACCAGCGTTATTTACTTTGAGAAAATTGCCGTATAAATCTAATGTGAAGATTGGATCTGGATGATGCTCGTATAAAGATTTAAACATTTGTTGATTATGATAGAGTTCATTTTTCTGTTCTACTAAATCTTCTGTACGTAGTTTAATTTGTTTCTCGAGTTCTGAGTTGAATTGCATTTGAGCTAGCAATAATATTTTATTTTGTTTTCGAACTAAACTATGACGTATGAGAACGAAAGAGAAAGTTATTATAAGACCAATTACTATAATAGGCGCAAAGACGTATTCAACTAATATAAAAAGAATAAGTGTTACTACTGAAATATAAGGCAATGATAATCGGATTGATTCACCAATTTTAGGTGTTAGTAGTACTTGCTCTTGTTTTTCAGGTTCTTTTGTATGGAGAATACAGGCGATTGCTACTAGTACTAAGGTTACTTGATAGAAAGGAGTAACTGTAAACATAGAATACTCTGGTATGAAGTATTTTATATAAGCATAAATCGCATCTGTAGTAGCATATAAAATTAAAGCACTGCTAAGAAGCGCACCAACCTTTTTAGGTAATAAGGATAGTGGTTTGAATAAAAGATTGATTCCTATTAAGAGAAAGAGTAAATCAACCATTGGATAGGTAAGTTGAACAAATATGTCGATATAGGATGTTGTAAAAACGTGAATGGTTCGTTCAATAAGTAAGTAGTAACTTAAAGTAAATTGGGCTGTAACGATAATACAAATATCACATAGCATAAAAAGTTTTTCTAATAAATCTCGGTTATAAATGATTTCGTATAGAAAGGCAAATGCAAAAGTAACTAAAAAAAGTAAGTAAAAAAAGTCAGATGGATCAACGAACGTATAGAAGTCCTTTACAATTAAACGCTGATAGGCAACGACTATATCACCGATAAAATAAGAGAGAGCTCCAACAGATAATATAATCCAAAATAAACGAGATAGCCCTTCTTTCATGTTTGAAAAGTAAAGTATATAACTACAAGCGATAATATCAATTAATAGGGTACTCATTCCGATTAATAGCTGAAAAGGAAATGAATATTCATATAGAAAAGGCATCGCTACGTAGTGAATCGTTATAGACAGCAATACAATGCTTATAAGAATACTTACATGTGTTTGTTTTTTCATTTATATCACCTACGGTTTCTTGAAAAGCGTATATAAGTTTTATATTTATTTTGCACAGTTATAGCGAGTTGTAAAAATAGATTTTAATAATTCTTTTTTCTGTCTCCCAACATATCGACATAGGAATTTGAAGTTTGCTATAATGATTAGAATAGTTGCATTATTTAGAAAAATTTAAAAATAATAATTACTGCAACTAGGACATATTGTTTACTATGTGAACTTGTTCTTAATTTAGGGGGGAGGGTTTCACAATGGCAAGTGTATATGAAAATAGTTATATGATCGTTTTGATTTTCTTGCTATTAGGTATATTGCTGCCGGTAGTGGCTCTTACATTAGGAAGGATGCTGCGCCCAAATAAGCCAAGTGCAGCAAAGGCGACGACGTATGAGAGTGGAATTGAGCCGTTTCATGATGCAAATATTCGGTTTCATGCTCGTTATTATATTTTCGCTTTATTGTTTGTGATCTTTGATGTAGAAACTTTATTTTTATATCCTTGGGCTGTTGCGTATGACAAGCTAGGTTTATTTGCATTAATTGAAATGCTCATCTTTGTTGTAATGTTGCTAGTTGGATTAGCGTATGCTTGGAAAAAGAAGGTGTTACAATGGTTATAAATTTTGAGGAATTACATCCAAATGAGCGAGCAGAATTAGAACGAAATATCTTTTTTTCTACATTGGAGCAGTTGAAGGGATGGGCGAGGAGCAATTCTTTATGGCCGATGACATTCGGACTGGCGTGCTGTGCAATTGAAATGATGGGAGTAGGCTCATCACATTACGATTTAGATCGATTTGGGTCATTTTTTCGGACTTCACCAAGACAATCGGACGTCATGATTGTATCGGGAACAGTAACGAAGAAGATGGCTCCTATTGTTCGGCGCTTATATGATCAAATGCCCGAACCGAAATGGGTTATTGCGATGGGATCTTGTGCGACAGCAGGTGGTCCGTATGTAAATTCATATGCTGTTGTGAAAGGTGTAGACCAAATCGTACCAGTTGATGTGTATATTCCTGGTTGTCCCCCAAATCCGGCTGCTTTAATTTATGGAATTAATAAATTAAAAGAAAAAATTCGTTACGAAGCAAAGACCGGGAAGCAGGTGACGAATAAATGAGTAATCCAAACAAAGACTTAGAGGATCTGAAAAAAGAAGCAGCTAGGCGTGCAAAAGAAGAAGCGAGAAAACGCCTTGTAGCGAAACACGAGGTGGAAATAAGTGAGCTTGAGGCAGAAAATCAAGAAAAAGAGAAAGCGCTACCAAAAAATAATGATATTACTATAGAAGAAGCAAAACGACGTGCAGCAGCGGCTGCAAAAGCAAAAGCGGCGGCGTTAGCGAAGCAGAAAAGAGAAGGAACAGAAGAAGTAACGGAAGAAGAAAAAGCGAAGGCAAAGGCAGCAGCAAAAGCAAAAGCGGCGGCGTTAGCGAAGCAGAAAAGAGAAGGAACAGAAGAGGTAACGGAAGAAGAAAAAGCGAAAGCAAAGGCAAAGGCAGCGGCAGCTACAAAAGCAAAAGCGGCGGCGTTAGCGAAGCAGAAAAGAGAAGGAACAGAAGAAGTAACGGAAGAAGAAAAAGCGAAAGCGAAGGCAAAGGCAGCGGCGGCAGCAAAAGCAAAAGCAAAAGCGGCGGCGTTAGCGAAGCAGAAAAGAGAAGGAACAGAAGAAGTAACGGAAGAAGAAAAAGCGAAAGCAAAAGCAAAAGCGGCAGCATTAGCGAAGCAGAAAGCTTCGCAAGGTGATGGGGATTCGGGAGATGAAAAGGCAAAGGCAATTGCAGCAGCAAAAGCGAAAGCAGCAGCGGCTGCAAGAGCGAAGACAAAGGGAGCTGAAGGTAAGAAAGAGGATGAGCCGAAGCGGGAAGAAACGTCCGTAAATCAGCCGTACTTAAATCAGTATGTTGAGGCTATTAGGGAGAAGGTAGGAGAGGGTGCATTAGTAGATTCCTACATTAATAAACTGTCAAAGGATGTGCCGACTCTTGTGGTGGATCCCGAAAAATATTATGAAGTGATGGAGTCACTGCGATTCCATGAAGGACTTGCTTTTGATTATATGTCAGAGCTACATGCGACGGATTTTGTGACACATATGGAAGTATATGTTCATTTGTTTTCATATGGTAAGAAACAATTGGTAGCGGTGAAGGTAAAGCTAGACCGGGAAGAACCGCAAGTTGAATCTGTGACAGCGCTTTGGAAAGGGGCTGACTGGCCGGAGCGAGAAGCATACGATTTGCTCGGCATTGTATTTAAAGGGCATCCGAATTTAACGCGTATTTTAATGCCAGATGATTGGGTAGGACATCCGCTTAGAAAAGACTATGAACCGTATGATGTGGAGGTGTAGCTATGATCCGTACGGAAGAGATGCTTTTGAATGTAGGACCTCAGCATCCGAGTACACATGGTGTGTTCAGGCTCGTAATTAAGATTGACGGGGAAATTATTAGAGAAGCTACACCGGTTATTGGGTATTTGCATCGCGGGACGGAAAAAATCGCTGAGAGCTTACAGTATACGCAAATTATCCCTTATACAGATCGAATGGACTATTTATCAGCCATGACGAATAATTACGTCATTTGCCATGCTGTAGAGACGATGATGGGGCTTGAAATTCCGGAGCGTGCCGAATACTTGCGAGTACTTGCGATGGAGCTAGGGAGAATTGCAAGCCATCTCGTTTGGTGGGGGACGAATCTTCTTGATATAGGAGCGATCAGCCCGTTTTTGTACGCTTTTCGTGAACGAGAGATGATTATAAATTTATTAAATGAATTATGCGGGGCACGGCTTACTTTTAACTATATGAGAGTTGGCGGTGTGAAGTGGGATGCGCCAGATGGTTGGATTGAAAAGGTGGAAGAGTTTGTTCCGTATATGAGAGAGCAATTGGCAGGTTATCATGATCTTGTTAGCGGTAATGAGATTTTCTTAAATCGTGTGAAAGGCGTTGGTATATATAGCGCGGAAGAAGCAATCTCGTATTCTTTAAGCGGAGCAAATTTGCGGTGCACTGGAGTAAACTGGGATCTTCGCAAAGATGAGCCGTATTCGATTTATGATCGTTTTGATTTTGATATTCCTGTTGGAAGCGTGGGAGATGCTTGGGATCGCTACATTTGCCGAATGCAAGAAATCGAGGAGTCTTTAAAGATTGTTGAGCAAGCAGTTCAGCAGTTCCCAAAAGATGGAGCAGTGCTGGCAAAAGTACCGAAAATTATTAAGGCACCTAAGGGAGAAGCGTTTGTACGTATCGAATCGCCGCGCGGAGAGATTGGTTGTTATATCGCTAGTGACGGAAAGAAAGAGCCGTACCGTTTGAAGTTTCGTAGGCCATCTTTTTATAACTTGCAAATTTTACCGAAGTTATTGAAAGGTGAAAACATCGCTAATTTAATTACGATTTTAGGTGGAGTTGATATTGTACTTGGGGAGGTTGATGGCTAATGATTGAGACGCTCTTACAATCACCTTCAAGCTGGACGAATTTCTTCATTTTTTTCGGATTAGCGGTGCTTCTACTATTTGCAGTCCTTGGCTTCGTTACATATGGAATTTTGGCAGAACGGAAAGTGATGGGATTTATGCAAGGGCGGATTGGACCAAACCAGGTTGGAGGCCGATTCGGTTTACTGCAAACGGTAGCTGATGTTTTAAAACTATTATTGAAAGAAGATAGTATTCCGAAAGCAGCAGATAAACCACTGTTTATATTAGCACCTGTCATTGCATTTGCGCCAGCATTTATGGTGCTGGCAGTTATACCGTTCACTGATAAATTTCAATTTGCCGATATTGGAGTCGGGCTACTTTATTATATCGCTGTTTCCGGTATTACGACGATAGGTGTTGTAACTGGGGGATGGGCATCGAATAATAAATATTCCCTTTTAGGGGGGATGCGTGCGGCGGCGCAAATGATTTCTTATGAGATTCCGCTCGTAATGAGTGTAATTGGTATCGTTTTGTTAGCTGGTAGCCTGAATTTAAATGAGATTGTAGCGGCGCAGGAGAAGGTTTGGTACATTTTCGTGCAGCCAATTGGCTTCGTCGTTTTCTTAATTGCAGCAGTTGCAGAGTTAAATCGGACGCCATTCGATTTGCCAGAAGCGGAGTCAGAACTTGTTTCTGGATATCATACGGAATACTCAGGTTTTCGCTGGGCGTTTTTCATGCTTTCAGAGTACGTATATTTCTTCGGGATGGCATCGTTAATTACAGTGCTCTTTTTAGGCGGATGGAATCCAGTCATGTTTCTTGGATTTATCCCAGGTGCCGTATGGTTTGCTTTGAAATTTAGCAGTGTAGTCTTTCTATTAATTTGGTTCCGCGTTACGTTCCCGCGTATAAGAGGTGACCAGTTAATGGAGTTTGGATGGAAAGTATTATTGCCGATTGCACTTGCAAATATTTTCTTAACGGCATTGATTAAGGAGTTATTCTTCTAATCTATGAGGGGGGTGCCAGTAAGAGATGAAGGGACTATTTAAAGGATTAAAATATACATTAAGTAATTTGAGCAAGAAGAAGGTAACGTATGATTATCCAAATCAACCGTTGCCGTTGCCAGACCGTTTTCGGGGGATTCAAAAATTCTATCCGGAGAAATGTATTGTTTGTAATCAATGCTCTAACATTTGTCCGACAGACTGTATTCAGTTAACAGGAAAGAAACATCCGGATCCTACGAAAAAAGGAAAAATTATCGACACGTATGATATTAATTTTGAAATTTGTATTCTTTGTGATTTATGTACAGAAGTTTGTCCGACAGAGGCGATTGTCATGACAAATAACTTTGAGCTCGCGGAATATTCACGTGATGACTTATTTAAAAATTTGCAGTGGCTTGACGAAAACGACGAAAACGTCAGGAAGGAGAATAAGGCATGAATGGCGAGTTTGTAGCATTCTTTATACTATCCTTGTCTGCAATTATCGGCGGTGTTCTTATGTTGAACTTAACGAAAGTTATGCACATGATGCTAGCTCTCGTTCTAACATTTCTCAGCATTGCAGGTTTGTATTTTCTTTTATCAGCCGAATTTATAGGCGTTGCACAAATTTTACTTTACTCTGGTGCAATCACAATTATTATGATTTTCGGCATTATGTTAACGAAACATAACGCGGAAAATGAATCGCGTCTTACTCTTCGAAAATGGATTATCTTCTTTGCGGTTGTAGCATTTGGAGCGGTTATGTATTTCGCTGTTAATAATATTGATTTTGCAAATGAGAGCACACAAGGAAGTTTACCTCTCCATGAAAACAACACACTTCAAATCGGTACGCTTCTCTATTCAAAATATATTATCCCATTTGAACTAACTTCAGTTATTTTACTTGTAGCACTCGTTGGCGCGATTATACTTGCGAAAAAGGACGAGAAAGAGGAGGATTCCAATGAGTAGCGTTCCGGCTTCTGCATATTTAACACTTGCGATTATTTTGTTTTGCATCGGCCTATTTGGAGCTTTAACAAAGCGGAATACAGTAATCGTATTAGTTTGTATCGAATTAATGCTAAATGCTGCCAATTTAAACTTAGTGGCTTTTAGTAAATTAGGCTTATTTCCGAATTTAACAGGTCAAATTTTCTCACTGTTTACGATGGCTGTAGCGGCAGCGGAAGCGGCGGTAGGACTCGCTATTTTAATTGCTTTATATCGTAATCGTACGACAGTTCAGGTGGATGAAATGGATACGCTCAAAGGATAGCATTGTGACCGAAAAAGGGGGAAGGAAACAATGATCGATTATGCATGGCTCATACCGCTTTTCCCACTCGTTTCGTTTTTGTTACTTATTATATTCGGGAAGAAAATTAGAGAAGGAAGCAGTGTACTTAGTATTTTTTTCGTCTTTCTCTCCTTTATACTTGCGGTACTTGTGTTAATAGAAAGATTTTCAGAAGCAAGCGTGAAGCATAAGTGGGTGTGGCTTAGAGCTGGAGATGTGGATATATCATTTGGCTTTGAAGTGACTGTATTAGGAGCTTTAATGTTGTTTATCGTTACGCTTGTGAGTCTGCTTGTACATGTGTATTCGAAAGGTTATATGAAAGGTGATAAACGATTACCAACCTTTTACGCATATTTAGGACTCTTTACATTTGCGATGTTAGGGCTTGTTATATCAACGAATTTATTACAGCTTTATATATTTTGGGAATTAGTTGGCCTTGGCTCATTTTTACTTATCGGTTTTTATTTTTTTAAAGAAGAAGCGAAGGCTGCTGCAAAAAAGGCTTTTATTATGACCCGTATTGGGGATGTTGGTTTATTTATCGGGATGATTTTAATTTTTTGGTACGCAGGTAGTTTTGAATATGACGCAATATTTAGGGCGATTTATACAGGGGATCTACCTCCTTACATGATTACAATAACGGCGATATTAATTTTTATCGGGGCGATGGGGAAATCAGGTCAGTTCCCGCTTCACACGTGGTTGCCAGATGCAATGGAGGGGCCAACGCCCGTGTCGGCACTTATTCACGCGGCGACGATGGTTGCAGCGGGCGTATATTTAGTAGCCACGATGTTTCCATTATTTTCGGCAAGTGCGGTAGCGATGCAGACAGTGGCAATTGTCGGAGCTTTCACTGCAATCTTTGCGGCCTCTATCGGCCTTGTACAAACAGATATAAAGAGAGTACTTGCTTATTCTACAGTTAGCCAGCTCGGGTATATGATGCTCGCGTTAGGTTCTGCTGGTTATGTAGCTGGTATATTCCATTTGACGACACATGCTTTTTTTAAAGCACTACTATTTTTGGCAGCAGGAAGTGTAATTCATGCCGTGCATACGCAAAACATTAACAAAATGGGCGGTTTACAGAAGAAGATGAAAGTAACTGGTACGCTATTTTTGATAGGTACACTTGCAATTAGTGGGGTTCCACTCCTTTCTGGGTTCTTTAGTAAAGATGAAATTTTGGCTGCGACTTGGATGAATGGTAATTACTTTTTATTCGTATTAGCAGTACTTGCGGCATTCTTAACGGCATTTTACATGTTTCGTCTATACTTCCTTGTCTTTACTGGGGAAGCGAAGACGAAGGAAGATGTGCATGAGTCGCCCCGCATTATGACGTATCCAATGATTGTTCTCGGCGTTCTCGCAGTAGTGGCAGGATATATAAATACACCATGGTTTGGGACGTTTCTCGGAGATTGGTTGACGAAAGATGTAGGGTTTAAGGTTGAAGAAGCGCATGGACCAGTTTGGATTATGATTGTTGCGACGCTCGTTTCATTTGCGGGAATCGCTCTTGCATATTTCATATATGGCAAGAAATCAATTTCTAGAGAGTGGGCTGGGGGTACGGGAACCTCGCTTTATAATCTTTTGAAAGAAAAATATTATGTGGATGAACTATACAACATGACGGTGATCCCTATTACGAAAGGAATCGCTCGTGTGCTTCGCTTATTTGAAGTGTATGTAGTCGAAGGAATTGCAGTTTTAATTGGAAGTGTAGTTAAAGGAACAAGTAACCTTGGCTCGAAACTTCAAAACGGGAATGTACAAGTGTACGGTGCTGTAACGGCGGTTTCGCTCGCTGTACTCGTCATTATTTTGCTCTATACGGGAGGGGATTTACGATGAATGATTTGTTGTTAACGTTCTTCATTTTTTCCCCGCTTTTAGGAATTTTATTGCTTGTATTAACACCGAAAAAGGAATTGCGTACAGTGCGGGCGCTTGGCTTATTTGGGACGGCACTTCCATTTGGAATCGCCATCGTCCTTGCTTGTACATATGCTTCTGGAAAGAGCTTGTCACTATTTGATGAAAAGGTGAAATGGATTAAGTTCGGAGATTTTACAGCGGTGGATAAAAGGTGGTTTTCTATTTATTACGAGCTCGGTATTGATGGTTTGTCGCTTGTCATGATGGTACTGACGGCTCTTCTAGCGATGCTTGCAGCAATTGCAGCCTTTTCTATTAAAAGCAATTTGAAAGCATTTTATATGCTGTTACTCATGCTAGAAATAGGGATGCTCGGCGTCTTTGCTGCTCAAAATTTAATGTTGTTTTTTATCTTCTTTGAAATTACGTTGCCACCAATGTTTTTATTAATTGGGAAGTGGGGAAAATTGTCGAGTGAAAAGGCTGCATATAGTTATTTAATATATAACGGTATTGGCTCAGCTATTTTGCTCATTGTTTTCTCAATTTTGTTCGCGAAAACAGGTACAACAAATATTGTGGAGCTGAAAGAGATATTAAGAAGCGTAAGCGCAGGGGGAGAACTCGTCATCCCAAGTAGCTTGCAGCTTGGTGTATTTATTGCCATAATGATTGCCTTTGCAATTAAACTACCTGTTTTTCCGTTGCACCGCTGGATGGTCAATGTACACATAGAAGCGCATCCAGCTGTAGTTATGCTTCATGCGGGTGTTTTGTTAAAGATTGGAGCGTACGGTATTATTCGCTTCGGGAAAGGGTTATTCCCGGAATATTTTCACGATGTTGCAACGCTAATTGCGATATTAGGCGTAATTAATTTATTATACGGTGCCTTTTTAGCGCTCATCCAAACGGACTTTAGGAAAGTACTCGCTTACTCTAGTATTTCGCATATGGGAATTGTATTAATGGGACTTGCGTCACTTAATGCACCTGGTACACAAGGAGCGCTATTCCAAGTTGTATCACATGGTTTAATTGCAGCCTTGCTCTTCTTCTTACTAGGTGTTATAGAACAACGATTTGGAACCTCAGATATTACGGTGCTAGGCGGACTTGCGAAAAGTGTACCGATACTTAGCGGATTCTTTTTAGCAGGAGGAATGGCATCGCTTGGACTACCAGGGATGTCTGGGTTTGTTAGTGAATTTCTTGCCTTTCTTGGTTTATTTCAAGGAGAGCCCGTCATTGCTGCAGTCGGTGTGATTGGCATCATTTTAACCGCTGTATACGTATTAAGAGCGACACTTCAAGTGACATTTGGAAAGAAAGAATGGGAAGCAAAATCTGATATACACGGATGGGAGTACGTCCCTGTTTTACTACTTATCTTTTGTATTATTGCAATTGGAGTTATGCCAGAGATACTAGGGGATCCGCTTCAAAATACATTGAAAACATTGGGGGTGAAGTAGGATGGATATGAATACGTTACTTAGCTTATCGTGGCATCTAATGGTGCCAGAATTTATTATTCTCGGGGCCGCCATCCTTCTTTCCATATGTGATTTGTTTTTTAAGCTGAACCATAGATATGTAGCTCTTGGTGCGATTGCTGCCATCGTATTAGCAATTGTTTCATTAATTACGCTATATAGCGAACCAGCTGGAGATATTTTAAATGGATCGTTTGTGTTAGATGGATTTTCAAAAGGGTTTAAAACGTTGTTATTAGGCGCCTCAGCTCTCATTTTATGCATCGCAATGAGCGATGATAAGAAGAATCCGATTGAAGATAAGGGCGAATATTATTACTTATTTTTAATGGCACTTATTGGCGCGATGTTCATGGCTTCTAGTGTTGACTTTATCACCCTTTTCGTTGGTTTAGAGTTACTTTCACTTTCTTCTTATATTTTAGTCGGAATACGAAAAAAGAACCGTGCATCAAATGAAGCGGGAATGAAATATGTCATTAGCGGAGGAATTGGAACGGCGATCACGCTCTTCGGAATGAGTTATTTATACGGTATTACAGGTTCAACTAACATTGTAGATATGCAAAAGGTACTCACTGGGGAGCTCGCTAGTGGTATTCAGTTATTGTTAGCTCTTGCATTTCTTTTATTGCTAGTTGGTCTCTCATTTAAAATTGCCACAGTGCCGTTTCATATGTGGGCACCTGATGTGTATGAAGGAGCGACTACACCTGTTACCGCTTTTCTTGGAACGATTTCTAAAATTGCTGGGTTCCTACTCATTATTCGTTTGTTCCTTATGGTTTTTGCAAGTGTATTAATACAAGGAGATATGCAATCTTTATATGGGCATATGAGTATATATATTGCGGTGCTAGCAAGTATTACGATGATTGTTGGGAATGTAGTCGCGTTAAAACAATACAACATAAAACGTTTATTTGCTTATTCAGGTATTGCGCATGCTGGGTATTTGCTCGTTCCACTTGTGGCATTATCACCATTTACGCTGGATAGCATGTGGTTTTATATGCTGGCATACATGCTTATGAATATAGGCGCGTTTGCCATTATCCACGGCTTAATCTTACAAAATGATAAGGAAAACATAACGATTTTCACCGGATTATATAAGAAATCACCATTTGCAGCGATCATGATGACAATCTTTATTTTATCGCTGGCCGGGATACCAGGGACGGCTGGCTTCATTGGAAAGATTAACATCTTTTTAGGCGCGCTTCATGTAGAGCCAGCACATTACGTACTAGCTTCGATTATGATGGGTACGACAGTTGTTTCATTCGTATATTATTTCCGTATTTTACAACAAATGTTTTTCCGCACCGGAGAGACAGAAGAGAGGATACGGTTACCGTTAAATATAAAGGTTGTTATGAGTCTTTGTGCAATTTCGATTGTAATACTAGGGATTATGCCGATGATTGGGTACAATTTCTTTTATGAATATTTTCCATTAATGAAAGATTTCTTCTTCTTAGGGAACGTGGTACAATAGTGAAAATAAAAGGTGTGGAGTCAGTACTCTGCGCTTTTTATTTTGTGTTAACTTGTAATGTAGATATACGTTTTTTGAAAGAAAATCACGATGTAAAATGTAAGATGTCTATGTGCATTTGAAAAAGTGTGGCTCCTACTTATTATGGTATCGTTTTTATATTCTTTCATAAGTAGTAGCTGAGTAAAAAGGGGTCGATTTTTTGGCACAACTTTTAGGGCAACAAGCACTGATTGCCATTGTTTCGCATTTATTGTTTATTACCATTACGTGGTGGGCTTTGCAAGGCATTCACATTGAGCGTTTAATGAAGTCCGGAAAAGTGCTGCAGACGCGAGTATTACTCATCTTAATTACAATTGCAATTGGGACATCTGTAAGTAACTTTTTCCTTGATTATTTAGGCTATTCGAAGAGTTTAACGTATTTAGTAAAGTAAGTGTATAGAACCTCAAATCTCCGTTAACAATGGGGATAGGAGGGGATGAAATTGAAGCTTAAAGCCATTCTTATTGTTGCACTTAGTGTTGTTTTATTTTTGGTTGGATATAGAGAGATGAAACCGATAAGCGATGAACAGAAAATGGAGAGCATGATTAAGGCTTTAGAGAAAAATGATGCTAAAGTAGAAAAATGGTCATGGTTAGCTAGAGAAACAAAAACAATTTCTAATATACATACGTTTCAAAAGTTATTAAACGATGTGAAGGACAAGGCAAATATTCAAAAGTGGGAAGTAGAGCAATCTCCAGATGGATATAAAGCTACATCCTATAAAAAGTTTGCTTCTCATGAAGAACGAGTAGTAGTAACTTGGAGTAAAGAAAATACTAAAGAAAACACTTTCATTATCTTTGAAGTAAGTGGGGCGAAATGGGACCCGAAGTATGTTCAAAAAGTGAATAAAATTTTTAGTGAAAAACCTATAATTTACACTTGTGTTCAAGGTGTACTGAATGATAAGATTGAAGGTGTTTTGCAAAATAAAACCAATCAGGTTTTGAAAGATCTTTCAGCAAGAGCGATCGAACAAGTAGAAGAAAGAGCATTTGTGTCAGTCTCCGCATACAATAAAAAGTGGGATGACGCTCTTTCAACAAATAGAGAGAAAATAAATGTGCAAATAGCAATACGTTCTACAGACAACAAAGATACAATTGTGGTTGGCACACCGATCATAACTTCTGAGTATTGAGTGAATAGATACTGAAAAAAGGACACGGAGGGGAATAATTTGGAAAAGATCATCGTCCGTGGCGGAAAGCGGTTAAACGGCACAGTGCGTGTTGAGGGCGCAAAAAATGCTGTATTACCTATAATCGCTGCAGCCCTATTAGCGAGTGATGGAAAGAATGTACTATCTGAAGTACCAGTTTTGTCTGATGTATACACAATTAATGAGGTATTACGTCATTTAAATGCTGAAGTCGTATTTGAAAATAATCAAGTAACAATCGATTCTTCTAAAGAACTAAACATTGAAGCACCATTTGAATATGTACGTAAAATGCGTGCATCTGTTCAAGTAATGGGACCATTATTAGCACGTAATGGTCGTGCTCGTATTGCACTTCCTGGTGGATGTGCAATCGGTTCACGTCCAATTGACCAACATTTAAAAGGCTTCGAAGCAATGGGAGCAAAAGTACAGGTTGGTAACGGTTTTGTTGAGGCATATGTTGAGGGAGAACTAAAAGGAGCTAAAATCTACTTAGACTTCCCAAGCGTAGGCGCGACAGAAAACATTATGTCTGCAGCTACATTAGCAAAAGGGACAACAATTCTTGAAAACGCAGCGAAAGAACCAGAAATCGTTGACTTAGCTAACTTCTTAAATGCAATGGGAGCGAAAGTACGCGGAGCTGGAACTGGAACGATTCGTATCGAAGGCGTTGATAAATTATATGGTGCAAACCACTCTATTATTCCTGACCGTATTGAAGCGGGAACATTCATGGTTGCAGCAGCAATTACTGGTGGAGACATCTTAATTGAAAATGCTGTACCTGAACATTTACGCTCAATTACAGCGAAAATGGAAGAAATGGGTGTTAAAATTATTGAGGAAAACGAAGGTGTACGTGTTATCGGCCCAGATAAGTTAAAAGCGGTTGATATTAAAACTATGCCTCACCCAGGTTTCCCAACAGACATGCAATCACAAATGATGGCATTATTACTACAAGCTGATGGAACAAGCATGATTACAGAAACGGTATTCGAAAACCGCTTTATGCACGTTGAAGAATTCCGTCGTATGAATGCTGATATTAAAATTGAAGGTCGTTCTGTTATTATGAACGGTCCAAACAGCTTACAAGGTGCTGAAGTAGGCGCAACTGATTTACGTGCTGCAGCTGCATTAATCTTAGCTGGTTTAGTATCAGAAGGTTATACTCGTGTAACTGAGTTAAAACATCTTGACCGTGGTTATGTAGATTTCCATAAGAAATTAGCTGCATTAGGTGCAACTATTGAACGTGTAAACGAAAAAGTAGAAGAAGTGAAAGAACAAGAAGTTTCTGATCTTCACGCTTAATTGAAATAGTCTCTATGTCTTTTGACATAGGGGCTATTTTTTTGGGTTATTACTGTTATAGTCAATAAATTCTATACTTATGCACGTACCAGTAAAAATATTTAGAAAATTTCCGTTTTATGCTCTTCCCCCTTAAGTATGTTCTAAAAGAAAGAGTTGTTCCATAAGAATGAATGGAGTAAAGCTTTTATATTGGGGGAAAATAGGATGAAATTTTCAAAGCCACTTTTTATTACAGTAGCGCTCTTAATAGCGCTCGTTATCATTGTACCTGCAGCCCTTGTTATCCCATTTGCGAAAGCAAAAGTAGGGGAAGAAACGGCCTCTAAAACTCCTCCAGCGATAGAAAGTATACCAGCTCCAGGAAAAGTAGATACAGCGGTTCAAGTTGCTGTATATCGTGAGAAACAGAAGAAGGTAGAATCATTGCCTATGGAGGAGTATGTGACCGGTGTAGTAGCTTCTGAGATGAATGCCAGTTTTGAAATAGAGGCACTAAAGGCACAGGCATTAGCAGCGAGAACATTTGTAGTACAACGTATGCTAAGCGGAGGAAAGAAAAATAATGCGGACGTGACAGATACGGTGAAAGATCAAGTGTACAAAAGTAAAGAAGAATTGAAGAAGCAATGGGGCAATAACTACGAAAATAATTTGAAGAAAATCGAAGAAGCCGTTTCGAAAACCGCAGGACAAGTTTTAACATATGATGGAAAACCAATTTCAGCATCCTTTTTTTCAACGAGTAATGGTCGAACAGAAAATGCAGCTGACTATTGGGGAAATGATTATCCGTACTTAAAGAGTGTAGATAGTCCGTGGGATCAAGCCTCTCCAAAGTTTACGAACGAGCAAACATTTACAGTAGCTGATTTTCAAAAACGTCTCGGTGTGAAAGTACTAGCAGACGGGAAGGTTGGAAATATTAAAGACCTTACGGAAGGAAAGCGCGTAAAGGATGTAGCTTTTCAAGGAAAAACATTAACAGGAAAAGAAGTTCGTGAAAAGTTAGATTTACGTTCTTCTGATTTCACGTGGAAACAACAAGGAGATAAAATCATCGTTACGACGAAAGGCTTCGGTCACGGCGTTGGTATGAGTCAATACGGGGCGAACGGCATGGCAGCGGAAGGAAAGAAATATACAGATATCGTCGCTCATTACTATAAAGGCGTTGAAATAAAGACGATGAATGATTATGAAGGAAAATTGATGGTGAAGAAATAGGTGTCAGAACTCTGGCATCTATTTTTTTGTTTGAAATAGGATAATTTTCCATTAATTGTTTGATATAATAGGATAAAAAGTATTTGGAGGAGACGGAATGGCGCTACTGGAGTTGAAACAGTTAGAGAAGACGAACCAGTTACCAGAAATTGAGCTAAAGGTTGAAAAAGGACAATGTATTGTTTTGCAATGCAATAATCATACAGCTAAAGTGTTACACTGCATCATTATTGGTGAAGAAGAAGCTTCGACTGGCAATGTACTGTTTGAAGGAGAAGCAATTGGAAAGAAAAATTATTCCCGCATCGGTTTTTGTTTTTTGAAAGATGAAGCATATGATCGTTTGAAGGTAAAAGAATACTTTAAGTTTTTAATAGGGCTTTATGAATCAAAGATAAGTATAGAAGAAGTTGTGCAGCCTGTTGGTCTCCTAGATAAACTAAACGTTAAAATAGAAAAACTATCATTTTCAGAGAAGCGTCGTCTTCATATTGGACGAATTATGATTCATAATCCGGATTTAGTCATTTTGGAAGAACCGGAGCAAAATGTAGATACAGAGAGTACGGTTATTATTCGAAAAGCAATTATGAAAATGAAAGAGCAAGGAAAGGCAATCTTTATTACGTCATCATTTCTATCGGATGCCCTTTCGTTAACAGAGGATGTATACATATTAAACAACGATGGTGTGAAAAAGATAGAAATTGAGCAAGAGGAAGTGGAAGAAGTCGATGAAGAAAAAGTCATTCAAATGATTCCGCAAATGAAGTTAGAAAGAATACCAGCGAAAGTGAACGATAAAATCATTTTACTTGATCCGATGGAAATCCATTTCATTGAAACGCAAAACGGAGTAACGCATATTCACGTTCGTGAAGGTGATTTCGTATGTGCATTAACATTAAGTGAACTAGAAGCAAGATTAACAGGTTTTGGTTTCTTTAGATGTCATCGCTCGTATCTTGTGAATTTACAAAGAGTACGAGAAGTGATTACGTGGACTCGTAATAGTTTTAGTTTAATTTTGGATGATGAAAGAAAAAGTTCAATCCCGCTTTCAAAAGGACGCATGGATGAATTAAAAGGCTTGATTGGGCTATAAAAAATGCTCCAATAAGCTTAACATGCGATTCATTCACCGGTAAAAATACTCCTTTTACCGGTATTTTACTGCGTAAACCCTTTGTTTTTCATATGATTGAGTCAAGAAAAGCGAAACAAACGAACGAAAAGCGCTAAAGCGACTTTCATCTATAAAGAAGAAAAACAAAGGGGATGAAGAAATGACATTGGCAATTGAAATGAAAGATGTAATGAAAAGTTTCGACGGAAAAACGGCACTTCAAAATGTAAATATTGAGGTGAAGCAAGGAGAGATTTTCGGATTCCTTGGACCGAGTGGATCTGGTAAGACGACAACAGTAAAGATTTTAACTTCTCAATTGCTTCATAGTGTTGGAACGGTAAGAGTATTAGGGAAAGATATTACAGGACCAAGTAGCATCGATTACAAACGAATTGGTATTTTAACAGATAACAGCGGCTTATATGAAAGACTTAGCATTTATGATAACTTACTATTATTTTGTGACTTATACGATTGTAAAAAAGAACGAATCGATGAAGTACTAGCACAAGTAAATTTATTAGATGATAAAAAAACACCAGTAAAGAAACTATCAAAGGGAATGAAGCAACGCGTCATACTAGCAAGAGCAATCCTTCATAAACCAGATATCCTCTTCTTAGACGAACCAACATCTGCACTCGATCCAGTAAACGTCCAAAACATTCATAAAATCTTAAAAGACTTAAATGAAGAAGGAACGACGATTTTCTTAACGACTCACAACATGGATGAAGCAGAAACGCTTTGTAACCGCATTGCCTTCCTTTGTGGCGGAGAAATTGTAGCGCTTGATACGCCAGAGAACCTACGCTTACAATACGCTAAGGACCAAATAGAGGTCGTATTAAAAGATAAACAAAAAGAAGTAGTGCAAAAAGATGAATTAGGCGCAAAACGTATTTCAGAATGGATGAAAAAGGGCGAACTGTTATCTATTCATTCATACGAACCAACGCTAGGCGATATCTTTATTGAAGTTACTGGGAGGGGATTATAATGACATTTTCAATGAAACGGTTTTCGGCTATTGTAAGAAAAGAAATAAATGATGCAGGTAAAAACTCACAAGTTATATTAATGGCGCTATTACCTATTCTACTTGCTGTATTCTATAGTAATATGGATTCTATAAAAGAGTTCTTTGCAGGTTTTGTTATTGTAATGACGATTACCATGGTGGGAAGTTATGTGCAAGCAATTATTATTGCAGAGGAGAAGGAAAAACACACGTTACGAGTATTGATGTTGTCTCCAGCAAGTCCAATAGAAGTTATTTTAGGTAAAAGTGTATTAACTGTATTTTTTGTACTAGCATCTAGTTTTATTAGTTTAGTGATTTTAGATACTTTTAAAGGAAATATTGGTATGCTAGTTATTATTATTTTAATAGGAACATTGTTATGTGTCGTTTTAGGTACTATAGTTGGCTTACTATCCCAAAATATAGCACAAACATCTATATTGGGGCTTCCGATTTTTATAATATTCATAATGGGGCCGATGCTACAAGAAATGGTTAAGAATGAATTTATTATAAAAGTAGTTAATCTTCTTCCGACAAATCATGTTATGGAGGCATTGCAAAAAGTTATAAAGGGAGAAGGGTTTATTGCGATTCAAGAACATATTTTAAACAATACAATTTGGACTATATGTCTTATCATTCTTTGTATTATTGTGTACAAAAAGAAACAATTAGACTAAAAACTGAGCCGAAACGCTCAGTTTTTTCTTTTTTCTATCATTTCCTCGGAAATTTTACAGTTCTTATACATATTTTTACAGATTTTGTCGAAAAGTAATTAGTTATACGTTGTATAGGATACGTGAATATTGTTCAAAATGATTGCTGAGGTGATGATGGAATGCGAGGAAGAAATAATAAAAAGTCGCAAAAGGTAGTACATTTATTTCAAAAAAGATGGGTGTTTCCGGCACTATACATTGCTTGTGCAGCGGTAATCTTAATGGTTGCGCTATGGTTCCAAGGAGCTAATCCGAAGAAGACTCCAAACCACGATCAAGCAACACCGTATACACAATCGGAAGATCCAGCAGTACCAGTAACGAAATCTTCAGAAGTAGTGAAAATGCCAGCTGCCGCGAATGCGGAAGTAGTCGTACAGAAGAAATTCTATGAAGATGCAGCAACTGAGGCGGAACAAGAAAAAGCACTTGTCTTTTATAACAACACATATTCCCCAAACAAAGGAATTGACATTGCTGCGAAGAATGGAAAAGAATTCAATGTTGCTGCTGCTTTAAGTGGTACAGTAACGAAAGCAGAAAAAGATTCACTTCTTGGTTATGTTGTAACAGTTGATAGTGGAAATGGTGTAGCGGTATCTTATCAAAGCTTAGGCAGTGTGAAAGTAGAAAAAGGTGCAAGAGTTGCACAAGGTGAAGTATTAGGAACATCCGGTCTAAGTGCAATGAATAAAGAGGCAGGCTCTCACGTTCACTTTGAAGTACGTAAAGACAATGTGGCTGTGAATCCTGAACGTTACTTAAATAAATCAGTAACAGAAATTAAAGCTGATGCAGGTGCTGCAAAAGCTACGAATGCTTCTGGTAAAAAAGCTGACGACAAATCTCAAAAAGAAGAGAAGTCAACGAGCACGAAACCAGAAAATAAAACAGAAGACAAGTCTCAAAAAGAAGAGAAATCAACAAGCGGTTCAACTAGTGACAAAAAAGAAGAACCTAAGAAAGAAGAAAAATCAACAAATGGTTCTACAGAATCATCTAACGATTCTTCTTCACAAGAATAAGAAAGTGAAAAAATCAGTTCTCATTAGGAGAGCTGATTTTTTTATTTCTATATAAAAATAATCAATTTCGAGAAAAAAGTTGCAAAAACAAGGAAAAATGACGAGATTCTCGAATATATATTACAAAAGGGAGGGGATACTGTGTCATTTTTATTTGTTCTGTCGACTGCTATTATTTTATTGTTTGTTTTATTCACTTTATATTATTATATTGCCGGTAAGAAAGAGGTTCCCCACCATCAGTTGTTAGAAGAAGAATTGGAACGAGAAGAATGACGCCTTTTATACAAGGTGTCATTTTTTTTGGCCATAATAGTCAGTTTTAACGTATTTCTCACAAAAAAATGTAATTTTTCTTAACTTAGTCCGCAAAAATAGTGAACATGTAGCATATATCAGTAGTGCGGGCAATACAATGGTATAAACCAAAGCAAAGAGAGTGTTTGAGGTGAGAAATCGTGAATCATTTCATTATAAATCCAAGAATGTTTAACGCTTACAAACAGCACTCACACTTACTTCTTAGTCGTATGCAGCGAGGCTCATTTCACCCTTCTCACATCCAAATTAGGGAGGCGAGTGGTGTGCACGATTACATCAAAGAGAGAACTATCAAGATTGGTAAGTATATCGTGGAGACAAGAAAGACAGTGCGTGTCATTGCAAAGGAATTTGGGGTATCAAAGAGTACAGTTCATAAAGATTTAACAGAACGTCTACCAGAGATTAATCCAGAGCTCGCAAATGAAGTAAAAGAAATTCTTGATTATCATAAGTCTATTCGTCATTTAAGAGGTGGAGAAGCAACAAAACAAAAGTATCGAAAAGAAGATGTAGAGAAGCCTGTACGTCAATAATGTTACAGTAGCAAACATTCCGTTCACATTCGGTAATATTTTTCAGAAGAATTCTTTTTGCGAATATTACGTTTCTGTTAAATTTATGATAAAATCAGAAATTAGGTGAAAAGAATTCGGGTGTAACCTGATTTTGAATATCGAGGAGGAAAAAACGGGAATGTTTGCGCGAGATATCGGAATTGACCTAGGTACGGCTAATGTATTAATTCATGTTAAAGGTAAGGGTATTGTATTAAACGAGCCATCTGTTGTGGCAATTGATCGTAATAGTGGTAAAGTATTAGCAGTCGGTGAAGAAGCGAGAAGTATGGTGGGACGTACGCCTGGTAATATTGTAGCAATTCGTCCGCTTAAAGATGGTGTAATAGCAGATTTCGAAATTACAGAAGCAATGTTAAAGTATTTCATTAACAAATTGGACGTAAAGAGCTTCTTTTCAAAACCTCGTATTTTAATTTGTTGTCCAACAAATATTACATCAGTAGAACAAAAAGCAATTCGTGAAGCTGCTGAACGTTCAGGTGGTAAAACAGTATTTTTAGAAGAAGAACCAAAAGTAGCTGCAGTTGGTGCTGGTATGGAAATCTTCCAACCAAGCGGTAACATGGTTGTTGATATTGGTGGAGGTACAACAGATATCGCTGTACTATCTATGGGTGATATTGTTACCTCTTCCTCTATCAAAATGGCTGGCGATAAGTTTGATATGGAGATCTTAAACTATATTAAACGTAAGTATAAGCTATTAATCGGAGAACGTACTTCAGAAGATATTAAAATTAAAGTTGGTACAGTATTCCCAGGTGCACGTAGCGAAGAACTTGAAATTCGCGGACGTGACATGGTAACAGGCTTACCACGTACAATTACAGTATGCTCTGAAGAAATTACAGAAGCATTAAAAGAAAATGCAGCTGTTATTGTACAAGCTGCAAAAGGCGTATTAGAGCGCACACCACCAGAATTATCTGCAGATATTATCGACCGCGGTGTTATTCTAACAGGCGGTGGAGCTTTACTACACGGTATCGACATGCTTCTAGCAGAAGAACTAAAAGTACCAGTATTAATTGCTGAAAACCCAATGCACTGCGTTGCGGTTGGTACAGGTATTATGTTAGAGAATATCGACAGATTACCAAAGCGTGCTTTGAGATAATTTGAAAGAACTAAGGCTGACGCCTTAGTTCTTTTTTTCGTTTTTATATTTTTTTATTTTGATTTTTTGCGAAAATGGAAGGAAAATAGAGAAATATGAAGGAAACAGGTAAAATATTCATATATATGGTTAAATTTAATATTTCCTTATTTGAAAACGTTTATAATATAATGAGTCGAATACGACATTAAGGCAAATAATGTTTCAATACATATTGCCTTTCCCTAATTTGGGCATACACTCTTTTCCACCTCCGTGTCAGTTGCAAAAATGTGCAACTATTTTAATGGAATAGAGTGTGTGCATTTTTTTTAGGAAGCTGTGCTAAATATAAAATGTTACTTTGTAATGACAAACAATAAACAAAATGGGATAATAGCAATATGTCCGAGTGGTAAGACCAATATTACAAAAGGGGCGATTGTTACATGCTAAATATAGAACAAATTAAAGAAATCATTCCTCACCGCTATCCATTTTTGCTTGTTGATAAAATATTAGAAGTAGATGAAGGAAAAAGAGCGGTTGGGATTAAAAATGTATCCGCAAACGAAGAATTCTTTAACGGACACTTCCCTGACTATGCAGTTATGCCTGGTGTACTTATTGTAGAAGCATTAGCGCAAGTTGGAGCAGTTGCAGTATTAAAGAAAGAAGAAAACCGCGGAAGACTTGCTTTCTTTGCAGGTATCGACAATTGCCGTTTCAAAAAACAAGTACGACCAGGTGATCAGCTTCGTCTAGAAGTAGAAATGACACGCGTACGCGGCCCGATTGGAAAAGGAAAAGCAATCGCAACAGTAGATGGTGAAGTTGCATGTGAGGCAGAAATTACATTTGCGATTGGTGATAAAAAAGAATAGAAATTAAAAAATCTCCTTGTGAAAAGACAAGGAGATTTTTTAATTTCTGCTATATAACGATGAAACGATAATTTACAAACTAATCAGAAAATAACTTGTAAATAGATGGAAATTACCATATACTTACTTTATTATTTATCTAGAAAACAGGATAAGTGATAAAGGTAATAAAGAAATAAGGGCATTGTCATATTGTTAAGGTACTTAAATAAGACAAAGTAGAATGTTATTGATTATGATGAAATGTGGGGAACTCAGCAAGAATATTAATTAGACGTATGAAATCGAGCATAAAAGAGAGAAAAGGGAAATGTCGCATTTCACAAAAGGAGATTATGAATATGTTCGGGAGAAAGAAAAGAAAACCATTACGACAATTAATTACACATAAAGAGCCTAAATCGCGTATTACAGAACAATACCGTAACATTCGTACAAACATTGAGTTTACATCTGTAGATAATCATGTTCGTTCTATCATTGTTACTTCAGCAGATCCAGGTGATGGGAAAACAACAACAATCGCAAACTTAGCAGTTGTTTTCGGACAGCAAGGAAAGAAAGTTTTATTAATTGGAGCTGACTTGCGTAAGCCGACGATACAAAACTTATTTGCCATTCATAGTTCAAATGGGTTAACGAACTTATTATCAGGACAAGCAAAACTTATGCAATGCATTCAAAAAACAGATATAGAGAACGTATACTTAATGGCAGCAGGTCCAATCCCGCCAAACCCAGCAGAACTATTAGGAAGCCGGGCAATGGACGAGGCGTTGCTAGAAGCATATAACATGTTTGATATTATATTAATTGACACACCACCTGTCCTTGCGGTTACGGATGCACAAATACTTGCGAATAAATGTGATGGAATCGTACTCGTTGTACGCAGTGAAAAGACAGAAAAAGATAAAATCGTAAAAGCGAAACAAATATTAGATAAAGCATCAGGAAAAATACTTGGAGTCGTTTTAAACGACAAAAGAGAAGAAAAAGAGCAGTATGGTTATTACTAAAATAGAAAAAAGCCAATAAGGAATACTTGTTGGCTTTTTTTCTCATTTTGAAATTTATTTCTCAAGTTACATAGCATAAAAAACGTGATATGATAAATAATTTGGAAAATCATTGGAATGTGTTGTCATATTTAAGATTATTTTGTAAGATTAAACTTGTTTCTTGTGAACAAATATAGAACTGAATTATTAAAAATAAAAAATGTAAGATTTATATGTTATAATTTTTCCTATGTGTAAATTTTAGAAAGTTGGAGGAACTTATGGAAGAAACAATTAGTTTAAAAGAGTTATTTCATATCTTAAAAAAACGTTTAGCAATGATCCTCGTAATCGCATTTGGTGCAGCTATAGTAAGTGCTATCATTAGCTTCTTCTTTATGACACCAATCTATCAATCTTCGACGCAGATTCTTGTTAATCAGAAGAAACAAGAGGGATCGATGTTTCAAGCTGGTGAAGTTCAAACGAATATTCAATTAACGAATACATATAAGGTTATTATTAAAAGCCCAGTAATCTTAGAACAAGTGAATGAAAAATTAAATTTAAATATGACAGCGCAAGAGTTAACGAAAAAAGTTAATGTTGCGAATGAAAAGGATTCACAAGTAATCGCTGTAACAGCTGAGGATAAAGACCCTAAAATAGCTCGTGATATCGCTAATGCAACTGCAGATGTGTTTAAAGGTGAAGTTGCAAAAATTATGAATGTTGATAACGTAACAGTGCTGTCTAAAGCAGAAGTTGCAGAAAATCAAGCTCCGATTAAACCAGCGCCAATGCTTAATGTAGCAATTGCTTTCATTGTTGGTTTAATGACTTCAGTTGGTCTTGCATTCTTACTAGAATACTTAGATAACACAGTGAAAAAAGAAGAAGATGTGGAAAACTTACTTGGCTTACCAGTGTTAGGAATTGTAGCTCGTATGGATGAAGAAACAATGAACGTGAAATCACACGCTCCATCATCAAGAAAAGTGAGGGGACAAACAATTGGCTCTTAATTTATTTAAAAAGAAAAAGAATCATCGTCAACGCCGTCAATTAATTGCTCATCAACAACCGAAATCACCAATTTCAGAACAATATCGTAATATTCGAACGAATATTGAATTTGCAGCTGTTGATACGAATTTACATTCATTAATGGTCACGTCTGCAAACCCAAGTGAAGGGAAAACGACAACGACAGCGAATATGGCAGTTGTGTTTGCTCAACAAGGAAAAAAAGTATTATTAATTGATGCAGATATGCGTAAACCAGCAATGCATCAAATGTTCCAAGTAGATAACATTTTTGGACTTACGAACGTATTAACACATAGTGAACGTTTAGAAAAATGTGTACAAACGACATCTGTAGACAATCTATACTTTTTAGCTTGTGGTCCAATCCCACCAAACCCGGCAGAATTGTTAGGTTCAAAATCAATGAAAGAACTTCTTGGACAAGCATATAGTATGTATGATTTAGTTATTTTTGATATGCCACCAATTTTAGCTGTAACCGATGCGCAAATTATGGCAAATGTATGCGATGCTTCTATTCTTGTTGTTCGTAGTGAATCAACAGAGAAAGAAACAGCGGTAAAAGCAAAAGGGTTATTGGAGTCTGCAAAAGGTAAATTGTTAGGTGTTGTTTTAAATGACCGTGAACGTGAACAAGGCTTATATTATTATTATGGCGCAAGTTAATTAAAAGGATGAGATATGTTTCAACCATATCTCCTTTTTTCCCTTGAATATGAGATGTCTCATATTCAAGGGAAAAAAGACTGATAGGAGAAATGGAGGCTGAAAGAATGATTGATTTACATTGTCACATTTTACATGGCATCGATGACGGTGCACAAACAGTAACAGATAGTTTAGCAATGGCACAACAAGCTGTGTCAGAAGGAATACATACTATTGTTGCTACACCACATCATCAAAATGGTAAATATGTAAATGAACGTACCTCAATTATTCATCACGTAAAACAACTAAATGATGAACTACAACAACATAATATCTCACTTACTATTTTACCGGGGCAAGAGGTCAGGTTATATGGCGATTTATTAGAAGACTATGAGGCTGGTAAAATAGTTACTTTAAACGAAACAAATAAATATATATTCATTGAATTTCCATCAAATCACGTACCGCGTTATGCCGAACAGCTATTATATGAACTGCGTGTTAAGGGAATGATTCCAATTATCGTTCACCCGGAGCGTAATGCCGAGTTAATCGAGCAGCCAGATAAGTTATATAACCTTGTAAATAAAGGTGCACTGACGCAAGTAACGGCAGGTAGTTTGTTGGGTAAATTCGGAAAAAAATTAAAAAGTTTTCACTTCAACTTGTAGAACATAATTTAACACATATGGTTGCTTCAGATGCACATAACACGACATCAAGAGGATTTCGTTTAGCGGAAAGCTATGAACTAATTGAGAAAGAATTCGGAACGAATGTTATGAGTGATTTGAAAGAAAATCCGTACTTATTAATTAGCGGGAAGGCAATTTACAAAGAAGATCCAGAACAAATTCGTCGTAAAAAATTGTTCGGTATTTTTTAAATAAAGAATTGGTGATGTCTCCTAACCGTTATCAACGGGGGCACTCGGTCGTGCTGTGGGTAGAAATTTTATTTCATGCCTACCTTAGACGCTTGTCGTCGGGAGTATGGCGTGAGGATGGGTTAGATGCCCATAATTTATTTCTAATAGAAACTCTACCTATGGAGTTATAAAAATGACTCTATAGGTAGGGTTTTTGTTATTGTTACATACAAATAAATAGATTTATAGGGGGAGTATAATTGAAAAAAGTAAGAAAAGCAATTATCCCAGCTGCTGGTCTTGGGACAAGATTTTTACCAGCAACGAAGGCGATGCCGAAAGAAATGTTACCTATCGTCGATAAACCAACAATTCAATACATAATAGAAGAAGCGATTGAATCAGGAATTGAAGATATTATTATTGTTACTGGAAAAGGAAAACGTGCCATTGAAGATCATTTCGATCACTCTTTCGAATTAGAACAAAGCCTTCTAGAAAAAGGGAAGTATGAAATGCTAGAAAAAGTACAAGCTTCCTCAAAAATAAATATTCATTACATAAGACAGAAAGAACCAAAGGGTTTAGGGCATGCAGTATGGTGTGCACGTAAATTTATTGGAAATGAGCCATTTGCGGTATTACTTGGTGATGATATTGTACAAGCTGATACACCATGTTTACGTCAATTAATGGATCAATATGAAGGTACACAATCATCCGTTATTGGTGTACAAACAGTGCCAGAAAATGAAACACATCGTTACGGTATTATCGATCCAGTTGAACAAAATGAACGTCGTTATCAGGTGCGTCAATTTGTAGAAAAGCCAGTTCAAGGAACAGCGCCATCTAATTTGGCAATTATGGGACGTTACATATTAACACCAGAAATCTTTATGTTCCTAGAGAATCAGCAGACAGGTGCAGGTGGCGAAATTCAATTAACAGATGCGATTCAACGTTTAAATGAAATTCAGCGTGTATTTGCTTATGATTTTGAGGGAACTCGTTATGATGTTGGTGAGAAGTTTGGGTTTATTAAAACGACAATTGAGATGGCGTTGCAACATAAAGAATTAAAAGATGAATTATTGGAGTATATGACTGAACTTATAAAAATAGAAAATATACATGTGTAAAGGTGAGGTGAAAAGGTTGGAAGAAAGAGGATTAATACATAAATCTGTGGAGAAAGAAATAAGTGTAGTGAAAAAAACATCAATTTTCCATGCATTTTTTAAAAGGACACTGGATATTATAGGTGCTATTGTGGGTTTAATAGTATTTTCTCCATTTTTTATTATAATTCCTATCCTTTACATGCGTGGGGATGCAAAAGGACCAGTTTTCTTTAGACAATCCAGAATTGGTAAAGATGGTAAAGTATTTGGTATTTATAAATTCCGTTCTATGGTAGTTAATGCAGAAGAGAAATTAGAAAAAAATGAAGTTCTATATAAGAAATATGTAGATAATAACTATAAGCTTGAGCCAGAGGAAGATCCACGTATTACAAATATAGGGCGCTTTTTACGAAGAACAAGTTTAGATGAACTACCACAGTTTATCAATGTCCTTAAAGGTGATATGAGTTTAGTTGGTCCAAGACCAGTAATTCAGGAGGAATTAAAAGAATACGGCTCTAAAACTTCAGACTTTTTATCTGTAAGTCCTGGTTTAACAGGTTATTGGCAAGTGAGTGGTAGAAGTGATGTAGGATACCCAGAAAGGGTGGATATAGAATTATATTATGTATACAATCAATCTTTAAAATTAGATATTATTATCTTATTTAAAACAGTTTTATTGGTCGTATTACGTAAGGGTGCTTATTAAACATAATAATCACGTTTTTGAGATTATTCATAAATAGATTCCTTGAGAGAGTTATAGCTTGTTCTATCTGAGGGATCTATTTATTTTTTTTATGTCAAATTTTTAGAAAGCTGAATAATATTAGATATATCATTATAAATATTAAATCTGATACATTTAATGGAATTAAGAGGTAATGTAAAATATGAGCGGAAAATATTTTCTTATAGGTCCTTATCCTCCTCCATTGGGGGGCGTGAGTATATATATATATAGGTATAGTAAATTTTTAGAAAACCAAGGTGAAGAAGTAGAATTTATCGATTTTGATAAAATGGGGCGTTTAGAAAAGTTTAAATTTTTAATGCGTTATTGTTTAATATCACCACAAAAGCATACATTCCACCTTAATGAATTTAATACATTAACTATGATTGCTTTATTGTTACGGCCATTTCAATGTAGGATTATTTTACAAAATCATTCTATAAGAATTTTAGATACTTTTCGTAATATGAAAAAAATAATGACTAAATTATTTATAAAAAAAGTAGATTATTGTGTGTTGGTTGGAGAACATTTAAAAGATGGATATAGAAAGAATAACATACAACTACCAAAACAAGTTGTTGTAAAATCACCCTTTATACCACCTCCATTAGAGGATGAAGAATATATTTTATCGACGTATAGCGAAGAGGTTATAAGTTTTTTAAATAACCATGAACAAATATTAATAGGCAATGCCTCAAAGATTACATTTTATAAGAATATAGATTTGTATGGAATTGATATGTGTATAGAAGTAATAAGAATTTTAAAAAACAAGTATCCTAAAATAGGATTGATTTTTGCTTTGGCAGAAATAGGCGATGAAGAGTACTTCAAAAGTATTTTAGAAAAAATTAAAGAATATAAAATAGAGGGAAATATATTATTTCTTACAGGGCAAAAAGAATTATGGCCTCTATTTAAAAAATCAGATATAATGATTCGACCAACTTATAGTGATGCTTACGGTATAAGTATTGAAGAAGCAATTTACTTTAATTGTAGAGCTATTGCAAGTAATGTTTGCAATCGACCAGAGGGTACGATATTGTTTGAAAATCGAAATATAAATGATTTGGTATGTAATATTGAAAAGTGTATTGAAGATATGGATTTTAAGGAGAAATCATTATGATGCAGCCATTAGCAAAGCTGAAAGGGAAAATCCATAATAATATAATCCAACTAAGAAAAAAAGGTTTTTTTAGTTTATTATTAACAAAATTTTTAGTACAGTTTGTTGGGTTTGGAAGTGTTATTTTAGTTGCAAAGTTTATTTCTCCTGAAAGTATGGCACAGATAAAAAGCTTGCAGACTTATTTAATATTAGCTGTTTTAATAGGTACTTTTGGACTTGATACGGCAATATTGAAATATTGTTCGGAACCTAGGGAGGACAGCGAAAAAAATCATCTCCTCTCATATGCGATTCGGAAAAGTATAATTTTTTGTATGATTGCAGTATTGTTATTTAATTTGTTTTTGTTTTTTGTTCCGAAGTATTCTATATCTCAGTGGGGATTGTATACCTTATGCATTCCAATGCTAGCAATGACAAATATTTTAATGAGCTATTTACTAGCTTTAAAAAAAGTAAATCGGATGGCCGTTATACAATCAATAATAAAAATACAGAATGCTGTATTTATTATTATTGGAACATGGTTGTTTGGCATTAAAGGATTTATCATTGCTACAGTATTAGGATTATTATTAGGATTATTACCTTTGTTTAAAGAGATAAATTCAATAAAAATATTACATAAAATACCTTCTAAAGTACCATATGCATTTTGGAGTATTGCGTTTTTTAGTTTTTTAGCGAATTTCACCAATAATATAGGAAATTATGCAGATATTATTATTATGGATAGTTTTACTACGGATCGAGTTGAAATGGGGTATTATGCTATAGCGACTATATTTTTACTAGGAGCAACTCAGGTTACAGCTACTTTACAAAGTATTTATACACCATATTTAGCAGAGAAAAATAAAGATATCAGGGCATTAAAGGCAATGACTTTTGATATCCAAAAAAAGACTATAATAATAAGTATTGTTGTTGGAGTAGCTGTTTCCATTGCCTCAATGATATTTGTTCCCATTTTTTATGGGGAGGCTTATATAAACACAGCAAAGTATACTGGAATATTAATGATTAAGTATGTTTTGTATTCTTCGTATGCAATCACAGCTGCAATGTTAGTTTCTTTAGGAAAGATGAGAGAAAATTTTTATGTAACAATTATCTCAACACCTATAGCTTTATTTAGCAGCTATCTAGCTATTCAAAATTTCTCGGTTGTTGGAGTGGCATGGGCGCAAGTGTTTAATGGTCTGATTATTTTAGTATTACAGTATTCTATGGTATTTAGAGTTTTAAAAAAATGTGCATAAACTACTAGTTTTCTTATTGTTAGATAAAGTATTGGTTATGTAGTTTAATACTTTTTTATATAAATGGTTGTTAAGGGGATGAAACGCATGTTAGATGCCTATAGATTATATTCAATCGCTAGAAAGCAATATTTAAAACGAAATTTTAGGATAGCAAAAATCATTACAAAAATAAATAATTTAGTGCATAATTCAAATATACCTCATACTGCTCAAATAGGTGAAAATAGTTCATTTGGTTATGGTGGCATAGGAGTTGTTTTGCATAAAAATTGTAAAATAGGAAAAAAATGCGTTATTGGTCAAGGATGTACCATAGGAGGCAGAGCTGGACATGGTGGTCCACCCGTAATAGGGGATAATGTTTATATTGGCCCTGGTGCAAGATTATTAGGAGATTTTAAAATAGGAAATAATGTAGTAATAGGTGCTAATGCGGTTGTTATTAAGGATGTACCTGATAATAGTGTGGTAGGAGGAGTACCTGCGAGAGTTTTAGGTACAGATCCAAGTAGATATCTTAAAATGGAATAAGTGAAAAATACTAATATTAGGAGGGGTTTTGTGTATTTAAAAAAGATAAAAGGATTATCCCCAAAGGAAATAGTAGTAAAAATTAAGAAAAAAACCTTTACTACTATTTCTAAAGAAATTAAGTGTTTTCAAGATAACTTATATCCCTCTTATTCGAAAAAAATTTATAAATACGAGTTGGAAAATATTTTTTTAGATCCCATAGAGTACGAATTTACTGATTTTGAAATCAAGCAAATTAAAGAAACAACATCCCTCTATTTAAAGCATTATTTTGATTTGTTAGGATCCGGATGGACTAAGGTTCAACATAATATAGAATGTAGGGGGCTAGGGGAGTATAGATATATTGCTAAAAAAATTGAATCAAATAATGTTGATGGATTGATAAAAAATTTAGTTAATAAAAAAAATATCCCTTATAGTAAATATGTTCGGAGTAAAATATCAGATGACTATTTACCGATAGATTGGAGAATAGATTTTAAATCAGGTTATTGTTGGGATTCAAGAAAGCATTCTTCTAAAATATCTTTTGGTAAACAACCGGGAGTCGATATTAAAGTGCCTTGGGAGCTTTCAAGAATGCAACATTTAGTTCAATTTGTATGGGCATATAAATTAGCGAAACAAGGAAAGGAAGGATTTGCTAGTCCATATGTATATGTAAGAGAATTTCAAGATGAGATCCTTGATTTCATCTCTACAAACCCACCTAAATTCGGGGTGAATTGGACATGTACTATGGACGTTGCGATTCGGGCGGCTAATTGGCTTTTAGTTTATGATTTATTTAAAGTACAAGGAGTCGAATTTGATAAGGAATTTGAAAAAATATTTGTACTTTCTATGCATGATCATGGTAATTTTATTTTTAATAATTTAGAGCGTAATAAGGATATAAGGAATAATCATTATTTATCTAATATTGTGGGGCTATTCTTTATAGCTACATACCTTCCTGCCACAGAAGTGGTATCACAGTGGTTAAATTTTTCATTCCAAGAATTAATTCAAGAGATGAGTTTTCAATTTTATGAAGAAGGCTCAAACTTTGAAAATTCAACTACTTATCATCGCTTATCTAGCGAACTCATGCTTTATGCAACAACAGTAGCGCTAGCATTACCTGAAGAGAAAATAAAGGTATTGCATAGTTATAGATTGCAAAATCATATTGAAATTTGTAAAAAACTAGGATTTGAAATTGATTCGGATAAATTTTGGGATTTCCATAATGGAAAAATTTTTCCAAATTGGTATATAGAGAGATTAGAAAAAACGGCTGAGTTTACAGCTGATATTACTAAGCCTAATGGAGAGGTTGCACAGTTTGGTGATAATGATAGTGGAAGATTCTTTAAGATACAGCCGTCTTATAATTTATTAACAGTTCAGGAAGCTAAGCAAAGATACTTAAATTTAAGTACTTATAATGAATTAAGTGATAAAGAAAATTACTGGGATGAGGACTTTTTAGAACATCGCTTTCTAGTAGCGGGAATTAATGCTTTATTTAAAAGGAAGAAATTTTTTAGCTTTGTAAATAAACCTTCTATAGAATATGTATTAATTAAAAATATGGTGAAGGATCATATGGAAACATATGAAGAATCTATTTTACCGTTTTTAAAATATAATGTTTTAGAAATCTCTATAAATAAAAAGGAAAAAAATGAAATAAATAAATTAGAGCAACAAGAAAATTTTGTTCAATATGTTTTTTATTCTAAATCTAATTTAGTTGAGGGTATAAAAAAGATAGCATATCCTGACTTTGGTATGTATATTTTTAAATCTCAAGATTTTTATTTAGCTATTAGATGTGGGAAGCTAGGTAGTAATGGAAAAGGAAGTCATGATCATAATGATCAACTTAGTATCGAATTAGTAATAGATGGTAAAAATGTTATAAAAGATCCTGGAACATATCTATACACCCCAATACCAGAGAAAAGAAATTTATTTAGATCAACAAAAGCACATTTTACAATCCAATCAGGTGATATAGAACAAAATAATTTTTATGCTGGATTGAATGGTTTGTTTAGTTTAGAACATAATACAAATAGCCAGTGTTTGGAATTTAAAAATAATAGTTTTGTAGGGTGCCATAGTGGTTATGGTCAGAAAGTATATAGGAAAATAGAAATATGTGACAAACAAGTAGTGATAACCGATTTTGGAACAAGTATTGTTAATCCAGAATTCAATTACTATTCAAATGGTTACGGACGAATTATTAGGAATAAATAAAATTTTTTTTATACATTTCTAATTAACTAAAGAAGGAATAATAAAAATAAAATTACTTTATATAATATAAAATTTAAATAAAATCGAGAAGGGATTTATTACGGAATATGAAGAGAGTAATGGTAATCAGTTATTGGTATTATCCGGAAAATGTAGCCCGTGCATTCCATGTGAAAGGTATTGTATCTTCTTTGATACAAGAGGGATATCATGTAGATTTAATAATTCCTAGAAATACTATGTATCAAGGGATGGGTACTAAAGAATCAGAGAATATAACTGTACATCAAGTGAAGCCAGGTATTTTACTCCATAAAGAAAAAAATAGATGGGATGTTAATAAAAATATATTAAATAATCCCCGTAGCAATTTTCTTATTAAAGGTTTGAAAAAACTATATGATGTATTTGTTTGGCCAGATCGAACAATTGAGTGGGCCATCAATGCATATCGCTATGTTAGAAAAAACAAATTGCATAGTAACAGTGCAGCTATGGTGACTATAGGTTTACCGGTTTCTACTCATATTACAGGACACCTATTAAAAAAAGAAGCTTCGCATTTAAAGTGGATAGCAGATTATGGAGATCCTTTTTCTTTTAATCCAGATAGAAAGATAAGGAAATACGATAAGTTTCTAGAATCAAGGGTACTTAATAATGTAGATTCTATAGTAATACCAACAGAAAGTGCGATAGATTGCTACACTAATCTTGGTGTAAATAGGTCGGAAATTCATGTTATCCCTCAATTATTTGAAGAACAACAGGGTGAAAGTAACTATAAAATAGATAAGAGTAAATTTAATATAATGTACGCAGGGTCTTTTTATAGAGGGATTAGGAGCCCAGTGGAGTTTATCCATGGTCTAGTATTAGCTAGTAAAAATAATCCAAAATTACATTTTCATTATTTTGGAAATGTAAATGCATTAGAAGAATTTTTAAAAGTTGAGGGATTGGATATAAAAACAATTCCTATTACGGTAAATACATTTAAAAATAGAAGTGAAATTATTAGCATTATGAAAAAAATGGACTTGTTAATTAATCTAAATAACAAGAGTACAAGTCAAATACCTAGTAAAATTATTGATTATTTGTATGCAAATAAACGAATTTTGAATATAGGATCAACTTTAACTGAACTATTTGATAATGTAAATAATCAAAAGGAACAAATTGCAGATAAATTACTTGAAATTAGTTTAGATAGTGCAGACTTTAACTATGCAGATTTAAAGGAATATTATAGTTATGCCTCTAATGCTAGAAAATATATGGACTTGCTTGATTAAATTTAAATAATAAATATGTTAATAAAGACGGTAGGAAGATAAATTAGTTAACTAAAAATATGGGAAGGGTTCTTGCGACATTAAAAATATATTTAATAGAGTAAGATTAAAGATAGGATGATATAAATAAATGCAAAAAGGTAGAATAGATTCACTTTTTTATAAGATATATATATTTATGGCAGCATTCTTGGGATTTTTATGGTTAAATCCATTTTTCACATGGAACAATAGCATAATACCTCTCTTTGGAATAATTCATATCTCAGTATTTTTATTATGGATTAGTATATCGGATTACAAAATTAATAAATCAAATATATTTAGTGCTTTTTTAGCTTTTATATTAATAGCAATTTTTAGTTTTAAGGATGAGAATATTATTCGTAACTTATGGCTATATTCTGTTTCACTTATCCCATTAGTTTTGATAAGGAATGAGGAACGTTTAAAGATTTATGATAATTTTATTAAAATAGTTGCCATATCTCTTATACCAGCAATAGCGATAGCTATTCTTTTATTTGTAGGAATAGATTTACAATGGTCTCAGTTATCTAGTACATCTTGGACAAAACCTTACTATAGGAATTACTTTAATTTATCTATCTACCACTTTTTTAACGGATCAGATCAAAGGTACTTCCTCCCTTGGGGAGGAAGTATTGATAGAATTTGTGGAATGTTTGATGAACCAGGAGTAGTTGGAACAATTAGTGGTTTAATCTTAGCATCTAAAGGATTTTCTTTGCGTAGAGGTTATGAGAAAATATTATTTGTAGCAGGGATATGCTCTTTCTCATTTGCTTTTTATGTAATTGTATTTTTATATCTTTTGATAAAGAAGTACAAATATGCTTTGCTATCAATGGGTGTGCTACTAATATTAATGAATACTGTACCTAAAGATACTTATGTATATGAAAAGATTCTTTACAGATTGGAGTTAGGAAATAACGAATTAGAAGGAAATAATAGAGCGAACGCAGCATTCGAACAAATATATAAGGAATTTTTGCAAGATGGTAACTTATTGTTAGGGATGAAAGAAAAAGAGTATTTTTATAAAGCAAATGCTTATGGTTCAGAGGCATTATCTTGGAAAACCTTTGTAGTAGTAAATGGATTTTTATTATTCGTCCTTCATACCATATACTTTATGGGGCATGCTTTTGCTATGAGAAATAGGTATATCTGGATTTTTTGTATAATTTACTTCCTATCTATTTACCAAAGGCCATACGATTTTTCATTAAGCTATTGGCTTATATTTCTAGGGGGACTTGCTGCATTTAATAAGATGTCAATATCTAAATTTAATTCTTCAAAAAAGATTCGAGCGAACACAAATAGTCCTAATGCAACTATTAATCAACTGGAGTAATTTAAGATATATATAACAGAATTAGGGATTGGGGAATCCAGATTAATTTAGATTCCTGTAATCCCTTTTCTCATTTATATTAGAAAAATGATTGGAGCGAGTGTATGCCAGAAATAGCATTATTAATTCCTGTATATAACGATCAAGCTGGTTTAAATCAAACCTTAGAATCTTTATTAAAGGAAACAAAAGAGAAGGTAGATGTAGTAGTTGTTGATGACGGTAGTAAGGAACCAATCAATGTTCCTGAGAATATAGGAATTCACCATATTATTTTTATAAAATCCGAAGTCAATAAAGGAATTGAGCATGTCTTAAATTTAGGATTAAAGTATATTTGTGATAATGGCTATACATTTGTTGCCAGGATAGATGCAGGAGATACAATTGAACCTAATCGATTTTATAAACAGAAACAATATATGTTAGGTAATCCAAATTATATGTTGATAGGATCGAACGTAAGGCATACAGATATGGATGGTAAAGAAGTGTTTATAGAGCGTGTGCCGCTTTCAACAGAAGAGATAAAAAAGAAGATGCATATTAATAGTTGTTTCCCACACCCATCTGTTATGTTTAGAACAGTGATTATTAAGGATATTGGTGTATATCATACGGATTTCCCAGCAGCAGAAGATTACGAATTTTTCTTTAGGATAATGAATAAGTATGAGGTTTCAAATTTAGATGAAGTTCTCATTTGTAAAGAAATTAATCCTAATAGTATCTCATTAAGTAGGCGAAAGAGACAGTTATATAGCAGAATTAAAATTCAAAAAAAATATTTTAACCCCCTAGTTTTAGAAAGTTATGTGGGATTAGTAAAATCTTTTATCTTGCTAATAGCTCCTAATAAACTAATTATTGGTATTAAGTCTTTACTAAGTAGATCTTCTAACTAATGATAAAAGGGGTCATGAGCAATGAAAAAGGTTGTTTTTATATGTGAGGCGTTAGGTGGAGGAGTTAGGAGACATTTAGTGGACGTACTCTCCAATCTAGATTTAGATGAATATGAGGTACATGTTGTACATGGTACTAAGCGGGTAGATGATGTATTTCTATCGGCAAAAAATAAGCTTATGAAAAAAGGGCTTTATTTTTATGAAGTCACAGAAATGGTAAGGGAATTATCAATTAAGAATGACATAAGAGCTACAAAATTAATTATAAAAATACTAAGAGAAATTAGGCCACAAATTGTTCATTGTCATAGCTCTAAAGCAGGTGCAATAGGCAGGATAGCGGCAAAAATATGTGGGATAAAAAGGGTATACTATACACCACATGCATATGTATTTCAAAACCCAAATTTATCCCCAAAGAAAAAATTTGTATATAAAAATATCGAAAAATTATTAGGCTTCTTAACAACAAAAGTTCTTCATGTTTCAAAAGGTGAAGAAACATTTGCCTTGGAGCATAAAGTCATTTCGTTAAATAAGTCAATGGTAGTATATAATGGTATTTCATTTCCCGCTATAGATAGTAAATTTCCTTTAAAAGATTGTGAGGAGAAATTGATAGTAGGAACGATTGCGAGAATGGATTATCAAAAAAACCCATGGTTATTTATTCGTATAGCTGAACAGGTAATTAGGGAAAATCAAAACGTTGAGTTTGTGTACATTGGGGACGGAGAGTATTTTAAAGAAGTTTTCGATTATGTTCAAAAAAATAATTTAGATAAATTTATTAAATTAAAAGGATTTCATTCGAATCCAGATATAGAATTAAATCGCTTTGATATATTCCTATCTACCTCCTTATATGAAGGTATGCCTTACTCATTAATAGAGGCGTTATCATATAAAAAGCCTATTATCGCGACGGATGTTGTAGGTAATAATGAAATAGTGCTTGATGATTATAATGGTTATCTTTTTGATAAAGATAATGCTGAAGAGGGAACACAAAAAATATTAGAAATTATAAAAGATCCTATATTATATGCCAAGCTATCTAAAAATAGTCTTAGGACATTTGAAGAAACCTTTACAATTGAAAAAATGCTATCTTCAATAGAAGAGTTATATTCCAAATGAAAAAAATATAGGTAGTGCAATGAGTCTTTATCATTAAAGAATTAATCATCATTAATACGTAATAATAGGATTTTATTAACTGAAAGAATAATAAAGTATAGTATTTTTATATGAAATATTCTAGTAAGTATAAGTTTGTATGAATTTATATTTATTATAATTTTGATATATGAGCTAAATAATAAAAAGATAAGGATTGGTGAAAATGAATAAGAAAGTTTGTGTGGTAGGTTTAGGTTATATTGGTTTACCAACTTCAGCTATTTTTGCAAAAGCGGGATATGATGTTATAGGGGTAGATGTAAACCCTGTTGCAATTGAAATGATTAATCAAGGTAAAGTTCATATTGAAGAGGTTGGATTAGGAGAATTAGTTAAAGATGTAGTAGAAAAGGGGAAATTAAGCGCTAGTGTAGAACCAACCAAAGCTGATGTGTTTATTATTGCTGTTCCTACACCACACAATGCTGATCATACTGCAAATTTAGACTATGTCGTAGAAGCTACTAAGTCTATTTTACCATTCTTACAGAAGGAAAGTATTGTAATTGTAGAATCTACGATTCCGCCAAGAACTATTGATGATATAGTGGCTCCAATTATTGAGGAACAGGGATGGAAAGTAGGGGAAGAAATTTACCTTGCACATTGTCCGGAACGTGTGTTACCTGGACGTATTTTAATAGAATTAGTAGAGAATACAAGAATAGTTGGTGGGATTAATAAAAAATCTACGCAAAAAGCAGCCGAAGTTTACGGTTGTTTTGTAAAAGGGGAAATCCTTGAAACTACTGCTGTAACAGCAGAAATGTCTAAGCTTATGGAAAACACATTCCGCGATGTAAATATTGCATTAGCAAATGAATTAGCAAAAATCTCTGAAAAACTTGGCGTAAATGCTTTAGAAGTTATTAAATTAGCTAACCATCATCCTCGAGTAAATTTACATCTTCCAGGACCAGGGGTTGGAGGACATTGTTTAGCAGTGGACCCGTATTTTATTATTGAAAAGGCACCCGAAGAGTCTCAATTAATTTCTAATGCGCGCTTTATAAATAATTCTATGCCTGTATTTGTTGTAGAGCAATTAGCAAAAATTATTCCAGATAAAAATGCAAAAGTTGCAGTTTTAGGAATTACATATAAAGGTAATATTGATGATGTCAGAGAAAGTCCAGCTATGACAATTGTAGATTTACTTAAAGAACAGGGTTATGAAGTTGCTGTACATGATCCTCATGTTCATGAAAATCAAGTCCATTTTAATTTATATAGTCTAGAGAATGCTGTAAAAAATGCAGAATGTATTTTAGTACTAACAGACCATAATGAGTTTAAACAAATAGATGAACAAGTCATTATTGATAACGCAAGAAAGGCTATTATATTTGATACACGTAATTGTATGAATATAAGCAGTAAACAAATTTCTTATTACAATTTTAATAATCTATATGAACTAAGAAGTTTAGCAAGCATAAGAGTATAATGAACTAATTGCAAATGGTTGGTTAAAAATGTGTTTTATTAAATTAGATATTTTATACGAAGGGTATATGAAAATTTGAATTCTTGCAATTAAGTGCATAAAGGAATTTGATTATTTATGATGACTATAGATATTTTGAATGCATTTAGGCTATAATTGTAACTATGTTTTTTGAGAAAAGATTTCGATTTTCGAAAGAAGGTTAAAAAATGAAAAAGAAAATTTTATTCTGGGTTCTAGGTATTATTGGAATTCTTATTGTCGGTGGTGGAGTATATGCTTATACTGTTTATTCTAATGTTTCTAATACATTAGATGCTGTTCATAAACCATTAGATCGTGAGAAATCTGAAAAACGAGAAAAGAAGGTAGATATTTCAGATCAGAAACCCATATCTATTTTAATGATGGGGGTAGACCAACGTGGTGAAGACCAAGGAAGGTCGGATTCATTAATGCTATTTACATTAAATCCTACGACGAAATCTATGAAAATTGTTAGTATTCCACGTGATTCTTATACAGAAATCGTTGGAAAAGGTACAAAGGATAAAATTAATCATGCTTATGCTTTTGGCGGAATTGATATGGCTGTAAAAACAGTAGAGAATTTTCTTAATGTACCAGTTGATCATTATATTGAAGTAAATATGGATGGATTTAAAGATATTGTAGATGCTGTTGGTGGTGTAGATGTAAATAATGATTTAGATTTCACATATGAAGGAATTCATTTTGAAAAAGGAAACATTCATTTAGATGGTAGAAAGGCATTACATTATTCTAGGATGAGAAAGCTTGACCCACGTGGTGATTTCGGACGTCAAATGCGCCAACGTCAAGTAATTCAAGGAGTAATTAAACAGGGTGCTACAGTTTCTTCTTTAGCAAGTTACGGTGATGTATTAAAAGCAATTGAGAAAAACGTTAAAACAAGTTTAACGCAAGACCAAATGTTTGATATTCAAAAGAACTATAAAGATTGCATGCAGAATAGTGAAGAAATCCAAATCCCAGGTGATGGTCACAAAGCTGCTGATGGTATTTGGTACTACTATGTTCCGGATGCAGCAAAACAAGATTTAACGAATAAGTTAAGAACACATCTTGAATTGACTAAGTAATATGTAATAACCCAACTCCTTTGGAAGGAGTTGGGTTTATTTTTGCATGGATTTATATTAGTATTATATATTGTGAGATTAATAGATGAGGTGAATCGATGAATAAGAAAGCAGTACTTGTCCTTGTTATTTTTGTATTGTTTGTAGCTTCGATTGTGAGCGGTAAATTGTACTGGAATAAGAAGATTGCAAATGCAACAGGACAAACGAGTGAAGTAACGAAAACAAAAGCTGAAGTAAAAGATAGCAGAGCAAAGAAAGAAGAGAAAAAAGAAGAGAAAAAAGAAGATGCGAAGTCATCTTTTAATGAGGCATACGCGAAGAACTTGCCAGATGCAGTGAAAGAGAAGTTAAAGAAAGCTGCTGAGGATAAAAAGGCAGTAAATCTTGTTATTGTTGGTGATGAAGCTTCTTCATCTGAAAAAAATGCTTGGGCAGCTAAGTTAACAGCTAATTTAGAAACTGCTTATGGTAAAGGTTTATGGAATGTGACGGTAAAGGAATATAAGGGTGAAAGCACAGAGGAGTTAATTGCAAATAAGCGTGATAAAGAGATTGCGAAAGACAATCCAGATGTGATTTTATTTGAACCTCCATTTATTACCGATAATGGTAAAACTGGTAATGGGAATTCTGTTGTGAATACACAGAAGTTTGTTCAAACACTTTCTACTAGTGCAAAGGGTGCTACGATTATGATTCAACCATCAAATCCAGTGTATGGTGCGAAAAATTATCCGAAATCGATTGAAGCATTAAAACAATTTGCAACGCAAAATAATTATACATATATTGATCATTGGGGAGCATGGCCGGATGCTTCAACGAAAGCAATTTTACCATACCTACAAGAAGAATTTGGTTTCCCAAGTGCAAAAGGACATGATGTTTGGGCGAAACATGTAACTGATTATTTTGTAGCTAAGTAATGAAGGAGAGATAAAAGGTGTACGAGTTCCCGTATACCTTTTCCTTTTATAATTAAGATACTGAAAATAGTAGGAGGAAAACAATGAATTCAATTTTAATCTGTGGCGGAGCTGGCTACATCGGTTCTCACGCTGTGAAAAAATTAGTAGACGAAGGTTTATCAGTAGTAGTAGTAGATAACTTACAAACTGGTCATGAAGATGCAATTACGGGAGGCGCGAAGTTTTATAATGGCGACCTTCGTGATAAAGCCTTTTTAAGGGATGTTTTTAAACAAGAAAATATTGAGGCGGTTATGCACTTTGCAGCTGATTCTTTAGTTGGGGTTAGTATGGAGAAGCCCCTTCAATATTATAATAACAATGTGTATGGTGCACTTTGTTTATTAGAGGTAATGGATGAGTTTAAGGTAGATAAGTTCATTTTCTCTTCTACTGCGGCAACGTATGGTGAGGTAGATGTTGATCTTATTACTGAAGAAACGATGACAAATCCTACGAATACGTATGGAGAGACGAAGTTAGCAATCGAGAAGATGCTTCATTGGTATAGCCAAGCTTCTAATTTACGTTATAAGATCTTCAGATACTTTAACGTGGCTGGTGCGACTCCAAATGGTATTATTGGGGAAGATCATCGCCCAGAGACACATTTAATTCCTCTTGTGTTGCAAGTGGCTTTAGGTCAACGTGAGAAGATTATGATGTTTGGTGATGATTATAATACACCAGACGGTACTTGTATCCGTGATTATATTCATGTTGAAGATTTAGTGGCAGCTCATTTCTTAGGGCTTAAGGATTTACAAAACGGCGGAGAGAGTGATTTCTATAACTTAGGAAATGGTAATGGTTTCAGTGTAAAAGAAATTGTTGATGCAGTTCGCGAAGTTACAAATCATGAAATTCCTGCCGAGGTAGCACCGCGCCGTGCGGGCGATCCAGCACGTTTAGTTGCTTCTTCTCAGAAAGCGAAAGAGAAGTTAGGATGGGATCCTAAGTATGTAAATGTGAAAACAATTATTGAGCATGCTTGGAATTGGCATCAAAAGCAACCGAATGGATATGCTAAATAAATATAATCAGTGAAAGAGAGGGTATCGTCGACAAAATATGTTCGACAATACCCTCTCTTTTTTTGTACGATTTTTGCTATACTAAACTGTACTATAATACATGATGGAAGGAGGAGAATGATGAAAATACTTGTGGTTGATGATGAATCGAGTATTCGTAATTTGATTCGGATGCAGTTGGAGATGGAAGGTTATGAAGTATTGGCAGCGGCTGATGGGAGAGAAGCTTTAGAGCGATGGAATGAAGGGCCGGATGTATTGATTTTGGATGTTATGCTTCCGGATACGGATGGGTATGAGTTGCTTCGTTTGTTCCGTGAGAGGGATAGGGATATTCCGGTGCTTATGTTAACAGCAAAGAGTCAGATGAATGATAAGTTGCTTGGCTTGCAGCTTGGTGCTGATGATTATGTGACGAAGCCGTTTAATTATGCGGAGCTTATTCTTCGGGTTAAGAATATGGCGCGGCGTGTAAAGAAGACGGAGACCGCTGTAAGTCATGAAGTAATTGAGGCTGGAGAGATAGTGATTTGTCCTAAGGAAAGAAAGGTACATGTGAGTGGACAAGAGATTCAGTTAACGTACCGAGAGTTTAATTTATGTCAGTTATTTGTTTCAAATCCGCAGCGTGTGTTTATGAGGGATGAGTTACTTGAGAAAGTATGGGGGTTTGAGTATATCGGAAATACGAGAGCAGTTGATATTATGGTGCAGAGACTTCGAAAGAAGCTTGGTACGAGCGGAGAATATATTAAGACAATTTATGGCGTTGGCTATAAACTGGATTGTTGAGTGGTGATGGTATGTCTTTAAAGCGAAATATGGTGTTTGGAATAGTTGGGCTGTTAATTCCGATTTTTGTTCTTTTATATGCAGTTGTTTATATTACGTTAGAAAAGAATATGTATCATAACGCAGCAGATTCTTTAGAAAAGTTAAGTGTAGAAGCACAAATTTATACGATGAATTATTTAGAGAAGGAAGCAGAAGTGGATACGCTTGGTCCTAATTCACTTTTAATTGCGTCGTATTTAGCGAAGCGTATGGATGTCCGTGTGCAGATGATCGGGAAGAATGGCGATGTTGTTGCAGATACACAAAAAGGAGCATTGCTTCACCGTAACATCGACATTGAGAGTTCCTTGAAGGGAAAGAAGTCTTATGTTTTTGAGGAGGCGGATCCAGCTCCCATTCTTTTGTTTTCAAGCCCGGTTTATTATGGAAACGATGTCATTGGAAGTATTCGTTTTATAAATGAGTTAACGGGTGAGAAGGAAGTTTTAACAAATGTGAGCTGGACATTCTTAATGGCGTCCCTTTGTTTAGTAGCTGCGGGTATTTTCTTTGCGATTCGTTTGGCGAAGTCTCTTCATAAACCAATTGATCAGTTGAGACAAATGGCACAGCGGCTCGCGAATGGTGATTATAAGAGTAAGATTGAGTTAAATGAGTACGTGGAAATCGCTCAGCTTTCAGCATCTTTTAACGCGATGGCCGATGGAATTGAGCTGCATATTAAGCAATTGCAGGAGGAGAAAGAGAAGCAGAAAGATTTCCTAGACCGCATTACGCATGAGCTGAAAACACCGCTAACGGCAATTATCGGTTATGTTGATTTAATTCCGAAGTTACAATCGAAAGAAGATGTACAGGAAAGTCTTCGTTATGTGGCTGTGGAAAGTGAGCGTTTATTATCACTTGTAGAGGAACTGCTTAAGTCTTCGAAATATGGGAAGAGTACGTTTGAAGTGTCTCCTACAGTTGTGAATATAAAGGAATTGGCAGAAGAAGCAGTTTCAATTGTGAAGCCTCGCCTAAATCAATTTGAAATTGAAGTGATAAATGAGTTAACGGGTGTACATGTTGTTGCGGATTTTGATAAGACGAAGCAAATTTTCTTAAATGTGCTTGATAATGCAATTAAATATAGTGATGCTTCGCACATTCGTATGAATGTAATTGTAAATGAGCATGAGGCGAAGGTTTTTGTTCATGATGATGGGATCGGTATAGATGAAGTGGTGCTTGCAGAGTGGAATGAGTCTCCGAAAGGAAAGGCACTTCCGTCTAGTTACGGGAATGGTTATGGTTTGTATATTTGTCAGGAGATTATGAATAAGCAGGGCGGAAGCATGCGGATTGAGAGTAGTGAAGAAATAGGTACTACAATATTCATTACATTTTTGCTTCCGAGAAGGATGGAAGACATAAAAAACTTGAAAGCGGTTAAATGATACATTTATGAAACAATTATGCGGTATTTTCGAAACAACGTTTTTTTATCTTGGAGGTAGGCAGAAATGAAAAGGCTATCATTTCAAATTCTTATGTTTGTCATTTGTATGATTGTTTCTCTTGTTTTGTTTTATGTTATGGAGAAGCAAATATATAATCGAATCAACATTGTAAATGATAAACAAGCCGTTTTACAAAGGGTGAATGAATCTCTTCCAATTGAAGTGAAAGTAAGACATGAAAAGTGGGGAGAAATTGTTGTAACGGATGAAGTTCGTTTGCATACGATTGTTTCATTCTTTGACCGAATTCGAATAGAGCCTGAGGGCGTTAAGAGCCAAGAACAAGTATTTACTGGAGAAGTAACGTACTTGAATGGACATAAGCGTACTTTTGCAGTAGGTGACTTGTTCCAGTATGGGGAAAATGTATACGGAAAGAATGGCATGGATCCGATGATTTCAGCACTTCAAACGTATTTATTAAGCCTGTATTACACGCCAGAGCGTATTAGTGATTTCTTTGCTTCGGCAAAGGATGTCGTAGTACGTCAAGGTGATGTGGTACGTACTATCAATCTTACGCACATACTTGATTCTATTCGGTACGCAAAGCAAATTACAGATTACGGAGAAATTCAGAAGTTATTACAATCGCAGAATGAACCGATTGCTTATATTACAGCTTATAAAACAGGTAAGCGTGTAAAGAATGATCGTGAAGATATTCTTACGATTTCTGTGTATCCATCGTACTTTGTGGTGCAATATCTCGGTGATAATAACGGAAACGTCATGTATATGAAAGGCTCTCTAGCAGAGTTATTCGTAAAGGAGAATGCGTCATGAGAAAGATAGCCTTTTTCTTCTTTTTGCTAGTAATTGGAGGAGCGATGTCTAGTTGCTCTCGAGATACAACCTCTATTAAATATAGTAAAAATGGTCTCCCTATTTTGGATGATCGTCATATTGTTGCGTATGTAGCGGCTCGTGAGGAAGTTGGTGAAGCGTTACTTTCATCATTTTGTAAGCCACGCAGATGTACGTATGAATTTATTCGTCTTTCAACAGAAGAACTTCTTCGTAGAGTGGAAGAAGAAGCTGGCAATCCGAAGGCGGATATTATTATTGGCGGTACAGTAGATGCGCATCAAATGATGAAGCAAAAAAATCTTTCTATTCCTGTGATAAGCCAACATGCAAATCGTATTTCGAAAACCGTTAAAGATAAAGATGGTTATTGGTACGGTTATGAAGTGGAGAAGCTGGCAATTGCGATTAATAAAGAGCGGTGGAACGAGGAAATAGCGCCGCTCGGTCTCTCGTATCCGTTAAGATGGAAAGATTTATTGAATCCAGTATATAAGGGAAAGATTGTCATGCCCGATCCAAATGTTTCAGGTACAGCATATACGTTTTTTCAATCACTTATTGATACATTAGGTGAAGAGGAAGCGAAGGAATATGTGAAGAATCTGGCAGAACAAGTTGGAGAAGTAACAGTGAATGGTTACATCCCAGCAGAACTTGTTGCGAGCGGTGAATATATGATAGGCATCAACTTTATGGGAGATCAGAGAATGCTTCAAAAACAAGGCTTTCCTATTTTAAGTAACGAACCTGAGCAAACAGGGTTATCCGTTAATGCGATTTCTAAACTAAAACGTGCACCGAGTGGTATTATTGCGGATTTATTTATTGATTATTGTTTATCAGAAGAAGCGGGTCACATTTTAGAAAAAGTGTCGTTTGGCGTACCAACGATGTTTGCGAAGAATGAGAAAGAAATAGAAGGACAGCCGGTTAGAAGGACGAACCAAAATATATCAAATAGCGGGATAATCGAGATATGGAATAGACAGCGTCTCTCTCTGAAGTGAGAAAAGGAGACGAAAATATATGTTTAAATGGCTCAAGCCAGCACCTGCAATTGAAAGATTGCCAGCGGATATGATCGACCGTGTATATCGATTACTACGTATTCGTGTGTTAATCGGGATTTCAGTTGGATATGCTGCTTATTATTTAGTTCGTAGTAACTTTACGTTATCAAGTACGTACTTAGTACAAGAATATGGTTTTAGTACAGCTGAAATTGGTCTACTAGGTTCAGTAATGGCAATTGTTTATGGATTTAGTAAGTTCTTTATGGGGAATTTATCAGATAAAGCTTTCGCCCAGCGCTTTATTGCAGTCGGTTTATTCTTATCAGGGCTTGTAAATATTTGTTTTGGCTTTGCATCTTCATTTGGGATGATTGTTACATTACTTGTTGTTAACGGTATTGTACAAGGTATGGGAGCACCACCTTGTAGTATTGTTATGACGAAATGGTTCTCGAAGAAAGAACGCGGTACGAAAACAGGTCTTTGGAATATTTCACATAACGTTGGTGGAATGCTTGTGCCACCACTTGTCGGAATTGGTGTAGGTATTTTTGGTGAAAACCATTGGCAAGGCGGCGTGTTTATTTTCCCTGCAATTATCGCAATGGTAATTTCAGTTCTTGTTTGGATTAATGCGAAGGATACACCAGAATCTGAAGGTCTTCCTCCAATTGATGAGTATCGTAATGACTATGAAAATCTTGAAAAAGCAGATAATGCTAACAAGATGTCACCAAAAGAAATTTTAATGAAGTATGTAGTGAAAAATAAATTTGTATGGTTCTTATGTATTGCAAATGCATTTGTTTATTTAATTCGTTTCGGTGTTATTAACTGGGTTCCACTTTATTTAACGACAGTTAAAGGATTTTCAAAAGCAGAAGCGCATGCGGCATATGCAATCTTTGAAGGTATGGCAATTCCAAGTTCATTAATCGTTGGTTTTTTAAGTGATAAATTATTTAAAGGAAAACGTATGCCATTATGTATTATTAGTATGGTTGGGGTTGTTATTGGTACGTTTATATATTGGCAAGCAACTAGCGTACTTGTTGTAAGTATTGCAGTTTCTATTATCGGTTGTTTAATTTATGTACCACAGTTCTTAATCGGTTTAAGTGCAATGGAATTAGTACCGAAATTTGCAGTAGGTACGACAGTTGGTATGTGTGGTTTATTCGGTTATGTAGGCGGAAGTCTTGTAGCTAACGCAGCAATTGGTGTTATTGTTGATCGTTCTGGCTGGGATGGTTGTTTCATCTTACTATTAACAGGAGCGGTTTTATCAACAATCTTCTTATTTATTGTTCAACGTGGACATGAGAGAAAAGATCCTAAAGTAGCGTAATATTTTGTTTGAAAAGCTATCCAATTGTGTGTGATTGGATAGCTTTTATATTAGAAAAAACAAACAGTATGAAAAATTGCAGTTTAATATATAAATGATTTTTGTTAATTAATATAATTTTTTTAGATTCCATAAACCAAATAGATACATGGTTATACCGAAAAATCCGCCGCCACAGATGAAAATTACAACCTTAAATAAAGAAATAGAGATTTCCTCTGAACCTACATAGGGAAGGATATAATTCATAAAAACAAACATTTGAAAGCCCCAAAGCACACCTGCTTTTAAGCCAGCTTTTCTTAATTTTTTCTTGTGTTGTAAATATTCTTCTTTTGTTGCACATTCAGTATCACTTAAACCTTTTTTCTTGAATTTAAAGGCTAAGTAATTAGCATAAATCATATTAGATAGAAAAATGAATATTGTCCCTATAGATATTGTGTGATTCATAGTATCAACAAGTAACATAATAAGCATTACCAACATATTTAACCACCACAAACCAATTCCAGCTACAGATAACTCTTTATTGATTTCTTGTTTTTGGTATTCATCTCTCTCACTTAGTGTTCCAACAAAACTATTATAAACTCTTTCTTTCCATTCAATTTTCATCATTTAATCTCCCTCCCAAAATAGACTATTTAAATCTGTTTTTAGTGCTTTTGCTAATTCGATACATAAGGCTAAAGAGGGATTATATTTCTTGTTTTCAATTAAATTTATTGTCTGTCTCGCCACGTTAACTTTTTTAGCTAACTCTAGTTGCGATAGCCCTTCAGATTTTCGATATTGTTTAACGTTATTCAAATATAACCCTCCCATTGATGGTTGTAGACCTCGTGTACCGAAATGTCATTTATATGTGACATTTTATAATTGAATAGATGAAATGTCAAATATATATGACAAAATAGCGATGGTGCAATTAGGAAAATGATTTTAATGATTCATTTTGGCAAGAAGTATGTTAATAAAGAATGGCTTCCATTCAATTAAAATTGCTCTTTTTCCTTTCCTTAAATCTATCTTAAAAGATATAATGTCATATTTCTAATCATTGGAATTTTTGTTACAATATAAATGGATGTGTAAAACTTTGTAAAAATAATGTAATAATATGTAATCTGTTTTCAGAAAGTTTTATACAATTTTTATATTAAACTATTAAGTTATAAAAGGGAGCGAGAATATGTTACCAAATACGGTTCGTACTCCAAACAAGAAGAAGAAATGGATTATTATTGGGGTTATTGCACTAATTGTTATTGTAGCAGCAATTAATATTTTTGTTATGCAAGGGAAGAAGAAGGGTGCATCAACAAATGCTGATGCTGTAAGTTTTGAGAAAGTGACAGAGCGTAAGCTGAATAATACGAAGTTAATTTCTGGTCAGGTGAAGCCTGGTAATATTGAAAGCTTCTATGCAGATCCTGCCAAAGGGAAAGTGAAAGATATTGAGGTAAAAGAAGGGCAAGAGGTAGAGAAAGGCACGAAGTTATTCTCTTATGATAATGAAGAGATTAATCTTCAGATGAAGCAAGCTGAACTTGATCAGAAGATGGCAGATATGCGTTATGATCAAGGGAAAAAGAAGATTGATTCGCTAAAGAAAGAAATTAAGAAGGCGAAAGATAGCGGAGCTGGGAAAGAAGTAACGGATCCGATGGACGAGCAAGTAAGTGAGCTGGAGATTGCTCAAAAGACAACTGATCTTGAGAAAGAAAAAGGGAAGTTGCAGAAAGAAGAGTTAAGTAAGAAGCAGAAAGAGCTTACGATTTATAGTAATTTCGCTGGTGTTGTTCAAAAGTTAGATAAAGATGCGGCACAAAGTTCATCTCAAGCGTTAGGTGGTCAAGGAAAATCGTTTTTACAAGTAGCTTCTAAAGACCCATTCCAAGTTCAAGGTACGTTAACTGAGCTTCAGAAGTCACAAATTCAAAAGGATCAAACATTCACTGTAACAGCGAAAGCAAATAATAAAAAGAAGTGGACAGGTAAGATTACAGAGGTAAGTGAGTTCCCAACGAGTGCAGAGATGGCGCAAGCTGGCGGCATGGGTGAAGCAACTCAAAATATGTCTCAGTATACATATAAAGCAAGTCTTGATAGTCAAGACGGTTTATCTCCAGGTTACCACGTTTCATTGCAAGTAAACTTAGAGAATAAGACGATGATTGCTGTTCCAAGTAAAAGCATTGTAGAAAAAGGCGAGGATGCATTTGTTTATGTTGAGGAAAAAGGGAAGCTTCGTAAACAAAATGTGAAAAAAGGTTCTACTGATGGAGACTGGACAGAGGTTGTAGAAGGCGTAACAGTGGGGCAAAAGGTGGTTAAAAATCCTTCCGACGATGTGTATGACGGAATGGAAGTGAAAGAGAAATGATTACGTTAAATAATATTGCTAAAACGTATTATCAAGGAAAATTGGCGGTGCCGATTTTGCATGGTATTAGTTTAACGATTCAGAGCGGTGAGTTCGTTTCGATTATGGGACCGTCTGGTTCTGGTAAGTCAACGCTTATGAATATTATTGGTTGCTTAGATCGTCCAACAGAAGGCGAATATAAGCTGAATGACGTGAATATCTTAACAGCAGACGAGTCAAAACTTGCTTTAATTCGTAATGAATATATTGGGTTTGTATTTCAGCACTTTAATTTACTGCCTCGTCTTTCCGCAGTGGAAAATGTTGAGCTTCCGCTCGTATATGGTGGTGTGAAGAAAGCGGAGCGTCGCAAGCGCGCTTTGGAGGCGTTAGGTAAAGTTGGATTGGCAGATCGCGTGCATCATTTACCGAATGAGTTATCAGGTGGACAGAAGCAGCGTGTAGCGATTGCAAGAGCGATTGCAAATAATCCAACGTTCATTATGGCCGATGAACCGACTGGTGCACTTGATACGAAGTCTGGTGAGCAAGTTATGGATATTTTCACGAAGCTTAATGCAGAAGGTACAACAATTGTTATGGTTACGCATGAAGAGGAAGTAGCAGCGTATTCTTCCCGCCGCATTGTACTGCGAGACGGGAAAGTTACAGAAGATAGAAGGTGTGCGGTATGAGTTTACTAGATAGTATAAAAATTGCCCTCTCTTCTATTTTAGCTCATAAATTGCGTTCAGCTCTTACGATGCTCGGTATTATTATCGGGGTAGGTTCAATTATTACTGTCGTTGCGATTGGGCAAGGCGGGGAAGCTGCATTGAAATCGCAGTTTGTTGGGGCAGGTAATCAAACGGTTCCGATTCATTATAGTGCAGATATAAACGATCCTTTCGGTATGGGAATGGTAGAAGCACCGAAGATAACTGAAGAAGACATTTTTGAAATTAAAAAAATTCCAGAAATCGCACATGTGGTAACAACAAATTCCAGCATGGAACCACTTGATATTGAAGATAAAAAAGAAATGGTGAGTATTACTGGATTAGATAGCGAGTACTTTGCAGTAAATAAAGTAAAGTTGTTAAAGGGACGTTCTTTACAAGAATCAGATGTGGATCAAGGTAATAACGTTGTTATGATTAGTAAACAAATGGAAGAAAAGGTGTTTAAGGATGCCAATCCAGTCGGTAAAATTATTGAAATGAAAGGTCAACCGATGCAAATTATCGGTGTCTACAAATCAGATAATGAGTTTATGGGAATGGGACCATCAGAAGCACTAGTTCCAATTTCATTATGGCCGACACTGTATGGAAAAGATGAAATTCAAAATATTTCTGTTCAAGCAAAAAATGTAGATAATCTAGAAAAAGCAGGTAAAAAAGCTGCAGATGTCTTAAACAGTCGTAAACCGACTGATGCAACTGGTAAATATGAAGTTATGAATTTAAAAGAAATTCAAGAAGGTATTTCGAAGATGACCGGTATTATGACAATGATCATCGGTGGTATTGCTGGTATTTCATTAGTCGTTGGTGGAATTGGTGTTATGAACATCATGCTTGTATCTGTAACGGAGCGTACACGTGAAATTGGTGTACGTAAAGCACTCGGGGCAACACGTAGTAAAATTTTATTACAGTTTTTAATTGAAGCTGTTATGTTAACACTTCTAGGTGGTTTAATCGGAATTGGTCTTGGATACGGCGGAGCATATATCGTTTCCACATTCGCAAAATGGCCACCGCTCGTTTCGTGGGAAGTTGTCGTTGGAGGCGTACTGTTCTCGATGACACTCGGTATTATTTTCGGATTAATTCCAGCAAATAAAGCTGCGAAATTAGATCCAATTGAAGCATTGCGTTATGAGTAATTAATAGTGTAGTAGAACTACACATTACCGTTCTAATGGGCGGTTCGTAGCCTCTTGCGTGAGGAAGTGAACCGCCCGTTAGAACGGGTTATATAAATAGAAGGAGGCGTTATAATGGAAGCAAATATTAATACGCAAGATGTGGGTGCGAAGAAGCCATCATTATTAGGAATGATTACTTCTCCAGGTGAGCAATTTGAGAGAATGAAGACGAGTAATGCAGTTTGGGGTGCATTTTGGCTACTTGTTTTAATAGCTGGGCTTGTTGGGGGATTTGCTGCTTATGTATATTCTCTAACACCTGAGGCAATTAAGCTTAATAAGGAATTAGGTGTTACTGTTTCAGCTGCAATGACATACGGTATGGGATTTGGGGTAATTGCTATTAGTATGGCATTTGTCTTTCTACTTAGTGCTGTGGTGTATAAAGTGTTAATGGTGTTTATAAGCAATGATACTTCTTATAAAAAATTATTAGCGATTACTGTATATTCAAGTGTTATTTCATTACTTGGTTTATTAATAAATACGATTTTAGCATATATTTTAGGTGGAACGGGTCAAGAAATGTACACTGGCCTAGAACCGATTTTCGCCTCAAGTAGTGGTGTTGTAAAAGGTATTGTAAGTAAATTTGAAGTGTTTACAATCTGGGGATATGCAGTTACATGGCTAGGTCTTCAAATTACAGCAGGTTTAACTAAAAAGCAGGCAACAATTATTACTATTGTTTTCTTTGTTTTAACTCTTGGAATGGGAGCTTTACAAGGTATGTTCCAATAAGGAAATAAAATAGAAAAGGTGACTCTTCAAGAGAGTCACCTTTTTTATTTTTACCCTTACTTCAAATACCACCAACAAAATTTCAAATACTATCTAGTGTAATTTCAAATTCCATCGGTAGTATTTGAAATTACTCACAGTGAAATCTTTCCCTTATTTTTATATTGTGAAGGTACCGCGGAATAATAGAAAGGTATACCTTTTAGAAACGGGTACTGTGTGAAGCCAGCGACTTTTAAAGAGGTAGTTGTTTTGTATGAAGGGATGATTGTAAATCAAATAAAGAAATTAGGTATTCGTAAAGATTATGAAGAGTATTATCAATGTGGTTTAATTGGTCTTTGGCATGCGTATGAAAGATTTGATGCGGAGAAGGGGTATTTCCCTGCATATGCACTTGTAACGGTGCGTGGTTATATATTAGAAAGATTGAAGAAAGAATCTACTTTGCAAGAAAGATATGTATGTGTAGGTGAGTATGAAGAAATCTTTCATTTTGAAGATGTCGAAATAAGAGTGAAGGATTTTATGAGTGTGTTAGACGAGAAGGAGAAGTATATTATTTTTGAACGTTTTTTTGTAGGGAAGACGATGGGAGAAATCGCTTTAGAGACGGAAATGACATATTATCAAGTAAGATGGATGTATCGGCAAGCACTCGAGAAAATGCGAGATAGTGTAAGAGGATAAAAATAACAAATAGAATGGAAGGTAAGGAAATACTACCTTCCATTCTATTTGTTATTAAGGTGATGAATCTTGCATGTTCATTTGGGATAATACATATCCAGCTTTCCATAATTGCTGACTTAGCTTATGGGAACTAATTTGTATTGTTACGGTAGCTCCGTTTGAAAAATGAATTTTAGCTCGTTTAGCTTTTTTGAAAAACTCTATTGTATGAACATGTTTGAAGAAAAGCCAAATACAATTTGGAGAAGCAGGAGATTCTGTTGGGAAAGCGCAAATATATTCTCTATGATTGATCGGAATTGGAACGTTTTGTTTAAATTTAAATTTTGTTTTTACGGCATTACGTCTCCCTTGATAGGTAGAATGAATATTTGTTAGACAAGATTTCTGTATAAGTTGGAGAGCAGTCTGACAGGAGTAAAGATGGTTTCCGCTACTGTCGATGATTTTTGTACGGTAATAAGGGTGTTTACATGGTTCAAGCATCATTGTAGAACTAGAAATAAAAATGTTGTTTTCATTATCCATAATTCTATATCCTCCCTTATAATTATCATTCTGAATATAATTATATATAAATTAAGTAAATTGATTGTTAATATTCTATTTCATATTGTAAATTTTGGCTATTCGTTTACAATCAATAGGTGATAGTCTTTCTAATTTGCATCGCTTGTACATATATATGAAAATAGAAAAGAGTAGGCGGTGATATAGTATGAAGAAAAAGTATATTATTATGGCTTTAGTTGTCATTCTCTTAGTATATTTAGCAAACAGCAATCCGAGTAAAGGCGAATATACAGAATGGGCAGCGAAGCAGTTTATGAAGCGTAATGATGTGAGTAAGAAGCTAGATGAAGTTCAAAAAGAGAATGAAGAGGGTCTCCTTGGCGACTTGGCATCGGCCGGTAAAAAGTTAGCGAAAAAGTATGTTGAGCCACAAGTTGGATTATTAATTGATCATTATACGAAGCGAAATGATTATATATTCTTCTCAACATATACGACTGAGTTTGATATAGGTGAAGAACATTATAAGTACGTATGCGTCGGTTTTTCAAAGATTTTTATTCCGATTGAAATGCCGAAGAAAAAAGACGAATCTGCAAAATGATGCAGATTCGTCTTTTTCATTTTATAGAGTAATTGGAATTTCAGATACATTTTTTTCTACAAGGCGAGCTCCCTTTTTTCTTGTATTTTCATCAATGGATGAAAATACAGATGAGGCAAGGATTGTATCCATTACTTGATTTACGACTTGTGCATCAATTGGTGTGATGGGCGTATCGATAGAAAAAACGACTGTTTTTCCATCTTCTTTCGCGAAAATCAACTCTAGTACTTGCATGTGTTATTCCCTCCTTTGTATTTATCAAGCTATTTACGGGATTCGGGTCTGCCGGTTAAATTGCGGGCTAATAATCAGTGGGGATGAATAAAATCCCCACTGATCTGAGTTTTACTTTATAGTTTAGAAAGATCTGATGTGCTTACAAGTTGTACAGCGTGAAGTGGTGATGCCTGTAAGGAAGCAAGAGCATGAGCTACGTTGTGTATTTGATCTAAGCTCGCATTTGTTTTAACACGTTTAAATTGTTTGCTCTTGAAAACTGTTTTGCCGTTCTTATCTAATCCGTTGTTTAATACTAGACGTAAAGTTAAATCCATTACGATTGTTTCAATTGCCATGTGTATCACCTCCTTTCACTTTATAAATAGGTTGCAAATGTCATGTTTTGGCGTGAAATTTTTTCTTTTTTTTGGTACCCTTAAAAGATTAAGAGAGGAGAATTCTGGATAATGAATCGTAAATGGTTATTTTGGATTCCTGTATTACTATGGATGGGGCTGATTTTCTATTCTTCGGCACAACCATATAAAAAGCAGGATATGCGTTCAGATATTGAACAATATGTAAATGTTGAATTTGTAAAAGAGCATTTTTCATGGGTATCTATTGATTATGGTGGAGGAACCCCTGTTAGTATTGCGAATAAAGGTGTAGGCGGATTTATTGAGTTTTTCCTTCGTAAAGGTGCTCATTTTACGGTGTTCTTTATGCTAGGTTCATTGATTTATTACGCTTTTCATCGATCAGGTCATTCGAGGAAAAGATGTTTTATATATGCCATTCTTTTCGTTGCGGGTTATGCAACATTTGATGAAATTCACCAATGGTATACGGGGGACCGTACACCAATGTGGCAAGATTCATTGCTTGATACGTGCGGCGGATTAACGGGAATTATAATAAGCAATTGGTTTTGGAATAGAAAAAAGCGCTAATCTCATTTCGAGATTAGCGCTTTTTTTGCGGGTAGTAAAACTTCCGGTAACCGACCTGATTCAAGTTTCACTTTATACACCAAGTAATTCTTTTAGTTCGTCTGTTGATAGTTCAGTCATCCAGCTATCGCTTGTGATGACCGCATTGTTTAGAGATTGTTTTCTTTCTAGCATTTCATCGATTTTTTCTTCTAATGTTCCTGTTGTAATGAGTTTGTGAACATGAACAAATCTTTTTTGACCAATGCGATATGCGCGGTCTGTTGCTTGATTTTCCACAGCTGGATTCCACCAACGATCGTAGTGAATGACATGGTTGGCAGCAGTTAAGTTTAATCCTGTTCCGCCAGCTTTTAAGGATAAGATGAAAATGTCATACGTTCCGTTTTGGAACTCCTCAATCATCTTGTCACGATCTTTTTTCGGTACACTACCGTTTAAGAAGAGGACACGCTGGCCAAATTGTTCTTCTAGCACACGTTTTAGCATGTTTCCCATGCCGATGTACTGAGTGAAGATGAGGCAACTTTCATTTTGATCTTTTATATTTTCGATGAGCTCCATTAACGTTTTTGTTTTCATAGAGCGTTCAACGACATTTTGTGGTTCTTCTTCTTTTAAATAAAGAGCAGGATGATTACAAATTTGTTTTAGCTTGTTCAACATAAGTAATATAAAGCCACGTCTTTCAATTCCGCTTAATCCTTCTACATTTTGCAGTGTATCTTGAACAAGTTGTTCATATAAGGAAGCTTGTTCACCAGTAAGAGGACAGTAAGCTTTTTGTTCTTGTTTATCTGGTAAATTTAATGCGACTGTTTGATCTTTCTTCGTTCGGCGCAGTAAAAATGGTGAGATAAACCGTTGAACTTGCTGGATTTTTCCTTCATCACGATCTTTTTCAATCGGTGTGACGAAGCGGCGTTGGAATTGTCCTAAGCTTCCGAGATATCCATGATTAATAAAGTCGAAAATGGACCAAAGTTCAGCGAGGCGATTTTCCATTGGTGTACCAGTTAAAGCGATTTTGTGATTTGCCTGCAAGTTTCGTACTGCTTTCGACTGTTTCGTATGTGGGTTCTTAATATTTTGTGCTTCATCCAAAATAACAGCATCCCAGCATAATGAAGTCAGTTCTTCCTCATCGAGTTGAGCCAATGCATAAGATGTTAATACAACATCTGCTGATTGAAGGAAATCTTCAAATGAATTGCCCTTCTCTCTATTACTTCCGTAATGTAATTGGACACATAAATTCGGTGCGAAACGCTCAAATTCTTTTTGCCAATTTCCAAGAACAGATGTCGGCGCTACGATTAATGCAGGGCCTGTTTTGAGATTGTTTTCTTTTATATATAGTAAGTAAGAGATTGTTTGAATACTTTTCCCGAGTCCCATATCGTCAGCTAGCAATGCTCCAAATCCAAGCTTTCGTAAATATAATAACCATTCAATACCATGTTGTTGATACGGACGAAGTGTTGCGTTTAGTGAAGTAGGGACATCTACCTTTGGAATATCTCCAATATGAAGCAGCTTTTGGAATAGTTCCTCATAATATCCATCTAGTTCGATTTCAATATCAGTAAACGGACTATCATCTTCTACAATTTCTGTTTCAGCCGTATTTGATAAATGTTGCTGCAGGACATCTTTCATCTCTAGTCCGTATTTATCGGCACGGTTCATGAGTTTCCTTACTTCTTCGATAAAGGCTGGATCTAGTCGCATCCATTGACCATTTATATTAAATAGACGTTTGTTTTGTTCAACGAGCTCGAAAAATTCGCTTTCTGATAAATCAATGCCGTTCGTCGAAATGCGCCAGTCAAAATTAACGAGCGTATTCATACCGAAGAACGATTGTGTTTGTGCTGTATTTTGCTTCAACTGGACACGTAATTTCGGTTTTGTTGCTTTTAAATTTTGCCACCATGATGGTAGTAAAATTGTAATGCCGGCTGCAAGTAATTCGTTGCTTGCATCTGTTAAGAAGTTCCAAGCTTCTGTTTCAAAGAGCTCATTTCGGAATGTATCTCCTTCTTTTAACCACGGTATGAGCTTACTAAAACCTTCTTGTGTTTCTGTAATCCGTTCTTCGTAATCGTGCCATCTTTTCGGTAAGGAATCGATGTTTTCATATACATATATGCGATGAGCCCCGCGCTTTGGTGTCACAATTGTTTCAAGCTTCCACATTTCAAATTCTTCTTGTGGTTCTTGTAGTCTTAGTCCGATTGTAAACGGAAGATCATCTTCAATATAACCGATTTTTCGAAGCCAATCTTCTTCATGTAGTGCTGTTTCCAATTGTCTTTTCGTAAAGTCGTAATGTTCATATAGCCTTTTAGCATCTTCCCAGCCGTCATTTGAGCGATTATCTTGTAATATGCTTTCATTAACTGCTGCTGAGAAAAGAGATGCTAATGTATCATCTTCAATTGGTGTATTTTGAACTTTCCAAGATGGCTGTTTAGGCCAATGATTCATATCTGGTACGAAGCTACCACTCGTAAAGGCGTCCCATAATTCATTTGCATCTTTCGTAAGTGCTGTAATAGGTCCGTTTATTTGCATATGTGCAAAGGAATTCATCGGTTTGTTTGCAATGTATTCAAAGGCTTGTGCATTTGTTAGGAGCACACCTTGTTTTCCTTCGAAGGTTGCTTCTTTTAGAGAAGTACCGTAGAAAGAAGTGGAGTGCCATGTGAATGCATTTCGCTTCCAACTTTTTACGGATAATGGAGTACCGCTGTCATCTTCTCCCCAAAGGAACCAACCTTGACTAACATGCTGGAGCCTAATTGTTACTTCAGTTTGATTGATCATCGATTAATTTTCCTTTCCGTAATTCCTCTTGTAGTGCACGCAGACGTGAATGGAGATTGGCGATGTGAATAATGAAAGCATCCCATTCATCGGTGCGTTTTAATCGTTTATACAATGTACGTAATTTCTTTAAGTAACGAACTGCGCGTTTATATGATTTACGATTTCGTTCTTCAATCGCCTCTACAGCAGCAAGATGGTAAAGAGGAAGTGCCACTTCTGGCGCTTCTTTTTCAATATCTTTCAGTGGCTCTTTCAACAGCTCAATTGCTTCAAATCCATATAGGAGATGAAGCTCTGCCCATGTACGATACTGTTTTTTCGCGAGTACGTACTGTTCATAGTTTGTGAAACTATACGGTAATAGTTCTTGTAAGATCATTTCGAAACCAGCTTGTTCATTTGTATGTGTTGCATATGTTTCATACATGATTACAAATAGCCGAACGACATCTTTTATGAAAATCGTATTTTCGTGATCTTGGATCGTTTTCTTTACTTGTTTATACGTAAAGGAAAGCCAGTTTTTTGCACGATCCCAATGCATGGCACTTAATAGTTCTTCTAACCAATAGAAGTATAGACTCACAACAGAAGCAGGCTGTTTTTTTAGTAAGTCCATCGCTAGTAGATCTTCGTCATTTAAAAAGAGAAGATGAGAAGACGCTAACGCTTTAGATAGTGGATTGATTTTCGTATCGATTCGTTTTTCTTCTTCTTGTATTTTCTCTTTATTGTTTAAAAGTTCACTCCATATGTGACGATAAATGAAAAATCGCTCTTGCGTATAAGCGTCGGTAGAGAAGAATACTTCATGAACGAGACGAGCTGTTTCTTGTAAAATTATTTTAGACTCTGAAGGAATCGCTTCTGATTGTAAGTCCCGAACGATGGATTCCACTTTGTCTACAAATAGGCGAATGACATTAACAGGTTGGTGATAAGAATATGTTTTGTTTGCTTCGAATGCCTGAATTTCTTCTAATAATTTTTGAAAGCAGTAAAGTGCTGCGTGTAACCTGAATAATTCATGTATCGCAATGACACGCGGAGCTTTCCGCTCAAGTTTCGTATAGAAATCTGTAAAGATACTCATAAGAAAATACATTTGTTTATAAGTAAGCCGAGCTTGTTCTTTTTTAAATGAATCATATTCTTTTTCAAAATATGATTCCCAACTTTTATAGTCAGTTTCTTCAAAAGCTGATGATTGCAATACTTGTCTTGCAGTTCGAATAGGGGGAAGGGAAGGTTTCGTATTATTTTTAAATAAAGTTAATACATCTCCTACTTGCCCGAAACTAGACGCTGCAGATAGTAATACAGCGAGCATATGCTCACATTGTGTTGGTGCGAAGCAATCACAATAGCTTTCAGCGACGTTACGAATCGGAATATGAACGCTATATACGTTGCCTTCCGCATCTACAGTTCCTGATAGTGTATAACCATCAAAGTCAACGTTATAGACAACACCACTACGATATAGGTGCCGAGCTGTAGCGACATGTTCCTGATCAGCTGTTTGCTGTGGATCTAGTCCTTGAACGAACTCATTCGCAATCATCATAATTTCATCTTTCGTAATTGAGTGTTGCAGCATAATATTCCTCCGTACACATATTTCTTTCCTTTACCATTATAAACAAAAAATGCTCAAAACAGAAAAAATGAAATTTGGATTACATAACTTGAAAATCATGGTAATATATAAAATGTTAATTTCGTATATTACTATATATTTATAGGAGGGGAAGTTGTGTCAGATTTACAAGCGAAGTTTGGTAATGGTATGAACAAGTTGCAAGAGGGAATTGAGCAAGGAAAGATGAAGTTGCAAGTTGCACAAGAGGTTGCACAACTAAAGAAAATTACGCAGGAGAAGTTACAAGCGAAAACTGAAATTTTGTTGGAGCTTGGTCAAACTACATATATGCAACTGCGCAATGATGAAGTTCGAATAGAGGTATTGAAAGGAATTGTAGAACCGGTACAAGAGCTTGATATTGCTATTTATAACATGCGTAAGCAAATTGCTAATTTGCAGAATCAAGGTCAGAAAGGGCAGTGTAGCTGTGGTGGCTCATTATCATTAAATGATAAATTTTGTGGACAGTGCGGGAAAGAAAATGAGTTACTCCTTCAAACAAACAATGTTGAAAATGAATCATGTTCTTCATGTAGTGAACAAATCGCAACAGAAGCTATATTCTGTCCAGTTTGTGGTATGAAGCAAAGTAAGGAGTGAGGAACATGTATTGTAAAACTTGTGGTTTAGAACAGTCTGATGTATCAAATTATTGTACGCATGATGGGTCTAGTACAGGTGGTGTAGCAAGTCATATTATATTAGCGCCTAAAGACTCAAAATATTGCCGAACTTGTGGAGTGGAAAGTAAAGAAACTGCTACATATTGTGAGAAATGCGGCGATTCCTTACTAGTAGGTATTACGAAAAAAGAAATGAAAACGAAATTACCAGACCAGGGTGTACAACTAAATGTGGGTTCATCTGGAATTGCTTTGAAAAAAGGCTTACTTGGTGGTGGTCTGGCAATTATATGCATGTTTTTGGCTGGCTGGATTAGTAGTTTAATTATCGATGCAGCGATGAATGATTTAATGAGAACGATGGTTACAAATACGAACGGTATGCTGGATATGACTACCATTAATCAATCTTTCATTGGCATAGCGCCATTAATTTTAATGTATCATTTAGCGGGTCTTGAAGTCAGTGGAAGTGGTACATACATAATGTCATTTATTCTTCATGTCCCATTGTTCATTTTATTAACTATTCCAGCACTTATATTAGGTGGAATTGGCTTTTTTGTAGAGAAAAAAACCCCGTCTATTGTTTGGCGTGAGAAGCTAGTAACAGCATGTATTATCGGTATTGTATATGGAATTTTCTTATGTGTTATAAGTTTTGTAGCAAGTTCTTCTACGACGATTTCTCAATTCTATGAAACAATGACAATTAATGTTAGTTATTCTCATATTATTAGTTTGTTGTACGGTATTATATTTGGTTTATTATTTAGCTTTATTGGCATGAGTATTGCAGCGGGACCACATCGTATGCTTTCCGCAATTAGTCAAAGTGTTCCATATGCAGCATCTATTTATTATAGTGTAGTGACTGTTTTAAAAGGATTAATCATTACATTTGGTATTATACTTATTACGATTTTATTTAGTAGTTCAAAATCAATGGGACCAATTGATTTCCCTGAGAAAACATATAAAGCATTAATTTCATTAGAAGCAACACCGTATATGTGGAATATGGCTCACTTTGCTCCAACTGCAATTGAATGGGCGAACATGGAGAAAGAAATACAGAACTATCCAGGAGGAAAAGGGCCGTTACATTTATCATATACATCAGGCATATCATTAAATGGTACGTCTTTAAAAGATGTGGCAATTGCTAATGGTGCTTCTGCTAAAGAAATTAAATATATGGATGAGTTCAATTCCTACATGCATTGGTGGGGTTTATTAATTTTAATACCATGTATCTTACTATTTAGAGCTGGAATGAAATTAGCTCAATATCCAATTAAAAATATATATGTAACGATTGCGATGTTTAGTGCGGTTTATACTGTGATGATGCTTTGTGTAAATGGATTAGCAAAAATCCAAATCGAAGCTTCAGGTAGTAAGGAAATTATGAAGGAATTTACGGGGATTTCTGGTCCGCTATTATCGATTCAAAGTAGCACGATGTATTTAATAGTAGGTAGCTTTATTCTTTCTTACGTATTAGTGTTTGCTGGGATGAAGTTGGTAAAAAAATAAGGGGGAGAATCGCTTGAAGTTTTGTGGAATATGTAATGAAAAAGTTGCAGACCATTTAAATTTTTGCCCAGAGTGTGGAAGTAAGATAGAAGAAATAGCTGATCAAACAGCTTCTTCTCGTTCAGAAATACAACGGGAAACAAAGCCGGTGAAAAGTAAGAAGAACATATTTTTACTGCTAGGTTTTCTTGTTATTTTTGCTATATTGTTCGGAGCATATAAATTTGGTGCAAGCAAGTTTTCAAAGGAAAAACAAGTAAACGTTATGATTGAGGCGTTTCAAAAGAAAGATGCGAATGCAATTGATGAGTTTGTAAAGGTAGATGATCCGAGCTTAAAGATTAAGGCAGAGGATATTAAGGCATATATCCGTTATTTAAAAGACAACCCTTCATATAATAAAGAGCTGCTGTCTTATTTACAAAGAGAGACAGTGGATCAAAAACTAGCAAGTGATAAAGCATCGTTTAAAGATGGACAAATTATAGAAGACGGAAAAGAATGGTTTTTATATCCGAAGTATAAATTTAGCATGAAATCGTATTATATGAATGTAAGTACAACTGCGAAGAATGCAGAAATATATGTGAATGATAAGAAAGAAGTAGAATTGTCTAATGACAAAACTTCAAAAGAAATTGGTCCATATTTTCCGGGTTCTTACGTTGTAAAGGCAAAAGCAAAGTCAGAGTTAACTGAGTTAGAAACAGAAAAAGAAGTAGATTTAGCAGATGAAAAAAGTGCGAAGGTAGATGTAAATTTATCATTAGAAGGCAATTATGTAACAATTTCCTCTGATGAAAATGATGCAAATGTAGTTGTGAATGGTAAGAAGCGTGGGAAGTTAAGCCGCGGAAGTTATAAACTTGGTCCTGTACCAACAGATGAAACGGTAGAAGTGCATTTAGAGAAAAATGCTGAGTTTGGCTTAATTAAATCAGAAAGCGTTAAAGTTGGAGACCAAAGCACCTATTACTTAAAATTCCCGAAAGAAACATCAAGTTCAGCAGTGGGCGAATTTGTAAAAAATCATATTTATGATAACGTACGTGCAATTTCATTAAATGATTTTAGTTTAATTGAAAATAATTATGATAAGAGCGGGAAATCGTATAAGGAAGACCGTGATTATATACAGTATTTACACAAAAAAGGAATTACAGAAGACTTATTAACGATGGAAGTTCGTAATGTAGAGCGTCAAAGTGATACGAAATATAAAGTAACGACATATGAAGAGTATCATATTCGTTACGGTGATGGATCTGTGAAGTTCAAAAGTTTTAACAACGAACATATTGTAACTGTGAATGGAAATGGAAAGATGTTGTATCATTCTCTTGGTGCAAATAATACGTTGAAATCAGAAGATGTATCTGGTCCAACTCGTTAATATGAGAGAGGCTGTTCAATATTTGAACAGCCTCTTTTGGTAGCTAAATCGATATTTCGTGTCAAACCGTTGATATATCGTAAGTTATGATAGATATAATTGAAAAATCGTTGATATATTGCGATTTATGATAGATATATTCGGAAAATCGTTGATATCTTTTTTTACAATTATGAGTGCGTTTCCTTTAATATCGCTTGTACATATGGATCATGTAATATTTGCTCTATAATTGGTAACATGTTTTGTTCAAATGGAATGTCGATAGGAAATGGCTTTTGAGAGCCTGATTTTATTCCATATTGCACAATTTTGTAATGTGTATTTTTTTCTGACTTGAGCACAATTAGCTTATAGCGATTATCATCGCCAGCGAGTGAGAAATCAATAGAAGTAGCGTTATATGTTACTTCATCTTTATATATGTACGGTTTTGGCGTACCAATCCAGTCTATTTTTGCTTGTACATTCATGGGCATAGCCTCCTTATATGTATTATAAATAAATAAAAGCCAGCTCTCAATAAAGAGAACCGGCTTGTAATTTAGCAGTCATTGGTTATTTTAAAATTTTCACTTTAACAGTTTTGCGGCCCCATTTTTGAGCAGCACTATCTGATCCAAGTAAGATATCGATACGGTTACCTTTAATTGCACCACCAGTATCTCCAGCGATAGCTTCTCCGTAACCTTCTACCCATACTTTAGATCCTAATGGGATTACTTTCGGGTCAACAGCAATCATTTTCATGTTTGGATTCGCAGTTAAATCATGACCCATTGCAGTTAATACACGGCCGCCATATGTGCCACCGTTTTCGCTCGGATGAGCTGTATATGCTGTAGCTACAACTGTTAACTCACGACCACCAGATGGTTCGCTAGTTTCAGCAGCTTTCACAGCAGGCTTAGCAGCTGGTTTTGCTTGTGCTGCAGGTGTTTGAGCCTTAGCTGGTGCTTCAACTTTAGCTTTAGCAGGAGCAGTTGTTTCTTGTTTCTCAATTACAGGTGCTGTACCTGTTAAGAAAGGAACATGAACATAAGCTGTTTTCCCGTTATATTCAAATTGTAACCACTCATTTTGTACTTGGCTCGTTGTTTCGATTACATCGTCTTTCTTCAACTTTCCAAGAATTTCTGAGTTTGTGTTCGCTTCAGCACGTACGTTTAATACGTTAGCTGTTACGTAGTAGATGCTTTTTGTGAACTCTGCACTTACGAATGCGTCTTTACCGTCTAAAGTAACTTTTGACCATCCGTTCTCTGTATTTTGAACATCTATTTTATTACCGTTTAGTAATTTACCGACAACTTTTGATTCAGTAGTAGGGTTTTCGCGTACGTTTAGTACGTCTGTTGTTACAACAGTTTCTGCATTAGCAGATGATGTGAAAATCCCAAGACCAAAAACTGCTGCTGTTGCTATTCCAATTAATTTTTTCATGATAGCCTCCATTGCGTTTGTTTTCGTGTCCTCATTATAGCAACAGATTTTTTCGGATTTGGGGAAAACACACAATTACAAACCATTCGTAATCAGTCGTTAACATCCTGTAATATAACAAAAAATATAGGAAAGCGTTTTTCATTCTATATGACTCATAGGTTGCTGGTTATATTCAAAATATTTAATACAACATATTTTTTTCGACGTAAATAAAAATATTACAGGAATGTTACATGATGTTTACTAAACGATTACATTCCTTGAGTATTTTACCGTTTTATGGGTAATATAGTTATATAAACATAAACATTTTGTTTGTGAAGCTATAATCACGTGCTATATACTAGCAAAAAAACCGCATAATTGTTACAAAACGAAAGGGTTGCAAGGAAGAAATTCGCCCTTTTTTACATATGTAACACATCCTTTTTTAGGAAAATACATTCCTATCCGCGTTTTTCTCACACAATTTGACAGCAGTATTTCTAACTTGTAGCTCTTGCAGAGTGAAAAGGTTATACGAAAGGTAAGGCTGTCTATAAGAATTCGAATTGGTGAAGGTGAAAGTAAGAAAATCACCGCAAAATTATAGTTTTCTATCCGATTTTACATATCGGAATTTATGTTATTTATAAAAGCGAAACCTACGAAGGGGGATTTGATGAGGAAACTGACAAAAACATTCATCGTTTCATTAACATTATGTATTGCATTTACAATTTGGGGGATTATTCCCGAATCTATTATTGGAAAAGGTAGCTTAGGAAATGTAACAACTGCAATTCAAACTGCATTAGTTAGTAAGTTTGGGTGGTTTTATATTATTTCCGTTTCTATTATTTTAGGTGTGTCTATCTTTTTAATTGTTTCGAAATACGGTTCTATTCGTTTAGGTAAAGATGATGACGAACCTGATTATAGTTATATGACATGGTTTGCTATGCTATTTAGTGCTGGTATGGGTATCGGCTTAGTTTTCTGGGGCGTTGCTGAACCATTAAACCATTTGTACGCACCTCCGTTTGGAGAAGGTGCAACTGAGGAAAGTGCGCGCCTTGCATTGCGTTTTTCATTTTTCCATTGGGGATTACATCCTTGGGGACTATATGCGTTTGTAGCGTTATGTATTGCTTATTTTACCTTTAGAAAAGGAAAAGCAAGTACGATTAGTGCGACGGTAGGTCCGTTATTTAAGGGCGGGGAACACGGACGTATTGCTCATTCATTTGATGTGTTAGCTGTTTTCGCAACTGTGTTTGGTGTTGCAACTTCATTAGGTCTCGGTGCAAAACAAATTGCAGGTGGTGTTAGCTATTTAACATCTATTCCGAATTCATTAACGACACAGTTAGTTATTATTGCAATCGTAACAGTTCTTTTCATGTTATCTGCACAAACAGGTCTTGATAAAGGAATTAAATATTTAAGTAATACGAACATTATTTTTGCATTTGCACTTATGATCATTGTATTATTTGCAGGTCCAACAAACTTTATTATGAATTACTTCACTTCAACAATAGGTTCTTATATTCAGGAATTGCCAAGTATGAGTTTCCGTTTAAGTCCATTGGATGAAGGCGGAAATCAATGGATTCAGTCATGGACAATTTTCTATTGGGCATGGTGGATTGCATGGTCACCGTTCGTAGGTACGTTTATTGCTCGTGTTTCACGAGGTCGTACAATTCGTGAGTTTGTTATCGGTGTGTTACTTGTACCGACCGTAATCGGTGCGCTTTGGTTCTCCGTTTTCGGCGGGACTGGTATTCACATGGAGCTGTTTGGTGATGCACATATCTTTGAAAAAATTAAAGAGATGGGAACAGAAGTAGGATTGTTTGCTATGTTCGATCAGATGGGAAGCTTTGGATCAGCTTTATCTGTTTTAGCGATTCTTCTTATTTCTACATTCTTTATTACATCGGCAGACTCTGCAACGTTTGTTTTAGGAATGTTAACGACACATGGTAGTTTAAACCCACCAAATCGTATTAAAATGATTTGGGGTATCGTTCTAGCCGCGATAGCTTCTACCTTATTATATATTGGCGGATTAGAAGCCTTACAAACGGCAGCTATCATTGCAGCATTCCCATTCGTCTTTGTTATTTTCTTTATGATGGCAGCATTATTTAAAGAGTTACAAAAAGAAGGACGTATGAAGCGTCATTAATAATAGAAGGAAAAGAGCTGATTTTATATCAGCTCTTTTTTTATCCCTCTATTTGTTGGCTGATTAAAGTTTCACTTTATATAGAAGGAATTTGAAATGCGGGTAAGGGAAATAAAATACTTTACTATATAAGTAGTATGCCTTTTATACGAAGAAAAAACGATGGGTTTCGACAATATTCGATATCTTACGAATTCTATTCGTATTTTTGTCAAAAATATGTCGGAAATGTGTTGTCACTTTTATGTATATGTGCTATATTATTTCCTGTAAGCGATTTCAAATAGTTTTAAAGCGCATTCAAGGGGGACATCTAGAATAATGAAACGTTACGAAAGAAAGTGGAAGCATATTTGTTTGAAACGTGTGGCACATCGTAGTGTCCAAGAAAGCACGGAACCTAAGACTGAAACGCGCAAAGAACAGCAAGAGAAGCAATTGGTTCTACAAAAATAGCAATCACTTTTTCGTATATAAATGAAGGTCGATCGTTCGTTGGGGGATGGACGTGAAATTACTTTCAGCTAAGGGGTATTGTCTGATATATAATTTATACGGCAATAAATAAGCACAGAGCATACGGCGCTCTGTGCTTATTTTTATTTATCTTTTTTAAATCGAACTGTCTTATCCCAGCCGATGACTTGTTTCTTGCTCTTTGCACGTAAATATAAGATTAAGCTGCGAATAAATAAGTACGTAAAGAGCTGTGCATACGTAAAGTACATAATAACGCTAATAAAAATATTAGTCGGTGTAAAGGTTCGTTCGACACTCTGGGCACTAAATAATTGTGAAACATATGTAATATATGCTACATACCACATAAATAGTAGCGGAATGCTATATTGAATTTGGAATATCCCGAGTAGCCCAATTACAAACCAAACGTTTGAAATGATTAGGAATAGCCAAAATACAACATACACTAGAACTTGTTGTAAGGAATGAACGAGCAGTTTTCCTTTAAAGAAACTTAATGACGAGAACATTTTTTCTAAAATGTATAAATTTCCTTGGAGCCAACGTGTACGTTGTTTAATAAGAATTTTTAAATGCTCTGGTTCTTGTTCCCAAGTAACTGATTCTGGGACGATTGGTAAGAGATAACCTTTTTGTGTAATTCGTAATGTTAATTCAGCATCTTCTGCAATTGCATAAGGGTCATAGCCACCAAGCTCTTCTAGTGCTGAGCGACGAAGAAGCATATTTGTTCCTGTTAGTGAACCCGTTTGGAATAGTAACCAGCGTCCAGATTGCATAAGGAGCTGGAAGATTTGAAATTCTAGCGAAATCATTCGCGTCAACCAGTTTCTTTTTTCATTTACAGTACGAACGTGTCCAACTGCTCCAACCGCATCTTCAGTTGTTTCAGCGTGCTCTACAAGCATTCGCAGTGCGTGTGGTTCAGGTTGGTTATCTGCATCGTAAACACAGAAGTATTCACCATCTGAAATACTAAGCCCATAGTTTAGTACACGTGATTTACCCTTCGGTTCACCGGAGGGAACACGAATGTGGCGAATATGAGCATAAGCTTTGTCGAAATCATCGCCGATTTCAGGTGTTTCATCTTGAGAGTTATCATTTAATAAATAAATAGTTAGCTTTCCTGGATATTCAATCTTCGCCATCGCCTCTAAAGTATCTTTAATAACGACCCCTTCATTATGGGCAGGTATGAAAATATCGACGCTAGGATAATGTTCTAGTGTACGATCTTTTCGTTTGCTATTTCGGTGAATTAGGCCCGCGATTGTTAAGAAAGAGTAGTAAACGAGTAAGCCAGAGAATAGAAAGGCCGTAAAAATAAGTACATATTTAATTGAAAATGTGATACTGATCCAAAAAACGAGTACGCAAAACAGAAGAAATAAAAGAAGTATAACGAGAGTCATCATAACAATGTCTGTCCTTTGTTTCCAATTTGCTCGCTTGAAATTTTTATATCTTGGATTGCTTCAGCTGCAAGCCATTTTTCTAATTTTGGCTGTAGACGGTTCATTACTATATCTGCACCAGCCTCATTTGTGTTCTGTAATAAAATAACTAATGTACTCTCATCATATTCAGCAGCAAGGTCAAAATCATTCCTTACCGTTTCAACTAATAAGGAAGCTACACGATCCATAACACTTTCCTTCGTATATTTACTAAAGGAAGTGAAATCAAAGTAAACGATAACGCCTGTTTCATTACGACGATTCATTGCAGTCGTTAATAACGCTTGGCGTCTCTCGAATTCTTGTCTAGTTAATAATTTTGATTCTCCAATATATTGTTCCAACGTTCTCACACGCTCAGTTAAAGTTTTATTTTCATGAATCACTTTTTTCAATAGGTGAGTTGTTATATATACAATGAAGAAGTTAGCTACCATCAGGAAGTGGGTAATCATATATTGCCATTGATCTGATGTACTCCATAAATGAAGCCATGCTTGATAAAATAAATAAAATACGGAAATAATGGTTCCTAGTATGAAGAAAATAAATGCTGTTTTATCAGCTAAAAATAAGAATAGTACATTTACGATTACATATATTATTGTAAAAATGAGCGCATGCTCATAATTCGTCACATGTACAGTAATAAAATAAAATACAATTTGTAGAATCCACATAGAGAGGATTTTATAGAACTTATCTTTCACAAAACTTTCCTCCTTAAAGCTATTTCATCCATAGATACTTGTAGTATGCGCAATTATTAAGAAATTGACTATGTCGTTAAATTCTTTTGAAGGGCAACAACAAGTAGTATCTCTATTTTCATAAGAAAAATAAAAAGACTTAAACATTATTGTATCATAATGTTCTCATATTTGGGATAAGGTGATTGATAGATACATAAAAGGCGTTTGGAGTGCATGAAAAAAGTCTTCTCTTGGAGAAAGAGAAGACTCTATATAAGTTTATAGGAACATCATACCTGCAACTGCTGCATTTAAGAAGTTAGCTAATGTACCAGCGATAACTGCTTTAATCCCTAATTGTGCAATTTGTTTACGGCGAGTAGGAGCTAGCGTTCCTGTTACACCTAATTGAATTGCAATAGAAGAGAAGTTTGCGAATCCACAGATTGCGAATGTTAAAATTAGATTTGTTTTGTCAGAGAACTCTGCCATATGTGGTCCTAAGTTTGCGTATGCAACGAATTCGTTGATTGCAAGTTTTTGACCGATAAAGCTTGCTGCTTGTACAGCTTCACCTGGAGAAACCCCGATTAAGATTGCAAATGGTGATAATAAGTAACCGAAGATTAAATCAAGGCTAAGTTTAATATGGAATAAAGACCCAACTAATCCTAATAGACCATTTAATAAAGCGATTAATGCAATGAAAGCCATTAACATTGCTGCTACGTTAATAACAAGTTGCATACCTTCAGATGCACCACGTGCAGCTGCGTCGATAACGTTTGCGTCTTCACGTTCTGTAGAAAGTTCAACGTTATTATCTACTTTTTCTGTCTCTGGCATGATTAGTTTCGCAATTAATAAGCTTGATGGAGCTGCCATAATTGCAGCTGCTAATAAGTGCTCTAACGGAATACCCATTGCTGCATAGCCGACAAGAACTGATCCGGCAACAGCTGTCATACCGCTTACCATAATAGTGAAGAATTCACTATTTGTTAAGCGTGCTAAGTAAGGTTTAATTAAGATTGGAGCTTCAGTTTGTCCTAAAAATACAGTCGTTACTGAGTTTAAGCTTTCTGCTTTAGAAGTTCCAAGAAGTTTACTTAATGCACCACCAACGACGCTAACAAATTTCTGCATAATACCGAAATGATATAAGATTGCTACTAATGAACTAATAAATACGATTGGAAGTAGTGCTTGAATAAAGAATACAAATCCCCAAGGTCCTTTTGCGTTGACTAAATCCCCAGCAACGAACTTAATTCCCTCGTAAGAAAAATTAATTAATCCTTGAACACCGTCAGCAGCGTGTTTTAAACCTGCTTTACCAGCATCCCATCGTAATACGATAAATGAAAATGACATTTGTAATGCTAGCGCAATTAAAATTGTGCGCCAATTAATAGCTTTGCGGTTGGAAGATAGTAAGAAAGCAATTGCTAATACTCCAATCACGCCGCCAATTCCCCATAAAAGATTCATGCAGTGTATGCTCCTTCCTCATAGTAAAAACAGTGTATAAACCAGTTGTCTATACATTTACGAATATAACATCTTAAGTAACTTATCATAATGGACATCGGAGGTCAAACGTCTAATGAAAAGTTTAAATAAAAAGAAAATTCTTCAAAAAAACACATATAAAATAAATAGACATGAAATAGGTTATGTTTTTTATGAAAATATATACATTATGATAACGTTATGCATTGTTTTTGCAGAATAAAGTGTATGAAATAGAAGAATGGATACATTATTTTGTAGAGAGAAACTAGGGGAAAGGGAGTAATGTGTTGAACTCGTAACAAAAAAGCCTTCTAGTAAACTAGAAGGCTTTGAAACTATTAATTAAGGTGCTTTCGTGTATCCTAAGAAGTGGCTCTTCCAATAAGAGTTATTTAATGAAGCGATTGCTACACCTTTATCTCCAGCTTGGATAAATGATCCGCCCCCAAGGTAAATACCCATGTGAGAAGGACCAGATTTATAAGTGTTTTGGAAATAAATTAAGTCACCAGGTTGTGGACTTGAAGTTTTTGGTAGGCTACTCCAATATCCCGCAACACTTTGACGGCTAATGTTATGACCAAATTTCTTAAATACATGGTAGATGTAGCCACTGCAGTCTACGCCGTTAGCAGAAGTTCCGCCCCAAACGTATGGTACACCTTGCATTGATTTTGCATATGCAAGTACGGAAGAACTGTCGCCACTATTATTGCCTGTATTATTATTGTTGTTATTGTTTTGATTGTTATTTTGGTTATTGTTAGGCTTATTATCTACTGCGCCTCCAACTGGTGTTTTAGATAGGTAACGTGTTCCGATATAACCAGTTTGACCGTTGTAGTTAATTTTGCTCCATCCAGAGTTTTCAGAGATTACTTGAACCTTCTGTCCTTGTGGAAGTGCACCTATGATTCTATAATTTGTACCTTCGCCGCTACGTACATTTAGTGCAGAAGCATTAATGTAGTAGTCGCCAATTGCACCTTGGTTAGGTTTTTCAGGTTGTTTTGGTTGCTCAGGAGTAGTAGTACCACCTTTAACGAATTTTACAAATTCGCTACTAACAAAGCCTGTTTTTCCTTGGTAATTTACTTTAAACCAACCGTTTTCAGATCCAACTACGTTTAATGTTGTACCGTTTAAAACACCACCAATTACACTATGGTAAGCAGCAGGGCCTGTACGAACACGTAAAGATGTAGCGTTAACCACGTAAGAACCGCCAGTTTGAATAGTTCCATTATTATTGTTTTGCTCTTGTTTGTTGCCTTCTGTAACGTTTTCGTTAGAACCGCCTTTTGTTACGTAGTCTTTGCTTATATAAGCAGTTTGTCCTGCGTAATTGATTTTGAACCAATCTTGAACTTCGCCAACAACTTGTACTACTTGTCCTTTTGTAACAGAACCTACAGTTGTGTGAGAAGTACTAGGACCTGTACGAACACGAAGGGAAGATACATTTACTGTATAGTTTCCGCTTGCTGGTTTTACTTCTTGGTTGTTATTGTTATTATTCGTATTGTTGTTTGAAGAACCCGCATTAGAAGAAACGCCAGATACGAATTCGCCACTTACATAACCTACTTGTCCATTATGGTTAATTTTCACCCAACCATTTTCTTGTCCAATTACGTTTAATGTTTGTCCTGCATATACACGTCCAGAAACAGAACTAGAAGTGTTAGGAGCTGTACGTACACGTAATACATCAGCAGTAACTTTATTGTTTCCGCCTGTGCTTACATTGTTGTTTGTTGCTCCACTTTTTGATACAAATTCGCCACTAACAAAGCCTGTTTTTCCGTTAATGTTAATTTTGAACCAACCATTTTCTTCGCCAATCACGTTTAGTGATTGACCGTTATAAACGCGTGAGATGATGTCGTGAGAAGTGCTTGATCCCGCACGAACATGTAATACGCTCGCGTTTACCTTATAAGATGAGTCGTTTGATGCAGAAGCTTGGACAGTTGTAGCAGCTTTTTGTGTATTTTGTTCAGGTGCAGCTTGAACACTATCAAGTGTAGGTGCTGCTCCTCCTGCTACAGACACTGCCGCAAGACCGGCAAGATACTTTTTCATAATTTGTCGATTCCTTTCTGTCTGTAATGTAGTGAAGAAATATTTACCAACTGTTAAAAATTCTAAAGAGCATGTCGATTACTGTCAAGACTTATGTAGGAATCTGAATATGACAAAAAGATTACAAAAAAAAATCAAGGCATAAATTTACACCTTGATTTCCATTTAAATGTATATATTGAATATGAAAGGAAAGAAATTATTCGTGTTTAAGAAGATGCCATATTGGATTGTAACAAGATTTGATTAAAAGATTTTTGCAGTTTTTTGGTGATAGGCCCAACTTGCCCATCTTGAATCGCGGTTCCATCAAGGTGGGTCATTGGTAAAATTTCAATCGTTGTGCCTGTAAAAAAGCATTCATCTGCTTGATAAACGTCACGAACGCTGAAAAGTTCTTCCTGTACAGGAATGTGAAGAGTATTCGCTAAAGAAAGGACATATTGACGAATAATGCCATTTAGAATAAGGTGATTGGCTGGATGTGTGTAAAGAGTTCTGTTTTTAATTAAAAAGAAGTTGGAATGGCTTCCTTCCGTTACGATACCATTCCTTATGAGAAGTGCCTCTTTACAGCCTTTACGTTCAGCTTTCGTAGCAGCTAGTACGTTTGGTAATAAATTTAATGATTTAATGTCACAGCGTAGCCATCGAGTATCAGGTTCTGATATAGCGCGTATACCATATTCAATCCATAATGCTGGTCTTTCTTTTTTTGTAATATAGGCATAAATTGTCGGAGGGGTGTCATATGAAAATACATGTGTGCGAGCTTGTACACCGCGAGATACTTGCAAATAAATTGTGCCATCTTCGTGGAAATGGTTTCGTTCAATTAATTTGTAAAGTAAAGTGATGAGTTCAGCTTTTGAGAAAGGAAGCGATAATTCTACTTCTTCCATGGATCGATATAATCTTGTTATGTGCGGATCTAATAAGTGAAAGTTCCCTTTATATAGGCGAATAACCTCGTAGACACCATCTCCGAATTGCAAACCTCTTTCTTCAAGTTCTATGTACGTTTGTTGTTTTGTTGTATCAATAACTTCATCATTCCAAAGTACAAATTTTTCGTATGCCAATTTCCGTCCCATCCTTTCGTAAGTACGTAAATAACGTGAAACTTTCATTCATGCGAGATAAAAATCACTATAGTAATTTTTATGTAAGCAATTCTCTATATATGACCGTATATGTATTTGTAAATCATAGAGAAGTAAGGACGATTTCCCCCGCATTAACGGGCTGATTAAAGTTTCACTTTACAGCATTTTGTATATACAAATTCGAAAATAAGAAATGAGAATCCTGCTTTTAAATAAAAAAAAGCAACATTCTTATGGAATGCTGCACAAGGAGGGTAGCTATCTTTCATAGGGACATTGTCTCGTTGAATGCTTTGTGTATGGAAACAAAGCATGTTGAAAGACAATTATAAGAAAGTAGAAACAAAAGATTTACACATTTCTTTAAGGGATCTTACGAAAGATGAGAGGTAAGAAATATGTAGAACCTTGTTTACATATTTTATTATAGAGATTCTTCATTAACCCTATGTGAATATTTGGTAAAGGTTATGTAATTTTAAAGTTAATGAATATAAGCAGTTGTATGGAAGAAAATAAAAAAAGAGGCTGAGATTACTCAGCGCTCTTCTTTTCTTCTTTAATAGCTGTTTTTACTTCACCAGTTTTGATCTTATTACTTTCAGAGAAGCGAAGTAAGTCACCTTCAATGATTTTATCAGACATGTGCAATTCATTTTGGGCACGATCAATTAGTGGTTGAGATTCTTCTTTCGGTAATTGTACAACTTCGCCAGTAGCACGGTCGTAGAATGTACTGTTTGTGTACATGTATTTATCTGTAATGAAGCTACCGTCACGAAGAACAACAAATCCTTTATTATCAGGTGAGAATACATCATGACCGAATCGAACGTCATTTGTAGAATCTACACCAAGTAAGTTTAGAATAGTTGGTTTAATATCAATTTCACCAGTTGGTTTCGAAATTGTTTTACCTTCTTTTTGACCTGGAACGTGAATAAACATCGGTGTTTTTTGTAAGTTCATATGGTCAAATGCAGTGATTTCTTCTTTTCCTAAGAACTGTGCCATTGCACGGTTATGGTTTTCAGAAATACCGTAGTGGTCACCGTAGAATACGATTACTGAGTTGTCGTAAATACCTTCTGCTTTTAGACGCTCAATAAAGTGTTTCATTGCTTCGTCTAAGTAACGAGCAGTTACCATGTAACGGTCAAATACTCCATCACCAGAATTATATTCGTCGATTAATTTTGTACTGTCATCGTAAGTGAATGGGTAATGATTCGTTAAAGTAAGGAAGCGAGTATAGAATGGTTGCTTCACTTCTTTCAACATATCAATAGATTGATCGAAGTATTCGATATCTTTTAATCCCCAGTTTAATTTTGTTTCCGGCGTAATCTTGTAATCAAGCTCGTTGTAGTAACGATCATAACCAAGTGCTGGATACATAATGTTACGGTTCCAGAATGTTGCGTTGTTTGCGTGGAATACCGACGTGTGATACCCTTGCTGACGTAAAATTTCTGGAGTTGCTGTATATTCATTGTTACCGTGTGTGAAGAATACAGCACCGCGGTCTAGTGGATATAAAGAAGTATCTACTAGGAATTCAGCATCAGATGTTTTACCTTGCCCAGTTTGATGGAAGAAGTTATCAAAGTAATAACTTTCTTTCGTAAATTGGTTTAAGAACGGTGTAACTTCTTGTCCGTTAACTGTTGCGCCAATTAAGAATGTTTGTAATGACTCAAGAGAGACAACAATTACGTTTTTCCCTTTTGCAGTACCAAATATATTTGGATCTGGTTTACTTTGTGTTGTTTTCACGTAGTTTTCTGTTTCTTGTAATTTACTACCGTCAGCGAATGCTTTTTGTGAACTTGATTTCGCTTGTAAGCCAAGATCGTATACTTGGTGTACATATAATCCTAAGTTTTTAACAAGCATAACGCGGTCGAATGAACGTGTTAATAGTTCTGGGCGTTCAGCTTCTGCAAGTCCTAAGTTTGCGAAGAAAATAGCAACTGTTGATACGAAGTATAGAGAACGCATCGGGCGTGCTACACGCTCTGTAGGTGCAAAGTTTTTCATTTTCTTCAATAGAACGAAGAATACGATAATGTCTGCGAATGCAAGAATAATTTTGTAGTTAAATAATTCTTTCACACTAGAACCTAAACTTCCGAAGTTAGATGTTTGTCCGAGTACTGGTAAAGTAACGAAGTCATTGTAGAATCCGTAGAACATTACGTTACCAACAAGAACGATTGTTAAGACAAAATTAATTCCAAGTGCTATATAGTTACGTTTTTTCCCTTTTGCAAATAATGCAAGACCAACAAGCAGTAATGATGCTGCTAATGGGCTAAGGAATAAAATGAATTCTTGCATGAAAGATTCAAGTTTTAAATCAAAGCTTGTGCGTGTAATAATGTAAGTTTTCAGCCATAAGGCTAAAGCTACGAATACAGTGAAACGCACATTTTGAAATTGCGATTTCAAGGTTTCTTTCATTCATTTCCACCCTTTCTCTATCAGGCTTGGTCGATTTTGGAGCGAAAAATGCTAAAATAAAAAATACATAGTTTTCTTGGCCATAATTAAAGGTTCTATATTCACCCATATACGACTATAACTATGCATACCCTTTTGGTTTCTTTTGTTGCTCATAAGCATAACGTCATTTCTGTATTATACAACAAAATTCATTTCTGAGAAACACTATAACATTTTACATTTTTTGTATAAGGTTTGTCACTACCAGAGAAAACTTTAACATTCGTTTATATGTCCGTCAACTAGAAAATATAACAAAGATAGAGCAGAATGTTAAGTGGAAGTGAAAATTTCTTTGTTGAGAAATAAGAAACGAAGATGGATAAGGGTTATCTAGAAATCTATTATATGAAGGAAATCGTGTAAAAATTAACGAACACTTGTTCTTTTTTGGTTTGTTTGTTACAATGAAAGTTCATTGATAGGTTTTGTGTAATTTCCATGAACTTTTACTGATAACATATTGTAGCTTATTTCTTTTTAAAAATAGGGAGGCTTTTACATGAAACAAAAATTTTCAGTTGAAGCGTTTTGGAAGAAAGTAAAACATGTTGCAAAGCAAGCAGGGCAGTCGGTCATTTATACAAGTTTATTACTGTTTTACGTTTTGCAAAGACCCGATGTTCCAAAACGAGTGAAAATTATTGTAATTGGAGCACTTGCTTATTTTATTGCACCGATTGATGCGATTCCAGATTTCATTGCTGGAATTGGCTATACGGATGATTTAGGGGCGTTAACGGCCGCACTAATACAGGTGTCGTTATACGTCAATGAAGATGTGAAAGATAAGGCACGAGTGAAGTTGGCAGAATGGTTTGGTTCGGATATAGACACAACATTTATCGATCAGAAATTAGGTCAATAGGTGAAATCTGTCATAAGGTGACAGGACGAACGTAAGCGAGGAAGTGCATTATGCCATCAGGAAGAACGCATACGAAAATAAACTTAATATCCCTTCCGGTTGTTTTGTTTTTGCTCTTTTCGTATGGATTAACAAATTTTGATTTTTTATTAACTTTTGCAATTGGTTTTTTAGTAGGTACTTCATTTTTAACACCAGATTTAGATACGTACAGTAATGCTTATAACAAATGGGGTTTCTTACGTATATTTTGGTATCCTTATAAGAAAGTAATGCCGCATCGATCTTTCTTTACGCATACGATTATACTTGGTGATGTGATTCGTATTGCGTACATGTTAATCGTCTTTTCTCCATTTTTATTCCTATTAAATGTAATCGCACTGGATGGTAATTTAATAGAAATTGCGAAGAAACATGAGGTTGAAATTGTAACGTTCTTAATGGGAATTGTTGTGGCAAGTACGCTCCACATTATAGCGGATAAGGTGAATACGCGCCGAAAGAAAATGATGAGAAAAAAGAAGAAACGCAGAAGATAAAGTAACTAATCGGGAAAAGGACCCTTGCAATTTGCAAGGGTCCTTTTTTAAACAAACGTTTGTTTAAAATTAAGCTTTCAGTACTTTAATTCCTTTTACAATGTTCCAGATGAAGTAGTATAAGCTGATGATTCCGCAAATAGCTAAGACAATCATTGCTCCAATTCCAAGTGTTACATCTGGTTGGTCAGATCCTATGCCCATAATTCCTAAAATGGTTAAGCCGATAAATGTAGCGATACTTGGAATGATGTGTGTCCATAGAGCACGTTTTGCGTGTGGCTTTGTTTCAGCGTCCCCTACAATCCAAACGATAATAGGGAATAAGATAGGGGCAAATAGTACACTAAAGTATGATAACGCAGCTAATATTTTATTTCCGTTCATATATATCACCTCATGAATAATGTCTGTTGTTATACTATTATTATGCAATAATTTAGGTAAGCTTTCTATCGATGAACATTACAAGAACATGACGATTTTGTAAGATTTTTTTGTTAAATGATAAAATTTTCAAAAAAATCTTTTTTAATGGAAATTGTTATGGTACAGTATAAATGGAAGTTGTTGAAAACGTTTTCTTAAACGTTTTTTATTTTTAGGCTTAAAGGTATGATGACCTGATAGCCTATTGATAAGATTGTATTTATTTAATAGGGGATTCTTTAGGGGGAGAGGACAATGAACACATGGACACAAGTTTATGATCCGTTCGGTAATATTTGGATTTCAGCAGCAGTAGCACTTATTCCGATTATCTTTTTTTTCTTAGCTTTAGCGGTTTTTCGCATGAAGGGGTATGTGGCAGGATTTATTACAGTTGTACTTACAGTTTTAGTAGCATTATTCGCTTATAAAATGCCGTTCACGATGGCAATGGCAGCAACCGGGTACGGTTTTTTGTACGGGTTATGGCCAATTGCTTGGATTATCATTATGTCGGTATTTTTATATAAAATTTCTGTAAAAACAGGTCAATTCGATGTGATTCGTGCATCGGTATTATCGATTACGAACGATCATCGTTTACTCGTTATTTTAATTGGATTTTCATTCGGAGCATTTTTAGAAGGAGCGGCAGGGTTTGGAGCGCCAGTAGCGATTACAGCAGCGCTTCTTGCTGGTCTTGGGTTAAATCCTTTATACGCAGCAGGTCTTTGTTTAATTGCAAATACTGCACCAGTGGCGTTTGGAGCGATGGGAATTCCGATTACAGTTGCTGGACAAGTAACAGGTATTGATCCACATAAAATTGGACAAATGGCTGGGCATCAATTACCGTTCCTATCATTATTTGTTCCATTCTTTATCGTATTTTTAATGGATGGATTTAAAGGGGTAAGACAAACGTGGCCTGCGTTACTTGTAGCAGGTAGTTCATTTGCGATTACGCAGTTCATTACAGCGACGTTCTTAGGACCGGAACTTCCGGATATTACGTCAGCACTTGTAAGTTTAGTGAGTTTAGCACTGTTCTTAAAAGTTTGGCAGCCGAAAGAAATTTATCAATCCGGGCAAGCAAATAATGAGGTAGCAGCAACAACGACAGCAGCATCGATGCCGAAATTAACGTTTGGAAAAGTAGTGAAGGCATGGTCCCCATTTATCGTATTAACGGTTATGGTAGTCATTTGGAGCCAAAATTTCTTTAAGGCATTATTTGCTCCAGGAGGGGCTTTAGAAAGTCTTGTATTTAAGTTTGAAATTCCAGGTCTGCATAATCTAGTAATGAAAGCAGAGCCAATTGTAAATAAACCAACGCCTTACGAGGCAATTCTAAAGTTTGATGTATTATCGGCAACTGGAACAGCGATTTTAATTGCTTGTATCATTTCCATGTTTATTTTGAAAATGAATGTAAAAGATGCAGTAGTGACATTTAAAGAAACGTTAAACGAATTAAAAATGCCAATTCTATCTATCGGATTTGTACTAGGGTTTGCATTTATCGCAAACTATTCTGGCCTATCTTCTACGTTAGCGTTAGCATTAGCTGGAACAGGCGGACTATTCCCGTTCTTCTCACCATTCTTAGGCTGGATTGGCGTATTCCTAACAGGGTCTGATACGTCTGCGAATGCACTGTTCTCGAATTTACAAGCCATTACAGCGCAGCAAGTCGGCGTATCTGAAGTGCTTCTCGTTGCAGCAAATACAACAGGCGGTGTAACAGGTAAAATGATTTCCCCGCAGTCGATTGCCATCGCTTGTGCAGCAGTTGGTCTTGCTGGAAAAGAATCGGATTTGTTCCGTTTTACAGTGAAGCATAGTTTATTCTTCGTAATTATTGTTGGTATTATGACGTATGTTCAAGCATATTATTTAACGTGGATGATTCCATAAAAAACAAAAGAAATAAACTTTGAATTTTTCAGATTATAGTGTATGATGGGAAAGTATTGAAAATTAAATCAGTGATAAACTAGGGGTGCCTAACGTATGCGTAGGCTGAGAGAGAAGCGCGTGAACTTCTTAACCCTTTGGACCTGATCTGGCTCGTACCAGCGTAGGGAAGTTAACGGCTTTACATAATGATGTCTTTATGAGCCAGGTCCTTATTTTTTTATGGACCTGGCTCTTTTTATTTTGGCATGCGCTGGCCATATCTTGTCCTTGTCACGAACAGGGGGGCAACAAAATTTATGAAACAATCTGTTTCAGCTGAGCAAATTGAATTGAAATCGAGTTTACCAGGGAGTAAGAAAGTATATGTGGATGGACCACGAGAAGGTATGAAAGTGCCGATGCGTGAGATTGAACAAAGCGAAACGAATGGCGTCCCAAATCCACCAATCCGTGTGTATGATACGAGCGGTCCTTATACAGATCCTGCGTATAAGGTCGAGCTGGAAAAAGGCATTCCAACGCCGCGCCACTCCTGGATTATGGGGCGTGGTGATGTAGAAGCATACGAAGGGCGTGAAGTAAAACCAGAGGATGACGGTGTGAAAGTGGCTTCGAAACATACACCTGTTTTCCCGCAAATGGATCGTAAGCCGCTTAGAGCAAAGCAAGGTGCAAATGTTACGCAAATGCACTATGCGCGTAATGGCATTATTACGTCTGAGATGGAATACGTTGCGATTCGTGAAGGGGTAGAGCCGGAGTTTGTTCGTAAGGAAATCGCAGAAGGCCGTGCTATTTTACCAGCGAATATTAATCATCCAGAAGCTGAACCGATGATTATCGGGCGTAACTTCCATGTGAAGGTCAATGCAAATATCGGAAACTCTGCTGTATCTTCTTCTATTGCAGAAGAAGTAGAGAAGATGACGTGGGCTACTCGCTGGGGTGCAGATACGATTATGGATTTATCTACAGGTAAAAATATTCATACGACGCGTGAGTGGATTATTCGTAACGCGCCTGTACCAGTTGGAACTGTACCGATCTATCAAGCGCTGGAAAAAGTAAACGGAATTGCAGAAGATTTAACGTGGGAAGTATATCGTGATACGTTAATTGAGCAGGCGGAGCAAGGCGTTGATTACTTTACGATTCACGCTGGTGTATTGCTTCGTTACATTCCAATCACGGCAAAGCGTACGACAGGTATCGTTTCACGCGGTGGTTCGATTATGGCGCAGTGGTGTTTATTCCATCATAAAGAAAACTTCCTATATACTCATTTTGAAGAGATTTGTGAAATTATGAAACAGTACGATGTTTCGTTCTCTCTTGGAGATGGATTACGTCCAGGGTCTATTGCAGATGCAAATGATGAAGCACAGTTTTCTGAGCTTGAAACACTTGGTGAATTAACCAAAATTGCTTGGAAACATGATGTGCAAGTTATGATCGAAGGACCTGGACACGTACCGATGCACTTAATTAAAGAAAATATGGAGAAAGAGCTTGATATTTGTCAGGGCGCGCCGTTTTACACACTTGGGCCACTAACGACAGATATTGCACCAGGTTATGACCATATTACATCGGCGATTGGAGCTGCGATGATCGGTTGGTTTGGAACGGCGATGCTTTGTTATGTAACGCCGAAAGAACATTTAGGTTTACCGAATAAAGATGATGTACGCACGGGTGTTATTACGTACAAAATTGCAGCGCATGCGGCTGATCTTGCGAAAGGACATAAAACGGCTCATCAGCGTGATGATGCACTTTCAAAAGCACGCTTCGAATTCCGTTGGCGCGATCAATTTAATCTATCTTTAGATCCTGAACGTGCGATGGAATATCACGATGAAACGTTGCCTGCAGAAGGGGCAAAGACAGCTCACTTCTGTTCAATGTGTGGACCGAAGTTTTGTAGTATGAGAATTTCACATGATATTCGTGAATATGCAAAAGAAAATGATTTAGAAACGACAGAAGTAATTGAAAAAGGAATGAAAGAGAAAGCAGAAGAATTTAAAGAAGCTGGTAGTCATTTATATCAATAACACGTTACACCTCTTTACTTGATTGATCACACTGTAGTACCTAACTTTATTATAGAAGAATCCCCATTTGCTAAGACGGTAGCAAATGGGGATTCTGTTGTTTATCCCGCTATTTGTGGGCAGTAAGACCCCCACCTCAAAATTCAGCGGAAGCAAAGAAGTTAGGTCGGGGTCGGGCTGCCCGTAAAAGCCCGATTGGTTAGGGCTAATAATCAGTGGGGGATGAACAAAACCCCCACTGATTAAAGTTTCACTTTATAAGGCAAAGAAGAGGTGTACCCAGTAGAATAAGAGGAATAGTGTGACGACTGTTGTGAGCGGGATAACGATAAGGGATACACTTAAATAGTCTTTCCATTTTACTTTAATTTTGTTTTGTTTCAGAATATACATCCAAATGAGTGAAGCTAGCGTACCAATTGGTAGTAATAGTGAACCGATGTCACTACCAATGATGTTTGCGAGATAGATTGTTTTTAATGTGACTGGATCTAGTCCCATTTCTGTTAATGTGATCGTACCAATCATAAGGGCAGGATGGTTATTGAAGACGTTAGAGAGGATGGATACAAGTCCGCCCATCGCAAAGCTAGCATAGAGTAGATGCTGATTCACAACTGGCTCGAGCCATTGTACAAGTGCAGCTGTTAATCCTGCGTTGTGGAGTCCGTAAATAATGACGTACATAGAGAAGGCGAAAATTAAAATGTGCCACGGTGTCTTTTTCAAAATGTCGACAGGATTTGTTCGTAAGTAGTACCATCTCCAAATGAGAAGAACGAGTGAACCGAGTACCGCAACGATTTCAATTGGTATGGATAAGAAGGATGCAACGAATAGAAGACAGCGCATAAGGAAGACAAAACCTAATACTTTTAACATGAATCTTGTCCGTTTTTGTTTCGTATCAACAGAATTATTTCCTTTTAGTGGATGGAAGTTTTTCGTGAAAAAAATTTCTTCAATATCATATGAAGAAACAGGTAATTTTTTCGGAAGTTTTTTCTTCAAAACTGTATACATGAGCCATGACATAAATAATAAGCCTAATGTTGCAGGTACAAACATCATAGCAGTATGCATATAAAGAGTCATATTAACGATATTTAATGCAATTAAGTTTACGATATTACTTACACCAATTGGTGCACTAGACGCAGTAGCGATTAAAGCGCCACTTAATAAATAAGGAATTTGTTGATGTGGTTTTAATTGAAGGTTTTTTAGAAGAAGAATTAAAATTGGAGTTGTAATTAAAATACTGCCGTCGTTATTAAATAAAAGAGTCATAAGAAAACATAGTAATTGAATATACCAGTATAAACGGTGACCGGACCCTTTTGCTAAATTTGCTAGTTTCGCTGCGGACCAATGGAAGAAGCCGAAGCTTTCTAATATAACTGCCATAACAATGGTCGCTAATATTGTTATGGAGGCTCCTCCTATTTTACTAACAATATCTATGACGTCTGGTTTTGATACGATTCCTGTAAAGAGGATAATACCAGCGCCGACCGCTGCTGGCCACGCCTCATTTAAACCTCGAGGCCGCCAAAAGATAACAATCATTGTTAAGAAGAATACAATAATAGTAATCCATATTTCAATGCTCATATTTTGCCTACCTTTCTATTTTCCCTTAAACAGATGTAGCTTGTCTCAAGTTTATATTGGTAGTATATTCAGCAAAAAATAAGAAGAACTAGACGTATAACGAGATGAAGCGAATATGTGTTTTTCATGCTAAAGGACAAGTGTCACTAGTAGTGAAATAACTATTGTGATAGGAGCCTATAAATTGATTGGGCAGTAAGGTAGGAAATGAGATTTATATCGGAAATTTTTAAAATATATCGACTTAACGACAAAATATAATAAGAGGAGTCTATCCCAAAATACCTTTTGGAACAGACTCCAAGGCTATATTATTTTTCCTTCAAAAAAGTACGATCCTTCAAGAATAAATTCCAGAAGAAAATAAATCCTGGTAATAAAATTGCAATCCCAATTGCGTATAGAATGAGCAGTGCATAGAACGTTTCTTTCGTTGTAAAGCTTGTAAATACAGTTACGTCAGGATAAATAATATACGGTAAATGCGCGACCCCGTAAGCATAGCTTGCAAATGCATATTGAGCGACGACAGCTAAAACAGCAATGCGAGGGAATCCTAGTGTGTTATACTTCTTGTTTGTCCACCAAAGGGACGAGTATCCGATAACGAATAGAACAATAGAAACTGTAAACCATGGGAATTGCTTTATTAATCCTTGCATAAGCCAATGTGTTTCTGGATCCATTACAACGAGAGCGATAATCGCCGTAACAAGTGTTGCAGGGCCAAGTATGATAGCATTCCTTCTATAAAGTTTGTATGCATCTTCTGAACCTTGCTCTCTCGCAAAATCAGCAAGAAAGAGAGAGGAGAGAAATAGTTCAGACGTTAGTCCGAAGAGCATATAACAATAGATAACCGGGCTAGAAAGAAGTTTTCCATACAGGAGTACTTCTCTTCCTTCAGACATTGTAATATACGCTCCCTCTGTAACGGGTAAAACGGTAATTAATAGTGCTGGAATTAAGAGACCAGTAATACCTGAAATAACCCGAAGAAGGTACTGATATTTTGGCAAGGAGTAAGCAAATACCATAAATGTACTACGTACTGCAACGAGTACTAAAATTAACATAACTGGTACGAACATAACGGTTGCGAGAGTAAAGGCCGCTTTCGGAAAGAAGCCGAGAAATGCGACAACGACGAAAACGAGAAACGTATTTGTTACTTCCCAAGTTGGTGATAAGTACCGATTGGCAAGTTTGGCAGCGAGCGTTGGATGTTTTGCGTATACCATGCCCCAAAAACCAGCTCCAAAATCGATGGATCCTAATATACTGTATACGAAAATAAGGGCCCATAAGATGATGATTGCAATACTTTCCTCATGCACGAGAATCGCCTCCTTGGTGTTGTAAATCATTCTTTAATGGATGTCTTCTAAAGAATGTCCGTAGAACAAAGACTGTTAAAATAGCGAGTCCAATATATAAAATGATGAATAAAACAAATAAAGGACCGACGAAATCAGCGCGAGTAGAAGCATCGACTGTACGTTGCATACCATAAATTGTCCATGGCTGACGACCGCTACAACTGAAAATCCATCCGAATTCAATACCGAGCATCATAATTGGTCCGCATGCGGCAGCCCCCCAAAGTAGCCACTTCGGTAGTTCTGTCCCCTTTTTTTGGTAAACGAAGTACCAATATAAGAGAGCAATTGCTGCAACTGCAAAGGTAAACGCAGCAGTGCCGACCATTAAGTTGAACAGTGTATGTGTATAAAATGGTGGCCATGTTTCTTGTGGGAATTCATTTAGACCTTTTACGACAGTGCTAGGGTCTAGTCCCACTAATAAGCTAAGCATGTTTGGAATTTCAAGTGCATAGTTTAGTTCAAGCGTATTAGGATCCACAATCCCGCCAATGGATAGCGGTGCGTGTGATGTCGTTTCAAATAAAGCTTCAGCAGATGCAAGTTTTTCAGGTGAGTGTTTATGTAGGGCGATTGCCGATTCGTGCCCTGAAAGCCACATCGTAGCGCCTGTAATAAATGTCACGACAAGCCCTAATAGTAGCCCCTTTTTATGATAAGCAATTTCACGTGTACTTAAATTTTTCTTCAATAATTTAAATCCAGCGATAGAAGCAATGACAGCCGCACCAGTTGCATAAGCCGTAATAACGACATGGAATGCACTTGTGCCAAAACTCGGATTAAAGAAAGCTTTCCAAGGATCAACGTTAAAAACAGATCCATCTGGATTCATTGAAAATCCTGCTGGTGTATTCATCCATGTATTTGCTGATGTAATAAGAACGGCGGATGCCGTGGCACCAAGCATGACGAAAAATAGCGAGATTAATCTCATAAATGGAGGAAGTTTATCGGCTGCATATACGTAAATCGACATGAATAAAGCCTCCAAAAAGAAGGCAAAAATCTCAATTTGGAAGGGAACAGAAATAACTTGCCCAACAATTTTGGCAAAACCAGGCCAAAGAAGTGAGATTTGCACACCGACAATTGTTCCAGTTGGAATTGCTACACCGAGAAGAATAGCAAACGCCTTTGTCCATCTTTTCGCCATAATGGCATAGTCGGAGTCTTTCTTCCAGTGATAGAGTATTTCGCTTATAAAAATCATCAATGAAAGTCCAACGCCAAGTGTTGCAAAGATAATGTGGAATGCTAATGAAGAACCAAAAAATGCTCTTGCTAATGTTACCGTATCCATATGTAAACTCCTCTTCTTTTTTGCCATTATTTTCTGATTGAATTGGAAGATTTATTCAAAAAAACTACCAAAAATATATATGTATTTAAAAAGTGAATATGATAATATAATGTTGTAATATTTTGAATAGAAAGAAATAAGTAGTTGCTTATATTTTGTTTGTTTTTTGCGCAGGAATCTTTTATAATCTTTTATGCGAACATAAGTTCTGTTTTTCGAAAAAGAAGTTTATGTGAAATGGAGAGGGTGTTTTATGTATCCTGAAGTCATTAAAAAGATGGCATTTTCAAAAGAGCATAGAGATTTATTATTGAAGCTATATAATAAAGAAATTACACGTCGTGAATATGATCGACTTGTACAATCGCTATATAAACCTTCTAAAGAGGTTTGTGGGGGATAGAAATGGGGGAGACAATCTAATAGATTGTCTTTTTTAAATTTATGTATGTTCTGATAAAATTAAGGTTAGCCTTACTAGGGAGGTGAAAAGATTGCGGAAACGTTTATATATAGGGATTGGAGTTATCTTCTTAATCGCTCTAGGTGGAATTGTATTTTGGTCAGCTTTACAAGGAAACCGTACAGAAAATTTTATTTTAAGACATATGGTGAATGAAAATGGAACGCTTGCCACGTATCGTTTAGTAGATACTAAGGCAGGTACGGGTGAAGCGAAGGGACGTGAAGCTTTATCAGAATCGGCGGGATTATGGTTACAATATACACTTGATAAAGATGACCAGGCGTTATTTGATGAGCAAGTAAAGGTTATTCAAGATAATTTCGTATATAAGAATCATATCGTTTTATGGAAACTCTCTGAAAAGGGAGAGAGGCAGTCAGCTACAAATGCACTTATAGATGATCTTCGTATTATAGAACAATTATATCGTGCTTATGAAATGTATAAGGAAGAGCGTTATAAAAACCTTGCCGATCAATTAAGTGATGCTGTACTTCGTTATAATAAAAAAGATAATTATTATGTTGATTATTATGATGCAGATGCAGGGAAACAAAATAATTTTGTAACAACATCATACATAAATCCGCGTGCATTCTCTTATATGAAGAAGTACGGTAAAGTTTCTGCTCAGCAATATCAGGAAATCGTTCAATTTTTAGCAGATTATCCAAGGCACGGCTGGGCATTCCCAAAAGAATATAAAGAAGATGGTACATTTACGTACGATAAAGAAGTGAATCTTATTGACCAATCATACGTTGCATATCATCGAAGTTTAGGTGGTCTTTCATCAGCTGCTTATTTGGAATTTATAAAGAAGAGATTCCAGGAGGATGGAAAGCTATACGGTCGTTACAATTTAGAAACGGGAAAACAAACTGTGAATTATGAATCGCCAGCCGCGTATGGACTAACGATTTTGTACGTACTACAAACAGGTGATACAAAGTTTGCGAAGGAATTGTATGATCATATGTCCACATTCCGAAATGACAACGTATTTAGTAGATATTATGGTGGATATGTAACAGGTGAAAATAATAATACGCATATTTTTGATAATGTACTACCACTTTTAGCTGAAATGGAATTAAAAAAGAGTGACCAATAAAAGGTGCCACCATATGAGGGTGGCACCTTTTATTGGTTGATATAATTTTGCGTCCTAATATTAGAGAAGTAGTCAATCACGAATTCACGGAATTGCTGAGCTGTTTTTGATAAGTATCGCTTTTTTGACCAACTTAATCCGATGGTTCGCTTACAAGCGGGTTCAATAATACGCAACTTGTTTGCTGCTAAAGTAGAGTTTTTTAATAAAGTTAAATTTGGAACAAAAGCGATGCCGAGACCTTGCTTAATGAGGTCGCTAATCACTGTCGGTTCATCTACTTCAAAAGCAATATGCGGAGTGAAACCAGCTTCTTTACAAAATTCATCCGTTAAGTGCCGAAATCCATAGCCAGTATTCATACTAATAAACGGTTCGTCTTTTACTTCATGCAGGTGGATACTTTCGCGGTTTGATAACCGATGGCCTGAAGGAACGACTAAGAAAATTTCTTCTGTAATAAGTGGTTCCCAAACAATTTCTTCTCCTTCAACTGGTACAGAGGAAAGACAAAAGTCAATTTCCATATTTTCCAGTTGTCGTTTCATAGAAGGAGTAGACGCAAGAAATTGCTGGAATCGAACATTAGGATGTTCTCGTAAAAAAGAACCTAGTAGTTCTGGTAATATTCTTGGAATAGAAACGGCCATTGTAATAGAGCCTTGTTGTAATTCGGCTAAATCTTTAATTTCTCGTTCCCCTTCACTTAATTCATGAAAAATACGTTCTACCCGTTTTAAAAATACTTTTCCGAAAGAATTTAAAGTAATCTGTCGGCCTTGGCGATCAAATAAAGGGACGCCTAAATCCTTTTCAAGTCTAGCGATTGTTTTGCTGAGTGAAGGTTGCGCGATATGCAATTCTTCAGCTGCCTTTGTCATATGTTCTAGTCGTGCAACTGTCTGAAAGTATTTTAACTGGAGCAGTTCCATTTCGAATCTCCTTTCTATAGACCAAAAGGAATGAATTGATAATTAAAGATGTATTATACAGTATGGAAAGTGACGTGTATAGTAAATCTGTTAAACCATTGTAATGGTGTGAAATTAGGAGAAGGAGTATGTTTCATGAAAGGAATTCAACTTATATTTAAAGATTGGAAAGCGATGTGGCACCATAAACATGGACGTATCGCTTTAATTTTTTTATTAATCGTTCCGTTAATTTATTCAGGATTCTTCTTGGCTGGATATTGGGATCCGTACGGAAAATTAGATAAATTACCTGTTGCAGTTGTGAATTTAGATAAGGGTGCTGTGATGGATGAAAAAACAATTCATGCAGGAGACGATTTTGTTAAAAATTTAAAAGAGAATAAGGAACTGGCTTTTCATTTCGTATCAGAAAAAAATGCTGATGAAGGGTTAAAAGAAGATAAATATTATATGGTTGTTACGATTCCAGAGAATTTCTCTAAAAAGGTAAGTACACTTATGGATGAGAAACCAGAGCCAGCAAAGTTACAGTACAAAGTAAATCCAGGTAAAAACTTTGTAGCAGCTCAAATTGGAACGACAGCTGTTGAAAATATGAAAACAAAAATCTCAAATAGTATTACGAAATCTTATACAGAGGGTGTCTTTTCAAAGTTTCAAGATTTGGCACAAGGATTGAGTGATGCAAGTAATGGGGCTGAGAAGTTACATGAAGGAACGACCGATGCAAAAAATGGAGCGAATCAGCTTGCGGATGGTATTGATCGTTTAAGTGATGGGACATCGAAATTGAAAGAGGGAAGTGAAAAGCTTGCATCCAGTCAATCTGCTTTAACCGGGGGGGCAAATGAGCTGAGTCAAGGAGTGACATCACTTCATAGTGGTATGGAGTTATTAGCACAAGGTGAAAAAACGTTACAATCAGGAGTTAGTGAATTAAGTGCTGGTACAAATGAATGGGTGAGTGGAAGTGAGAAGCTTGCTGAAGGCCAAGTAAAAGCGGATGGTGCAGCTAATAGTGTAAAACAACAATTAGAAGAGTACGTGAAAAATCATCCAGAAGTGCAGCAAGATCCCGCTTTTCAAAAAATTGTTGCTACGTCTAATGGACTAGCTAAAGCAACAAGTACTTTAAATAATAGCCAACAACAATTGACACAAGGTGCGAAGAAGCTTACTGAGGGTCAACATAAGATTGAAGAAGGCATGAATACATTCGGAGTTAAGTTAAATGAAGCTACTGCTGGAACGAAAAAGATAGCAGATGGTGCATCGAATTTAGCTGATGGATTTACGAAGTGGGGAAATGGATTTACAACAGTACAAGAAGGTGTAAATCAGCTTGCGAGTGGTGGAACGGAGCTGAATAACGGTGCTAGTAAATTAACAAATGGACTTGTTAAACTTGATGATGGTGCGAAAGAACTTTCTACGAAATTGGGAGAGGGCGCAGAGAAGATAGCGGATGTCCGTAATGATGATGCACGCAATACGATGTTCTCAGAGCCAGTTCAGTTAGTGAAGTCAACAGTTTCTGACGTTCCTAACTACGGTTCAGGCATTGCACCATATTTCTTATCACTTGCATTTTATGTTGGCGGAATTATGGCATCGAATATTTTACCTCTTGGCCGCAGACAAAATATGAAGGTAAGCGGAACGGTACATTTTATTAATAAATTAGGATTGGTATATTTAATTGGACTTATTCAAGCGCTACTCGTAGATGTAGTTGTGCTAGGTGTTATGAAACTAGAAGTTGCCAGTGTGCCACTTTTTGTTTTATCAAGTATTGTTATTTCCTTTACGTTCATGACATTTATTCTTATGTTAGTAACAGTATTTGGTCTTGTTGGAAAGTTCTTAGCGGTAACGCTTCTTGTCCTGCAATTAGCGACGAGTGGAGGTACTTTCCCAGGAGAATTAAACATAGCTGTGCTTAGCAAAATTGGACAGTTTCTCCCAATGTCCCATTCTCTTAGAGGATTACAAGATGTTATCTCTTTAGGAGATTGGTCGCAATTACAAATGCAAATTTTAATATTGTTATGTTATCTCGTTGTTGCCGGTGGAATTGCTTGGATCACGAGCCATATACAGCATAAAGAAACGAATGCAGAACAAGTTTCTTAAAATGAAATAAGCTATCCGATTTTTTCGGATAGCTTATTTTTTATTTACGTTCCATTACTGCAAAGTAATTATTTTCATTATCAGCAAAGTTGAATGCTCTACCAGTAGGTAAATCTACAACCTGTCCAACTGTGACATTTTTCTCTGAAAGATCTTTATATAGACGGTCTAAGTCATTTGAGAAGAACATAAGTGAAGGAGTACCTAAGTTTAATTCAGGTTGCATCTTCGCGATTAACGCTTTATCGTGAAGGACGATGCTTGTTCCTGCTTCTTTCGCCGGCGCAATTTCAATCCAGCGGAATCCGTTTCCGTTATTTTCTTCCGCAATGATTTGGAACCCTACTTTTTCTGTCCAAAATTGTACTGTTTCGTCTTGGTTATTTACATATAGCATAATTTGTCCAACTTGATTAATCATAGGTGTCTCTCGCTTTCTTTTTATATGCGTATCATTATATCAAATATATGGCTTGAATAGTTTTTTATGATTTTTTCGGAATACAACCTTCGTCCATTTCATCTTTGTTGTAGGAGAAGGCCCTGTAATCCAAGTATGAAATGGTATTGTGCTACAAATGACCATTGTTGAAATAGAGATAATAGCCGTTAACACAAATAGTAATAGGCTATATAATATAGTATTTTCTTGCAGTGTGAATAAAGAAAGAAACTTTGTGCATAGTTGCAAGAAGAATAAGTGAGCTAAATAAGCACCATACGTGTAATTTCCAATGAAACGTAACGTTTTATATAAGAAACCACGACGCTGTACTATCATAATAGATAACACATACAGTATGATAATTTCGCATACGATATATAAAAACATAGATGGTTTTAAATAGGTAGAAACAGTTAAATGAATAGAGTTTGCTCCGTGAAAACTAAACAACTCATAATTGATGAATAAAAATAAGATGAAAAATAATATTGTTATAAGCGGGATATGTTTCATGACGAATAGACGCCAAGTTTTTAGTGCTACAGCGGCAATGCCACCCATAACGAAATAGAATGAGTAGAATAGAAATGATCGATCTGTATAATGTAAAATTGTTGAACTTGTTAATTTTTCTCCATTAAAAATATAGTGAGAAGAGAACCACATTAATAGAAAATATAGGCACGCGAAAAAGGTCATATATTTATATATGTCTTTTTTATTTTCTGTTCGTTTTTGAAACCAATAAAAAAGTGTGCATAGTAAAGGGAACAATAAGTGAATTTGGAACATCATAATAACGTACCAAAGATGGGGCGCGGCTGTTCCGAGTAATAAACTTTTTATTCCACTTTGTAATGTAATAAGATCGTTTGTTGTTAATAGGTAAAGAATAGACCAAAAGAAATAAGGAATGAGTAAGTGTGTCGCTTTTTCAGAAATATATTCTTTATATACTAATTGCTTCGTATAGTGCCGAATTAAGTGAAATCCAACGATAAATATGAATGCTGGTGCTGAGAATTTTGCAAGGTTGAATAGCATGCCCATAATGAGAGATTGCTCAAGTAAGACATTTCCTTGATTCATTGTATATAATAAGGAACTTTGCAAAACAACAGCGAGAAATGCAATGCTTTGCAAAACTTTAAATTCTGGTGCGCTTTGAGTCATTATTTCCATCTCCTTTTCCATACATGATTATAGTACGGAGAATGGATAATGGATGTGGAATATTTGTGAAGATTGTAACAAATTTGTGGCGAGAGGAGATATCAACTTATTAACAAATAACGACAAAAAGAGGATGCTCTAAACGAGCATCCTCTTTCTATCTATTAAGCAAATTTGTTTTTGATCCAATTCTTACCTTCTACAAGGCGAGCTGTCATTACCGCGCAAGCGTTATCTGCTGTTACGTTTAACATCGTTGCAGGTGGATCAATGATTGTACTAATTGCTGCAATAATTGGCAATGCTTCTGGCGGGAAACCGTATAGAGATACGATTAACATTTCACCAATCATACCACCGCCTGGAATAGCACCCATTACTGTTCCTACTAATAAAGAAACAACAAGTGCGATTGCTAATGTTTTCGGTCCTTCGAATTCCATGTTGAAAATACCGAATAAGAAAGCAATTTTTAATACGCCGCCTAAAACAGATCCATCTTTATGAAGTGTAGATCCAAGAAGGACAACTGTTTCACGAACGTCTGAAGAAATACCCATTTTCTTCGTTGCTTCTAAGTTCGCTGGAATACTTGCGGCACTACTACAAGTTGCAAGTGATGTAACTGTAGGAGAGACCATGTTCTTCCAAAATACTTGTACACCTTGTTTGCGACCTGCAAGGTATGCATAGAACGTGAAGAATACAAAGAAGTAGATAAGAGAAGCTGGATAGTATACCATTGCTGCTCGGAAGTAAGTTCCAAGAAGTTGTGGTCCGAATTCACCAACTAATGCTGCGAAGTAAGCAGCAAGTCCGATTGGAGCGTAGTACATAATGAAAGATACAACTTTCATTGAAATTTCTGCACCAGCTTGTAGGAATGTAGCGAATGGCTTTCCTTTTTCGCCAACTGCTGAAGTTGCAATCCCCATTAAGATAGAGAAGAAAATAAGAGCTAACATATTTTCACGAGATAGTAACTTCGAGAAGTCAGATACTGTTAAAATACCGACGATTTGATCTGCAACACTAACAGCTTTGCCGGCTTTGTCAGGTTGTGTTAGTTCTAGTACAACACCTTGTGCTGGCGGGAATACTTTCACGACGATAATCATAAAAATAGCAGCTAAAATACTTGTAAATAAGAAAGTCCCAGCCATACTAGACATAATTTTACCGAAACGTTTTAATCCATCCATATTAGCAATAGACGATGCGATGCTAAAGAACACTAGAGGTACAACAATCGTAAACATTAAGTTTAAGAAAATATCACCAAGCGGCTTTAAAGCAACTGCATCGGCACCCATGAAATAACCAATGAAACCACCAATTAGGATAGAAGATAATAAAATAAGTGGAAAGCGATATGCCTTCATAAATATATCCTCCTATCAATTAAAAAATCATACTGAATCATTATAGCGAGTTAGAGTCCTCTTTACTAGGAGAATACGGATAAATGGAATAGCGTGAAAACCAAGAAATTTTTGTTTTTAAGCTCGGCATACAGCAGGAAATCTAGACATATATATTTGTAACCTAGTGGTGGCAAGGGATGCACCATAACTTAGGTTTAGAAAAAGGGGGAGGGAAGCGAAATGAATATTTTGCTTTGCTGTGCAGCGGGAATGTCTTCCAGTTTAATTGTTACAAAGATGGAGAAAGCAGCAGAGGCAAGAGGGATAGAAGTGAAAATCTGGGCAGTATCAGGTTCTGAAGTGAATAGTCATATTGATAAAGCTGATGTCCTGTTACTTGGACCGCAAGTACGTTATTTATTACCGAAAATGAAAGAATTATGTAAGGAGAAAGGGGTACCTGTTGATGTTATTCAATCCGTCCATTACGGACTTTGTAATGGAGAAGCTATCTTGCAAGCAGCTTTGTCAATGAAACCATGAGGAGAGTGGGATAGATGATACGGTTTTTAGAGAAGTATGTGATGCCGGTGGCAGGGAAGGTTGCAGAGCAGAGGCATTTACAAGCAATTCGAGATGGAATTATTTTAACGATGCCTTTCTTAATTATTGGATCGTTTTTCCTCATTATTAGTGCACTGCCGATACCGGGATATAACGAGTTTATGGCAGGTTTGTTTGGTGAGAATTGGCAGAGAGCTTTAGGGTATCCAGTTAGTGCAACTTTTAATATAATGGCTTTAATAGCTGTTTTTGGAATCGCTTACAGGCTTGGAGAGTATTATAAAGTGGATGCTTTAGCATCCGGGGCATTGTCGCTTGTGACGTTTTTACTTGCGACTCCATTTCAAGTTGCATATATTATACCAAGTACAAAAGAGAGTGTACTTGTAGAAGGCGCTATCCCAGCTGCATTAATGGGAAGCCAAGGGTTATTTGTAGCAATGATTATTGCACTTATATCTACTGAACTTTATCGGTTTATTGTACAAAAAAAGATAATTATAAAGATGCCAGAGACAGTTCCACCAGCTGTCACGCGTTCATTTGCGGCACTTGTTCCAGGTTTTATTGTTGTAACAGTTATTTGGATTTTACGCTTAATTATAGAAAATACTTCTTTTGGCAGTATCCATAATATTGTAGGACAAATTTTACAGGAACCACTTAGTGTACTTGGTGCTAGTCTTTGGGGCGCAATAATAGCAGTTATTCTCGTTCATGTTCTTTGGTCGTGTGGAATTCATGGTGCTACTATTGTTGGTGGTGTAATGAGCCCTGTTTGGTTGTCGTTAATGGATCAAAATCGAGTTGCCTTTCAAGCTGGGCAAGATGTACCAAATACCATTACGGCACAGTTTTTTGACTTATGGATTTATATGGGCGGTTCTGGTGCAACGCTGGCTCTAGTTGTCGGAATGTTACTATTTGCACGAAGTCAACAATTAAAAAGTTTAGGGAGATTGTCAATCGCGCCTGGTATATTTAATATTAATGAGATGGTAACTTTTGGTATGCCAATTGTAATGAACCCAATTTTATTAATTCCATTTATATTGGTTCCAGTTGTGTTAACAATTGTTTCTTACTTTGCAATGGAATGGGGATGGGTCGCACGTCCGAGTGGGGCGGCTGTACCTTGGACGACACCTATTCTTTTCAGTGGATATTTAGGATCGGGTGGGAAAATTTCAGGTGTTGTTTTACAACTCGTCAACTTTGCGCTTGCATTCTTCATTTATTTACCGTTCTTAAAAATATGGGATAAACAAAAAGTAGCAGAAGAAAAGGGGGAGTAAAGAAGTAAAATGGATACGATAGAGACGAAAGCTTTTCATTTAATTTTGCATGGAGGAAACGCGAGAAGTTGTTCAATGGAAGCAATTGATTGTGCGAAGCGTGGGGAGTTTACAGAAGCAGAAGCTAAATTACAAGAAGCGCTAGAGGAATTAAAAGAGGCGCACCGTGTACAAACGGAGCTTATCCAGAAAGAGGCTGGTGGCGAAAAGACCGAAGTTACTCTTTTAATGGTACACGCGCAAGATCATTTAATGAATGCAATTACAGTGAAAGAATTAGCGAGTGAGTTTGTAGAGTTATATAGGAAGATGTCGGTGGATGAATGAACCTTGCTTATGCAAGGTTTTTTTATCCCGCATTAACGGGCAGTAAAACTCCCACCTCAAAATGTGGCTGGAGCAAGGAAGTTAGGAGGGAGCTTAACTGTCCGTAAAGGCCCGATTGGTTCAACTAATAATTAGTGGGAGATGAACAAAACCCCCACTAATTAAAGTTTCACTTTATGTATATGCCTGTACCATCAGTGGAATGTTTATCCCACTGATGGTATTTACAAACCTCCTTTTTCCGGATGAGTAAGAGTTATAATTAATCGGCAGTAACAATTTCTCCTATACCACGAATTAATCTTTTTATATGCATCCGCTCCGGTTTTAATATATTTACGATATAATCAATCGCAATTTGTGGTTCAACGGTTGTACCGCAAGTATAACAGTCAATAGCTGCAAAATTTTGTTCCGGGTAAGTGTGAATGGAAAGATGGCTTTCTGATAATAACACTAATACAGTAACACCATATGGCTGGAATTCTTTTTTACTTACGTTTAAAACATGGGCACCAGAGCAATCTGCAGCTGTAACTAAATGATATTCTAAAAAGTGCGTATCATCTAGTAGAGAAAAATCTACTCCCCATAAATCTACTATTATATGCTTGCCAAAAGTAGAATATTCCATAGGCAACACTCCTTACTATAATATCGTCAAAACTTCATTTCCTGTTTGTAGCATTGATGTAGGATAAGGTTCGATTCTGAATTTAAAAGAGCGAGGTTGCGTTGTTCTAGATGTTCTTCTTTAAATTGAAATAAAGGAAAAAGAAGAGCAGGCAAGGTTCGAGGAGTTGGTACTACATATAATTGTTCAATTTGATCTAGTACATAGGCAGAATTAGCAGCGATATGAAATCCCCAGTCAGTTCCAAAAGAAGGAACGATTGTATGATAACTTTTCACAGTTAGTCCAGCATGTTCAATTGTATTACCGATGCTCCAGTATACTAGAGGTGCATCAGCAGGTGAATTAGATTGGCAGACGAATGCGCCATCTTCTGTTAAGAATGTAGCTATACGAGCAAAAAGTTCGCTTGTATATAAAGTACTTAACAACTCTGTCGCTGGGTCTGGGAAATCAATAATGATTACATCGTATAAAGAGGAAGGAGAGCTTAAAAACTCTTTTGCATCGCATACGTGTGTATTTACACGATTATCAAAAAATGCACTTTTGTTTAAAGAAACTAATTCTGGAACATTACGAGCCATATCAATCATCGATCCATCTAAGTCAACAAGGTCTACATGTAGTACAGTTTCATATTTTAAAACTTCTCGCAGGGCAAGACCATCGCCACCGCCTAATATGAGAACACGTTTTGGATCAATTACTTTTGACATAATTGGATGTACAAGTGCTTCATGATAAATTTGCTCATCGACGGAGCTGAATTGTAGTTGCTTGTCCAAGTATAAGCGAATATCGTTTACTTGGACTAAATTAATATTTTGATAATTACTCTTTTCTTTAAATAAATTTGTATGTTCACCAGCTTGTATTTCCTTTAGAGAAATTTCATCCCACACATCTAAGTTGTGTGAATCTGTGGGTACTATAATTACATTTTCTGATTGTACTTGTTTATCCTGTTCATCTTGTTTGTCTTGTGTATCGTGCTTGTCCTGCTGTTCTAGTTCAAATTTGTCAGAGTCTACTTCAGAACGCTTGTCTTTTTTATAGCTTTTTATTCTATAAATCTTTATTTTGCTTTGTTTTCTATGTTTTGGCATAGGAATCTCCTTTCGAATTGTGTTATTTTACTCTATTCTATGTAATCTAGTAGAATTTGCTTGGACAATAGATAGAAGAGTGTGTTCAAGAGCATGTTGTTTTTTTACTAGATTCTACGATGAAAGATTTTTTTAGTGTTTTTTTATGTTAAGCATAACTAGACAACTAAACACTAATCTATTTTCATACAGTTATGTGTTAAAAGCGTGTTGTTTTATAACACACTGTGTGTTTTTTGAGTAACACACTAATTGAAAGCGTTAACACACAAAGAAAACAGTCGAAAAAGTGCTGATTTTAGTGGTTTTAAAAAGTTGGCACGCTAATTGCATTAATAAATAGCGTAAAGAAAAATAAATAAAACATAAATTTTTTATACTACACAAGGGGGATTTTCAAATGAATATTTTATTATGTTGCTCAGCAGGGATGTCTACAAGTTTACTAGTTACAAAAATGGAAGCGGCTGCAAAAGCTCGCGGTCTAGAAGGCAAGATTTGGGCTGTATCTGGGGATGCAGTAAAAACGAATATCGATCAAGCAGATGTATTATTACTAGGACCACAAGTTCGTTACATGCTCTCTTCAATGAAAACGCTTGCTGACGAGAGAAACGTTGGAATCGACGTTATCAATCCAATGCACTACGGCATGATGAATGGAGAAGCAGTTTTAGATCACGCATTAACACTTAAAAAATAATTAGGGGGGAAGTAAAATGCAAAAGTTTATTGCATTTATGGAGAAGTACATGGTTCCGATTGCTGGTAAAATCGGATCGCAACGTCACTTAGCTGCGATCCGAGATGGATTTATTGCAGTTATGCCACTTATTTTAGTTGGTTCGATGGCAGTACTAGTTAATGGTTTACCAATTCCAGCATTCCAAAATTTTATGAAAGATTTATTCGGTGAAACTTGGACACAAATTGGTGCTGGTATGTGGACAGGGTCCTTCGGGGTATTAGCTCTGATGGTGGCGGTTACCATAAGTTATAACTTAGCAAAATCTTACGGTGTTGATGGATTGTCAGCAGGTATTATTTCGTTTGGTGCATTAATTATTCTTACACCAACAACACCAAAAGAAGCTGGAATAAATATGCTTTGGACAGGCGCACAGGGTTTGTTCGTTTCACTTATTGTCTCCATACTCGTAACGGAGATATTCCGCTTCTTTGTTCAAAGAAACATTACAATTAAAATGCCTGACGGTGTACCACCAGCAGTAATGAAATCTTTCGCTGCTTTAGTTCCAGCATTTGTGATTTTAACAGGTATTGCAAGTATTCAATTAGCAGTAAAACTAGCAGGTACAAGTGTTCATGAGTATATCTTTAATACATTACAAGTTCCATTACAAGGTTTAGCGGGTACGTTACCAAGTGCAATCTTTATTGCGTTATTAGTACATGTACTTTGGTTCTTCGGTTTACATGGTCCAAATATTGTTGGTGGTATTATTGAGCCACTTTATTTACCAGCATTAGAGAAAAATATTAAGTTATTCCAAGATGGTACATCTGCATTTGATGTTCCAAACATTATTACAAAACCATTCTTTGATACTTTCGTATATCTTGGTGGTTCTGGTGCAACATTAGCGTTTTTAGTAGTTGTATTAATTGTAGCGAAAAGTGCACAATTACGCGGTGTATCTCGTCTATCAATTGGACCTGGTGCATTTAACATTAACGAACCAGTAATCTTTGGTACACCAATCGTATTAAATCCAATTTTATTCATCCCGTTCGTATTAACACCTGTTGTGTTAGTTATTACATCTTATACAGCAATTTACTTAGGATGGGTACCAAAAACAGTAGCGATGGTTCCATGGAACGTTCCACCAATTATTAGTGGGTATCTTGTAACAGGTTTACATCCTTCTGGTGCGATTTTACAATTATTCAACTTTGTTGTTGCAATGGCGATTTACTTCCCATTCGTTGTCGCATGCGATCGTTCAGTTATCCGTACTGAGAAAGCAGCACAAGAAAATAACAACTCTGTACCTATGTAACATAGTAATTGTTCTCATAGACAACGATACCTGTGAGAACAATTACCTTTATATCATGTTCAAAAAGATGAAAAACATCTATATGAACACTAAACTATCATTAATAAATTCATACTTTAATAGACATGTTCAAACTGAAGGGGTATTTAAATCGGTTGAACCTTATAGAGAGGGCGGTAATTATGATGACTACAGCAGAACAAATTCCATTCCAATTGATTTTAAATAGTGGTAACGCACGAAGCTTTGCGATGGAGGCACTTCAATTTGCCAAACAGGGGAAAATGGTAGAAGCAGATGAAGCGATGGTAAAGGCGAAAGAAGCGATTAATGAAGCGCATCATTTCCAAACAGAGCTCATACAATCAGAAGCAAGAGGAGAAAAAACAGAGGTTAGTGTTCTTTTAATTCACGCACAAGATCATTTAATGAATGCGATTACAGTGAAAGAATTAGCAGCAGAGTTTATCGATCTTTATAAAAAGCTTGAAGCGAAAGGGGAATAAAGCATGACTGGAATTAAAATTGCTACAATCGGCGGTGGATCTAGTTATACACCAGAGTTAATTGAAGGATTTATTAAACGTTATGATGAGCTTCCTGTTCGTGAAATTTGGTTAGTAGATATTGAGGCAGGAAAAGAAAAGTTAGAAATTGTTGGTAACTTAGCGAAACGTATGGTGAAAAAATCAGGTTTACCAATTGAGGTACATTTAACACTTGATCGCCGCGAGGCATTGAAGGATGCTGACTTCGTAACAACACAGCTTCGCGTTGGTTTATTAGAAGCACGTGCAAAAGATGAAGCGATCCCGTTAAAATATGATGTAATCGGTCAGGAAACGAATGGTCCTGGTGGTTTATTCAAAGCGCTGAGAACGATTCCTGTTATTTTAGATATTTGTAAGGATATGGAGGAGCTTTGTCCGAATGCATGGTTAATTAACTTTGCGAACCCAGCAGGTATGGTAACAGAAGCTGTCCTTCGTTATACAAATATTCAAAGAGTAGTTGGTCTATGTAACGTTCCAATCGGAATCCGCATGGGTCTTGCAAGATTACTTGAAGTAGATGCAAGTCGTGTCCACGTTGATTTTGCAGGTTTAAATCATATGGTATACGGACTAGATGTATACTTAGATGGCGTAAGTGTAATGGATCGTGTGTTAGAGCTTGTAACAGATCCGGAAAAGCAAATTACGATGGAAAATATCGCAGCGCTTAACTGGGAACCAGACTTTATTCGCGGCCTTCGTGCAATTCCATGTCCATATCATCGTTATTACTACAAAACACGTGAAATGTTAGAAGAAGAAAAAGAAGCTTCTGTTGAAAAAGGTACACGTGCAGAAGTAGTAAAACAATTAGAAAATGATTTATTTGAGTTATATAAAGACCCGAATTTAGATATTAAACCACCACAATTAGAAAAACGTGGCGGCGCTTATTATAGTGACGCAGCATGTAGCTTAATTACGTCTATTTACAACAATAAAGGTGATATCCAGCCTGTTAATACACGAAACAACGGAACAATTGCAAGCTTACCAGATGATTCTGCTGTTGAAGTGAACTGTATTATTACGAAAGAAGGTCCAAAACCAATTGCGGTCGGAGATCTTCCAGTACCAGTTCGCGGCTTAGTACAACAAATTAAATCATTTGAGCGCACAACAATTGAAGCTGCTGTTACAGGGGATTATCATAAGGCGCTGCTCGCTATGACAATCAATCCACTTGTACCATCAGATAAAGTTGCAAAACAAATTTTAGATGAAATGTTGGAAGCACATAAAGAATATCTTCCGCAGTTCTTCAAAAAGGTAGAGAAGTAAAAGCGGCGCTATTTAGCCCGCTTTTTTTATTCTATCCCACTTTAATGGGCAGTAAGACCACTACCTCAAAATTCAGCGAAAACAAAGAAATTAGGTGGGGGATCAACTGCCCATAAAAGTCCGATTGGTTCAACTAATAATCAGTGGGGGGGAGAAAACCCCCCACTGATTAAAGTTTCACTTTATTAGGAGGTATTACGATGATTAAGTTAATTGTAAACGCAGATGATTTCGGTCTTACAGAAGGTACAAATTACGGCATTATTGATGGGCATATAAACGGACTTGTAAATTCAACGACGATGATGATGAATATGCCAGGAACAGAGCATGCGGTACGCTTAGCCAAAGAGTATGAAACGCTAGGAGTAGGAGTACATCTTGTATTAACGGCAGGAGAACCACTTCTTGGAGACGTACCATCACTTGTAAGTAGCGATGGATTGTTTCATAAACAAGGTGTCGTAAGGGAAGGAAATATAAATCCAGAAGAAGTTGAGAGAGAGTGGACTGCTCAAATTGAGAAATTCCTATCTTACGGATTAACACCAACTCATTTAGATAGTCATCATCATGTGCATGGTTTACCGATTTTACATGATGTTCTTGAGAGATTAGCGGCTAAATATAATGTTCCGATTCGTCGTTGTGAGGAAGATAGAGCGGTGCGCCCATTTTCTGATGTGTTTTACAGTGACTTTTATGCGGATGGTGTGACGGAAGATTACTTTGTGAAGTTAAAAGAAAGAGTACAAGGTGAACAAAGGGTAGAAATTATGGTTCATCCAGCTTATATTGATCCAGAGCTTGTGAAGCGTTCTTCTTACGTAATGGATCGTGTGAAGGAATTGCGTATTTTAACAGAGAGCGAATTACCAGAAGGAATAGAGCTTGTGAAGTTTTAATAGAAAAACGACGGCTACATCATGCCGTCGTTTTTTATTTATAAAATGGATAGAGCATATCCGCCAAATGCCCCGAGTATAACGATAACCCAAGGTGGTGTTTTCCAAAAAGCGAGCAAGCAAAATAGAAGAGATGCAAAAACAAAATCTACAGCGTTCATAATTGTGCTTGTCCAAATAGGATCATAAAAAGCTGCTAGTAAAATACCGACAACAGCGGCATTGACTCCAAGTAGTGCGCCTTGTATGAATGATATTTTTCTCACGCTGTTCCAAAATGGTAAAACACCAATAACGAGTAAGAAAGCAGGGAAGAAAATCGCAATTGTTGCGAGTAATGCCCCAAGCGTCCCGTTTAACACTGCTCCTATATAAGAGGCGAATGTAAACAGTGGTCCTGGTACTGCTTGTGTTAATCCGTATCCAGCTAGGAACTGTTCTTTCGTCATCATTCCGTTTTGTACGAACTCACCTTCAAGAAGAGGCAGCACGACATGTCCTCCTCCAAATACAAGTGCGCCAGAGCGATAGAAACTATCAAATAAAGCGATGTAATAAGAGAACGGTCTTAATATTGGTAGCAGTAGTAATAGTCCAAAGAATAAGACGAGACAAGAAACTGCTATCTTTTTTGAAATAGGTACTTTTATATGTTGAGATTGGCTAATTGGTTGGTTGCGATATAAAAACCAGCCGATAAAGCCACATATTATGATGAGGGTGACTTGTGTCCAACTACTTGGCCATAATAAGGCGATTGCGGCAGTTACAATCGCAATCGTTGCACGATTGCGATCTGGAGTTAACTTCCGCGCCATTCCCCATATGGCATGAGCGACAATAGCGACTGCTACAAGTTTTAGTCCATGAATCCAGCCAGCACTTCCAAGATCGAACTGATTAAGGAATGAGGCGAAGAAAACCAAAACAAGCACAGACGGTAAAGTGAATCCAATCCATGAAATAATAGCTCCTAATAGCCCGCCCCGTAATAATCCAACCCCCATACCGACTTGACTGCTGGCAGGACCGGGAAGGAATTGACATAGTGCTACTAAATCTCCATAGCTTCGTTCATCCATCCATTTTCTTTTTTGCACGTATTCGTGGTGGAAATAGCCGAGATGAGCGACAGGACCGCCGAATGAAGTAAGTCCTAATTTAAATGAGACGAGAAAAATCTCTAATAATGTATGAAAAGTGTATTTGTTAGTTTTCAATGGAACCTCCTATAATGTTTTTCTATGTGCATTATACAAGAGACTTTCAATCTACAGGAACAATTACAATGTAAAGATTTTGTGAATCTTTTCTTTGTAATTAAAATTGAAAAAGTCATAAATGATTATGTCTAAACCATAAAGTAGTAGAAGTAGTGCTGGGAAATTTATATAAGGAGAATGCCTTATGACAACACATTTCTTTGCCAGGTTAACAGGTAAGAGGGAAGTGCCTCCTGTAAATACAGAAGCTTTTGGGGTAGCAGAGTTTATTTTTAGTGATGATTTAACGAAATTGCATTACAGAGTCATACTAAAAAATATAGAAAAGGTTACATCGTGTCAAATTCATTTAGGGAAGTCTACTCAAATTGGTCCTGTTGTTTTATATTTGTATGGTCCACTGGAGCAAGGTATTAGCTTGAACGAGGGAAGCATTACTGGTGTAGTGAATGTGGAGGATTTTGAGGGACCTTTACAAGGGAAATCATTTGTACATTTACTTCAAGAAATTATTCAAGCAAACGTATATGTTAATGTCCATACGAAATCACAAAAAAGAGGAGAAATAAGAGGGCGAGTTAGAAAAGTAAAGAAATAGAGGAAAAGGCTGTCCATATGTTGGAACAGCCTTTTCTTCTTAATATAAGGTGCTAGTTTTAGCGATTATTGTCGGTAAAGCGATATATTTTGAAAATCGCTGATATAACTCGCGTTACGGTCGATATTTTTAAAAACTGCCTCGATTAATTTTTCGCAGGTTGATTTTTAATAAAGAAGTCCATAACGTAAAATACTTCGTCATCAGGTATTTGTATTTCAAATGTATTTTCAATTGGTTGCAATGCTTTTTTTACTTTCATATACATCCAGTATTCATCTTGTCTTCTTTTCTCTTTATCAGGATGAGGAAGAAGGCTTTCTCCTTTTTGAAGACGGTCAACCATACAGCTCATATGCAGAATAACACCCATTAAGCTATCAGGAGTTAGCTGTAAGGAAATTAATTCTTGAATTGTATTTAATGCGTAACGAATTGTTTTGATCAGTAATGCCCCATCGTTACGCTGCATTTGTTGTTCAAGAATATCCGCCATTTTTGCATATGTTTCTTCATACGTAATTAATTCTTGAATGGGCTGAATTACTGTGTAGTTTACGATGTCTTGGAAATGATATGTTAAGCACGGCACTTGCACATCGAAATTCGTGACGATACAAATGATGTTACGCTCTTTTTTTATGTTCTCAATCATTTTCGTTAAATCTTTTTCATGGACGATACTAATCGGAATAATTTCAATTAAGTCTTTATCAAATCTTAAATAGTTTTCTAACATTTTTTGAATAGCTAAAGCACTTCCTTCACCAGTTAAACAAGCTGTTAAAATAACAGATTTCATTGGAGAGAGAGGTTTTTTCTTTTCTTCTTGTACGTTTAAGTAAAATGGTGTTAAATTTTTTACTGTTTCATACAGCGCATCTAATGAATAACCGAGCTGAGCTTTTCGAGCTGCTTCTAGTGCATGTGGTGTGCTCGTCATCGAGAGAACACGTACAGGGATTTTGAACTCCGTTTCTAATATGTCACCGATATAAGCAAGTGACCCCATATCAACAAGTAAGAGAAGCCCATTTACATTTTGTAGTGTTTTCATATACACTTTCACACGTTCCAAGAAATCTTTCGGTGATTCGTGTAACGGCATATCAATACCGGTTACTTCCTCAATGCCGAGAAGTTCGTTTGCAACGTTTGCCATTTCAGTTGCGATGCCATTACCGTGTGCTAATATTAATACTTTTACTTCTGTTTGTGAGGCAGGAATTGGATCAACAACGAAGAACATTGTTAAAAAGCCAGCTTCATCAATAGGCATTGTTATTTGTAATTCTTCCTCCAGTAGTTGAATGCATTGCATAGCGACGGAAAAAGCTTCTTTATATTTCGTACGAATTTGATTTAATTGTGGGTGATGTATTTGTTTTCCGCTTTGTAAACGTTGTAGAGTTGTCTGTACATGTAAACTTAAAGCGAGAAATACTTTTTCATCAAACGTCTTAGATAAATGCTTTTCAGCAAGTTCCGCTATTTTTTCACATACGGAAACGATATTACGATCCACAATTTTAAAAACATTTTCATGGCTTGTTTTTTTGGATATTTGGTTAAAATATTGTACGAAAAAGCTTTGAACATCATTTTCTATTAGTAATTCTAATTCTTCCTCTTCAATACCACGGGCTTGAAGTTCTTCGTATTTATAGTCAATATAATCGTAAATAGAAGAGCGTTTTTCATCTTCTGTTTTATGATTACTCCAACCTTCCTCACCTGTAAATACAAATGTTTCATTTGGTATTTGGTATAAGTGACGGCTCTTCCTTTCAATGAACAACCCTTCTTTCATATACCAAGGTAAATCTGTACTTGAAACATAGACAGAATCACGTTTCTTTGTGACCAAATCAGAATAGGCTTTCGCACAGGCAATTTGAACATCTGTTTTTAATTGACCAATGTTATTGGGACAATTATAAAAGACGAAAGCACGCATTGCATTTGGGCTAACGTGAATGTCTTTTCGCAGACGAATTGCTTCATTTGTGAAAAATAGCTGTAGTAAAGCAAAGCGCTCTTTATGTGTACGCTCACGAAGTGGTGGCAGCGTAACAGTCATCGGTATACGTCTTGTAAATGTTTTTAATAAAAATGAATTTGGTTCTTCTGTTGTTGCAGTAATGATTAATACTTGTGCTTTACGTTCGTTCTCTGTTTCTCCAAGGCGGCGGTACACTCCGCGGTCAATAAAGGTGAAAAGCATTTCTTGTCCCTCTGGAGGTAGGCGATGTACTTCATCTAAGAAAAGAATTCCTTCATGTGCTTTTTCAATTAATCCTTTTTGATCACTTGCTCCTGTGTAAGCTCCTTTTTTAATCCCAAATAATTGCCCGAGTAGTAGCTGTGGATTATTTGCGTAATCAGCACAGTTAAAGACGATAAATGGTGCATTTTTAGGAAGCTGTTCAACTTCAATTGCATATTCGTGCATTAAAGAAGCAAACATAGACTTTCCGACCCCTGTTTCTCCCAGTAGTAAAGTATGCATACCGTTTGGAGGATAGAGCATAGAAGCTTTCGCTTTTTCAATTGCGATTTTAAGGCTCGTATTTTCAATTGCAAATGTATCTAATGAAGTTACTTCTTTTGAATGCGTTTCCAACGAAGTGTTCGTTTCTATGTAAAAACGAACAGGTCGCGTATTTGTTTTTAATAAACGTTTATCTTTTACAAGTTTGTTTAAGTCGCTACTTACATTGGCGCGATCTAGTTGCAACAGGGTAGCTAGTTCTGATGCGGTTACACCTTCTGTATAATTGCCTTCTTGTATTGCGTTAAAAATGAGATCTATTCGTTTCATTTCTATTCACCTCGAAACTTCATCACTATTTAAAATTTTACACAAAAATGGGAAGGGTGGGAAGAGAAAAATAAAACAGCTTTAGCACATAGGCACTAAAGCTGTTACAATCTTGTGTCTTTCCAAAAATTTACCTTGAGATGAGAAGAAGGATTATAGGGAAGAAGTTTGTATCCTTGTGACTGTAAATAATCAATTACTTTTGGCAGTATTTGTACGGTTACACTCGAATCATGCATTAAAATGACTTCTACTTGTTCATCACTTTGATTACGTACTCTTTCGAGTATGGCAGAAGGATTGTCATAGCTTTTCCAGTCGTAGGTATCGATTGTCCAATCCCACATTTTATACTGGGCCGATACAAGTGCGTCACGGTAATTCTTTTTTAAGTAAGGCATACTACCATATGGAACGCGAACGAGATGTGTATTTAATTTCGTAACTTGCTGGACAATGCTTTGTGTTTGCTCCATTTCTGCAATTAAAGTGGAAGGGTCACCAGTGTAAAGGCGTTTTACATCATGTGACATGCTGTGGAGACCGATATAATGTCCTTCTTTAATTAATCTTTGCATCGTTTTTGTGTAATGTGGCACTTTTCCGCCAATAACAAAGAAAGTTGCTTTTCCGTTCTTTTCTTTTAAGATGTTTAAAATTTGTGTAGTATATTTGTTTGGCCCGTCATCAAATGTTAAGTACGCAATTTTTTGTGTAGGAGAGGTCGTTTCAGTATTTGGATGATATTCAGCAGGAATAACAGTTGTTGCTTCAGTATTAGATGATGCGTACATAGTAATGGTTAAAAATAAAATAATACATTGCAATACTCGCTTGATCATAACATTCACCCTCAGTTTGACAATCAAGATGTAAAAAGAAAACTTGATACGTTTCTTATTATGTATATCTTTCTCCAATAGAGGAACTCTCAAACAATCTATATTTTGGAAATGTAAAATAATGAATAAAAAAATAGCATCCTCTTATAAGAAAGAGGGTGCTATTTGAATATTTCATAATGGTAAAGGCTATACTACAATTAGTCTTCGCGTTTTTTCACTTTTTTATAAAAGGAAATAAGTGGTTTGTAACGTTCATGTACAAGCCCGATTATTTCAGCAATGATTTCTGTGAAGAAAATCAAAGCGAAAAGAAGAATAATGGATAACCATAACGTTGCACTAGTGAAAATAATGGCATTTACACTAAAGAAAATACCGAATGCGTATATTATTAGTACCGTTTTGCGATGAGAGAATCCCATTGCAAGTAAGCGGTGATGTAAATGCGATTTATCTGGTGCTGAAATAGGTTTTTTATTTACGATACGACGGATGATTGCAAATATCGTATCAAATATAGGTACACCTAAAATGATAATTGGAACAATAAAACTGAATAACGTTACACTTTTGTATAATCCAAGTAACGATATAACAGAAATACAGTATCCTAAAAATAGTGCTCCTGTATCTCCCATGAAAATTTTTGCTGGATGGAAGTTGTAGAATAAAAATCCAATTGTACTTGCTAATATAATTAATGCGAGTGGCAAGATAATCGCTGTTCCAGTACCCCATGGGCTAGTGAAGGCCATATATGCTAGCGTTGCAAGTACGATAGATGAAATCCCAGCAGATAATCCATCTAAGCCGTCAATTAAGTTGATTGCATTCGTAATACCTACAAGCCAAAATACTGTAATTGGATAAGCAAGCCATCCAAGTTCAGTATCCCCAAGGAATGGGATATATAATACTTGCACTAATAATCCACTTTTTACAATCATAATGGCAACTAACAGTTGTCCACCGAATTTTACTCTCGCAGATAACTCGTACATATCATCTAAAATTCCAATGATTACAATGATAATCGCACCTAGCGTTATCGATAACATTCTTTGCTCATATAAGCCGCCGACAACAAATCCTACAGCTACACCGATAAAGATTGCTAACCCGCCAAGACGTGGCATAATCTTTTGGTGCACTTTACGTGCGTTTGGCTTATCTGTCGCTCCTATTTTAAAAGCTAATTTAATAACTAAAGGAGTAACGACGAGTACAGTGATGAAAGATGCCAAAATGGCATAAATCACTTGTGAGTCCATTAATACCCCACCCTTTATAGTCTAACGTAATTTTTTTTTTTTGAAAATATATTTATCTGAAAATTATGATGTTTATTTACAGGCTCATAACATATGGTATCACAAAAAGATTAGAATTCAATCTTTTTTTCTTTTTACGGTTAATGGAAGCGGATAGAATATATGACAATTGTATATAGAATATTGAATCATATAAGAAGGTTAATCGTACTGGACTTTGGAATATGACATTTCCTCTTTTTCTTCGATAGTGAATACTTTTAGTTCAGTATTATAAGTGTTACACGTAGAAATGAGTAAGTCTCGTGTTAAAATGTGGGAATTTATCTGGAGTGAGCTGGTAACTGGATTCCCAATGATTAAGTTTCACTTTATATTATAGTGCATTTAATTTTACAAAAACTTTAAAAAGAATGAGGGAAGTAATTCATATAATGAAAAAGGAAAAGAGTTTTCTCATTTTTAATGTGAGAGGGGGAAGCGCAGGGAGAATTCTATATTTCATATCTTTTCTATTGTATATTCCTGTGCGAAAAGGAAATGAAAATTACGATAGTAGGTACTGGATATGTTGGATTGATTACAGGAGTAGGATTGGCAAAGTTGGGGCATTCAGTTACATGTTTTGATATAGATGATGAGAAAATTGAACGGATAAAACAAGGGGATTTACCTATTTATGAGGTTAGATTACATGAATTAATAAATCATGCATATGAGAATAATGCTTTAACTTTCACATCAAATAAAGAAGAGGCGTTTGAGGATGTAGAGTTTATATTTATTGCAGTTGGAACACCACCTTTATTAGATGGGACGGCGGATTTAACATATATTCAGAGTGCTTGTAATGATATTGGAGTATATGCGACGAACGATATTATTGTTGTTACGAAAAGTACAGTTCCAGTAGGTACAAATGATGTAATGAAAGGATGGATTGAGGAGGAGTTAAAGGGGAGATATACATTACATATCGTATCGAATCCAGAGTTTTTGCGTGAAGGTTCAGGTATTTATGATTTCTTTCATGGAGATCGTATTGTAATTGGAGCAGATAGTGAGGAAGTAGCAAGAAGAGTAAAGAGTTTGTATAGCGAATTACGCTTAGAAACGTATGTTACAGATATTAAAAGTGCAGAGATGATTAAATACGCGTCGAATGCCTTTTTAGCTACAAAGATTAGTTTCATTAATGAAATTTCAAATATATGTGAGAAGGTAGGCGCAAATGTATTGGATGTTGCTAAAGGGATGGGAATGGATAAGAGGATCGGTGCATCTTTTTTAAATGCAGGTATTGGATACGGGGGATCATGTTTTCCAAAAGATACGAAAGCGCTGGTGCAAATTGCGGGAAATGTTGCTCATGATTTTCGTTTGTTAAAAGCGGTTATTGAAGTAAATAATAAGCAACAACTGCTATTGATTGAAAAAGCGAAAAAAGTCATGAACATGAATAAAAAGCGGATTGCAGTTCTTGGCGCATCCTTTAAACCGAATACGGATGATATTAGAGAGGCATCATCTCTTATTATAATAGAAGCATTAATTAATATAGGTGCAGATATTGTTCTTTACGACCCAAAAGCAATTCAATATGTGAAAAATATATTTGGAGATGCTATACAATATAGTAGATGTATAGATGAATCGATTAGAGATGCGAGTGCGGTTTTTATCGTAACAGAATGGGAAGATATTCAAACTTATCCGTTAGAAAAGTACGTACAACTTATGAGGGAGCCTATTTTATTTGATGGGAGAAATTGTTATACTGATGAAGATGTTAAGAAACAAAAGATAGATTATTACTCGGTGGGAAGAAAAAGTATTTGTAATAGAAAAGTTTCTGTTATGCGTTAAAAAGGGATGTACTCATACATATTTTTATATGTCATAATAGAAGCTGTAATTAGTGAAAGAAAAGAGGCAATCACATGACTGAACGTTTAAAAGTAATGACAATTTTCGGGACACGTCCAGAAGCAATTAAAATGGCACCTCTTGTATTAGAGTTGCAAAAACACCCAGAAAAAATTGAATCGATTGTGACTGTAACAGCACAACATCGCCAAATGTTAGACCAAGTATTAAGTATCTTTGGAATTACGCCAGATTTCGATTTAAATATCATGAAAGACCGCCAAACTTTAATTGATGTTACAACGCGTGGCTTAGAAGGTTTGGATAAAGTAATGAAAGAAGCGAAGCCGGATATTGTACTTGTACATGGTGATACAACAACAACATTTATTGCAAGCTTAGCTGCTTTTTATAATCAAATTCCAGTAGGTCATGTTGAGGCGGGCCTTCGTACGTGGGATAAGTATTCTCCATACCCAGAAGAGATGAATCGTCAATTAACAGGTGTAATGGCGGATCTTCATTTCTCACCAACAGCAAAATCAGCAACGAACTTACAGAAGGAAAATAAAGATGAGTCACGTATTTTCATCACAGGAAATACAGCGATTGACGCGCTACAAACGACTGTAAAAGAAACATATAGTCATCCTGTACTAGAGAAACTTGGAAATGATCGTCTTGTACTTATGACAGCTCACCGTCGTGAAAACTTAGGTGAACCGATGCGTAATATGTTCCGTGCAATTAAGCGTCTTGTTGATAAGCATGAAGATGTACAAGTTGTGTACCCTGTTCATATGAACCCTGTTGTTCGTGAAATAGCAAATGAAATTTTAGGTGAACATAACCGTATTCATTTAATTGAGCCGCTAGATGTAATTGATTTCCACAATGTTGCAGCTCGTTCATACTTAATGTTAACTGATTCTGGTGGTGTACAAGAAGAAGCTCCATCACTTGGGGTACCAGTTCTTGTTCTTCGTGATACAACAGAGCGCCCTGAAGGTATTGAAGCAGGTACGCTGAAATTAGCAGGAACAGACGAAGAGACAATCTTTGGTCTTGCTGATGAGTTGTTATCAGATAAAGAAGCTCATGATAAGATGGCGAAAGCATCTAATCCTTACGGTGATGGTCGTGCATCAGAGCGTATTGTAGAAGCAATTTTACAACACTTTAATAAGTAAATAAAAAAGCCCAATCGGATAGATTGGGCCTTTTTGTTATGGCTGATTGCGCATAATCCACTCTGCATGAGCATTTGTAGAAGGTGGCGGATCAGTTGGTGTTTTATTTTGGTTTGTTTCTTTTTTTGTTTGTTCGTTAGAACTTGAATTTGAATCAGGATTTGAGTTGTTTTTTGTAGTTGGATTTTTTGCTTTTTCTCCTAATTCTTTTTCAATTTCGTTACGCACCGTTTCTACACTGATTGGATCTGGAAGGAAGTAATAAATACCGCCTATCTTTTTGTCTTCGCCTTCAAGCTTTAACGTTTGCATTGTAGAAGGATCAAATCCAGAAATTTTATTGTAAAGAGCAAGTCCGTCTGAAATAGGAATGTCGGTTTTTATATATTTTCCAACGACAGCCGTTAAATCTTTAATTTTAAATACAGTAGATGTGGAGTTTAGTTTATGAGCAACAGCGGCCAGTAATTGTCTTTGTCTAGCAGCTCGACCATAATCGCCATTTGGATCTTGCTTTCGCATACGGACGTAAGCAAGTGCTTCTTCACCGTTTAAGTTTTGCTGTCCTTGCTTAAATTGAATTTTTTTGTAGTAATCCACGTCAGAGCGCTCCCAGAAATCGAAGGGTACGTCAACAGTAACACCGCCAACAGCATCAACGATACCTTTAAAGCCTTGGAAATCAATTTTAAGATAATGGTCTACAGGAACTTTTAGAAAGCCTTCGACAGTTTTGATTGCCATTTCTTCTCCGCCGTAAGCATGGGCAGCGTTAATTTTGTCTTCTTTATTTTTACCAACAATTGTAACTCGAGAATCACGAGGAATACTCATAAGTGAAATCTTTTGCGTTTTCGGGTTGACTGTTGCAAACATTAATGAGTCTGTACGACCATTTTGACCGTCTGTCGCATAATCTTCTATACCCATAATGAGAATTGTAAAAGGTTCCTTTGTAATTTCTACATCTTTGTTTCTTAAATCCGATTTTTCACGAGTAAAACCACTATACATCCCCATAAGAGAAGAGTAAGAATTTAACACATAAACTCCTATACTGCCAAATAAAAATGCGAAAATAAGGAAGAAGAAAAGTTTCCTTCTTCGTTTCTTTTTTATTCTGCTATTTTGGAGATGATAATAACGTTCTTCCATATATAATCTCCTTAGTTCGTTAGTTCATTTGTAGGGAAGTAATTCACTACATTAATCTTTAAAGGTGATAAAAGAGTTATGCTTAGATAACATCTTGTTCTAAGTACAACATATCTCCTTCTGTAATTGTACATTTCCCGTTTGTTAATTCAATCATCCAATCTGTAAAGGCTTGTTTGCCGTCTTCTTCAACATACGTATCAAATGTGACATTTTCTAGATAATGTATATCTTTAATGGCATATTTTGAATTGCGTAATTCATTTTCCACTTTGCCAAGTAATGTGTAATCAATCTCGGTTTGCATCACACGCATTAGTTTTCGCTGGACAACACCGACATGATTAATGCCTTCGCTTGTACACTTTCCATATGCACGAATTAATCCACCTGTGCCAAGTTTAATGCCACCAAAATAGCGTGTTACGACCACAACGGTATCTTTTAGTCCACGTTTTTTAAGTACTTCTAGCATTGGTACGCCAGCTGTACCGCTAGGCTCGCCGTCATCATTTGCTTTTTGAATATGATCTTGTTCGCCAATTAAATAAGCGGAACAATTATGTGTTGCATTCCAATGTTGTTTTTTTATTTTTTGTATAAATTCTTGAGCCTCTTCCTCAGTCGTTGCTCGGCTAATATAACAAATAAATCTTGATTTTTGAATGACGATTTCGTGTTCGCCGTAGTCTTTGATTGTTAAATATTGTAATAGCACTTGTATACGCCCCTATCTATCAAAATGACTAGTACTTTCCATTTTAAAAGCGAGCCTTTTTATATTCAAACATTTTTTCTAAATACGTTGAAGTTTTTGGTGATTATTTTATCTTTTTGTTGTAATTTGTCGAGATGGTGAGTATAATTTCAACCGGCATTTCCCTGTATGGATGCACCATTTGTAGTTTTCGTGTAAAATTAGGAAATAAAACTTTTTATAAGGCAGGTACGAAAATGAAAATAGCTATTGTTACTGATAGTACAGCATATATACCGAAGCAAATTCGTGATGAACTCAATATATATATGATTCCATTAAACGTTGTGTTTGGAACAGAATCTTATCAAGAAGAAGCTGAAATTTCAGCAGATGATTTTTATGTGAAAGTACGTGAACAAGAGGAACTTCCAAAAACTTCTCAACCAGCAATCGGAAAGTTTGTTGAGCTATATGAAGAACTAGCTAAAGATTATGATGCAGTTATTAGTATTCACCTATCAAGTGGAATTAGTGGTACATATCAAACATCAACAACAGCTGGACAGATGGTAGAGGGTATTGATGTATATACGTATGACTCTGAAATTAGTTGTGAAGTACAAGGATTTTATGTGCGTGAAGGTGCAAAGTTAGCAAGTGAAGGAAAGAATCCAAAAGAGATTATCGCTCGTTTTGATGAAATGAAGAAAACGATGGACGCCTATTTTGTAGTTGATGATTTACATCATTTGCAACGTGGTGGTCGATTAAATAGCGCGCAAGCTTTCATCGGCAGTCTGTTACAAGTGAAGCCAGTTTTATATTTTAGAGATAAAATCATTATTCCGTTTGAAAAGATTCGTACACGTAAAAAAGCATTAAAACGTATCATTGAAATTTTTGATGAGCAAGCAAGTAAAGGTGTACCTATGGAAGCAGTTATCATTCATGCGCAACGTGAAGAGGAAGCGAATGAATGGAAGAAAGAATTAGAAGCAAAATATCCTCACGTCACAATTCGTACAGGTTATTTTGGAGCTGTAATTGGTACGCACTTAGGTGAAGGTGCATTAGGTCTTGGATGGTATACGAAGTAATAAAGATATAAAAAGCTCTCTTTTTAAGAGGGTTTTTTTACGGGTATGTTACGTTTAGTTGACAAGTTAATATTTGGAAATGGTAAAATGTACGTAAAATAAAATAATGAGGAAAGTTTTATAACTTACTTTTTACAAGAAACTATATTATAATAGAAGAGAGGTGAAACATATGGAGCATAATTCTTGTTTATGTCCAAAGTTTGAGTCAGCTTTTACTTTGCTTAGTAAGAAATGGACTGGCTTAATTATTAAATCTTTGCTTGAAGAGTCGAAACGTTTTAGAGAAATCGCAGATATTATCCCAAATATGAGCGATCGTATGTTGTCAGAGCGTTTGAAGGAATTGGAAAGCGAGGGCATTGTAGTTCGTAATGTTTATCCAGAAGTACCAGTTCGAATCGAGTATGGCTTAACTGACAAGGGAAAAGCGTTAGAAAGTGTTATGGATGAGGTCCAAAATTGGGCTGAGAAATGGATGAAGTAGCATTTCATTTGTATTCGTATATTTAATAAAACGTAAGGGATTCCTTACGTTTTTTCTTTGTTTACAGAAGTGAGAAAAGTATATAAATTTCTACACATACATACAAAAATATACGAATTTTGCGCTAGAGCTACAAATAATATTACATTTGTTTTACAAAAACGTAACATTAGCAAAAAAAATCCCGAATTATGGTATAAATTTTATAGGTTATATACGGAAAAAGAAAAAAGAAAGCGGTGTAAAAAATAAAATGAAAAAGCTAAAAATGGCATCTTGCGCATTAGTTGCAGGGTTAATGTTTTCAGGACTAACACCAAATGTATTTGCAGAAGATAAAATTTCTGACGTGAAATCACAAATTAATACACAAAATGACACTTTACATAAACAACAACAAGAACGTGATGAATTACAAAAACAAATGAATGACTTAAACAAAACAATTCAAGGTTTAGATAAGTCTGTTCAAGAGAATGCTGCAAAACTTGATGAAACAACGAAAAAAGTTTCTGATACTGAGCAATTAATTGAAAAGAAAAATAAAGATATTGCAGAATTACAAACAAAGATTGCAAAACGTGAAGAGTTATTAAGAAAGCGTTTAGTTGCACTTCAAGAACAACCAAATACGAACGTTGTAACAGAAGTTCTTGTAAACTCTAAAAACGTTGCAGATTTAGTTGATCGTTTAACTTCTGTTTCTAAAATTCTTGAGTCTGATGAAGATATCATGAAAACACAGCAAGAAGATCAAGCTAGTGTGAAAAAAGATGTTGCAACGGTAAAAGAGAAACAAAAAGAATTAAAAGAAGCACAAGCTCAAATTGAAACTGCTAAGAAAGAACTTGACGCTGAAAAAGAGAAAAAAGCAACAGCGGTAAACGATTTAAGCGGTAAAATGGATACAGTTGTAACTACAATGACAAGTACGGAAAGCCAATTAAAAGAGCTTGAACAACAAGCATTAAAATTACAACAAATTGCTGAAAAAGAAGCGCAAGAAAAAGCTGCACAAGAAGCTGCTGCTCAAAAACAAGCAGAGCAAGCTGCACAACAACCAGCAGCGGCTCAACCAGCACCAACACAAGCTCAACCAGCAGCTCCAGCAAATAATGCTGTACAAGCTCCAAAAGAAGAGTCTAAAAAAGAAGAGCCTAAAAAAGAAGAAGCGAAAAAACCAGCTCCAACTCCAGAAGTACCAGCTGATACTAAAGGTGGCAGACAAGATGTTGTCGAAAAAGCTAAAGGTTTAGTAGGTCTAAAATACGTATGGGGTAGTGCGTCAATTTCAAACGGTGGTTTTGACTGCAGTGGTTTAATCTCTTATGTTTACGGTTTAGGTCGTCAAGATACTAGAAGCCTGTGGAGTTCTGTACAAAAGATTAGCGCATCTGAAGCGAAACCAGGAGATCTTATCTTCTTACAAGGTACATATAGAGAAGGTGTATCTCACGTTGGTATTTATATCGGTGGCGGTCAAATAATTCATGCTGCTGATGAGTCAACAGGTGTTACTTACGGTAGTGTAAATAGCTCTTACAACCAAAAACATTTCTTAGGTTACGGAAGATTATAGAATTATAATTCAATAAAAAACGTGTATAAAGTCGATAGCTTACTATTTTATAAGTAGGTTATCGGCTTTTTTGAGTTTTTACGGGATTTGAAGAAGGGTTTATAGTAGTGCTGGAGGTGATTGTTGATGCTGGCGGGGAAACAGTTGCTATTAGACGAACTTTCTTCAGATTTACAGAGGGAATTAAATGATTTGAAAAGGAAGGGAGAGGTCATATGTGTACAAGGTGTAAAAAAGAAGAATTCTAAATATAATATGTGCCAACGCTGCGGAAATGTAGATCAGCGGCTATTTGCGTCGTTTTTATGTAGAAGGTGCAGTAAAGTGTGCACATATTGCCGGAAGTGTATAACGATGGGGAGGGTAAGTGAATGTGCTGTACTTGTTCGCGGGATTGCTGAAAGAAAGAGAGAAAAGAAATTAAACTTGTTACAGTGGAACGGGAAGTTGTCTACTGGTCAGAATTTGGCGGCACAAGGTGTTGTAGAGGCTATTAAGCAAAAAGAATCATTTTTTATTTGGGCTGTATGCGGGGCTGGGAAAACAGAGATGTTGTTTTACGGTATTAACGAAGCGCTTCAAAAAGGAGAAAGAGTTTGTATCGCAACGCCGAGAACGGATGTTGTTCTGGAATTAGCACCGAGATTACAAGAAGTATTTCCATATATAAAGGTAGCGGCTTTATATGGAGGGAGTGTGGATAAAGAAAAAGATGCAGTATTAGTCGTTGCGACCACGCATCAATTATTGCGTTATTATAGGGCGTTTCATGTCATGGTTGTAGATGAGATAGATGCTTTTCCATATTGTGCAGATCAAATGTTACAGTACGCGGTAAAACAAGCGATGAAAGAAAGGGCGGCGCGTATTTATTTAACTGCGACTCCAGATGAAACGTGGAAGCGAAAATTTAGAAAAGGTGAACAAAAAGGTGTTATTGTTTCTGGACGATATCACCGTCATCCTTTACCAGTTCCTTTATTTTGTTGGTGCGGGAATTGGAAAAAAAGCCTCATTCATAAAAGAATTCCTCGAGTTTTACTACAGTGGTTACAAACATACTTAAATAAAAAACATCCTATTTTTTTATTTGTCCCCCATGTGCGATATATAGAAGAGATAAGCCTGTTGTTAAAATCATTAAACAAGCGAATTGAAGGTGTACATGCAGAAGATCCGGGGAGAAAAGAAAAAGTAGCGGCTTTCAGAAAAGGAGAAATCCCATTATTAGTTACAACGACAATTTTAGAGCGAGGCGTAACGGTGAAAAATTTGCAAGTAGCGGTTTTAGGGGCTGAAGAAGAAATATTCTCAGAAAGTGCACTCGTACAAATTGCGGGCCGGGCAGGGCGGAGCTTTGAAGCACCGTATGGAGAGGTCATTTATTTTCACTATGGTAAGACAGAGGCGATGGTGCGCGCGAAAAAACATATTCAAGGTATGAATAAAAATGCCAAAGAACAAGGATTGATCGATTAATGCATTGTTTACTTTGTGATGAGTGTTTTGTAGAAAAGGTTAGTTGGTACACTTTTTTTGTAAAGTGTCATAGAAAATATATATGTGATAGATGTGAGCAGAAACTTTCCTATATTATAGGAGAAATTTGCATGGAGTGCGGCCGACCTTTAGAATTTGTTCCTGCCTCATTTCAAGAAGACGGTATTTGCATAGATTGTATAAGGTGGATGAATGAGGAGAAGTATCGTCCTTTTAAAAACCGTTCGTTATACATGTACGATAATGAGATGAAAGAAATAGTAGCACAGTTTAAGTTTCGGGGTGATGCAGAGTTAGTGCGCATTTTTTATCGTCCTTTTCGAAGTTTATTTCAAAAGTATTTTGCTGATGTTTCAACCGTTATCGCTGTTCCGCTTAGTAAGGAAAGGGAAGTTGAACGTGGCTTTAATCAAGCGGAGTTATTAGCAACTTGTTTGCCTGTCCGTATTTCTGATTTTTCCTTAAGACGGCGAGAAACAGAAAAGCAAAGTAAGAAGACGCGTAAAGAAAGGATGTCAGGAAGCAATCCTTTTTATTTTCAGGGAGAAGAGATGTTTTGTGGGCAACATATTTTACTCGTTGATGACGTGTATACGACAGGAATTACAGTTAGGCAAATCGGAAGTTTGTTATATGAAAGAGGGGCAAGGGAAGTATCTAGTTTGACACTTTGTAGAAGTTAATATGGCAGTGTCGAAAGGGATAATAAAAAGGCGATAAGTCTTCTTTGACTTCATATGTTGTCATTCGTTATAGTCAAAATATGGGGCGAATGCCCTGATTTTTAGAGTGAAGGGAATGGAATGAACATGCAAGGACGAGTGAAATGGTTCAATGCAGAAAAGGGATTTGGATTTATTGAGCGCGAAGATGGTGACGATGTATTTGTCCATTTTTCTGCTATTCAACAAGATGGGTATAAGTCATTAGAAGAAGGGCAACAAGTAGAGTTTGACATTGTAGATGGAGCACGTGGACCACAAGCAGCTAATGTTGTAAAACTGTAGGAATATTGTTTTTGGGAAGAGAAAGCTGCATTTGTGGCAACGTTATATATATGGTAGAACCTCTTGTTTTTCGCAAGGGGTTTTTTGTTATAGGGTAAGTTGTCAAAAAGTTGTTTCTTTTCTGTAACGAATTGGCCACACTTATATTCGTTATTCACGATGTTAATAGGATAAAATAAAGATAGAAACGATGCATCTTTTCATTTCAACAAAAAACGATAAAAAAATCGCAATTCCACTAATTTTTTTAAAAAAGTTAGAAGGAGTTTTTAAGCCAGTGTCGAAATTATAGTACATAGGCTTGAAAGGAGGAATTCATCTATGAAATTCAACATTCGTGGTGAAAATATTGAAGTAACTCCAGCATTAAAGGAATATGTAGAGAAAAAACTAAGTAAGTTAGAACGTTATTTTGATACATTCCCAGAGATTAAAGTTAATTTAAAAGTATACTCTGACAAGCAACGTGTCGAGGTAACAATACCATTTACTGATTTATTACTTCGTGCAGAAGAAACTAATAGCGATATGTACGCTGCTATCGATTTAGTAGTTGATAAAATTGAGCGACAAATTCGTAAACATAAAACAAAAGTAAATCGTAAGTTACGTGAGAAAGGTTCTATGAAAACAAACTTTATCCTTCCAGAAGCAGTAGCTGTTATGGATGAGGTAGAAGAGGATGAATTAGAACTTGTACGTACAAAACGATTCGATTTAAAACCGATGGACGTTGAAGAAGCGATTCTACAAATGGATATGCTAGGACATAATTTCTTCGTCTTCACAAATGCTGATACAAATGAAACTAATGTTGTATACGGCCGTAAAGATGGGAAATATGGTTTAATCGAAACTAAATAATAATTCAAAAGCGCAGCCGAAATGGCTGCGCTTTTTTTGCTGAAAATAGATTTTTAAAAAACTTTTCTTAATTTAGAACGAGACATTCGGCCGATTGTTGTCATAGTTATAAGACAAGTGTTACAATTATCATTAGGTATATACATTTTAGTTTTTTTAATTAGGAGAAAAATTGGCATAACATACATTTGATTTTTACAACGACTGATTGTAATAGAGAAAAAGAAAACAATCGGAAGTTTTATTTTAATAAAAGAGGAGCGTATTTCCTATGATTGGTATTTTAAAAAAGGTGTTTGATGTAAACCAACGCCAAATTAAACGTATGCAAAAGACAGTTGAGCAAATTGATGCATTAGAGTCATCTATTAAGCCACTAACTGATGAACAATTAAAAGGAAAGACGCTTGAATTTAAAGAACGCCTAACAAAAGGTGAAACAGTAGATGATCTACTACCGGAAGCTTTTGCAGTTGTTCGCGAGGCGGCAACTCGTGTTCTTGGAATGCGTCCATATGGCGTACAGTTAATGGGTGGTATTGCCTTACATGAAGGGAATATTTCTGAGATGAAAACGGGTGAAGGTAAAACGTTAACATCTACATTACCTGTATATTTAAATGCTTTAACAGGAAAAGGTGTTCACGTTGTTACAGTCAATGAATACTTAGCACAACGTGATGCGAACGAAATGGGACAACTTCATGAGTTCCTTGGCTTAACGGTAGGAATTAACTTAAATAGTATGTCACGCGAAGAGAAACAAGAGGCTTATGCTGCTGATATTACGTATAGCACAAATAATGAGCTTGGATTCGATTACTTACGTGACAACATGGTTTTATATAAAGAGCAGTGCGTTCAACGTCCACTTCACTTTGCTATTATCGATGAAGTCGATTCTATTTTAGTCGATGAAGCGCGTACGCCGCTTATTATTTCAGGACAAGCTCAAAAATCAACAGAGCTATACATGTTTGCAAATGCATTCGTTCGTACGTTAGAAAATGAAAAAGAGTATTCATTTGATGTGAAAACGAAAAATGTAATGTTAACAGAAGATGGTATTACGAAAGCAGAGAAAGCTTTCCATATTGAAAACTTATTCGATTTAAAACATGTAGCACTTCTTCACCATATTAATCAGGGGCTTCGTGCACACGTTGTTATGCACCGTGATACAGATTATGTTGTACAAGAAGGCGAAATCGTAATTGTAGACCAATTTACTGGTCGTCTTATGAAAGGTCGTCGTTATAGCGAAGGATTACACCAAGCGATTGAAGCAAAAGAAGGTGTAGAAATTCAAAATGAGAGTATGACGCTTGCGACAATTACATTCCAGAACTACTTCCGTATGTATGAAAAATTATCTGGTATGACTGGTACAGCGAAAACAGAGGAAGAGGAATTCCGTAACATTTACAATATGAACGTTATTGTAATTCCAACAAACAAACCGATTATTCGTGATGATCGTGCTGATTTAATCTTTAAATCAATGGAAGGTAAGTTCAATGCTGTTGTTGAGGATATTGTAAATCGTCATAAACAAGGGCAACCTGTTCTTGTAGGTACAGTTGCAATTGAAACTTCAGAGCTTATTTCAAAAATGTTAACACGTAAAGGTGTACGTCATAACATTTTAAATGCGAAAAACCATGCGCGTGAAGCAGATATCATTGCAGAAGCTGGTATGAAAGGTGCTGTAACGATTGCAACGAATATGGCTGGTCGTGGTACAGATATTAAGCTTGGAGACGATGTGAAAATCTTCGGTCTAGCAGTTATCGGTACAGAACGTCATGAAAGCCGTCGTATTGATAATCAGTTACGTGGTCGTGCTGGTCGTCAAGGGGACCCTGGTGTGACGCAGTTCTACTTATCAATGGAAGATGAATTAATGCGCCGATTTGGTTCAGATAATATGAAAGCAATGATGGATCGTCTTGGTATGGATGATTCTCAGCCAATTGAAAGTAAAATGGTTTCTCGTGCGGTAGAGTCTGCACAAAAACGTGTTGAAGGAAATAACTATGATGCACGTAAGCAGTTATTACAATACGATGATGTACTTCGTCAGCAACGTGAAGTTATTTATAAGCAACGTCAAGAAGTAATGGAATCGGAAAACTTACGTGGCATTATTGAAGGTATGATGAAATCTACAGTAGAACGTGCTGTTGCGCTTCATACACAAGAGGAAATTGAAGAGGATTGGAACATTAAAGGTCTTGTTGACTACTTAAATACAAACCTTCTTCAAGAAGGAGACATAAAAGAAGAAGAATTACGTCGCCTTGCTCCTGAGGAAATGAGCGAACCGATTATCGCGAAATTAATAGAGCGTTATAATGACAAAGAAAAGCTTATGCCAGAAGAGCAAATGCGTGAGTTTGAGAAGGTTGTTGTATTCCGCGTTGTAGATACGAAATGGACAGAGCATATTGATGCGATGGATCACCTTCGTGAAGGTATTCATTTACGTGCTTACGGTCAAATTGATCCACTTCGTGAGTACCAAATGGAAGGATTCGCGATGTTCGAGTCAATGGTTGCTTCTATTGAGGAGGAAATTTCTCGTTACATTATGAAAGCTGAAATTGAACAAAACTTAGAACGTCAAGAAGTTGTTCAAGGTGAAGCTGTTCATCCATCTAGCGACGGCGAAGAAGCGAAGAAAAAGCCAGTTGTAAAAGGTGACCAAGTGGGCCGCAACGATTTATGTAAATGTGGTAGCGGTAAAAAATATAAAAACTGCTGTGGTATTGTTCAGTAATATAGGGCGGTAGCTTTGGCTGCTTTGCAAAATTTTATATCAAAAATGTATAATTAAGAAGGGTTAAACTCTCTCCGTAATAAGTGGAGAGAGTTTCCCTTGTTTTCATACGAAAGTAACAGCAATTACATAGAGGTGAAGGAAATGGAATTAGTAGAAATTAGACAGGAATTAGAGAAAATGGCTAAGCGATTAGCGGCTTTTAGGGGGTCTCTTTGACCTTCCTACTAAGGAGAAACAAATTGCAGAATTAGAAGAAAAAATGATGAGCGCAGGATTTTGGGATGACCAACAAGGCGCGCAAGCTGTAATTAATGAAGCGAATGCGTTAAAAGATATGGTTGGAAGTTTCCGTCAATTAGATGAAACGTTCGAAAATTTAGAAGTAACGCATGAGCTTTTAAAAGAAGAATACGATGAAGATTTACATGAGGAATTAGAGTCAGAAGTAAAAGGCTTAATTCAAGAAATGAATGAGTATGAGCTTCAGTTACTATTAAGTGATCCTTATGATAAAAATAATGCAATTTTAGAATTACATCCAGGTGCAGGTGGAACTGAGTCACAAGACTGGGGTTCTATGTTATTACGTATGTATACACGTTGGGCTGAAAAACGTGGATTTAAAGTAGAAACGGTTGACTATTTACCAGGTGATGAAGCTGGTATTAAGAGTGTAACTTTATTAATTAAAGGTCATAACGCTTACGGTTACTTAAAAGCAGAGAAAGGTGTACATCGTCTTGTACGTATTTCACCATTTGATTCTTCAGGTCGTCGTCATACGTCGTTCGTATCTTGTGAAGTTGTACCAGAGTTCAATGATGAAGTTGAAATCGAAGTACGTACAGAAGATTTAAAAATTGATACGTACCGCGCAAGTGGAGCGGGTGGGCAGCACGTTAATACGACAGATTCAGCAGTTCGTATTACACATACACCGACAAATACAGTTGTAACGTGTCAGTCGGAACGTTCTCAAATTAAAAACCGTGAGCATGCGATGAAGATGTTAAAAGCGAAATTATATCAAAAGAAACTAGAAGAACAACAGGCACAATTAGATGAAATCCGCGGGGAACAAAAAGAAATCGGATGGGGTAGCCAAATCCGTTCTTACGTATTCCACCCGTATTCTCTTGTAAAAGACCACCGTACAAATACGGAGGTTGGTAACGTACAAGCAGTTATGGATGGAGAGATTGATCCATTTATTGATGCCTACTTACGTTCTCGCATCTAATAAGTGAAAAAAAGCCAACTAAATTGTTGGCCCACGCTGAGGATATAGAGGATATAAAGAATTTGATTTTATTTTTATAGATGAAGTAAAGAGGAAGAGAAGTTGGAAACGACAACTTCTCTTTTTGATGGGATTATATGTAGATTACAATGGTGTATATTGTTTTGTAAAAAGTAGAGAATAGTAAAATAGAGCGATAATAGGGTAAAGATTTATATAGAACATTTCTAATTTTCCTTTTAAAAAGGATTCTTTATAGAAGTTTTTTAAGCTGTTCACAGAATTGAAACAACTTATGAAAGCTTTATTTTATCAAGGTTCTCACTGTATTTTTGAGGAATATGAAATACACCTTAGTTTTTCTATATAAAGATAATGCTTATAATGAAAATGAGTGTGTTAGGAATAAAAAGAATATCAACAATGGGGAGCGATAGAAGTGAAAAAGAAATTGTTGGCTATTGCGCTAGGGACATCGGTTGTTTTTGCTTTAGGAGCATGCGGAAATAAAGAAGAGAGTAAGTCTTCGAAACAGTCTGCAAGCACAGACAGCGCAGAACAAATTTTCCAAAGAAGTTGTGCTGGATGTCACGCGACAGATTTATCAGGGGCAACTGGACCTGATTTAAGAAAAGTAGGCGGTAAGTACGACGCTGCAGATATCGAAGAGATTATTAAAAAAGGCCGCGGTTCAATGTCACCAGGACTTATTCAAGGTGAAGATGCGAAAAAAGTATCTGAATGGTTAGCTGAACATAAATAAAAAAGGTGAACTGGACGAGTTGATAATATAGGTCAACTCGTTTTCCTTTTCATTTATGTAACATAACTGTAACAAAAATGTATCCGAACTGGAAACCGTTTGATGTTACAATGAGGTTTGTAGAATTTTGCTGAAATATATTACATAGAGTGGTATTGCTTATGAGAAAGCATAAGTAAACTACCTTCAACAAGGATGACTAAGTGAAAATGAAGGATGTCTTTTATTTTCAGATGTACAGAAAAGTATTTCGAAAAAAATCATTAAGTATTGGGTGATAAATAATGATAAAAATGACGAATGTTTATAAGGAGTACCCGAATGGTATGAAAGCCATTGCTGGTCTTACAGTTAACATTAAACAAGGTGAGTTCGTATACGTAGTTGGACCGAGTGGAGCCGGAAAATCTACATTTATTAAAATGATGTATCGTGAAGAGAAGCCATCTACAGGATCAATTAATGTAAATGGACTTGTTATTGAAACATTGGCAGAAAGAGATGTTCCATATTTTCGTCGTCAATTAGGCGTAATTTTCCAAGATTTTAAATTACTACCTAAATTAACGGTATATGAGAATGTTTCGTTTGCTTTAGAAGTAATTGAAGAAGAACCAGATGCAATTCGTGAGCGTGTAACAGAGGTTTTAGGTCTTGTAGGTCTTGAAGATCGTGCAGATGCAATTCCAAGTGAACTTTCAGGTGGAGAGCAACAACGTGTTGCGATTGCAAGAGCGATTGTAAATCGACCAAAGGTTGTAATTGCCGATGAGCCAACAGGTAACTTAGATATTGAAACAGCTCTTGATATTATGAAGATTTTTACTCGCATTAATGAGCGTGGTACAACAATTGTTATGGCGACGCATAATGCAGATATCGTAAATACAATCCGTCATCGTGTAATCGCGATTGAAGGCGGAAAAATTGTTCGAGACGAGATTGAGGGAGGATACGGATATGAAGGCTAAGACCCTTAGTCGACATTTGCGAGAAGGTGTAAAGAATCTATCACGTAACGGATGGATGACATTTGCTTCTGTTAGTGCAGTAACAGTTACATTATTACTTGTAGGTGTCTTTTTAACAGCGATTATGAATATGAACCATTTTGCGACGAAAGTAGAGCAAGATGTAGAGATTCGTGTACACATTGATCCAGCTGCGAAAGAAGCTGATCAAAAGAAATTAGAAGAAGATATGAGTAAGATTGCAAAAGTAGATTCTATTAAATATTCTTCTAAAGAAGAAGAGTTAAAACGTTTAATTAAAAGCTTAGGTGATAGCGGAAAAACGTTTGAGTTATTTGAACAAGATAACCCACTTAAAAACGTATTCGTTGTAAAAGCAAAAGAACCAACAGATACAGCGACAATCGCGAAGAAGGTTGAAAAAATGCAGTTTGTCAGTAATGTTCAGTACGGAAAAGGGCAAGTTGAACGATTATTTGATACTGTAAAAACTGGTCGTAACATTGGGATTGCGTTAATTGCTGGTCTTTTATTCACAGCAATGTTCTTAATCTCTAACACAATTAAAATTACAATTTATGCTCGTAGTACAGAAATTGAAATTATGAAACTTGTTGGTGCAACAAACTGGTTCATTCGTTGGCCATTCTTGCTAGAGGGGTTATTCTTAGGAGTATTAGGATCAATTATTCCAATTGGCTTAATTCTAGTTACGTATAATTCGTTGCAAGGTGTGTTTAACGAAAAACTTGGCGGAACAATTTTCGAGCTTCTACCATACAGTCCTTTCGTATTCCAATTAGCTGGTTTACTAGTGTTAATCGGTGCGTTAATCGGTATGTGGGGAAGTGTAATGTCAATTCGTCGTTTCTTAAAAGTATAAAAAGTTGCAAACATAATTCGTACAAGCTTATCATATAGTAGAAATAGGTAAAGGCATCACACACTGTGTGATGCCTTTTGCTACACCACCTGTGTGTTTTGGAAAGGGGAATTCCGCATTGAAACGTAGAGTTGCAATTATTGGAATGGTTGTTGCATTTTTAATTGGTGCTGGCGGAATGTTTGCAGGCATGTCTGTATTTGGGGTTAACCCAGCAGAAGTAACGCAAACAATTTCGAGTGGGAATGCTAGCACTGCGCAAGGGAATTTGGCAAAAATTAATGAGGCGTATGCACTAATTGATTCACGTTATGTGGAAGACGTGAAAGATGAAAAGTTAGTTGAAGGTGCAATACAAGGCATGTTGTCTACGCTGAAGGACCCTTATTCCACGTATATGGATAAAGAAACAGCCAAACAGTTTAGTGAATCGCTTGATCCTGAATTAGAGGGGATTGGGGCTGAGGTGAACAAAACGGACGATAAGCTTATTATCGTATCGCCAATTAAAGGTTCACCAGCAGAAAAGATAGGAATTAAACCGAATGACCAAATTTTATCTGTAGATGGAAACAGTGTGAAAGACTTATCACGTGAAGAAGCAGTATTAAAGATCCGTGGTAAAAAAGGAACGACTGTCGCAATTGAAATTAAACGTGCGGGAGTAACTGATCCGATTGTATTTAAAATTAAGCGTGAAAAAATTCCGATCTTTACAGTGTTTAGTTCTGTGAAGCAAGAGAGCGGAAGAGATATCGGTTATATGCAAATCACTTCTTTTGCTGAAAATACAGCGAAGGAATTTAAGGATCAGTTAAAAGAGTTAGAGAAGAAAAATATAAAAGGCTTAGTTATTGACGTGCGTGGTAATCCTGGTGGCTATTTAAATAGTGTAGAAGATATACTGGGAGAAATTATGACGAATAAAAAGCCGATGCTACAAGTAGAGCAGCGAAATGGTGAGAAGAAGAAATTCTCTACGGAACTGAAAGAGAGAAAACCATATCCAATTTCAGTATTAATTGATAATGGAAGTGCTTCTGCTTCAGAGATTTTAGCTGGTGCACTGAAAGAAGGAGAAGGATACGATTTAATTGGTGAAAAGACATTTGGTAAAGGTACTGTCCAGCAAGCTGTTCCATTTAAAGACGGCAGCAACATTAAATTAACGATGTTTAAATGGTTAACACCGGATGGGAACTGGATTCATAAAAAAGGAATCGCGCCAACAGTAGAAGTGAAGCAACCAAATTATTATCATGCGACACCAATTCAAATTGAAAAAACACTTTCATACAATTCAAATGATGTACAAGTAAAACATGCTCAAGAAATGCTTAAGAGCTTAGGATATGTACCAGGTCGTGAAGATGGATACTTTAGTAAAGAGACAGAATCAGCGCTGAAAGCATTCCAAAATGCGAATGAAATGGAAGCGACAGGACAGCTTGATAAAAAGACAGCTGAAGCGATTCAAACTAAAATTATCGAAAAAATCCGTTCTGGAGAAAATGATCTACAATTACAGTCAGCATTAAAATTAATGGCAAAATAAGAAGAAATACAGGCAGTTTGCTGCCTGTATTTTTTTGTGTTAAACAAACGTTTGTTTAGTTATGATAATATAAAAAGAAAGAATGATATAAATGGTGGTGAATGAGTTCGTGGAGTCGTGGATTTTTGAAATAATGCGGGCAGTTGGACGTTTTTTCTTACACCCTGCTGTCTATATATTTGTAATAAGTAGTATCTTCGTTGGATACTTACGTATGTTAAGAGAACGAAAAGATTTTTCTTTTAAAGTTTATGATATTTGGTTTGAACTGCGAACCTCTCTATTTGCAGGGATTGGATACGGATTAGTAGTATCTATTATTACGATTGGGCTTGGACTTGTTGTTTCTAAAGCAAGCTTATGGGCCATTTTAATTTGGACATTACTATTTGGATTAACGGCTATGTATCGATATTTATCAGCGGCTTATACATTTAGCATTGCGATTGTATGTGTTCTATTATCTTCTAAGCTACCAGTTTCCTTCTTACAGCTTCGAGAAGGTGAAGAGAATACCATTGTATCCCTTGCTATTTTGCTAGGCGTTATGCTTATTGTAGAAGGCTTATTGATTTCTAAAAACGCAGTAGGATATTCTACACCGAAGATTAGGAAGGGGAAGCGTGGATTAAAGATTGGTTTACACGAATCAAAGCGTTTATGGATCGTTCCTATTTTTATTCTTGTACCGGGTGATGCGGTAACGCAGTTTATTTCATGGTGGCCTGTCGTTTCAATAGGTTCAAATACATATTCTCTATTTCTCGTTCCATTTTTAATTGGATTTATGAGAAAGATTAAAAGTTATGAGCCGACGGAAGCTTTATTATTTACAGGAAGACGTGTTTATGGGTTAGCAGGACTTGTGCTCGTTTTAGGAATCGCAAGTTACTGGTGGCATGTACTTGCAATTATCGCGATGGGAGTCGCAATGCTTGGGCGTTTCACAATTTCGATGCAAGAGAAAATTACTGATGAAACAAGACCAGCGTATTTTGCTGCACGCAATGATGGGCTCGTTGTACTAGATACAATCCCAAATACAATTGGAGCAGAGCTAAAATTACTACCTGGAGAAATTATTACGAAAGTAAATGGAGTCATTCCAAAAAGCGCCGAGGAATTTTATGATGCGCTTCAAACGAAGACGACAGGAGCATTTTGTAAATTAGAAGTATTAGATACAAATGGTGAGCTTCGTCTTGCACAAACTGCATTATATGCTGGTGGACATCACGAATTAGGTATTGTATTCGTTGAGCAGGAGCATGAGTGGGATTCGGAAGCGATGTAATAGAAGGAATGGTATCACCTTGTGGTGGTACCTTTTTTTGTTTTGGGGGAGGGTAGTTAGTAAATGAAATTTATATCGGCGATTATTTGAATCTATCGACTCTCTGGAAAAAATGACAAATACCAAAAATCTTATTTTTAGTTTCATAGACGGATAACTTGAATAATTATTTGATAATGGTTATCATTTAGAGAGTCTTTTTAATTTTGGAAAATGGAGGTAAGATATGCTGCGTAAATTTTTTTCTTACTATAAACCGTATAAAGGTTTATTTATACTCGACTTTTCTTGTGCGGTTGTCGCAGGATTACTAGAACTTGGCTTCCCGCTTATCGTAAATCAATTTATTGATAAGTTATTGCCAGGACAAAACTGGACGCTTATTTTATGGGCTTGTTTCGGTTTACTTGCAGTGTATATATTAAATGCAGGCTTACAATATGTTGTTACATATTGGGGACATATGCTTGGTGTTAACATTGAAACGGATATGAGGCAGAAATTATTTGATCATATTCAAAAGCTATCATTTAGATTTTTTGACAATAATAAAACAGGTCATTTAATTTCACGTCTTACAAACGACTTAATGGAAATTGGGGAAATTGCTCACCATGGACCAGAAGATTTATTTATCGCTATTATGACTTTAGTTGGGGCATTTTCATTTATGATGATGATCAACTGGAAGTTAGCGCTATTAACGTTCTTCGTCATTCCATTCTTATTATGGTTAGCACTTTACTTCAACAAAAAAATGACAGGTACATTTAGACGTTTATTCTCAGACGTTGCTGATTTCAATGCATGTATTGAGAATAATGTTGGTGGTATTCGCGTAGTACAAGCATTCGGAAATGAAAAGTTTGAGAAAGAGCAATTTGCTGTTAACAACGCTCGTTTCCGCACAACGAAATTAATGGCGTATAAAATTATGGCATTAAATTCATCGATTAGTTATATGCTCATGCGTCTCGTAACACTCTTCGTCTTAATATGCGGTACATGGTTTGTTCTGCAAGGTGAATTAACGTACGGTGGATTTATTGGATTCGTTCTATTAACGAATATTTTCTTCCGCCCAATTGAAAAAATTAATGCGGTAATCGAAAGCTATCCGAAAGGGATCGCTGGTTTTAAGAGATATGTAGAGCTTCTTGAAACAGAGCCAGATATTGTAGACTCTAAAGGTGCGATGGAAGTTAAACATGTACATGGTGATATTCAATATAACAACATTACGTTCGGATATGAAAATAAAGAACCGATTTTAAATGACATTAGTTTGAACATACATGCAGGTGAAACGGTTGCGTTCGTTGGACCATCAGGAGCTGGAAAAACAACGTTATGTAGTTTACTCCCACGTTTTTATGAACAATCGTCTGGTTCAATCCAAATTGATGGTATTGATACGAAAGATATGACATTATCTTCACTTCGTAAACAAATTGGAATTGTGCAGCAAGATGTGTTCTTATTCTCAGGAACGATTCGTGAAAATATTGCTTACGGAAATTTAAAGGCGTCAGAAGCTGAAATTTGGCAGGCGGTAAAACGTGCGCAGTTAGAAGACTTAATTTACTCACAACCAGACGGTTTAGATACCGTTATCGGTGAGCGTGGTGTGAAACTTTCTGGTGGACAGAAACAGCGTCTAGCGATTGCTCGTATGTTCTTGAAAAACCCACCAATTTTAATATTAGATGAAGCGACTTCTGCATTAGATACAGAGACGGAACTAGCGATTCAAAAATCGCTTGCAGAACTATCTGTCGGCCGTACAACATTAGTTATCGCTCACAGGCTTGCAACGATTAAAAATGCAGATCGTATCGTCGTTGTAAATAAAGATGGTATTGCAGAACAAGGTTCGCATGAGGAACTAATTGAGCAAGGCGGAGGATACAGCCGATTATACGAAGCTCAGTTCAGTTCATAAATATAATTTCTGCTGAATTAGTGCACCATAAGTAAGTGAAAATCTTATATGGGAGGCTATAAAGCATGATTGTAACAACAACGTCTACAATTCAAGGAAAAGAAATTATTGAGTACATCGATATCGTCAATGGAGAAGCGATTATGGGCGCGAATATCGTTCGTGACCTTTTCGCTTCTGTTCGTGACGTTGTCGGCGGCCGCGCGGGTGCTTATGAAAGTAAATTAAAAGAAGCGCGCGACATCGCAATGGAAGAAATGAAAACTTTCGCAAGACAAAAAAATGCGAATGCAATTGTTGGTATCGACGTGGATTACGAAGTAGTTCGCGAAGGAATGCTAATGGTTGCTGTGAGCGGGACTGCTGTCCGTATAGAAAAGTGAAAAAGCCGTGCTGATGCACGGTTTTTTCACTTTTATTAATGCTATTCTGTGTCGAAATTCCAATATTTCTTGGGAAATGCGGAAGGCCTTGTCGATATATAGGGAAGACATTAGAGCGCTTCTTTACATTTTCGGATTTGAACTAATAATGTTTCGTATTCTTGTTCGAGAGATGTGATGTCATCGTGATGATTTGGTATGGAAATTCGGCCGATGATTTCTGTTAATTTTGTTTGTAATCGTAATAACTCTTGTTCAGTAACGTTTACAGAATCCCCGGTTGTTCTTTTTGTGTATTGCTCGTAATTACCATGGAATATTCTTGGTTCACTCTCATCTACTTGTAGAATATGGTCTGCAACAGAGCGAATAAAGGCACGGTCATGGCTAATGAAAAGTATTGTGCCAGGGTATTCTTGTAACATAATTTCTAATTCTTCTTGCGTTGCTAAGTCTAAATAGTTTGTCAAACTTATTTCTGTTCGCTATTTTTGAATTTATTATTATACAATTGTGCTTTTGCCAGCGCCTCAGCATCGTTTTGGGTTTCATCTAGTCCATTCGCATCCCCAATAATATATCCTTCAAATGATGAACCAACAAAATCAAAGATGTATTGAAACTGAGCGATAAGCGGCAATGCTTTCAGTTTAGGATTGTCCCCGCCAACGATGACAACATACATTTTTTTGCCTTTCATTTTTTTTTTGAAATGAAGAGATGTATCGCGCAAGCTTTGTGACCAACGATCGACGAAGTTTTTCATATGTCCGCTCATTCCGTACCAGTATAGCGGTGTAGCAAAGATAATTGTGTCGTGCTCTAGCATGCGTTTCGTTAACTGCTCATAGTCATCATTTACAGGTTGGAATCCTTCTGCATCATGACGTTGGTCTGTAATAGGATAGACGGTATGATCACGCAAGTAAATTTGTTCTGTTTCAATGCCCTCTATCATCATATGTGTTAAAGCTTCTGTATTTCCGTTTTGTCTTGAACTGCCATGTATAACAAACATGTAATCATCCCTTTTCTTTTGCTTGTTTTAGGAGTGAAACGTGTTTTTGCAAATTCGTTTGGATGTTGGAAAGCAATGTGATTTGCTTTGTTACTTCATTGAGTTTATCTTCGTAAAGCGTAAGGATACTGCTACACGGATTGTCGTACAGGTGCGGTTCAATTTGAAGGCAGCGTAGCATCCTTGCCGTCTCTTCTAAATTTAAGCCGATTTGTAAGTACATTTGAATAAGCTCCACTTTTTCGATGGCACTTTCATTAAAATCACGGTAGCCATTTGCGAGGCGCTTAGAAGGGAGTAGTCCCTTTTCTTCGTAATGTCTTATTGATCTTTCGCTAACGCCAGTTTCTTTTGATAATTCTCCAATTCGCAATGTGTTTCACTCCTTTTACATGTATTGTAAACCTTCACACTAATGTGAAGGTCAACTCTGTTTTTTCGCAAAAGAATCTACATGATTTAAGAACACTTGAATGGCTTTAGATGGAATGAAATATTTGCCGCGTACGATGGAGAATGGACGGATGAGTTGTTCATTTGGAACTTCGACGTGGAATAGTTCTTTTGCTAGTAGCTCTTTCCGTACAGTCCAATCAGAAAGTATAGCGATGCCAAGCCCGGCACTAACAGCTTCCTTTACGCTTTGGATACTACTGAATGTAAAAAATCGTTTCATTTTTAAATGGTGTTGATGAATAAAGCGATCACTATAAGCGCGTGTACCAGAACCACTTTCTCTTAATACCCATACTTGATCTTGGAGTGTGCTTTCATTTATTTCATTTGTGCGGAGCAATGGATGATTTGGTGGGACGACGAGCTTCATTTCATCTTGCATAAATGTTTCAACGTCAACGTCAGCGTATACGACTTGCCCTTCCACTAAGCCGATATCAATTTGATTAGAACGAAGGCTCTGCAAAACGTCTTCTGTATTTGAGATGAAAGTATGAACTTCGACGTGTGGGTTTTCATTCGCATAGTTAGCCAATATTTTTGGAAGTAAGTATTCACCAATTGTAAAACTAGCACCAATGCGAAGTGTTCCTGTTACAACGTTATGTAGTTCGTTAATTTCTTGTTTAGCATCTTCGTAAAGAGAGAGCATTTGCTTTGCATGTATATATAATATGTTTCCTGCTTCCGTAACTTGGACGTGTTTCGGGGAGCGTTGAATAAGCGTAGTGCCAAATTCGTTTTCTAAGTTGCGTATATGCATACTTACGCCAGGCTGTGAAAGGTTTAATAATTCTGCTGCACGGGAGAAGTGTTTCTGTTCAACGACAGTAACAAAAATTTTTAAAATGTCTACGTTCATATAATCTGCTCCTTTCTTTTTCTATCATCTTATCATAAGTATTTCTGATGATAGAGATTTGGTATTGATATTAAACTTATTATAGAAACTCTCTTATAATGTAAGTAGAAAGAACATGCATGTTCCAATACGATTATTGGGGTGGTACAAGGTGGAACAAACACTTGTTATACAAAAGAAGAAGGGCTTTGGATTTTCGCAAGGAATTGGGATTACATTATTAATCGCAATTGCCGCGAAGTATTTAGCAGAGCTTCCATTTTTAAATATTATGGGACAATTAGTAATTGCTATTCTAATTGGGATGATTTGGCGCGCTGCAATTGGAGTTCCTCACGATGCGATTGCAGGAACGAACTTTGCGAGTAAGAAGTTGCTGCGCTTTGGAATCATCTTACTTGGAATGCGATTAAATCTTGTTGATATTGCGAAGGCGGGACCGAAAGTATTGGTCATCGCGGCGGTTGTTATTACATTTACTATTTTTGTTGTATACGGATTAACGAAAGTATTTAAAGTAGAAAAGAAACTTGGAATTTTAACTGCATGCGGTACGGCAATTTGCGGCGCAGCCGCGGTCGTGGCAATTGCACCGCAAGTGAAAGCAAAAGATGACGAAACGGCAGTTGGAGCAGCAATCATCGCAATTTTAGGTACTATATTTACGCTTATTTATACGTTATTATATCCAGTGCTTGGTTTATCTCCGTACGGTTACGGTGTATTCTCAGGTGCGACGCTTCACGAAATCGCTCATGTCATCGCAGCTGCGGCGCCAGGAGGAAGCACGGCTGTAGATATCGCAGTTATCGTGAAATTAACGCGCGTTGCAATGCTTGTGCCAGTAGCGATTTTAATCGGATTATGGTTTGGTAAGAGCGAGGGAAGCAAGGAAAAAAGATCGTGGCGCGACCTTCCAATTCCGTGGTTCATCTTCGGGTTTTTAGCAATGAGTGCAGTGCATTCGCTCGGGATTATTCCAGAAGTAGTTGCGGGATATATTGTTGTCATTGCTTATATGCTAATCGCAATGGCGATGGCAGGGCTCGGTTTAAATGTAGAGTTTAAAACATTCCGTAAATTAGGAAGTAAAGCATTCGTGGCAGGGCTGATTGGCTCGATTTGCTTATCGGTTCTTGGATACGTTCTTGTATATGCGTTAGGATTTATGTAGTAGAGGAGAAAGCTGTTCCTGAAGGTATTTGGGGACAGCTTTTTTTTATGATTATAGTAGCGCTACGGATGTCGATATTTGTCGGTAAGTCGATATATTTGAAAAATCGCCGATATAAATGGAGTTGCGCTGATATATTTGGGAAATCGCCGATATAATTTAAGTTGCGCTGATATATTTGGGAAATCGCCGATATAATTTAAGTTGCGCTGATATATTTGGGAAATCGCTGATATAAATTGAATTACTCTTGTACTTCGTTAGAGTAGATGTTCAGTGAAACGTTTTTCTAAAATTTGTAAAGATATCTTTGCTTAAAACTGGAAAATATTTATAATTTAAGTAAAGATATCTTTACTTTTGAAGGTGGAGCCTATGGGTGTGAAAAATAAAATAAAAGAGTTAAGAAAGCAAAATCATATAACGCAAGTTGAAATGGCAAAGGCGATGCAGGTGACGCGGCAGACGATAGTGGCGATTGAAAATCATCATTACAATCCGAGTCTAGAGTTATCCTTAAAAATCGCCAAGTATTTTGGAGTGAAGGTGGAGGAAATCTTTACGCTGGAGTAAGGGGGAAAGAAAATAAATGATAAGTTTGAGAGATTTCAATTAGATTAAACGTTTAAATATATAAGGATTGGTTTTGGTTTATTAATAAGTATCGCATCAACGAGCGTGTTAGCAACAAGGAATAGATAGAAAAAAGGGGAACTGGGATGGGATTACCGGTATTATGTGTCGCTACGGCTATTTTTGCTTTGTTTTGGGGAATGCAGAACTTCTCTCGTAATCCAGTGCCAAGTATTTGTATTATGCTCGGTACTGTCGGTTTATCATATTATTTATTAGTTTCAGCTCATTATCATAAAACAGCAACGAGTGTTGTTGTTGGAGCACTTATTTTATTTTGTGGGCGCGCCATACAAAAGGGGTTATTTCCATAAAAGCTGTTTATACACTTTGTATAAACAGCTTTTTGTATTTTTTTACAAATTACTTGAAAGTTACGTAACGTCATCTTTTATAATGAAGGGGAAGAGGTGATGGTAGTGATTTCAATACAAGAATTGACGAGAGAAACAGGGGTTACAGTACGTACATTACGTTATTACGATCAAATAGATTTGTTAAAGCCGAGCGGGAAAACAGAAGGTGGGCATCGTTTATATAGTGAAGTTGACGTAATAAGGCTGCAACAAATTTTATTTTTAAAGGAAATGGGATTTTCATTAAAAGAGGCTGCGAATATGTTAGTAAAAGGTGAGCTTAACTTAAAGGATTCTCTTGAAAAACAACTTCGGTTTGTACAGGAAGAACAAAAGAAATTTAATCGAATGGAGCGTGTTTTACAAGCTGTTGTTTATTCGGTAGATGTGGAGGGAGATCTTGATTGGAAAGTTATGTTTGAACTTATTCAGCTTTCGAAACAGTCTCCTCGTATACGTGAAATATTCCAAAATGAAGTGTTTTCAAAGGAAGAACAAAAGTTGCTTCACAATTTGCCGAATATGAGTGAAGAAGATCCGAATGTTTTAGAATGGGTAGATTTATTAAAGCGATTCCGTACTTTTATGAAGGAAGGTAAAGAAGCTGCTAATGATGAGGTACAAGGGGCAACGAAAAAATTAATGCAGAAGTGTTTAGAAATGGCTAATGGTGACGAAGCATTTTTAGATAAGTTATGGGAAGTTAGAAAATCGAAGGAAGATTCACAGAAAATGAGCATGTATCCAATTGAAGAAGAACTTTTAATATATATGGATGAAGCTTTTCGTATTTATGATGAAAAGGAGAAGGATAAATGAGTATACTCGCAGAATATCGTTGGTATTTTTTAATTGGGGCAGAAATTGTATTTTGGTTATCAGCTATCGGTTTCTTTTTACTCCGTTACGGATTCCGTTTGAAAAAGGCGAGCTTTATTATGGGGATTGTACTCCTCATAAATGAAGTGTTTATTTTAACATTAGGGGTAGTGGACTATTATCAAACAGGAAAGTTCTCTAATTTTCAAATCATTACTGTAATTATTTTATTGTATGCAGTTTTCTACGGGAAAAAGGATTTGAAGAAGCTGGATATATTTGCGCAAAAGCTAGTTGCGAAATGGCGTAATGAACCAGCGCCAATTATGGAAGAGCACGTAGAATTAACAGGTATGGCCTATGCGAAGCAGGAAATAAAAAATTGGGTATTACATCTTGTTTTATTCGTTGGTGTGCACATATTCTTTTTCTTTGCGTATGGATTTATTTCGTTTGAACAATGGGGTAATTGGTTAGAATCGGGAATCGTTTTAAATAAAGCTGCAAGTCGCGTGAGCCAAGTGTGGGCAATTATATTTTTAGTTGATACAGCGATTTCATTTTCATATGTGATTTTTCCGAAGAAGGAGAAAGGAAAAGAAAAGCTACTTTCATAGTTGAAAGTAGCTTTTGGGTATACAAATAATTTTTATAGGAGAGGATGACAATAGGAAAAAGAATCAGTTTTATATGTCTATTTCTCTTTAGTTTAGTAGCATGTGCACCATCTAACACTACAATTAACAAGAAGAATGATGTCATTGTAAAGGGAACCAGGATTTCCAATCTAGATAAATTCGAGCAGTTCGTTTGGAATGTGGAACAAGGGAAAGTTGATGAAATAAGAATTGTACAGTATACCGATGAAGGTGACCCGGTTTTTCAAACGTTAGAGCATAGTGGGAAAGATATCCTTTATGTGTTAGATAGTAGACAAGACAAATTTGCTGGTGAGGATAAAAGGTTATATAAAGATAGCTGTAAAAGGATTGTTAAAGAGCAGCGTGAATCGCAAACGGCTTATAGGTTAATAGACTGTGTGAATGAAAATGGGCGCAATGGATATGACTTAGTATATGTACCTAAAAAATAGAGTTAGTAGAGGAAGGAAGTATTTACTCCTTCCTTTTTCTATGTGTATATTGTCGAAAACTTTACCGAATATCTGTTCGTTTTTTTAGGTTTTTTATAGGTATTCGTGGTAAAATAATAATACAGATTTTTATGAGGAGGTCGGATTTTCTTGGAACGTCAATTTGAAATTGTCTCAGCGTATTCCCCGCAAGGTGATCAGCCGGTAGCTATAGAGAAGCTTGTAGAGGGAATTAATAGTGGAAAGAAAAAGCAAGTGTTGCTTGGAGCGACAGGAACGGGTAAGACATTTACGATTTCAAATGTCATTAAAGAAGTGCAAAAGCCAACACTTGTCATGGCTCACAATAAAACATTAGCAGGTCAGTTATATAGTGAGCTAAAAGACTTTTTCCCGAATAATGCAGTTGAATATTTTGTTAGTTATTACGATTATTATCAGCCAGAAGCGTATGTACCACAAACAGATACGTTTATTGAAAAGGACGCGCAGATTAATGATGAAATTGATAAATTGCGTCACTCGGCAACGTCTGCATTATTTGAACGGGACGATGTAATTATCGTTGCGAGTGTATCGTGTATATATGGTTTAGGTTCTCCTGAAGAATACCGCGAGTTAGTTGTGTCACTTCGAGTTGGTATGGAGAAGGACCGCAATCAATTGCTTCGTGAACTTGTTGATGTACAGTATGGACGTAATGATATTGATTTCAAGCGTGGTACATTCCGTGTGCGCGGAGATGTAGTTGAAATCTTCCCAGCATCACTTGATGAGCATTGTATTCGGATTGAATTTTTCGGCGATGAAATTGATCGTATTCGTGAAGTAAATGCGTTAACAGGTGAAGTATTAGCAGAACGTGATCATGTAGCAATCTTCCCAGCATCTCACTTCGTTACACGTGAAGAGAAAATGAAGGTCGCTATTGAAAATATCGAAAAAGAATTAGAAGAGCGTTTAAAGGAATTAAATGATAACGGTAAGTTGCTAGAAGCACAGCGTATAGAGCAACGTACACGTTATGATTTAGAAATGATGCGCGAGATGGGCTTTTGTTCAGGGATTGAAAACTATTCCCGTCATTTAACACTTCGTCCAGCGGGTGCAACGCCGTATACGTTATTAGATTATTTCCCGAAAGATTTCTTAATTGTTATGGATGAGTCGCACGTATCAGTGCCACAAGTAAGAGCGATGTATAACGGGGACCAAGCACGTAAGCAAGTGCTTGTGGATCATGGATTCCGTCTGCCGTCAGCTTTAGATAATAGACCGCTCATGTTTGATGAGTTTGAGGAGAAAACAAATCAAGTTATTTACGTTTCGGCGACGCCAGGACCGTATGAGTTAGAGCAGTCACCAGAAGTAATAGAACAAATTATTCGTCCAACAGGGCTTTTAGATCCACCAATCGATATACGACCTATTGAAGGTCAAATTGACGATCTATTAGGAGAAATTCAAGATCGTATTGCAAAAAATGAACGTGTACTAATTACGACTTTAACGAAGAAAATGTCAGAGGATTTAACGGATTACTTAAAAGATGTAGGAATTAAAGTGAACTATCTTCACTCTGAAATTAAAACGTTAGAACGTATTGAAATTATCCGTGACCTTCGCCTTGGTAAGTTTGATGTACTTGTCGGTATTAACTTATTACGAGAAGGATTAGATATTCCAGAAGTATCACTTGTAGCGATTTTAGATGCTGATAAGGAAGGGTTCTTGCGTTCAGAACGTTCGTTAATTCAAACGATTGGTCGTGCGGCGCGTAATGAAAACGGCCGCGTTATTATGTACGCAGATCGCATAACGAGATCGATGGGAATTGCAATTGAAGAAACGCAGCGTCGTCGTACTATACAAGAAGCTTACAATGAAGAGCATGGTATCACGCCGAAAACGATTCAAAAAGGTGTTCGTGATGTAATCCGTGCAACGACAGCGGCTGAAGAGACAGAAACATACGAAGCAACTCCTGCTAAGAAAATGACGAAAAAAGAGCGCGAAAAGACAATTGCGAAGATGGAAGCAGAGATGAAAGAAGCAGCAAAAGCGTTAGACTTCGAGCGTGCAGCTGAACTAAGAGATTTACTATTAGAATTAAAAGCGGAAGGGTGAAAAGAGTGAGTAAGAGCAAGGATTTTATCGTTGTAAAAGGTGCTAGAGCACATAACTTAAAAAATATTGATGTAACCATTCCGAGAAATCAGCTTGTCGTTGTAACGGGATTGTCTGGTTCGGGGAAATCATCATTAGCATTTGATACGATTTATGCAGAAGGGCAGCGCAGATATGTAGAATCGTTATCTGCGTATGCGCGCCAGTTTTTAGGACAAATGGATAAGCCGGATGTAGATACGATTGAAGGATTGTCACCGGCGATTTCAATCGATCAAAAAACGACGAGTCGTAATCCACGTTCAACTGTCGGAACAGTGACGGAGATTTATGATTATTTACGTTTATTATTTGCACGAATTGGTACGCCAATTTGTCCGAATCATGGGATTGAAATTACATCACAAACAGTCGAGCAGATGGTAGACCGTGTTCTTGAATATCCTGAGCGTACGAAATTGCAAGTGTTAGCGCCTATCGTGTCTGGGCGTAAAGGAGCGCATGTGAAAGTACTTGAAGATATTAAGAAGCAAGGGTATGTTCGTGTACGTGTTGATGGTGAAATGCTTGATGTGTCTGAAGAGATTACGTTAGATAAAAATAAGAAGCATTCCATTGAAGTTGTAATTGACCGTATTGTTGTAAAAGAAGGAATCGCAAGCCGTCTTGCTGATTCACTTGAAAGTGCATTAAAGCTTGGCGGAGGCCGAGTGTTAATCGATGTAATGGGAGAAGAGGAACTTCTATTTAGTGAACATCATGCTTGTCCGCATTGTGGTTTTTCAATCGGAGAATTAGAGCCGCGTATGTTCTCATTCAACAGTCCATTCGGAGCATGTCCTTCTTGTGATGGACTTGGTTCAAAGCTAGAGGTAGATTTAGAACTTGTTATTCCGAACTGGGATTTATCATTAAATGAACATGCGATTGCTCCATGGGAACCGACAAGCTCACAATATTACCCACAGCTTTTACAATCTGTATGTAATCATTACGGCGTTGATATGGATGTGCCTGTGAAAGATATACCGAAAGATTTATTTGATAAAGTGTTGTACGGAAGCGGTGAAGAGAAAGTTTATTTCCGCTATGTAAATGAATTTGGTCAAGTAAAGGAAAATGAGATTTTATTTGAAGGTGTTATTCCAAATATCGAACGTCGTTATCGTGAAACGAGTTCTGATTATGTCCGTGAGCAAATGGAAAAGTATATGGCAGAGCAAGCTTGTCCGAAGTGTAAAGGTGGACGCTTAAAGCCTGAGAGTTTAGCTGTTTTCGTTGGTGATAAAACGATTGCTGATGTAACGAAGTATTCTGTTCAAGAAGTACAGGAATTCTTCTCGAATGTGGAGCTAACGGAGAAACAACAAAAAATTGCTCATTTAATTTTAAGAGAAATCCAAGAGCGCGTTGGGTTCTTAGTGAACGTCGGTTTAGATTATTTAACGTTAAGTCGTGCCGCAGGAACTTTATCAGGTGGTGAGGCGCAGCGTATTCGTTTAGCGACGCAAATTGGTTCTCGTCTTACTGGCGTACTTTACATTCTTGATGAGCCTTCTATCGGTTTACATCAGCGCGATAACGATCGTCTTATTCGTACGTTGCAAGAAATGCGCGATTTAGGTAATACATTAATCGTTGTTGAGCATGATGAAGATACAATGATGGCTGCTGATTATTTACTTGATATCGGACCGGGTGCAGGTATTCACGGTGGGCAAGTTGTATCGGCAGGGACACCAGCTGAAGTGATGCAAGATGATAATTCGTTAACAGGAAAATATTTAAGTGGTAAAGAGTTTATTCCAGTTCCACTTGAAAGACGTAAAGGTGACGGACGTAAAGTGGAGATTGTCGGTGCAAAAGAGAATAACTTAAAGAATGCAAAAATGTCATTCCCGCTTGGTACGTTTGTAGCGGTAACAGGTGTATCTGGATCAGGTAAAAGTACGATGATTAATGAAGTACTATATAAATCGTTAGCGCAAAAGTTATATAAAGCGAAAGCGAAGCCAGGTACTCATAAAGAGATTAAAGGTCTTGAACATTTAGATAAAGTAATTGATATTGATCAATCGCCAATTGGTCGTACACCACGTTCTAATCCAGCGACGTACACAGGTGTATTCGATGATATTCGTGATGTGTTTGCACAAACGAACGAAGCTAAAGTGCGCGGATATCAAAAAGGACGTTTCAGCTTTAACGTAAAAGGTGGCCGTTGTGAAGCGTGCCGTGGAGATGGAATTATTAAAATCGAAATGCATTTCTTACCAGATGTGTATGTTCCGTGTGAAGTTTGTCACGGTAAACGATATAATCGTGAAACGTTAGAAGTGAAATATAAAGATAAGAATATTTCTGAAGTGTTAGGGATGACAATTGAAGATGGAGTAGAATTCTTCGCCAATATTCCTAAAATTAAGCGTAAACTTCAAACGCTTGTAGATGTTGGGCTTGGTTATATGAAATTAGGTCAACCAGCAACAACATTATCTGGTGGGGAAGCACAGCGTGTGAAATTAGCTTCTGAATTACACCGTCGTTCTACAGGTCGTACGTTATATATTTTAGATGAGCCAACGACTGGTTTACATGCGCATGATATTGCACGTCTTCTAGAAGTGCTGCAACGTCTTGTTGAGAGTGGTGAGACGGTACTTGTAATTGAACATAATTTAGATGTGATTAAAACAGCTGATTATATCGTTGACCTTGGACCAGAAGGCGGGGACAAAGGTGGACAAATCGTCGCTTCGGGAACGCCAGAGCAAGTAGTAAAAGAAGAGCGCTCGTATACTGGTAAGTATTTAAAAGAGATTTTAAATCGTGATAAAGCAAGAATGAAAGAGAAAATAAAAGAAGTAGAGTTATCGCAATAAGTTTATTGATGAAAACCGAGTGGAAATGACGCTCGGTTTTTATTGTATAGGGGGAGATGATGGAGTTTTTAGATGTGTTGCGAAAGAAGAATATGAAGGTAAGAAAGTTCCAAAAGTGGGGTGTATATTTTCGGAAGCGCTGGGAGAATAACTTTGCAAACCATTTAAGTGATGAAGAAAAAGAAGACATTTTCTTTTACGGAGATAAGTATGTATGTGGATATCTTTGGCACATATTTAGTTATGAGAAAAAGAAGTGCTTAGAAGGAATAGAAGCAGAGAGCGCGTTTCATAATGAAGTGAAAAAGGAGTGCTACATTTTCTACCAACACTGTGATGAGGTACTATTAATAAAGGATGCGAGTTTATTACATATGGATGATACATTGTGTGAGACAGATGATGCGTATAAAGGTGATATCTATATTGTAGATAAAGATTTCACTTGGACTTTTGTAAAAACTCATGAACATAGATGGTGTGGTCCCTATTTCACAAAGAAATGTTGGTAGGTATACAAGCGTGAAGAGTAGAATAAGTTGGTATAAGTATTTGTATGATACTTGCGTTTATTGTCTATTAGCGTATGATGAAATATATATGTTAAAAGGATGTGTAAGAAAATGAGATGGATTGTATCACTTCTTGTAAATAGCGTTGTGTTAATCGCTGTATCGGGACTTTTAAAAGGGATTGCACCAGACGCGTTTTACGTAGCGAATATACAAACTGCAATTATTGCGAGTATTATTTTGGCTATTTTAAATGTGTTCGTAAAGCCGTTTTTAATTTTAATTACGCTACCAATTACTGTTGTAACTTTCGGCTTCTTCTTAATTGTTATTAATGCGATTACGTTAAAAATAGCAGATTCATTATTAGGAGATGCTTTTAATATATCAGGATTTGGTGTAGCGATTGTTGCGGCAATTTGTATTTCAATTTTTAATATGATTATTGAAAAGGTAATTGTGGAACCTCTATATGAAAAAAAGAGAAAATGACAAAAAGAAAAACATTTCATTATTCGTATGAAATGTTTTTTTCTATTTATCAGAAACCGTATTTCTTGTTTCCAGAAAAAAATGGTACAATATCCGGTAGAATGGAATTTTACATCAAACGAGACTGAACCCGCAGCGGAGTGGAGGTTTATACATATGCCAAAAGTAAGGACAAAAGATTTAATTGAACAATTTCAATTGGAGTTAATAAGTGGTGAGGAAGGAATTCATCGTCCGATTGATACAAGTGATTTATCACGACCTGGAATTGAAATGGCAGGATTCTTTACATATTATCCAGCTGATCGCGTGCAGCTTCTTGGAAAAACGGAGCTTACGTTCTTTGATACGTTAACGACAGAACAAAAACAAGAGAGAATGAAAGCGCTTTGTACCGAGGAGACGCCATGTATTATTATAACTCGTAATCAAGATGTACCAGATGAGTTATTACAAGCATCACGTGAATCAGGCATGCCTTTATTACGTTCTTCTCAAACGACAACGAGATTATCAAGTCGTTTAACCAATTATTTAGAAGGTAAGCTAGCACCAACAACTGCTGTTCATGGTGTATTAGTGGATATTTACGGTGTTGGTGTTTTAATTACAGGTCAAAGTGGTGTTGGTAAAAGTGAGACAGCTCTTGAACTTGTGAAGCGTGGCCATCGCCTTGTTGCGGATGATAGTGTAGAAATTCGCCAAGAAGATGAAGACACATTAGTAGGAAGCTCACCAGATTTAATTGAGCATTTATTAGAAATTCGTGGTCTAGGTATCATTAACGTTATGACGTTATTCGGTGCAGGGGCAGTGCGAAATTATAAGCGTATTACACTTGTTATTAATCTTGAAATTTGGGATCAAAAGAAAAATTATGATCGCTTAGGTCTTGATGAAGAGAAGATGAAAATTATTGATACAGAACTTACGAAGATTACACTTCCAGTTCGTCCTGGTCGAAACTTGGCTGTTATTATTGAAGTAGCAGCGATGAACTTCCGTTTAAAACGTATGGGAGTCAATGCAGCACAGCAGTTCTCAGAACGATTAATGAGTGCGATTGAGTTAGGGAATCAGGAGTAAACATTGGAGAGGGAGGTCATACATATGCTGTTAGGTTCTGTACCGCAGCTTGACCGCGTAGCTGTCCAACTTGGGCCGTTTCCTGTTTATTGGTACGGGATTATTATCGGTACAGGTGTGCTATTAGGTCTTTGGCTAGCAACTCGCGAGGGAGAAAGGCTAGGTATTCCAAAAGATACATTTGTTGACCTTGTATTAATTGCAGTACCGATCGCTATTCTATTTGCGAGAATGTATTATGTTATTTTTGAATGGGAATATTACGCGCAAAACCCGAGTCAAATTATTAATATTCGTCAAGGTGGCTTGGCGATTCATGGTGGTTTAATCGGAGCGGTTATTACCGGAATTCTTTTTGCAAAGCGACGCGGGGTTTCATTCTGGAAGTTGGCGGATATTGCTGCGCCAAGTATTTTACTAGGACAAGCAATTGGCCGATGGGGAAACTTTATGAACCAAGAGGCACATGGTGATGAAGTAACGAGACAGTTTTTAGAAGGTCTTCATTTACCAGATTTCATTATTAATCAAATGTATATTGAGGGTGTGTACTATCATCCGACGTTTTTATATGAATCATTATGGAATTTTGTAGGTGTAATTTTACTACTTGCATTAAGAAAAGTGAATTTACGCCGCGGGGAATTATTCTTCACATATTTAATTTGGTATTCAGTAGGACGCTTCTTCGTAGAAGGCTTACGTACAGATAGTTTAATGCTAGGACCACTTCGTATTGCACAAGTAATGTCAATTGGACTTGTTGTTATTTCTATTATTTTCATTATTGTGAGACGAAAAATGGGGCAAGCTGATAAAAGATATTCGGAAAATTAGAGAAAAGTAGCATCTTATTGTAAGATGCTGCTTCTTTCATATTCAGGAAAGTGAAAGGACTAAGGCAATGAGAATAAATACAGTGTTATTTGATTTAGATGGAACTTTAATTAATACAAACGAACTTATTATTTCTTCTTTTTTACATACTTTAAATACATATTATCCAAATCAATATAAGCGTGAAGATGTGTTGCCATTTATCGGTCCATCTTTGCATGATACTTTCAGCAAGATTGATGAAAGTAAGGTTGAAGAGATGATTACAAGCTATCGCGAATTTAACCATGATCATCATGATGAATTAGTAGAAGAATATGAAACTGTATATGAAACAGTTCGAGAGTTGAAGAAGCAAGGTTATAAAGTTGGTATTGTTACAACGAAAGCGAGACAAACCGTTGAGATGGGATTACAGTTGTCAAAGCTTGATGAATTTTTTGATGTTGTCGTGACAATTGATGATGTAGAGCATGTGAAACCACATCCAGAGCCACTTCAAAAAGCGCTTGAATTATTAGATGCAAAACCAGAAGAGGCATTGATGGTTGGGGATAATCATCATGATATTGTCGGTGGTCAAAATGCGGGGACGAAAACAGCTGCGGTTTCATGGACGTTGAAAGGTAGAGCGTATTTAGAAGCTTACAAGCCGGACTTTATGCTAAATAAAATGAGTGATTTGCTACCGATTTTGTCTAATATGAACCGTTCATAAAGGTCCAAGTAAGTTAGTAGAGGAGCGAGCTAAGTGCGACGGACAACGCGCTATCCTGTTTCAGGAGGAAATTCATTATGGAATGTGTATAAAACAGTGTCTTTTTGGAAGGTAATGAAAAACTTTATTATTATCCAAATTGCGCGTTACACGCCATTTTTATCTGTGAAGAATTGGTTGTACCGTACTTTTTTACGGATGAAAGTAGGAAAGAAAACATCATTTGCACTTATGGTAATGCCGGATATTATGTTCCCAGAAAAGATAACTGTGGGAGAGAATTCGATTATTGGTTATAACACAACGCTTTTAGCACATGAATATTTAATTCGTGAATATCGACTTGGGGAAATCATCATTGGAAATGAAGTGATGATTGGAGCGAATGTAACAATATTACCAGGTGTGAAAATTGGAGATGGTGCGACTGTCTCAGCTGGCACACTTGTTCATAGAGATGTACCGAGCGGAGCTTTCGTAGGTGGAAATCCAATGCGTATTATTTATACGAAAGAGCAAATGACCGCAAGAGAAGGTTCATGGTGAAAATGTAACATTTCTCTTCTTTTTTTATGAATAAAAAGGAAATAATTGAGTAGAATATACTGTTTTGTTTTTTACGGAATCGTTTATACTTATAGATAGAAGAATGTGTGAACGAAGAAAACAAAAAACTGGAGGATATATGGGGAAAAATCAAAGAATATATAAGGAGAACGGACAAGTTATCTCTTTTAATCAGCTAGCGGACTTCTTTTATAAAAAAGGGATGAGAGCTTACAAAGGGCAAAAATTGCAAGATGCAATTAAATATTTTCGAAGAGCGGCACAAAGTGAGAAGGAGCCGTTTATTTTATGTCAATTAGCATCAGTATTATCTGAGGCTGGTGAATATCAAGAATCGAATCAAATCTTCTTAAAGTTAGTTAGATCTAATCCAGAACTTGAACAGTGCTATTATTTTATTGCAAATAATTATGCATATATGGGGTTATTTCAACAGGCGAAGAAATATGCGGATCGCTATTTAGAATTTGCAAAAGAGAAGGAATTCGTAGAAGATACATTAGAACTTCTTGAGATTATGGAAGAAGAAGCAATGGGTGCGGAAGAGATTGAAGATGAAGATGATTTAATTGTTATGCAGGAAGAAGCGAATCGTTATATTCGTAATGGACAATTGGAAGAAGCAATTGCTACATTAGAAATTGTTACGAAAGATTATCCGGAATTTTGGTCAGGTCATAATAATTTAGCCATTGCACATTTTCAATCTGGCAATGTAGACAAGGCACTGAAGTTAACAGAAATGATTTTAGAGAAAAATCCTGGTAATATACATGCGCTTTGTAATACGCTTATTTTTCTATATTCAATTGGAGAGCATAAACAAGTAGAAGCGTTAGCGGGACAGCTAGTTTCAGTATATCCGATTTCATTTGAACATCGTTTGAAACTGGGAACCACACTTGCAACGATTGGTTATTTCGAGCATGCATATAAATGGTTCAAATTATTAAAGCGTCAAGGATACGAGGGAGACGTTAGTTTTTATTATTGGTTTGCATATTCTGCTTATATGGTGAAAGATCAGCAACTAGCTGAAAAAATGTGGCAACATGTCGTGGAATTGCACCCTGATAAAAAAGGAAAAGAGCCCTGGAATGCGCTGAATTTAGCAGATGAAGGACAAAGTTTGCTATTTGAAGAATTACGAAAATCATTTCAGCAAAGTGCGACGTTAGAAGAACAAATGCTGGCTTTATATTTAATGAATGAATTGTCAACGCCGGAGAAGGTTGGATTCTTCTTTGATATAACGCAAGCGAAGAACGGTGTTCCCATCGTATCACAACTTGCAAATTACTTCTTTTTACTTAATAGTCATAAGAGTATTCCAGCTGATTTACAACAATTTGAGCAGTGCGTACGAATCGCGGATGCATTATACAATTATACGAAAAAAGATGATGAATTAATTGAAGAGTGTTTACACTTTTGGTTTTGTACGTTCATACGTTTATATACATCTGGAGATATATTTACAAATGTGTACGGCTGGTCAGCTGCGATTGAATACATTGTACGCGGCGAACAAGGAAATAAAATGACACAGTCGGAGCTTGGAGATGTATATAATGTATCTGTAGCGACTGTCCGAAAGTATGTGCAAGCTGTTAAGCGTACGCACACATAAGATAAGCAAATCATTGGGAAAAAAATGATGCTAACAGTATAATGAGGGTAACTTAATTGTGTAGGAATGGATAGGAGTGAATAGTGTGTCAGAAGAAAAAATTTATGATGTCGTTATTATTGGTGCAGGACCAGCTGGTATGACAGCTGCAGTATATACATCTCGTGCAAATTTAAGCACATTAATGCTTGAGCGTGGTATTCCAGGTGGCCAAATGGCAAACACAGAAGATGTAGAAAACTACCCAGGTTATGAGTCTATTTTAGGACCAGACTTATCAAATAAAATGTTTGAGCATGCGAAGAAATTTGGTGCTGAATATGCATACGGTGATGTGAAAGAAGTCATCGATGGTAAAGAATACAAAACAATTATTGCTGGTAAAAAAGAATATAAAGCACGTGCAATTATCGTTGCAAGCGGTGCAGAGTATAAAAAAATTGGTGTACCGGGTGAAACAGAACTTGGCGGCCGTGGTGTATCATATTGTGCAGTATGTGACGGGGCATTCTTTAAAGAAAAAGAACTTATCGTAATTGGCGGCGGAGATTCTGCTGTTGAAGAGGGTGTATTCTTAACGCGCTTTGCATCAAAAGTAACGATTGTTCACCGTCGTGACACGCTTCGTGCACAGAAAATTTTACAAGACCGTGCTTTCCAAAATGAAAAAGTAGATTTCATTTGGAACCATACTATAAAAGAAATCAACGAAGCAAGTGGTAAAGTAGGAAGTGTAACACTTGTCGACGTAAACAGTGGAGAAGAGAAAGAAGTCAAAACTGACGGCGTATTCGTATACATCGGTATGTTACCATTATCAAAACCATTTGTTGAACTAGGTATTACAAATGAAAATGGTTACCTTGAAACGAACGAACGTATGGAAACGAAAATTCCTGGTATTTTTGCAGCTGGTGATGTTCGTGAAAAAATGCTTCGTCAAATTGTAACTGCAACAGGTGACGGTAGTATTGCAGCACAAAGTGCTCAACATTACGTAGAAGAATTATTAGAGGAATTAAAAACTGTATCAGAAAAATAAGGGATAATATACCTTGTGAGAAGAAAGCTACCGACAGGAGCTTTCTTCTTTTTTTGTTTGAAAATGTCAAAGTTTTGTCAAAAAATATTAGGATTATAAGCTTTCTTATTGATATACTGGACTTTACGGAAAAAATCACTATAAGAAATGAGGAATTTATTCAGTATGGAATGGCGTAATATATATCGTGGATTTTGTATGGGCGTTAGTGATTTAATTCCTGGTGTGAGCGGCGGTACAATCGCTGTTGTGTTAGGGATTTATGAACAATTGCTTGCGGCAATTAGTGGATTCTTTAGTCGTGAATGGAAAAAACATTTAGGATTTTTAATTCCCCTTGCAGCTGGTGTGGCAGCAGCATTTTTAACGTTAAGTCACGTTATTAAATATTTACTTGCAAATCATTATGAACCGACTCAATTTTTCTTCCTCGGTTTAATTATTAGTATATTACCGATGTTAATGAGAGAAGCTGATGCAAAGTCATCGTTTAAAGGTAAGCACATTGTTTTATTAATAGTTGCAGCAATTCTTGTTGCGATTACAGCTTTCTTTAAACCAGATAAGGCAGCAGATCCAATTACGACGTTAACAATTTTAAATGCAATTGGTTTATTTTTCGCAGGATGGATGGCTAGTATGGCCATGCTGCTTCCTGGGATTAGTGGATCGTTTATTTTATTAATTATTGGTGTGTATCCAACAGCAATTAACGCTTTAACTACACTTAATTTACCTTTAATCGTGGTTATCGGTGCTGGTGTTATGGTCGGATTTGTTGTAAGTAGTAAAGGCATTAGTTTTTTATTAGATCGTTATAAAAGTATGACATTTGCGGCAATTATTGGACTTGTAATCGGTTCGATTGTAATTGTGTTCCCTGGGATTCCGACTGGCGGATTTTCAATTATAAGTTCGATTATTACCTTTATTTTAGGATTTGCGATTGTTACTTATTTCGGTAAGAAATAAAGGCTTTAATCCCCTTGGCGATAAAAATCGTTAAGGGGATTTTTTATGCTATTCATTGAAAGTCTAAGCATTTACATCGCTTGTTATAGAAAGCTTTTTTAAAATTGTTGAGTAGCATATGCTTAACGAAAGAGGACTGGCTCCTTCGTTGTAGCAAACTGTTTTTGATAGTATAATGAAAGAAGTATGCAGTGAGGAATTTTACTGCAAGTAGCTGAGGTGAAGAAACATGCAAAGAGTGACAAACTGTGTGTTAATTAGAGATAATGAAGTACTCTTACTCCAAAAACCTCGCCGAAATTGGTGGGTTGCACCAGGCGGGAAAATGGAGCGTGGTGAGACTGTAAGAGATTCCGTTGTTCGCGAGTATCGTGAAGAAACAGGTATTTATTTGAAAAACCCAGCGTTAAAGGGGGTCTTCACCTTTGTCATCCAAGAAGGTGATAAAGTTGTTTCTGAATGGATGATGTTCTCCTTTTTAGCGACAGATTTTGCAGGAGAAAACAAACTAGAGAGCGAAGAAGGCATCATTGGTTGGCATACATTTGACAAAATTGATGATTTAGCAATGGCGCCAGGAGATTATCACATTATTGATTACTTAATTAAAGGAAATGGCATAATCTACGGTACATTTGTATATACCCCAGATTTTGAGTTGCTTTCATATCGATTAGATCCGAGTTAAACCGTCAAGGAGAGGATACGATGACAGAGAATAATGATATAAAAATGGTAATTATTACAGGGATGTCTGGAGCTGGAAAAACAGTAGCTTTACAAAGTTTTGAAGATTTAGGATATTTTTGTGTAGATAATTTGCCACCGATGTTATTGCCAAAGTTTATTGAACTTATGGCGGATTCAAAAGGGAAAATGAATAAAGTGGCACTTGGTATTGATTTACGTGGCCGCGAGTTTTTCGAACATTTATGGGGAGCGCTTGATGATTTATCAGAACGTACATGGATTATTCCTCATATTTTATTTTTAGATGCGAAAGATAGTACGCTTGTAACTCGTTATAAAGAAACGAGACGTTCGCATCCACTTGCACCAACTGGTTTGCCGTTAAAGGGAATCGAAGCAGAGCGCGATTTATTAACAGATATGAAGGCACGAGCGAATATTGTGCTTGATACATCGGATTTAAAACCGAAAGAATTACGTGAAAAAATTGTTCACTTGTTCTCAACAGAAACTGAGCAAGCATTTCGTGTAAATGTTATGTCATTTGGATTTAAGTACGGTATTCCAATTGATGCAGATTTAGTATTTGATGTTCGTTTTTTACCAAATCCATATTACATTCCACATATGAAGCCATTAACAGGACTAGATGAAGAAGTTTCTTCGTATGTACTGAAATTTAATGAGACACATAAGTTTTTAGAGAAGTTGACGGATCTGATTACTTTCATGTTGCCTCATTATAAAAGAGAAGGCAAAAGTCAACTTGTAATTGCAATTGGATGTACAGGTGGACAGCATCGTTCTGTTACGCTTACAGAATACCTTGGGAAACATTTGAAACCAGAGTATAGTGTTCATGTATCTCATCGTGATGTGGAGAAGAGAAAGGGCCATTAAGGGATGAAAAAAGAGAGAAAGCCTAAAATTGTTATCATGGGAGGCGGAACTGGACTCTCTGTTTTATTAAGAGGATTAAAGCAATATCCTGTTGATATTACAGCAGTTGTTACAATCGCTGATGATGGTGGCAGTTCAGGTAGATTACGTGATGAGCTAGAAATTCCACCTCCAGGTGACATCCGTAACGTACTTGTTGCGTTATCGGATGTAGAGCCACTGGTGGAAGCTTTATTTCAGCACCGTTTCACAACAGGGGACGGACTGAAAGGTCATGCGTTAGGAAATCTATTGTTGGCAGGTATGACCTCAATTACAGGAGACTTTTTCCATGCAATTACGGAAACAAGTAAAGTATTAAATGTCAGAGGACGTGTATTACCAGCAGCGAATCAAAGTGCGGTACTTCATGCGGAACTTGAAGATGGAGAAATTGTAACAGGCGAATCAAAGATTCCTTATTACGGAAAGAAGATTAATCGTGTCTTTTTAACTCCAGAAGATGTAGAGCCATTGCATGAAACGTTGGCTGAGATTAAACGAGCTGATTTACTCGTTTTCGGTCCAGGAAGTTTGTATACAAGTATATTACCCAACTTAGTTGTTAATAAAATTGGGGATGCTGTTCTTGCTGCAAAGGCGAATAAGGTGTATGTATGTAACGTTATGACACAAGCGGGTGAAACGATGGGATATACTGCTTTTGATCATGTGCAGGCGTTACACGATCATTTAGGGCAACCATTTATCAATACTGCAATTGTAAATAACCGTGATATTCCTTGTGAATTACGTAAGTTATATGAGGAAGAAATGTCTACACCAGTTGTAGTGGATGAAGAACGTTTTGCTGAAAATAATATTGATGTCATTCAAGGTGGATTAGCGAAGTATGATGATCGTGTTGTAAGGCATGATACGTTAAAGTTAGCTTCGATTTTATATTCATTGTTATAAATATGCGTTGCCTCGTTTGAGGTAGCGCTCCTCATTCATATAGGACAAGAATTTTGTTCCATAATAATCGTATAAGGAGGTGTTGACTGTGTCATTTGCATCAGAAACAAAGAAAGAGCTGACGAACCTTGAAATGAAGGAATGCTGTGAAAAAGCTGAATTATCAGCGTTACTTCGAATGAATGGATCGCTTTCTTTTTCAAACCGTCGTCTATCTATTGATATTCAAACAGAAAATGCGGCAATTGCAAGAAGAATTTATACGCTTTTGAAAAAGGGATATGACGTAACGGTAGAATTGCTTGTTCGTAAAAAAATGCGATTGAAGAAAAATAATGTATATATCGTAAGGCTTGTTGAGAAGTCTCGCGAAATATTAGCCGATCTTCATATCGTGCGAGATGACTTTTCATTTATTCGAAATATATCACAAGAATTGATTGAGAAGAAGTGTTGTAAACGATCGTATTTACGCGGTGCATTTTTAGCAGGTGGTTCAGTAAATAACCCAGAAACATCATCTTATCATTTAGAGATCTTTTCGTTATATAAGGAACATAATGATGCTATATGTGAACTAATGAACGGATTTGATTTAAATAGTAAGACGCTGGAAAGAAGAAAAGGGTACATTACGTATTTGAAAGAAGCGGAGAAAATTACGGAATTTTTAAATATTATTGGTGCTCATAATGCGCTTTTAAGATTTGAAGATATTAGAATCGTACGTGATATGCGTAATTCCGTAAATCGTTTAGTGAACTGCGAAACAGCTAATTTAAATAAAACAATTGGTGCAGCGCTAAGGCAAATTGAAAATATCCGCTATATTGATGAGACGGTTGGTCTTGATATATTGCCAGATAAACTACGAGAAATTGCGCAGCTACGAAGAGATTATCAAGATGTAACATTGAAAGAGTTAGGTGAGATGGTATCCGGGGGGAAAATTAGTAAATCGGGTATTAATCATCGTTTGCGTAAAATCGATGAAATTGCAGAGAAATTACGCGCGGGGGAAACGGTAGCAAAAAAATAAGAGGTTAAAGGGGAAATGGAGCTGTGGTTCAAAAACGAGTTCAGGTTTCATTAAAAAACGGTTTACAAGCACGTCCGGCTGCGTTGTTTGTACAAGAGGCAAATCGCTTTCATGCAGATATCTTCATTGAGAAAGATGGAAAGACAGTAAATGCAAAGAGCATAATGGGGATTATGAGCTTAGCAATTGGAACTGGAAGCATGATAACAATTACAACAGAAGGTTCAGATGCAGAAGAGGCTTTAGAAGCATTAGCTGCATATGTACAATAAAGAGCTATCGCGTATATGCGATAGTTTTTTTGTTTTGTTGTTTGTGCGGATTAGCGGGGAGGGGTATTTAGCTGGTTTGTCCTTGTCGGAGATTGTCGGTAAATCGATATGTTGTGTCGAACCGTTGATATATTAAAAAAATCGTTGATATAATTTGAGTTTTGTTCGATATAATTGAAAAATCGTTGATATATTTAGAGGGATACTGGATGGGGTATACAGACGGAGGTATATGATAATAAAAAAGCGCCCAATTATAGGGCGCTTCCGCTTTAAATGTATCCAGCTCCAGCGGCTAGAATGGTCGGTGGCTTCGCTTCTTCCGCCGAGGTAAAAAGCACCTCTTTGTCAGAAGCTCCATCCTCCTCCCATTCTGAACGAGCCGCTTCCGCTTTTAGTATATCCAGCTCCAGCGGCTAGAATCTCCGGTCGTTTCGCCCCTTCATTCGAGGCAAAAAGCGCCTCGGAATCAGGTGCTCCATCGCCCTGCGATTCTGAACGAGCCGCTTCCGCTTTAAATTAATTAACGGTTTGTAAAGATCTTATCGATTAAACCGTATTCTAAAGCTTTTTCTGCTGTCATGAAGTTGTCGCGGTCTGTGTCGCGTTGTAGTACTTCAAGTGGTTGACCTGTGCGGTCAGCAAGAATTTGGTTTAGTTTTTCACGTAAGAATAGGATACGTTTTGCAGCGATTTCGATTTCAGTCGCTTGACCTTGTGCTCCACCAAGTGGTTGGTGAATCATTACTTCACTGTTTGGAAGTGCATAACGTTTTCCTTTTTCACCTGCTGCAAGTAAGAATGCACCCATAGATGCAGCCATACCGATACAGATTGTTGATACTTGTGGCTTAATAAACTGCATTGTATCGTAAATTGCCATACCTGCTGTGATAGAACCACCAGGGCTGTTGATGTAGATGTGAATATCTTTTTCTGGATCTTGAGATTCCAAGAATAAAAGCTGGGAAACGATTGAGTTAGCTACGTTGTCATCAATTGCACTACCAAGCATAATGATGCGGTCTTTTAATAGTCGAGAGTAAATATCGTAAGCGCGTTCTCCACGATTTGTTTGTTCAATTACTGTAGGAATTAAATTCATCTGTTATTTCCTCCTTCTAAAGCTTTCTTAGTCTTATAATACAATTATGGTCAATAAAGGTCAAACGAAACCACTTTAAATCAAAAAAATATGTAGTTGTACCATGAAATATTCGCTATGTTTTCGAAATTCCCTGCTTATGTATCTTCAACATCATAACCGAATTACATAAATTTAAACGTTATGAAAACTGGAGAAAAAGGAAAAGAACGCTTGTTAACTGAAGCGTTCTTTCGATAATTAGTCTTTTAAAAGATAGGTAACTCTATTTAAAATCTTTTCGATTTGTTTCGCGTTTTTACTATACATTTCGCTTGCTGATTTCGACTTTGTTTCTAGAGAAAATAGTTCAAGATCAGCATGACATTTTTTTAAAGATGCTAATAATAAAGGCTTATTTTGAGGAGAAGGCATTTGTAGTTTGTCATTGTAAATGTCGATAGTAAGTTGTCCGTATGAATCTACTTGACCGAGAAAAACATTTTCGATAACAACACCGAGCTTTTCTAGTTCAGAGTGTAGCCAAGCGCGGTTATGCCCGCTTGCTGAAAGTGGTTCATCTAGTACATTTCCATCCATAATAACAGTTTGTGGTTCTTTTTCATTTGGCACTTTTAAACCGAGATCTTTTGCAGTAAGTGGCTGAGAATCTTTCTTTAATAATACATTTAATTCTCCGCTCGGTTCTAAGACAGCAAATTCGACTTCAGCTATACTGAATGCACCATTTCCTCTAAGAAGCTCAAGTAACTCATCACTTGTATATTTTTCTTTCTTTAAATTATCCTCAAGTACTTTTCCATCTTTTATTAACACTGTAGATTTTCCTTCAAAGAAATCTCTAGCAGTTTTGTTTTTCAAGGAAAGAATTCCAACGAAAAAAGGTACGGAGGCGAAAATAAGTATTGCAAAGACACCGTGGAAAAACTTTTGATCAAGCCCTGTAGCTATTTGAGCAGCGATATCACCGATTGTCATTCCCGCTATGTATTCAAAAAAGGAAAGCTGAGAGATTTGCCTTTTTCCTAAGCACTTTGTAATAGTGAATAAAATAATTAATATGAATACAGAGCGAAGGATGACAAGTGTCCATTCCGGTAGGTGAGACATAGTCATTTCCTCCAGTCTACTTAAAACCCTTTATATTGAGGTTCTTCACGTTCTAATACTGAAACTCTATCCTGTAAATCAGCGATGACACTGTCCATTTCTAACATACATTCATGAAATACGCGTTTAGCTTCATCGTCTGTAGAATTTAGTGAAAGGGAACTTAAGCTTGCTTGAGCGCCCCTTACACTAGCAAGGCAAGTTTTTACGCTAGCGATAACAGTCATATAAACACCTCTTATCCTTTCGGTTTAAATAACAATGCTCCAATGAAGCCGAAAATAATAGCTGCTGATACACCGGCGCTCGTTACTTTAAACATGCCGGTAATAACGCCAACGATGCCATGTTTTGCAGCTTCTTCCATTGCGCCATGAACGAGGGCATTACCAAAGCTTGTAATAGGTACAGTTGCCCCGGCTCCAGCGAAATCAATTAATGGCTCATACAAATTAAATCCATCTAATATAGCTCCAGCAACGACGAGTGTTGCCATTGTGTGAGCTGGTGTTAGTTTTACAACATCAAACATAAGTTGTCCAATTACACAAATGAGTCCACCAATGACAAAAGCCCAGAAAAAAATCATTGCGTTGCACCTCCAAATTCAATTGAAACGGCGTGAGCGATACACGGAATCGTTTCTTCTTGTTGGAATGTAAGTGGAGATAGTAAAGCACCTGTCGCAACGACAAGTATTTTTTTGAACTCTCCTCTTTTCATTCGATTTAATAAATGACCGTATACGACGGTTGCGGAACATCCTGGTCCACTAGCACCGGCTATGACAGGCTGTCCTTCTCTATAAATGAGGAGTCCGCAATCTTGAAACTGTTCGCTCATTACTTTTGTTCCGTGTTTATGTAGTAAGTCATAAGCAATTTCGCGTCCTACATGTCCGAGATCGCCTGTTACAATTAAATCGTAGTAAGAGGCATCAATTTGACGTTCGCGTAAGTGAGCTTCAATTGTGTCGACGGCAGCTGGAGCCATTGCGCCTCCCATATTAAACGGATCCGTTAATCCCATATCAACGACTCGTCCGATTGTGGCAGATGTTACCCTAGGGCCGTGCCCAGTATCGCTTAAAATAGCGGCTCCTGCGCCAGTTACTGTCCACTGTGCAGTAGGTGGTTTTTGTCCACCATATTCGGTAGGATAGCGGAACTGTTTTTCTACAGCGGTGTTATGACTTGAGGCACCAGTTAATAAATATTTTGCGCCCTTTGCGTTTACGATACTTGCCCCAAGTGCTAAACCTTCCATGGAAGTAGAACAAGCCCCGAATAATCCGAGATAAGGAGTGCCCAGTGTGCGGCAAGCAAAGCTTGTAGGGGTAATTTGATTAATTAAATCTCCTGCGAGTACGAATTGAATATCGTCTTTACGAAGTTCTGCTTTTTCAGTAGCCCGGCTACAAGCTTCTTCGAATAAAATTTTATGTGCTTTTTCATAGGAATCTTGTCCGAGCCATAAATCTTCATGAAGGATATCGAAGTCTTCTGGGATTTTCCCTTTTGCCTCAAAAGGTCCACCAACGACTCCTGTTGAAATAATGACTGGTTTGTTTTCAAATACCCACGTTCGGTGTCCTTGTAACATTTATAGCCCTCCCCATTGAACGAGAATCGTTTTAATAAGTGCGATGACAAAAGCCGAAAATACACCAAATAAAATAACAGAACCCGCTAGTTTAAACATATTGCCGCCAACGCCAAGGACAAATCCTTCCGTTCGATGCTCAATACATGCGGCAATAACAGAGTTACCAAATCCAGTAACAGGTACAGCTGTACCAGCACCAGCAAACTGTCCAAAACGATCGTATATACCAAATCCAGTTAGTAACATAGAAATGAAAATAAGAGTTGCGACTGTCGGATTTCCTGCTGAGCGTTCAGTGAAATCAAAATATGTGATATAAAAAGTAGAAATGAGTTGACCGATGAAGCAAATAAAACCACCGACGAAAAAGGCTTTTATACAATTTTTTAAGACAGGTCGTTTCGGTTCGCGTTCTTGTTCGAATTTTTTATACTCCTGTTGTACAGGGGTTAAGTTTTTATCTTTACTAGACATTGCAATCCTTCCTTTTCTTTTAAAAAGCGTTAAGTGTTAGACTCCATTTTTTTACCAATGAATTTTAATTGTTTATTAATTTCATCTTTAGATACTTCTTTTTCCTTAATTTTTCTTTCGAGTTTTTCGAGTAACATAAAGATTTTTTTATCTGTACTGACACGAACATCGAAAGTAGGATGCTCATCACTTAGCTGCTTTTGAAGCTTTTTACGAAGAGGTTTTAATCCAAACCTTTCGTGATGCTCAGGTGTAACTGCTATGTAGAGATCTAAATTTGAATTCACTGCTGTGCTTTTTATAATTTCATCCATAGCGAGAGCTCTTTTCTTCGCTCCTTGTGATATAGATTGATTAAAGGATTCTGTACTCGTCTTTGTTAACTTTGGACCTTTTTCTTTCTCCGTTCGTTTTGCTTCTTCTTTCACTTTTTTATCTAAAGGACTATTATCACATCCAGTAAAAGAGCTAAATAGAAGTGCAAATAATGCGGTTATGAGACCGAGTTTTCGCATAATTATCATTCCATTTCTATTGCAATATGTAATGTGATAGAAAAAGGATGACTGCATATCATCCTTTTTCTATTTCACAGCAAGACTGATTTGTTATTGCTGTGAGTATTGTGGTTCTTCTTGTTGGACTTCTTCAACGCGTGGGTTTAAAGAATCGATAATCGTTTGTGTTTGCTGCGCAGCTGTTTGGAAAAGTTGCTTAGCTTGTTGGTTATCCGTATCAAGAGCGAATCCCTCTAAGCTAGCTTGTGCACTTTTTAATCCAGAAACAGTTTGCTTTAGTTTCGTAATTACAGTCATTGAATGAAGCCCCCTTTGGAATATCAATTCAAAGATTATAATTTGTGAGTTGGGATGAATTTATGATTGGAAAATTTAGGGGTTGAATAGATTTTATATGCTTTTAGCTAAGATGTATAAGGTATTACGGGGATATTTTTATTGATTTAGATGGATTTTATTGCTATTATTATGAGAAGAAAATGAAGTGTTTTCTATAATCATGCGCCCATAGCTCAGTCGGATAGAGCGGTGGTTTCCGGTACCACGTCTGTCGGGGGTTCGAATCCCTCTGGGCGCGTCAAAAAGTCCTAACTTACGTTTTGTAGGTTAGGACTTTTTTTATTTCCCTCTTGTTATATCTGATAATAAGATTTACTATTAGTACTTGATAATAATTTTTATAACTTATTATTTTCTTTCAATATTATTCAAATTTCGGTTGTAAGTTGTAAATATCATTAATACATATAAATTAATAATATTTTGGAATGGGCGTCTGCGTGAGGATTCTCCTTTTACCAAACTTATTGTACAATAGAAACAAGGGGGAGATTAGTTTGAAGGCAAGTCTTTTACAAGAACAAAGCTTACGTTTGGCAATGACACAAGAGTTAAGGCAAGCGATTACAATGCTTCAGTATAATGTACAAGAATTATCGGAGTTTTTGTATGAGCAATCGTTAGAGAATCCCCTTATTGAGTTAGGTGGTTTTGAGAGGGAGAAGAAGAAGAGCTCTAACAACAGTAAAAGTACCAGCAAACAAGTCGAGAATCAGATGGAAATCTACAGTGTGGATTCTACAACGATTCAGCAACATTTATTAAATCAAATACAGTATTATAAAATAGAAGAAGAAGAGCGAAAAATAGCTTCTTTCATTATTATGAACATGGATGGAAATGGGTATTTACAAGAAACGAATGAAGAATTAGCAGATCTCCTTTCTGCGCATATTCATGTAGTCGATCGCTCTGTAGAGATTGTTCAATCACTTGAGCCAGCAGGGGTAGGAGCGCGTAATATTCAGGAATGTTTAACCTTGCAATTGAAGCGCTTACAAAGAAGGGATGGATTAGCGGAAGATATTGTAGAGGAGCACTTTGCTTATTTCGTGAAGAAGGATTGGCGAAAGCTCGTTCATGTGCTGAAGTGTAGTAATGAAGAATTACAATCGGCGGTGAACTGTATTACATCATTGCAGCCGAAACCGGGCCTTGCGTATTCTTCGGATAAACCACTGTATATTGTGCCTGACATGGCAGTGAAAAAAGAAGGCGATCGCCTCGTTTTACAGATGAATGAGAGAAATATGCCGAGAATTGAAATTCACTCTGAGTACAGTGCGCTTCTTAATAATAGTGAAAGTGAAGTAGCATCTTACGTTTCAGAAAAGTATCAGCATGTGCAATGGATTATGCGCAGTTTGAAACAGAGAAAACAAACACTTCTGCAAGTGATGACGATTATTATGGAAAAACAACGTGATTTCTTTTGGGAAGGTCCAGCGTATTTGAAGCCGCTCGCTTTAAAAGAGGTGGCGGAAGAGCTAAGTGTGCATGAGTCTACGATTAGTCGTGCAACAAGAAATAAGTATGTGCAAACGCCACACGGTTTATTTGAGATGAAATCGTTCTTTAGTAATGCAGTTTCGACGACAGAGGATGAGGCAGTTTCAACGAAGCGAGTGAAACAGTTTATTCAAACGCTTGTGGAAGCAGAGAATAAGAAAAAGCCACTCTCAGATCAAAAGATTTCAAAATTATTAGAAGAAGAGCATGAAATTGTTATTTCTCGAAGAACGGTGGCGAAGTATAGAGAACAAATGCATATCCCAGCTTCGTCATTGCGAAAAACAATCGGATAGGTGAAGAAGATGAAAGTTGTGCTGTATACAAAAAAGAATTGTGGTCTTTGCGTGCAGGCGAAACAAGTTTTGCAGGAAGTACAATGTGAATATTCTTTTCAAATCGAGGAAATAGATATATATGAAGATAATGACCTTTTAGAAAAATATCATTTAATGATTCCGGTTGTAGAAATAGACGGAAAACAAGTAGAATATGGTAACATTCACAAAGGTGTCATAATAAACTATATAAAGAATGCAGTTAAGAGTTGAATAAGTTTCTATCTCCTGTTACAATAATACACGTAGCAGGGATTATTTTTTTAACCTATGTGGGACACAAAATGTCACTACGGGACGTAAAGTGACCACCGAGGAAAAATGAACCAATGTAGTGAGGAGAAAAGATATGCGCTCATGGATTCAGAACACAAAAAAATTATTACCTGATCTGCTACCTGTTATGCAAACGAGAATGCAAATTCTTCAATACATTAGGCTCATGCAGCCGATTGGAAGAAGAAACTTATCAGCAAGCCTCGGTATGACAGAACGAGTATTGCGAAGTGAAGTTCAAGTTTTGAAAGAACAAAACTTAGTTCACGTCGCTTCTTCTGGAATGACTTTGACAGAAGAAGGAACAGCTTTAGTTCTTGCTTTGGAAGACTTTATGAAAGAAATTTCCGGGTTAAAGGTTTTAGAAAAGCAACTTAAGGAAACATTAGACTTGGATGAAGTTTTCGTTGTCCCTGGTGATAGTGATGAATCACCTTGGGTCAAACTGGAGATGGGCCGTGCTTGTGTGACTTGTATAAAAGACCGTCTGACAGCGAATAATATCGTTGCTGTGGCTGGAGGAACTACGCTAGCTGCTGCTGCGGACATGATGCAACTTGATTGTAAAGATTTACATATGCTATTTGTCCCAGCACGTGGTGGAATCGGAGAAGGTGTTGAATTAGAAGCCAATACCATTTGTGCCAAGATGGCGCAAAATACGATGAGTAATTATCGCTTATTGTATGTTCCAGACCATGTTAGTAGCGAAGCATATGCGTCTATTGTGACAGAGCCTTCCGTGAAAGAAGTTCTTGAGTTGATTCGATCTTCCAATATCGTCATTCATGGAATAGGTGATGCGTTAACAATGGCACGTCGCAGAAGTACTTCGGAAGCAGATTGGTTAAAGATTCAAGCAAGCGAAGCAGTTGGTGAAGCTTTCGGTTACTACTTTAATGAAGAAGGAAATGTTGTTCATAAAGTAAGAACAGTTGGTATGCAATTAGAGGATTTACAAAATGTATCTCACGTTGTTGCAGTCGCTGGAGGTTCTTCAAAGGCAAAAGCAATACAGGCTGTAATTAAACAAGGGCACACTTCAATTCTAATTACAGATGAAGGTGCAGCAAAACAGTTAACAAAGGGTTTTACCCTTTAATATAATCCCCCAAGGAGGAAATTCAAATGACTAAAATTGGTATTAATGGATTTGGACGTATCGGACGTAACGTATTCCGCGCAGCTCTTAACAACTCTGAGGTAGAAGTAGTAGCAATCAACGACTTAACAGATGCTAAAACATTAGCTCACCTTTTAAAATATGACACAGTTCACGGAACTTTAAATGCAGAAGTATCTGCTAACGAAAACAGCATCGTTGTTAACGGTAAAGAAATTAAAGTTATCGCTGAGCGTGACCCAGCTCAATTACCATGGAGCGACTACGGAGTAGAAGTAGTAGTAGAATCTACTGGCCGTTTCACTAAAAAATCAGACGCTGAAAAACACTTAGGTGGATCAGTTAAGAAAGTTATCATCTCAGCTCCAGCTTCTGACGAAGATATCACTGTAGTTATGGGTGTTAACCACGAACAATACGATGCAGCTAACCACAACGTAGTATCTAACGCTTCTTGTACTACAAACTGTCTAGCTCCATTCGCTAAAGTATTAAACGAAAAATTCGGCGTAAAACGCGGAATGATGACAACAATTCACTCTTACACTAACGACCAACAAATCTTAGACTTACCACACAAAGATTTACGTCGTGCTCGTGCAGCAGCTGAAAACATGATCCCAACATCTACTGGTGCAGCTAAAGCTGTAGCATTAGTATTACCAGAACTTAAAGGTAAATTAAACGGTGGCGCTGTACGTGTTCCAACTGCTAACGTTTCTCTTGTTGACTTAGTTGTTGAACTTGACAAAGAAGTAACAGTTGAAGATGTAAACGCAGCATTCAAAGCAGCAGCTGAAGGCGAATTAAAAGGTATCCTTGGATACAGCGAAGAGCCATTAGTATCTATCGACTATAACGGATGTACAGCTTCTTCTACAATCGATGCATTATCTACAATGGTAATGGAAGGTAACATGGTTAAAGTACTTTCTTGGTACGATAACGAAACTGGTTACTCTAACCGCGTAGTAGACTTAGCAGCTTACATGACTTCTAAAGGTCTTTAATTCTTAATTATATAAGCAATCAATGACAAAACGAGGGAGAGGGTTTGTTCCCTCTCTCTCTTCTTTCGTTTTAAAAGCAAATGTGTTAAGCTTTTGAATGGGTTTTGTCAATCCTAACTAGTAGTCGGAGGGAAATCCAATGAACAAAAAATCAATTCGTGACGTAGATTTAAAAGGTAAGCGTGTATTTTGCCGCGTTGATTTCAACGTACCTATGAAAGAAGGCAAAATTACAGATGAAACTCGTATCCGTGCAGCTCTTCCTACAATTCAATATTTAGTAGAGCAAGGTGCGAAAGTTATTTTAGCAAGCCACTTAGGCCGTCCAAAAGGTCAAGCGGTAGAAGAATTACGTCTTACTCCAGTAGCAGCACGTTTAGGCGAGCTTCTTGGTAAAGATGTTAAAAAAGCAGACGAAGCATTCGGACCAGTTGCACAAGAAATGGTTGCAGCAATGAACGAAGGCGACGTATTAGTTCTTGAAAACGTACGTTTCTATGCGGGCGAAGAAAAGAACGATGCAGAACTTGCGAAAGAATTTGCAGCACTTGCTGACATCTTCGTAAACGATGCATTCGGTGCAGCTCACCGTGCTCACGCTTCTACAGCAGGTATCGCAGACTACCTACCAGCAGTATCTGGTCTATTAATGGAAAAAGAGTTAGATGTATTAGGTAAAGCACTTTCTAACCCAGAACGTCCATTTACAGCTATTATTGGTGGTGCGAAAGTAAAAGATAAAATCGGTGTAATTCGTCATCTATTAGACAAAGTAGATAACTTAATCATCGGTGGCGGACTTGCTTACACGTTCGTTAAAGCTTTAGGTCATGAAATTGGTCTATCTCTATGTGAAGACGACAAGATTGAACTAGCTAAAGAATTTATGCAACTTGCAAAAGAAAAAGGCGTAAACTTCTACATGCCAGTTGATGTTGTAATCACTGAGGAATTCTCTGAAACTGCAACAACTCAAATCGTTGGTATCGACTCTATCCCTTCTAACTGGGAAGGCGTAGACATTGGTCCTAAAACACGTGAAATTTATGCAGATGTAATTAAAAACTCTAAGCTTGTTGTATGGAATGGACCAATGGGTGTATTCGAAATGACTCCATTCGCAGAAGGTACAAAAGCAGTAGGACAAGCATTAGCAGATGCAGAAGATACATACTCTGTTATCGGCGGTGGTGACTCTGCAGCAGCTGTTGAAAAATTCGGTATGGCTGATAAAATGAGCCACATTTCTACTGGCGGCGGTGCGTCATTAGAATTCATGGAAGGTAAAGAGCTTCCAGGTGTAGTTTGTCTTAACGACAAATAAGTAGCAGCCAAAGAAAAAGGACGGTGCAAAGCATGCGTAAACCAATTATCGCAGGTAACTGGAAAATGAATAAAACTCTATCTGAAGCAGTTAGCTTCGTAGAGGAAGTTAAAGGTCAAATCCCAGCAGCTTCAGCTGTTGATGCAGTAGTTTGCTCTCCAGCTCTATTCTTAGAGCGCCTTGTAGCAGCAACTGAAGGAACTGATTTACAAGTAGGTGCACAAAACATGCACTTCGAAAAAAATGGTGCATTCACTGGCGAAATTAGCCCAGTAGCACTTAGCGACTTAAAAGTAGGCTACGTAGTACTTGGCCACTCTGAGCGTCGTGAAATGTTTGCTGAAACAGACGAATCAGTAAACAAAAAGACTCTAGCAGCATTTGAACATGGTTTAACACCAATCGTATGTTGTGGTGAGACTTTAGAAGAGCGCGAAAGCGGAAAAACATTTGATCTAGTAGCAGGTCAAGTGACAAAAGCACTTGCAGGTTTAACAGAAGAGCAAGTTAAAGCAACTGTTATCGCTTATGAGCCTATCTGGGCTATCGGTACAGGTAAATCTTCTTCTTCTGCAGATGCAAATGAAGTATGTGCGCACATCCGTAAAGTTGTTGCAGAAGCTGTTTCTCCAGAAGCTGCAGAAGCTGTTCGTATTCAATACGGCGGTAGCGTAAAACCAGAAAACATTAAAGAGTATATGGCACAATCTGACATCGACGGCGCTTTAGTTGGCGGTGCTAGCTTAGAGCCTGCTTCGTTCTTAGGTCTTCTGGGGGCGGTAAAATGAGAAAGCCAACAGCTTTAATCATCCTTGACGGTTTCGGACTTCGTGAAGAAACTCACGGGAATGCTGTAGCACAAGCTAAGAAACCTAATTTTGATGGTTACTGGAACAAATTCCCTCATACAACGCTTACAGCTTGTGGTGAGGAAGTAGGTCTTCCAGAAGGTCAAATGGGTAACTCTGAGGTTGGTCACTTAAATATTGGTGCTGGCCGCATAGTATATCAAAGCTTAACACGCGTAAACGTTGCAATTCGTGAAGGTGAGTTCGATCAGAACGAAACATTCCAAAATGCAATTAAAAGCGTAAAAGAAAAAGGTACTGCTCTTCATTTATTCGGTTTACTTTCTGATGGTGGTGTGCACAGTCACATGAACCATATGTTTGCTCTTCTTCGCTTAGCAGCAAAAGAAGGTGTGGAGAAAGTTTATATCCATGCGTTCTTAGACGGCCGCGATGTTGGACCACAAACAGCAAAAGGTTATATCGATGCAGCAAATGAAGTAATTAAAGAAACAGGAGTAGGACAATTCGCGACTATCTCTGGTCGTTATTACTCCATGGACCGTGACAAGCGTTGGGATCGCGTAGAAAAATGTTACAGTGCTATGGTGAATGGTGAAGGCCCTACTTATAAATCAGCAGAAGAGTGTGTAGAAGACTCTTATGCGAACGGTATCTATGATGAATTCGTATTGCCGTCTGTAATTGTTAACGAAGATAACACGCCAGTTGCAACAATCAATGATGATGATGCAGTTATCTTCTATAACTTCCGTCCAGACCGTGCAATCCAAATTGCTCGTGTATTTACAAACGAAGACTTCCGTGAGTTCGATCGTGGTGAAAAAGTACCTCACATTCCAGAATTCGTATGTATGACACACTTCAGTGAAACTGTAAATGGTTACGTGGCATTCAAGCCAATGAACCTTGATAACACTTTAGGTGAAGTTGTTGCGCAAGCGGGATTAAAGCAACTTCGCATCGCGGAAACCGAAAAGTATCCGCACGTTACATTCTTCTTTAGCGGTGGTCGTGAGGCTGAATTCCCAGGAGAAGAGCGTATCTTAATTAACTCACCGAAGGTTGCAACGTATGACTTGAAACCTGAAATGAGCATTTACGAAGTAACGGACGCTTTAGTAAATGAAATCGAAAATGATAAACATGATGTTATCATTCTTAACTTTGCAAACTGTGATATGGTTGGCCATTCTGGGATGATGGAACCAACAATTAAAGCAGTAGAAGCAACTGACGAATGTTTAGGAAAAGTTGTAGAAGCGATTCTTGCAAAAGATGGTGTAGCACTTATTACTGCTGACCATGGTAATGCCGATCAGGAGTTAACTGCTGATGGCGAGCCGATGACAGCTCATACAACTAACCCGGTTCCTTTCATCGTTACAAAAAATGATGTAGAGCTTCGTGAAGGTGGTATTTTAGGAGATATCGCTCCAACAATGCTTACACTTTTAAATGTGGAACAACCGAAAGAAATGACAGGTAAAACAATTATTAAATAATTTGCTTATATAAAAAGGAGAGAATTTATTATGTCAACAATTATTGATGTTTATGCTCGCGAAGTCCTTGACTCTCGTGGTAACCCAACTGTAGAAGTAGAAGTTTACACAGAAAGCGGCGCTTTCGGACGCGCTATCGTACCAAGTGGTGCATCTACTGGTGAGCACGAAGCAGTAGAATTACGTGACGGTGACAAATCTCGTTACCTTGGTAAAGGTGTTGTTAACGCAGTAAACAACGTTAACGAAATTATCGCTCCAGAAATCGCTGGTTTCGATGTAACTGACCAAGCTGGTATCGACCGTGCTATGATCGAATTAGACGGCACTCCAAACAAAGGTAAACTAGGCGCTAACGCTATCCTTGGTGTATCTATGGCAGTAGCTCACGCAGCAGCTGACTTCGTAGGTCTTCCATTATACCGTTACCTTGGTGGATTCAATGCAAAACAATTACCAACTCCAATGATGAACATCATCAACGGTGGTTCTCACGCTGATAACAACGTTGACTTCCAAGAGTTCATGATCTTACCAGTTGGTGCTCCAACATTCAAAGAATCAATCCGTATGGGTGCTGAAGTATTCCATGCACTTAAAGCTGTATTACATGACAAAGGTCTTAACACTGCAGTAGGTGACGAAGGTGGATTCGCTCCAAACCTTGGTTCTAACCGTGAAGCTTTAGAAGTAATCATCGAAGCTATCGAAAAAGCTGGTTACAAAGCTGGCGAGAACGTATTCTTAGGAATGGACGTTGCTTCTTCTGAGTTCTACAACAAAGAAACTGGTAAATATGACCTTGCAGGCGAAGGCCGTACTGGCTTAACTTCTGCAGAAATGGTTGATTTCTACGAAGAGCTTTGCAAAGACTTCCCAATCATCTCTATCGAAGATGGTTTAGACGAAAACGACTGGGATGGTCACAAATTATTAACTGAGCGTATCGGTGATAAAGTACAATTAGTTGGTGACGATTTATTCGTAACTAACACTCAAAAACTTGCTGAAGGTATCGAAAAAGGTATCTCTAACTCAATCTTAATTAAAGTTAACCAAATCGGTACTTTAACTGAGACTTTCGAAGCTATCGAAATGGCTAAACGTGCTGGTTACACAGCAGTTGTATCTCACCGTTCTGGTGAAACTGAAGATGCTACAATTGCTGACATCGCAGTTGCAACTAACGCTGGCCAAATCAAAACTGGTTCTATGAGCCGTACTGACCGTATTGCTAAGTACAACCAATTATTACGCATCGAAGACGAACTAGGCGAAATCGCTGTTTACGATGGTATCAAATCTTTCTATAACATCAAACGATAATTGTAGAAAATAACGACAGACCGTGAGAAATCACGGTCTGTTTTTTATGCTAAAATTGTTCGCCCGTCATAAGTGACATGAAATGTTTGAAGAAGCGGTTATAATCAAAATCAATTGCGATTTGATGACTCGGCCAATCAATAAATGGCTTAGATTCTCCTAAAGAGCGAAATTCTCCAATGCTTGCCCCCTGCGCATAAGATTCTGTCATGACAACGATAGGTGATTTGTGATAGGTAAACATAGAGTTATCAAGTAAAGCGAGTATTGGCATTGTGTCATGGAAGGGGCTACCCTTTAAATGTGGTAGGGCGTCTTTATAATATCCGTAGTAATAATGATCGAATAAAGGTTTGACAAGTGGGGCTTTTCCTTTTGTTTCAATATACTCCGCCATCTCGGGTGTAATGACGGAATATTGGGTGACGTTTAATGGGTATATGTGCATGTTAGCTGTAGATTGGAGGACTATATTAGCGGCAGTAGGATCGCCATAAAAGTTTGCTTCGGAAATAGGGGTAACATTACCAGGATGTAAAAAGGCACCGCCCATTACGTAGTAAGATTTAACTTGCTTCATTAACTGTTTACATACGATGAATAAAATTGCTAGGGAGGTAAGTCTTCCTAAACTTACAATGATTAATTCATCTTTATACTGTTCAATAAGAGGAATGACTTCAAAAAAATTCTCCATTTCTCCGTTAGTCACATTCACCTTTGGAATAATTGGACCAAGCCCCTGTTTCCCATGTACATCCGTAAAAAACGCAGGTGGGGCACCAGTAAGGGGACGTTCTGAACCACCGAATATCTTGATATTTCTATTCTTTGTTTCGTTATTAAAAAAATGAGCATTTTCTACGGCCATTTTTTTTGGAACATTGCCGTAATCAGCAACGATACCGACGATTTCTATTTCATCGATAAAGAATGCTAAGAGGAGAGCCATCGTATCATCAATCCCAGGATCACAAAAAATGAGAACTTTTTTGGGCATATGTTCACCACCTATCTTGTTTATCCAGTACAAATCCGCTTGGTGAGGGCTAATAATTAATGGGGATGAGGAAAACCTCAATGATTAAAGTTTCACTTTATATATATGTAAGTTTAAGGATAAAAAGATTATTTTATTGAAATAATAGTCTTTTAAATTCAGAAAATAAAAACTTTTTATATTAGGTCAAGGTTTTTGACATAATTTTCGTTTGAAAATGCAGTCATATCAAGGTTGTAAGCGTGTAACATAGGCTGTTTTTGCTGTCAAGTTGATAAATTGCAGCTTTTTACAATTTATACTATGATAAAGATATTAACAGAAGATCGTATAAACATGAGGGATGATGAACATGAAATTTACAAAGATTCTTGTCCAAATTGCTGCTCTTTACGTGTTTTATATGGTTGGAACTTGGGTGCAAGAAATGCTAAATATTCCAATTCCAGGAAGTTTGATTGGGATGTTCCTCTTACTTGTTTTACTTAGCCTAAAAGTTCTTCCAGTGAAATGGTTCGATTTAGGAGCAGAAACACTCGTTGCTATTATGCCGTTTTTATTAATTCCGCCAACGCTTGGCCTAATGAATTACGGTGCTTTTTTTATGAGTAAAGGAATTTCTCTTTTCATTACAGTTGTAGCGAGTACGTTTTTAATTATTATTGTCGCAGGACATACAGGACAATATCTTGCGAATAGGAAGGAAAGAGAGTCGCGATGAGCCAAATATTAATCGGAATCGGTTGGGTTCTTTTTACGGTGCTATTATATCAATTATCTAAAAAAATCTATAAATTATTTCCAACACCATTCACCATTCCAATGCTTGTAGCAACAGGATTAATGGCTTTCCTATTTATCGTGCTTGATATACCATATCAACATTATATGGAAAGTGGTGGTGGTTGGATTGCAAAGCTACTTGGACCTGGTGTTGTAGCATTTGCAATTCCTCTTTATAAACAACGTCATGTTCTGCAAAAATATGTTGTACCGATTGCTGGTGGGGTATTAGTAGGTACAACAGTTGCAATCGCTAGTGATTTTGCCATTGCTTCACTTATGGGAACAGATAAAAGCTTAATCTTATCGTCTTTACCAAAATCGGTGACAATGCCAGTTGCGATGAGCGTTTCTGAACAAGTTGGTGGTGTACCTTCCTTAACAGCAGCTTTCGTTGTTATCGCAGGTATTACTGGAACAATTACAGGACCTCTCTTATTAAAATGGAGCCGTGTTACAAACTCAGTTGGTAAAGGTATCGGATTTGGATGTGCTTCTCATATTATGGGTGTTATGAGAGCGATGAAAAATAACGAACATGAAGGTGTTATTGGATCGGTAACAATGACATTAACAGCAATTTTGACATGTTTACTTGGACCGTTATTTGCAATGATGTTTATGTAATAGAAGAAAAGCGAGGGCAACTCTATAGCTCTCGCTTTTCTATAGGATTTATGCTACAGTTACAATAACTGAATCTTTGTAGGAGGTACGCCAAGTGCATACGTTATTATCCGTTTTACTTATTACTGTATCGATTTTAATGATTGTTATGGTACTTATGCAGTCTAGTAATAGCTCAGGCCTTTCAGGTGCAATTTCAGGCGGTGCAGAGCAATTATTTGGTAAGCAAAAAGCACGTGGAATTGAAGCGGTATTAAACCGTATTACAATTGTTTTAGCTGTATTGTTCTTTGTATTAACAATTGCTGTTACGTACTTAAACTTATAAAATTGAAAGAAGAAGCGTTAGTAAGATGTACTAATGGTTCTTCTTTTTTTGTTTTGCCATTTGAAAGATGTTTCTAATTAGATTATAGAAATGTAAATATGGTACACTAGATATAGAAAGAATACGACTAGATTACAGAAGAGAAAGAGGAGAAGTACATGATGAAATTAGCATCTCCGAAACCATTTACATTTGAGGGTGGAGACCGCGCTGTTTTATTACTACATGGATTCACAGGGAACTCAGCTGATGTACGTATGTTAGGGCGTTTCTTAGAAAAGAAAGGCTATACTTGTCATGCGCCAATTTATAAAGGGCACGGTGTACCACCAGAAGAGCTTGTTCATACAGGCCCTACAGATTGGTGGCAAGATGTAACGGAGGCATATCAGCTTTTAAAAGATAAAGGTTTTGAGAAAATTGCTGTTGTTGGATTGTCACTTGGCGGCGTATTTTCTTTAAAATTAGGTTATACAGTACCGGTTTTAGGTGTAGTACCAATGTGTGCACCGATGTATATTAAGAGCGAAGAAACGATGTACCAAGGTATATTGGCATATGCCCGCGAATATAAAAAACGTGAGCAAAAATCACCAGAACAAATTGAACAAGAAATGTTGGAATTCCAAAAGACACCGATGAATACATTAAAAGCATTACAACAATTAATTGCTGACGTACGTAACAATGTGGATATGATTTATGCACCAACATTTGTTGTACAAGCACGTCATGACGAAATGATTAATACAGATAGTGCTAACATTATTTATAACGGTGTAGAATCTACGTTAAAAGACATTAAATGGTATGAAGACTCTACGCATGTCATTACACTTGATAAACAACGTGATGAGCTACATGAGGATGTATATAACTTCTTGGAGCAACTAGATTGGTAAGATCTAGTTGCCTCTTTTTTTCATAAGGAATTTTTTGTGAAAACTGTAAAAATCATAAGGGGAGTATTGAAGTTTCGCTTTATACATCCCCTATCTTTCGGATACACTAAATAATATAAGGTTTTAAAGGAGGTATTTTTGCTTGGAAGAAATCACACAAGAACATATTGATAAGTTGTTATTATTTATGAGAGAAGAAGCGTATAAACCGCTAACGATACAAGAGTTAGAAGAGGCATTTGGAATTGAAGGTTCTGAGGGCTTTAAAGATTTTGTAAAAGCACTTGTAATGATGGAAGAGAAGGGACTTGTTATTCGTACACGTAGTAATCGATACGGTCTTCCTGAAAAGATGAATTTAGTACGAGGTAAGTTAATTGGACATGCACGTGGCTTTGCTTTCGTTGTGCCAGAAGAGAAGAAAACTGGAGACGATGATCTTTTCATCCCTCCTACAGAATTAAACGGTGCACTTCATGGCGATACAGTATTAGCACGCCTTAGTTCTCAATCGAGCGGTTCACGTCAAGAAGGTTCAATTGTACGCATTTTAGAGCGTGGAACGAAAGAACTTGTTGGTACATATACAGAATCGAAAAACTTTGGATTTGTTATACCTGACAATAAGCGCTGGACGAGTGATATCTTTATCTTGAAAAGTGCATCAATGGGTGCTGTAGAAGGTCATAAAGTAGTTGTGAAAATTACGAGCTATCCAGAAAACCGTTTAAGCGCAGAAGGTGAAGTTATTCAAATTCTAGGTCATAAAAATGATCCAGGAGTAGATATTTTATCTGTCATTCATAAACATCATTTACCTTTAGCATTCCCTGAAGAAGTGATGGAGCATGCAAACAGTGTACCAGAAACGATTTCAGAAGAAGATTTAAAGGATCGTCGTGATTTACGTGATCAAATGATCGTAACGATTGATGGTGCAGACGCGAAAGACTTAGATGATGCTGTTACAGTAACGAAGCTTGAGAACGGTAACTACAAGCTTGGCGTTCACATTGCGGATGTAAGTCATTACGTTCAAGAAGGTTCTCCAATTGATGTAGAAGCAGCGGAAAGAGCGACGAGTGTGTATCTTGTTGACCGTGTAATTCCGATGATTCCACATCGTCTATCTAACGGTATTTGCTCATTAAATCCGAAAGTAGACCGTCTGACATTATCTTGTGAAATGGAAATCAACAACTTAGGTGATGTTGTTAAACACGAGATTTTCCAAAGTGTGATTAAAACGACAGAGCGTATGACGTATGCTGACGTAAGAAGCATTTTAGAAGATGAGGACGAAGAGTTAATTAAGCGTTATGAGCCATTAGTACCGATGTTTAAAGAGATGGGTCAATTGGCACAAATTCTACGTGAAAAACGTATGCGCCGTGGTGCAATTGACTTTGACTTTAAAGAAGCGAAAGTATTAGTAGATGAAGAAGGAAAACCGACTGATGTTGTTATGCGCGATCGTTCTGTATCAGAGAAGTTAATTGAAGAATTTATGCTTGTTGCGAATGAAACAGTAGCAGAGCACTTCCACTGGATGAACGTACCGTTTATGTACCGTGTCCATGAAGATCCGAAAGAAGATAAGCTTGAGCGTTTCTTCGAGTTTGTAACGAACTTCGGATATGCGGTAAAAGGACGTGCGAATGAAGTACACCCTCGTGCGCTGCAACAAATTCTTGAAATGGTTCAAGGACAGCCTGAAGAAGTAGTTATTTCAACGGTTATGCTTCGTTCTATGAAGCAAGCTCGTTACGATGCGGATAGTTTAGGGCATTTCGGTTTATCAACTGAGTTCTACACACATTTCACATCACCAATTCGTCGTTACCCAGATACAATCGTTCATAGATTAATTCGTGAATACATTATTAATGGTAAAGTCGACAATGAAACGCAAGCAAAATGGCGTGAAAAATTACCTGAGATTGCAGAGCACTCTTCTAATATGGAACGCCGTGCTGTTGAAGCAGAGCGTGAAACAGATGAGATGAAAAAAGCAGAGTATATGGTTGATAAGATCGGTGAAGAGTATGACGGTATGATTAGCTCTGTAACAAACTTCGGTTTATTCGTAGAGCTTCCAAATACAATTGAAGGTCTTGTACACGTTAGTTATTTAACGGATGATTACTACCGTTATGACGAGCAACATTTCGCTATGATTGGAGAACGTACAGGAAACGTATTCCGCATCGGTGATGAAATTACAATTCGCGTTATTAACGTAAACAAAGACGAGCGTGCAATCGACTTTGAAATCGTTGGCATGAAAGGTACACCTCGTCGTAAGTTCAAAGATCGTCCAGTCGTTATCGAGCAGCCAAGAACAGGCAGAAAGAAACGCGGTGGACGTAGCGAGCGCAGTAATGAGCGCGGCGGTGAACGTGGCACAGGTAGAAAGTTTGACCGTGGTGGCAAAGGTAAAAGCACAGGAAGAGGATCCGCATCAGCAACAGCGTCCACGTCTGCTAGTCAGCCAGGGAAAAAAGATGGTAATGGCAAGAAGAAAAAAGGATTCTTCGAAAACGTACCAGGATTCAAGAAGAAAAAGAAAAAGCGTAAGTAAGAAAAGGATGGCTTCGCTTTGATGAAAAGCGAGGCTTTTTCTTTTTTTATTAGTGGCTTGAGAGCGAGCCACTTTCGCTTTTTATTAACATTTGTTACAATAGTAAAAATAGAGGAGGGACGTTATATGCCAAAGGGTACAGGTAAGGTTATTGCACAAAATAAAAAAGCATTTCATGATTATTTCATCGAAGAAACATACGAGGCAGGGCTTGTCCTTCAAGGAACGGAAATTAAGTCGATTCGCGCTGGTCGCGTGAACTTGAAAGATGCGTTTGCACGTATACATAATGGTGAAGTATGGGTTCATAATATGCACATTAATACATACGAACAAGGGAATCGTTTCAACCATGATCCACTTCGTACGAGAAAATTACTTCTTCATAAAAAAGAAATTGATAAGCTAGCGGGCGCTGCAAAAGAAACAGGTTACGCATTAGTTCCACTTAGAATCTATTTTAAAAATGGATTTGCAAAAATGGCACTTGGTTTAGCAAAAGGTAAGAAACAATATGATAAACGTCACGATTTAAAAGAGAAAGAAGCGAAACGTGAAATTGCACGCGTGTTCCGTGATCGCCAAAAGATGTAATACAGATATTTACATTTGTAAAACGGCGCGCGTATGATATAATAACTTATGTAAGGTTGTTGCACATTGAAAAACAGCTCTTAGTAGCTATCACGATATTTTCTTCGTATGCTCCATTTTTATCATGGGGACGTTACGGATTCGACAGGGATAGTTCGAGCTTAGGTTGCGAGTCGAGGGGATCGGCCTCGTTAAAACGTCAAAGCCTATAATTGGCAAACAAAACAATCTTTCTTTAGCTGCTTAATTGCACTAAAGGTTCCTCCCTCCATCGTCCATGTGGTAGGGTAAGGGACTCAAACTAAGTGGACTACGCCGGAGTTCGCCGTCTGAGGGCGAAGGAAGAGAACAATCAGACTAGCAACTTGGAAGCCTGTCGATAGGCCGAAGAGTTCGCGAAATGCTAATATATCGACTACACTCGTAGAAGCTTAAGTGCCGATATTTTTGGACGTGGGTTCGACTCCCACCGTCTCCACCAATACATATTTGGTGGTTTTTTATTTTGTATATAACAGGAAGCATAACTTTGCATAAAATGCAGGTTTATGCTTCCTTTTTTGTTATGCAAAGATATGCTTCTTGGAAGTAATTTTAATTAAGGTTGTTTTAGAATAAAGTTTGTTCAAATTAAGCAAATAACCTTGATAAATAAAAAAGCGTGTTTTGAAAAAAATCGGTCAAAACACGCTCTTAATATTTTCAATTAGTTTATTCTTTTATAAAAACTTGGATCATTTCCTATCTATGTAGCTCAAGAACCCTGCTCTATAGATGAATAAGAAAACCCTTTATTCAAATACAACCATTTCCCCGACATCCATAAATCCAAATCGCTTATAGATATTTTTCCCATCATCTGAAGCTTGTAATACAACTGGTTTTTGTTTATCCGTTGTTTGATTTAGAAGAAATTGAAACATTTCACTGCCAATTCCTTTACTTCTAAATGTTTCTTTTGTCATCACATCATAAATACCATAACAATCTTTGCTTTCTATTAATAAACCAGTAGTTACAGGCATTTCATCTATGCATCCAATAAACATTTGAACTTCTGAACCTAATTTTACTTGAGAAAACTTATTAAAATAACTTTCTAATGCGTCTTTTTCTGGTGTACCCTCAAATAAGCTCATGAATACGTCTATATATTTTAAAAGTTCTTCATTATTTTTTACATTAGTAATCATAAGTTGATCGGAAATTCTTTGACCAACATTAAGAGTATTTTCAAGCTTCATCATCACATTATGTTCCGCTTCTTCTAGGTCATATTCTTGCATAAGTTTTGTCCAATCCTCGGTTAAATACTGAGCATCAATCCAAATACTAAAGGGATATTTTTTATATGAAAAATTATCGATTCCATGTCTAATCTTACCTGCATTTTTGATATTTGGAGATTTCGGCAATACTACATTGAATGTATCAGTAGGAATGTCTGTATTTGCTATGATGAAATCTTCTTCTTTTGTAAGTTCTCCACTAACTGCATGAGTAAATATTTTTAATTTTTCTTCCAAATTGTTTATGACTAATTGTTGATTTGTAATCATGTTTTTGCACCTTTCAAATTAATTTAGCGCGCTGTTTTTTATTATAAGGTCAATTAAACACTAAATATACCGTGTTCACAGTATTTACATCCTCCCATAATATTCAGAAAATATCGAAGCGGTTTGGCTTCTAGGTTTAAAGCAATAGAAAAAATACCGTATTTTGTTTTGTAGTTTTATAAAATGTATAAGTTGATGGGACGGTATCCTTGAAACAGAGAATAAAAAAATGGTTATTGATGATAAGTAGGGAGATACTATAGCTGCTAGTAAACGCCCAATTGGTGAGTGTTTATTAATATTTCACTTTATTATAATCTTCATATGTTTTGTGTTTTTATCCATACCTATTGTAAGATTATATAGAGTTCTTCTAATAAGCTGTTTTAATGGATTATTTAGGAATCTTAAATTTATAAATCTTAAATTGTTTTTTCGGGATAATTTTTTTATCTAAATAAGTTATATTGAAGTAGAGGTGAACCATCGGTGAGGCAGGTGTTAGTAATTAAAAATGAAAGGTCTTTAGCGAAGAAAATCGTAAGCGGTCTAACGCAAGAAGGCTATTTCATTTTAAAACTTCACAATGAAAACGAAGGTTTAAATATAATATATGAACAAGATTGGGATATTATCGTATTGGATTGGGATTCATTAAGTATATCGGGACCGGAAATTTGCAGACAAATACGACTTGTTAAAACGACACCGATAATTATTGTGACCGACAATATTTCTAGCGAGGATTGCGTGGCAGGGCTACAAGCAGGTGCAGATGATTATATAAGAAAACCATTTGTGAAAGAAGAATTAGTAGCAAGGGTTCAAGCTATTTTAAGGAGAAGTGATTGTAACCAGCAAAATGAGACGAATTTTTTTCAGTTTAAAGATCTCTTTGTTGATGCATCTAGCAATATTGTGAAAAAAGGTGGCGAAAACCTCTCGCTTACTAAGCGCGAGTACGACTTACTTGTATTTTTAATCAAGAATAAAAACACAATATTAAGCCGTGAAATGCTTTTGAATCAAGTTTGGGGATATAACGTAGTAGTAAATCCAAATGTAGTAGATTTATATATTGGGTATGTAAGAAAAAAGTTAAAGTGCGAGAAGAAAGACAGATATATTCAAACGATACATGGTAGAGGTTATTCAATGATTGAATGATAAAATAAGGTAATAGAAAAAAGAGTAAAACTGTTTCATTCAGTTTTACTCTTTTTTCTATTGAATCTAATAATCAAATAGTTTCTTAGAAGTATTAAAAGACGTAAAAAAATGGATTATAAAAATATTAGCTATTAATGAGCGTGTTTTGTAGAGGAAATCATGATTAATCAACACGCCTGACTTCACATATTACTTTTGGTGCCTGATTTTATGAATTCACACCATTCACAAGATTTTCACAGAATTAATGACTATACTAATTAACAGGATGTTCAAATGAAAATGATTATCAATAGCGATTCAATTGAATAAAAGTTAATTTCTAATTCAATCTATGGATGTCATCATTTTCGAAATAAATTACACTATAAGGAGTATACATATGAAAAAATCTATGCTTTTAAAATTAGTGAGTATTCTAGCAATTTTTACTTTAATGTTAGTAGCTTGCTCAAATCCAAGTAATGATACTAAAGAGTCAAAAGCTAATAAAGATAATGGTAGTGATAAGGCAAAAACGGTTGAAATCACTGATGCTCATGGAACTGTTAAAGTCCCTGTAAACCCAAAGAATGTAGTTGCTTTGGATAACAGAACTTTTGAAACTTTATCTGATTGGGGAATTAAATTAGCGGCTGCTCCAAAGGATATCATGCCTGCAGATTCAGCATATAAAAAGGATGATTCAGTTCAAAACATTGGAAATCACCGTGAACCAAATCTTGAAATTATTGCAGCTGCAAATCCTGAACTTGTAATCGTTGGTCAAAGATTTGCTGGTCATTACGAAGAAATCAAAAAATTAGTACCAAATGCAGCTGTTATTGATCTTAATGTTGATGTATCTGAGAAGGCTACTAAGCCTGGCGAAAACTTAGTAAAAGGACTTAAAGATTCTACAGTTACTTTAGGGAAAATCTTTGATAAAGATAAAGAAGCTAAAAAATTAGTAGCTGATTTTGATAAATCTATTGAAAACGCAAAATCTGCTTATAACGGAAAAGATAAAGTTATGAGTGTTATCGTTACTGGTGGGAATATCGGTTTTGCTGCGCCGCACTCTGGTCGTGTTTGGGGACCAATGTATGAAATTTTCGGTTGGACTCCAGCATTAGAAGTTTCAAATTCTACTGCAGGTCATAAAGGTGACGACGTTTCTGTTGAAGCTATTGCACAAACAAATCCTGATTGGATTTTCGTATTAGATCGTGATGCTGCAACATCTGATGCAGCCACTTCAGCTCCAGCTAAGGATGTTATTTCTAAATCACCTGCTCTTCAAAACACAACTGCTGTTTCTAAAAACCAGGTTATTTATGCACCAGAAGATACTTACACAAATGAATCAATTCAAACTTATATAGAGTTATTTGGAAATATTTCAAAAACTTTAGCTAAGTAGTGTAAAGGAGTACGAAGCAGTGTCAAAAAATATAATTTCTAGGGTTGAGAATATTTCTCAACCCCAGTTTTATAATCACAATAAATTATGGACAAAACCTTTTATAATAGCGATTATAGTTGTTCTAATTTTAGGGATTATATCACTGTTTACTGGAGTTTATGATATACGTGGACAAGAGGACGGAATGGAGATGTTTTTCATCACTCGTGTTCCAAGAACAGTTGCATTAATGCTTACTGGAGCTGCAATGGCGATGGCAGGGCTCGTAATGCAACTCATTACACAGAATCGCTTTGTTGAACCTACTACAACAGGGACTATTGAATGGTCAGGCTTAGGCCTGCTTTTTGTGTATTTACTATTTCCTGCCCCAACTTTAGTTCAAAGAATGACTGGTGCAATCATTTTTTCTTTTATAGGAACTATGATTTTTTTTCTATTTTTAAGAAGAGTTAAGCTTCGTTCGTCTTTAATTGTCCCGATTATTGGATTGATGCTTGGAGCAGTTATTTCTGCAGTGTCTACTTTTTTGGGACTCCTTTTTCAAAAGACGCAAAGTATTGAAACTTGGTTCGTAGGTTCATTTGCGAACGTTCAGGTAGGAAGATATGAATATTTATGGCTGATTGTTATCATTACTTTTCTTATTTTTATGTATGCTAATAGATTGACTTTAGCTGGACTAGGAGAAGATGTCGCAACAAGCCTTGGAGTTAATTACAATAGAATTGTTCTTTTTGGGACTGCTCTTATATCTGTTGCAGTTGGAATTGTTGCAGCTGTTATTGGACACTTACCTTTCTTAGGATTAATTGTGCCAAATATCGTTTCAATGTTTAGAGGTGATGATCTTAGGAGTAATTTACCTTGGGTCTGTGTGATCGGAATGGGGTCAATAACTGCCTGTGACATCATTTCTCGAACAATTATACAGCCTTTTGAATTACCTGTTTCTTTAATACTTGCAACAGTGGGAGCAGTCGTGTTTATTACTATTTTATTGAGACAAAGAAAACCAAGGAGGCTACGATGATCACATTAGAATATAGAAAAAAAGAAAATGTCGAAATCGATTCTAGCCTTCATAATGAAAGTAGATCAGCTAGCGCTTTTCGGTCTAAGAAGGAAGCAAGACGTTATTGGATTTTACTGATTACATTGATTGCTTTAGGTCTCCTTTCTTCATATGGACTTTTAGTTTATAACAATCCAGTTCCGATAGATTCACCTTCTTTTATCCCAGTCGTTAAGAGAAGGATAGTAGCTATTGTTGCAATGATTATCGCTGCAGTTTGCCATAGCTTGTCGACAGTTGCTTTCCAATCTATTACGAATAATAAAATTATTACTCCATCGCTTTTAGGTTTCGAATCACTTTATTCAGCAATTCAAACGAGTACAATATTCTTCTTTGGTGCTAGTGCATTAATAAATTTTAATGGAATTGGATCATTTTTATTCCAAGTTGTTGTTATGGTCTTCATGAGTTTGATACTTTATGGATGGTTACTTTCCGGTAAATACGGGAATTTACAACTTATGCTTTTAGTTGGAATTATTATTGGTACCGGGCTAAATTCAGTGTCAACTTTCATGAGAAAACTACTTGCGCCTTCAGAATTTGATATTTTACAAGCAAGATTATTTGGTTCTGTTAATCATGCAGATCCTGCATATTTTCCTATTGTAATTCCTATGATCATAATTGTAGCAGTATTAATTTTGGCTCATTCTAAGAATTTGAATGTTTTGTCACTAGGAAAAGATGTTGCTACTTCTTTTGGTGTTAAATATCAACCTAGTGTAATTTATACGCTTGTATTAGTAGCTATTTTGATGTCCATTTCAACAGCTCTAATTGGACCACTTACTTTCTACGGCTTTTTAGTAGCAACTTTGAGTTATCAGGCAGCGTCAACTTATGATCATAGATACATTTTTCCGATGGCTTTTGCTATAGGATTTTTAATAATGACGAGTGCATACTTTTTAATGTATCATGTATTCCATGCTCAAGGTGTAGTTTCAGTTATTATTGAATTATTTGGTGGAATCATATTCTTAACTATAGTTTTAAGGAAGAGGGCTTTATGATAAAAATTGATAATGTTAAAAAGTTCTATACTGATAAGGTGAAGATAGGACCTTTGGATATTGAAATACCAAAAGCAGGCTTTACTTCTTTAATTGGACCAAATGGCGCTGGAAAGTCTACGACACTTTTGATGATTGGAAGACTTTTAGATATGGATGAAGGTCAAATTCAGGTAGCAAATATGGATGTTTCTGAATCCAAATCAAAAGACTTAGCAAAAATTTTGACTATATTGCGACAAGAAAATCATTTTGTAACTAGGCTTACTGTTAGACAATTAGTTGGATTTGGGCGCTTTCCTTATTCAAAGGGAAGATTGACTAAAGAAGATGAGGTTATCATTTCTAAATATATCGATTTCTTAGATTTAACTAGTTTAGAGAATAGATATTTAGATGAGCTTTCTGGTGGTCAAAGACAAAGGGCATATGTAGCGATGGTATTGTGCCAAGAGACGGAATATGTACTTTTGGACGAACCTTTGAACAACCTTGATGTTGCTCGTTCTGTTCAAATGATGGAGCATTTGAGACGTGCAGCTAATGAATTTGGACGAACAATTTTGACTGTCATGCATGACATAAATTTTGCGGCTAAATACTCTGATAAAATTTGTGCTATGAAAGATGGACAAATTGCTGCTTTCGGAACAGTAGAAGAGGTTATGGACCCAACACTTTTGACAGATATTTTTGAAACAAAAATAGAGATTATTAATGGTCCTTATGGGCCAATCGCAGTTTATTAGTTATAAAATGTCTTGCGTAGATTATGCAAGACACTCTAGTTGAAGTTGCTGTCTATATTTTATAGGTAGCAGCTTTTTTTATGTGACTACTCATAAAATGCAAAAGAATGCTTCACCTGTTCAAGTATGTACCAAACGAAAAAATATCTCTGTATAACTTTTTAAAAGAATTCAGTTTGTTTTTGATATGTAATATTGCATATCAGAGTGTATTGATAAAAGTGTAAGGTGTCACTATAATGAGGGCATAAAGATAAACCACATTATCGTAGCAAGAAAAAGGAGGAAATAATATGGAAATCGCAATGGCAGTTTTAAAATTTGTAGGTGGCGTAATCCCGTTAATTCAAGAACTTTTAAAAGCATTTATGTAAGTTTATTAATTAGCTATCATTTATCAATCATTATCATATTATACTAAAAAAAGAACGGGGTGATTTTTCTGAATATTAAGAAAAACACTAAAAGAAGAAAGTTCCTTGCATGTTTATTAGTTAGTTTATGCACTATTAATTATTCATCTATTTCCTTCGCAGAAACACAAGCAAGCAATGTAACTGATGTAACCAAAAATGCTAGTGGCATTGATACTGGTATAGCAAATCTTAAATATAATAATCAAGAGGTTTTAGCCGTAAATGGTGATAAAGTAGAGAGTTTTGTTCCGAAAGAAAGTATCAATTCAAATGGTAAATTTGTAGTAGTGGAACGCGAGAAAAAATCACTTACAACGTCACCGGTCGATATTTCAATTATTGATTCTGTAGTGAATCGCACGTATCCAGGAGCTGTACAACTTGCAAATAAAGCTTTTGCAGACAATCAACCGAGTTTATTAGTGGCTAAGAGAAAGCCTTTGAATATTAGTATAGACTTACCTGGCATGAGAAAAGAAAATACAATCACTGTTCAAAATCCGACATATGGTAATGTAGCTGGAGCAGTAGACGATTTAGTATCTACTTGGAATGAAAAGTATTCTACAACACATACGTTACCTGCAAGAATGCAGTATACAGAATCTATGGTTTATAGTAAATCACAAATCGCAAGTGCTCTTAATGTTAACGCTAAATATCTTGATAACAGTCTAAACATTGATTTTAATGCGGTTGCAAATGGAGAGAAGAAAGTGATGGTAGCGGCATATAAGCAAATATTTTATACGGTAAGTGCTGAACTACCTAACAATCCATCCGATCTTTTTGATAATAGTGTTACTTTTGACGAGTTAACTCGTAAAGGTGTAAGTAATTCGGCTCCACCTGTTATGGTTTCAAATGTAGCTTATGGTAGAACCGTTTATGTAAAATTAGAAACAACATCTAAGAGTAAAGATGTACAAGCTGCTTTTAAAGCCTTACTTAAGAATAACAGCGTCGAAACGAGTGGACAGTATAAAGATATTTTTGAAGAAAGTACCTTTACTGCTGTAGTATTAGGCGGAGATGCGAAAGAGCATAACAAGGTTGTTACTAAAGATTTCAATGAAATCCGAAATATCATTAAAGATAATGCTGAATTAAGTCTTAAAAATCCAGCATATCCAATTTCATATACAAGCACTTTCTTAAAAGATAATGCAACTGCTGCTGTTCATAACAATACAGATTATATTGAGACGACAACTACAGAATATTCAAGTGCTAAAATGACACTTGATCATTACGGTGCTTACGTTGCTCAATTTGATGTATCTTGGGATGAATTCACATTTGATCAAAATGGGAAAGAAGTACTAACACATAAAACATGGGATGGTAGCGGAAAAGACAAAACGGCTCATTACTCTACAGTTATCCCTCTTCCACCAAATTCAAAAAATATAAAAATCGTAGCTAGAGAATGTACTGGTCTTGCATGGGAATGGTGGAGAACAATTATTAATGAACAAAATGTTCCATTAACAAATGAAATAAAAGTTTCAATTGGAGGAACAACATTATACCCAACAGCTAGTATTAGTCATTAGTTATAAAAAAAGCGCCCTATAAGTAGGGCGCTTTTTACTCTTTCCAAAATTGTTCTAATAGAATGACAAGCATGGTACCCACAAGTAAGCCATTACTTAAAACATATTGTAAGGAAGAAGGAACTCCGCTAAATGCACTTTCTGGAAGAAACAATATTCCCAAACTGATTAATAATGAAATTCCTAATATAGTTAATCGGCGTTGATTTAATTCTTCACGTAAAATGGATTGAAATGAAATGCCTATTACTTGGACAAATGTAGCTAAAAGTGCAGCATTAGCAATAGGTCCTGGTAGCAAGGATATAAAGTTTACAATTGAGGGAATAAAAGAAATTCCTGCTAATATAAGACTTGCTATAAGGAACGACTTCACTTTTCTTTGTCCTGTTAGTTGGATAAATCCTGCTGATGCAGGTAATGGTACAATTCCAATTGTAGAGAACAACGACGAGATAATATGTGATATACCTCCGACCCATACACCACGGTTCAGTGTTTGCTTTTCATTTTCTTTAGATAATGGAGCCACTTGTTTTACAGCCGAAATAGCAGCGATTGTATTTGCAACTAAAAGAAATGTAAATAAAGTTGCAGTTAGAGTCATTCCAATATCGAATCTAGGTGTGCCCCAAGCAAATATCTCTGGTAACTTAACTAGCGTTGTATGCGAAGGGATATGAGATGATTTTCCTAATACTGCATACAAAAGCCAACCACATGAAATTCCAAGTAACACAGCGTAACTTTTCATCCATCCTTTCCCTTTAATTGATAAGAAAGTAATAAGGGCAAAAACAAAGAGAGCAATAGTAGCTGTTGTATAGTCAGGATGGGTTGCAGATCCTTGTAATCCTATCATTCCTTTTAGTAACACACCACTAAGCTGAAGAGATAATATTAAAAGAAAGGTTCCTGTAACCAAGGGTGTAAATAAGCGTAAGATTCGATGAACAAGCCCTGTTATACCAAGAAAGAAGAGTAATATACCTGCAATAATTAATCCGCCTTCTAAAAGTTGCAATACGTCTTTTGCACTTTGTCCCTGATGCATAGCGACTTGTCCCAATATGACAAATATACTTACCCATGAACCGGCTGGCCCGTCCGCAATGGGGTAACGATGCCCAAACCACGCTTGTAGAAACGAACTTACTCCCACGACTAAAAAAGTCCGCTGCATTAATGTTGAGACATCCTCTATTGGTAAATGGAATATGCCACCAATAATGATAGGTAACGCAATTGCATTTGCTAATAGAAACACAAACCATTGTAGAATACTAAAACTCGTATCAAAGTGTTTTTTATTCATATTATTCTCCTTTGCCGAAAAAGAATCTCATAGTAAAAATCCATCCTTTCTACACAGTTAGATTAAAAAGGATGGATTTATTAAATCTATAAAATTATTTTAATTATATAGATAGATTTTTAATTAATTACCATGTACGGAATGGTAAGAATTTCCCATTAAGTGTAATCACGATACGAGGATCGCCACCTTTTGGATCTTCTTGTGTATCCACACCTAGGTTGAAGTTAATCGCACTCATTACACCTTCGCCCGCTTTTTCTAAGATTAACTCTCTAATAGTTGGTGCATATTGTAACATCATTTCATATAAACGATATGCAATCGGGTCCGTAGGAGGCATTTCCATCACTTGGCCGCGAAGTGGAACTACTGTCAATGCTTGAACTACTTCTTCATCTAATTTTAATAGTTTACCAATTTTTTCTGCTTCTGGACGTGTCATTGTAGCTTGTCCTAATAACGCTGTTACAACCCAAGTCTCAGAGTGTTCACTTACTTTTGCAATTTCTTCCCAAGTTAACCCTTTTTTAATTTTTGCCGCTAAAATTTTTTGCGTAGCTTCTTGTCTATTCATATCTAATACTTGTTTTTTCATATCTCATAACTTCCCTTCATATACGTGATAATTATTATTTTGTTTTACTATTTAACGCTTTATATCCATCAACCACTACATCTAATTTACCTGTGTGAGGGTCAATAACTAAACCATGTACAGGAACATCTTTTGGGATAAGTGGATGATTTCTTACTAAATCAACATTAGCTTGCGTTGAGTCGCAAACATCATCGAATCCGAATAACCATTTTTCAAGGTCAATACCAGCATATTCAATTGCTGATAAAATTTCTGATGAAGCTACTCCGCGATCTAATATTTTTTGAAGTGTTCCTTTTGGATTCGTTTGGCTCGCGCCACATCTATGATGTCCAATAAGGAAGATTTCATCTGCATTTAAATCGTATACTGATGCTACAACACTTTGCATAACACTATCGAAAGCAGAAGCAATTTTACCACCTGCATTTCTGATAACCTTTGCATCACCATCGTGTATATCTAAAGCTTTTGGAAGTAGCTCAATTAAACGAGCATCCATGCAAGAAACAACAACCATACGTTTTTTAGGCATTTTTGTCGCTTCACGAGGAGCGTATTCCTTATTTTCTACAAAATGTTCATTGAACGATAGAATTTCTTGTAATAACATATTTGTAACCTCCTTTAAATCTAGATGTATTTTTTTGTTGTGTCCTCTGTGTTATAAGTAAATATAGCTGATAAATAATGTGATGTAAGAGGATAAACTAAGTATAGTGAATTGTATCGATAAGCAGAATAAGTTGGCGAAACACTTTCGGGCTTTCTACTTTCACGGTGAAAGGATTGGTTTATATCATTGATCAAACAGATTTTGAGATACTGAAATTATTAGGAGAAAACTCAAGAATACAATGGAAAAAACTTGGCCAAAAAATACATATGACGGGGCAAGCTGTAGGAAATCGAATTCGAAGATTAGAGGATTTAGGGATTATTGAACAGTATACAATTGCAATAAACCGAATCAAATTAGGACAAGTAGTGACTGCATTTGTTACTTTGTTCGTAACAACGGCTAATCACCAAGAGTTTATGAATTTCTTTCAAGGAGAAGAAGGGATTTCTGAAGTACACCGTATAAGTGGTGAGGGGTGTTATTTATTAAAAACACATTTTGCTTCCAACGAAGACTTAGATAACTTTCTAGGACGACTATTAAAATACGGGAACTACCGTGTTAACTTATCAATAGGAAAGTTGAAATAAGGTTTCTTTTCTTTGGAGGAGATAGTAACATTATTTGCTAAACTTTATTTGTATAGAGATAATGAAGTCGTTTAATGTTTATCTTAAATAGTCAGAGCCTTACTACAATTTATGTGTAGTAAGGCTTTTTAAAGTTGTTATATTCAACAATTAAGCTGAAGTGTTGAGGGGGGATATGAGACGATTTCTTTCAAGAGAATCATAAATGATTTTGTCTTAAGAAAGATCTTGCAACTCAGTACAGGATCTTTAATTAAACGTTTTTAAAAGCTAAATTGTGGTTTCATATCCCCTTTATAAGGTTCATGTTCAACGAATATAGTTATATCCTTACCAGCTTGGTCTTTACCAGTTCTTTTATACGTAAATTTATTCTTATTTAGTTCAGTAAGTTCAAGAGCAGCACCATATTTATTATTTCCAATTGAAACATGGGCTCTTATTTTATTTTCATGTACAACATCGAAGTAGCCATAATCACCGCGGCTTTGACCTGTTTCGCTATTGAAGAACTCATATTTATTAGATTTGTCATCAAATTTTGCTAGACTTATAAAATTCGAATTAAATTGTGTTACATCGTTACCAGCTTCGTCTAATACCTTTGTTCCGTGCCAAAGGGTACCGCCTAAAATTTTATCTCCATCAACATTTTTAACAATATCTCCTGTAGTCGTGTTCAGCTGCTTGTCCGGATCAGTGAAAGAAAGTTCTTTTTCTTTATATGGAACATGTTCAACGAAAACTTCTACATCTTTACCGTTAGCGTCTTTCCCCATTCGTTTATAAGTAAATACATTTTTATTTAGTTTTGTCATGTCAACGACAGCTTGATACTTCATTGATTCTGAAATTAATATTCTCTTCTTCCCATCATTTGTGACAAAGAAAGTTCCTTTATCGCCACGACTTGCACCTGTTTTAGCATCAAAAAATTCATATCTGCCTGACTTCGCATCATATTTTGCAAGACCAATGAAGTTTGCATTCTCTTTTGTTAAGTCATTCTTATCTTTGTCATACACTCGTGTACCTTGCCAATTTGTCTTGCTAAGAATATTAGCCATTTTTTGCCCTTTAGTTAATTTATTTTCCTTTTTTGTTTCTTTAGCAACTTGTTCTTGTTTTTGTTTACTATGATTTTCTTCAGCTTTAGTACCAGCACACCCTGTTAATGCTAATGTGAATCCGAGCAGTACGGATGATAGTGCTTTTGTTTTTTTGTTCATGTTTTATCGTCTCCTTATTTTATGATTTTAAGTAGTACGGTTTGCGATTATAGTAGCAGTGCGTCATATATGAACTTAGTTGCTACGTTTCTTATGTTAATACCCGACTATAAACTGCCTCTAAATAAAACATTAAAAAAAGATAAACTAATTCCTAAAAAATGTTCATATTTATAAAAAATCGCTAGCTTGTTGTAGTGCCTACGAGTAATCCAACAAATACATTGTAATGAAGAAGGAAAGTCGCTAACAATAATGTAATTCCTAATGGAGCCAATCGATTGTATTGCAAAATTTTCGAGCTAAACTGTAGGGGAAATGAAGATTTTATAGAATTCGTTTCGTATAGGAAGGGGATGTCCATGTTTGATTCAACAGATTTTAAGATTATACAATTACTACAAGAAAACGCTAGAATGAACTGGAAGGAAATTGGGGAGATAGTACATTTGACTGGTCAGGCTGTCGGGAAACGAATTCATAAATTAGAAGAGGCAGGTGTCATTCAAAAATATACGATAAATATCAACAGGGCTAAGCTAGAAGGATCTATTATGACCTTTGTTACACTATTTTTGCATGCACCGCACTATCATAATCAAATTCAAAAATTTTTTGAAAAAACGGACGTAATTACTGAAATGTATCGTATAAGCGGCGATGGGTGCTATGTCATGACTCTTCACACATCTTCGCATCAGCAATTAGAAGAGACTCTTGCAGATGTTTTACATTATGGTGATTATCGTATAAATACGGTCATTAAGACAATGGAAAAAAAGAAAGAATAAGATATTTATCCTTTCTTTTTTTTGAACTGTAATTTTTTATTTGCTCTTGTTTATAAAACAGTTTGCTGACATGACTGTTGCATAAATATCACCAAACTCTAATGCACTCATGAACGATTGATGAGCGTGTACTGCGGGGATTAGATTTTCTTGAAATTCTAAATCTTTTGTTGTACAAGCATCTTCAATTACAATACATTGAAATCCGAAGTCACTGGCAGCGCGTACTGTTGCATCAATACATACATGAGTCATCATACCGCAAATGACTAGTTGATCTATTTTTTCTGTCTTTAATGTTTCTAATAAATTTGTTCTTAAAAAACTGTTAGGGTGATGTTTTTGAATGACTCTTTCGTTAGCAATCGGTTGTACATCATCATAAATTTGAACACCTACTGTATCGGGTAAGAAGAAAGTAGCCCCTTCGTTGTTCGCAATATGTTATACGTGAATAACTGTTTTATGCTTTTCGCGAAATACTCTCAAAACTTCTTTCGCTTTTTGTGCGGCTTTTTCAGGTTGATGTAATTCCATATTGCCACCTTCAAAGTAATCATTTTGTATGTCGACTAATAGTAACGCTTCGTTCATAGTTAATCCCCCCACATATATTTGTACAGTACGTTGTTTGTACTGTACCGTTATTATATAAAGTGTAGGTATGCGGAAGTAATAGCGTTATGAAACGATTTTAACGTATATAGTTTCATTGTGAAAAAGGTGAAAGTTGGTATAGGCACAAATGGATTTTGTGGAATTCACGGCAAAGTTATAGGTAGAGTGGCGTTGTAGGATAAAAACCATAACTTTGTGAAGTGAACCCCGAAAACGGGACACCAATCAAAACACCTAAACCACTTGTTCCCTAAATTCTTTAGGGGATAGGTGGTTTAATTTTTCTTGAATTCGCACACAATTGTAGTAATGAATGTATTCTAGCACAATCTTTCGCACAGTTGTGTTGGATACTTTTGTTATCTTTTGTGAATAGAAAGCTTCACTTTTTAAATGACCAAAGAAGCTTTCCATGACGGCATTATCATGGCAATTTCCTCTCCGGGACATGCTGGTGATCATGCCGTTTTCTTTGGCATACGCTTGAAATTCTTTTGCTGTATAAATACTTCCTTGATCCGAGTGAAGAAGGACATCTTTTACTTTTCGCCCTCTCATTGCTTGTTTCAATGTTTTCATCGCTAATGTCAGTGTTTGTGATTCGCTGATGACACAACTAATAATTTCACGATTAAAGGCATCCATGATCGTTGATAAATACAAGGTACGCTCTCCAAATAAGAGATACGTCACATCCGTAAACCACTTTTCATTTGGTTTGGATGCATCGAATTGGCGCTCCAATCGATGAGGGGCTACCATTGGTTCCGCACCATTGATATATTTCTTTTTCTTTCGACGCACTTTTGAAAGAATATGATTTTGTCTCATGATTCGTAATACTTTTTTATGATTGACACACAGTCCCATTTTTCGAAGAGTAGCGGTCACTCTTCGATATCCATACCGGAATTTATGCCTAAGACAGACGTCCTTTACTTTTTCTTCTATATCATCTTTCAGATCTTCCGTTCGTTGTAACCAACGATAAAATGTAGAACGGGGTAATTCTAATACGTTACACAAGTCTTTTACCGTTATTTTTGTTTGTACATTTCTCCATAAAGTAACTACAGTTTCTGGTTTCAGCCCCTTTCGATTTCCAGATACTTTCCCCATACAAGTAATTTTGTTTTTAGATGTTTATTTTCTAAACGTAGCTGTTCTAATTCACTGAGCTCTTTTGGTCCTTTTCCATAAGAATATTGTTTTCCTACAGGTTGTTGAAAACGGTACGTTTGATCGGTACGATACCACTTCATCCACGTCTTAATTTGGGAAACATTTTTAATTCCAAGCTTCTCCATAATTGTCCAATTGGAATATCCATCCTTTTTCATTTCAATCACTTTCCACTTTACTTCTTCTGGGTAATGAACTCTTGTCTTCAAACGAAAAACACCTCCAATGAATTTGCATACTTAGTATGCGAATTCAGGAGGTGTTTTTTTCATGTACCACTATT
>NZ_JBTWFK010000005.1:0-430456 GCF_054788175.1 Bacillus sp. NEAU-Y102 | reverse complement strand
GAAAAGTCGGTAGAATTGCACCTAATATTTTAGAGCGTAATTTTCATACAGATGCACCGAATCAAAAGTGGGTAACAGACATCACAGAGTTTAAATTGTTTGGAGAAAAACTGTATGTATCACCTGTATTAGATTTGTATAATGGTGAAATTATTACCTATACAATTGGTTCTAGACCGACGTATTCGCTTGTTTCAGACATGTTAGAGAAAGCATTGGAACGTTTACCTGAAACGCACCAGCTACTGATGCATTCGGATCAAGGATGGCATTATCAAATGAGACAATACGTCCGTACACTAGAATCAAGAGCTATCGTCCAGAGTATGTCTCGAAAAGGCAACTGTTACGACAACGCAGTAATAGAAAATTTCTTTGGGATTATGAAATCGGAGTTCCTCTACATAAAAGAATTTGAAAATGTAGAGCACTTTAAAATAGAATTAGAAAAATATATAGATTATTATAATACGAAACGGATTAAGGCAAAATTAAAAATGAGCCCGGTACAATACCGGACTCACTTTTATCAAGCTGCCTAATCAAATAACCGTGTCTAACTTTTAGGGGTCACTTCACTTAATTGCAGCTCTTTTTTTAAGGGGGATAAAAGAATGCTTTATACATATACAGTAATGACGCAAGAAGAAGCGGAAGAGATTGCATATAACTGGCACTATGAAGGGAAATATTCTTTTTATGATATAGCGGCAGATGAAGAAGATTTAGATGAGTTTTTACATGATGAGAGTAGAGGGAATCATACATTTTCTGTAAAGGAAAATGGCACTCTCATTGGTTTTTTTACTGTTTGTAAAATGAATAATGGAACGGTTGATATAGGACTTGGAATGAGACCTGATATAACTGGCAATGGATTTGGTTTACAGTTCGTGAATGCGGGACTAGCTTTTAGTGAAGAAAAATATGGGTGCAATCATATAACACTATCAGTAGTGAAATTTAATGAGAGAGCTATTAAAGTATATAAAAGGGCAGGGTTTGAAGCAGTTGGGACGTTTATACAAAAAACAAACGGTAGTTGTTTTGAGTTTTTGAAAATGAATTATATATGTGGAAAATAACAAAAAACAGAAGAGGGTTCTTCTGTTTTTTGCAACTTCATTAACTTTCAGTTGATAGCATGTGTACAGCTATTTCATGCATGTCTTTCAAACCTGATACTTGAGCGTATTCAGCAACAGTGATACTACTTGTTGTTAGAAGTTCGATAATATGTTCATCCATTCTTGACCAAGTTTTACCGCCAGAATTGTCATAAGAACTAATTAACTTTGTTAGTCCATCTTTCCCAAAGAGCAGATAATGGGAAGTGAAATCGATAGATACATCAGCTATCCCTACTTCTGTCCAATCGATTAAGCCAGTTACATTATTTTTCTTATCAATCAGGATATGACCTGGATGTATATCCCCGTGCTTTACTCCTACATGAGATGGCCAAAAAGAGTCTTCAGCTAGCCATGCTTGCCAACGATCCCATAAGTTTTGATTGATGTGGTATTGTTCCTTCACTCGATTCATCCTTTGTTTCATAGAAGTTCTTAATTCATTAGCAGTAAGAATTTCAACACCTATATTATTAAATTTTTGCTGAGGTAATGAGTGTAAATTCGCTAGAACTTTTCCTAATGAAATATTGTATTCAGTTGGTGCATTCTTTTCATTAAAGTTCCATATATATTCTTGTCGTTCTATATCGATAGTAGCGGCAGGAACGCCACTTAGTTGTTTATAAGCGATTAGTTCCTCAGAGAATATAGACCAATCAGGAACTTGGAATTCTACATGTTTTTTCATAAGTTCTAATGCTTTTTTTTCTCGTTGGACATGTCTCATAGATTCTGGTCTACGAGGAATTCTTAGTATCCATTTATCTCCGTTTTGTTCTTTAACGTGTGCTACTTGAAAGTCAACGCCAGATTCATTAATTACTATTGAATCTTCTAATATATTTAGTCCTTCCTTATTTGCTAATTGTTTAACTTTAAGTGTATTCATTCCCATTTCCTCCAAATGTTTATTCTAATTTTAATGTTTTCTGTTACTAATTGTTTCTAACTACATCAATATGATTAAAGTAGCGAGATATAAGGAAATGTAATCATAAAAAAACCACAGACGAGCTTCTGTCTGTGGTTAAGAGTAAACGAGGATATAATGAATAAACGCCTCTCTTTGTATGAAAAAATATACGAAAAAAAGACAGACGTATATCTGCCTTTCTTCATGTGGAAAGTGTACTCTTCCGTTGAAGATTATTAAAAATGTGCAGACTAATCCCGTTTACTCTGCTTTATGAAAACAGAGCCTTTGAACATATTAAGTTACTTATTGTTCAAAGTTTGCTGACGTAGTCTTCCTGCGTGCATCATCTTTAATAATCCTCCTTTTAATAGTATGGTAACACTATACTTTGTTTATAAGTAAATATCAATAAAAAATACTAGATATAATATCTTAAAAATCGAATTAACTAAAAATTTATATTCGGAAAATAGAGATAAAGGATATTTGCTTTTGTAATTGGAAATTGTGGAAGAAGATGTGTATGATAGAATTTTAGTAGTAAATAGTAGGTTTAGCAAGGAAAGGTAGAGGTAGTATGATTACAATTAAAACGAAAAATGAAATAGATTTGATGCATGAATCTGGAAAATTACTTGCTTCATGTCATAAAGAAATTGCGAAAATGATAAAGCCAGGTATAAAGACACAAGAGATTGATACGTTTGTTGAAATGTATTTAAAACAGCATGGTGCCACATCTGAACAGAAAGGTTACAATGGGTATCCATATGCGATATGTGCATCTGTAAACGATGAAATGTGTCATGGGTTTCCGGCCGATGTTCCTTTAAATGAAGGAGATATTGTAACAATTGACATGGTAGTAAACTTAAATGGTGGTCTTTCAGATTCTGCTTGGACGTATAGAGTTGGAAATGTTTCTGAGGAAGCGGAAAGGTTAATGGTAGTAGCTGAGAATGCATTGTATAAAGGGATTGATCAGGCGGTAATCGGTAATCATGTAGGGGACATTGGGTATGCAATTGAGAGTTACGTAGCAAATGAAGGTTTTTCTGTCGCAAGAGACTTTACGGGACATGGAATAGGTAAAGAGATCCATGAAGAACCAGCAATTTTTCATTTTGGGAAACAAGGACAAGGGCCTGAGTTGCAAGAAGGAATGGTAATTACAATTGAGCCAATTGTAAATGTAGGTATGCGATATTCGAAAGTAGATTTAAATGGATGGGCTGCAAGAACGATGGACGGGAAATTATCAGCGCAATATGAGCATACAATTGCAATTACAAAAGATGGGCCAATTGTTTTAACGACGCTTTGAAATAATATGTAAGAGTTTACAAAACTCGAACGAAAATGATGTTTTTATAAAATTTGTACGTGTTTTGTTAATAAATACTTTTCAAAGTATAAAAAGTGCGTTATAATCCATCTATAAAATAAATAGTTAGCTACACTCATATAATCGCGGGGATATGGCCTGCAAGTTTCTACCGAAGTACCGTAAATACTTTGACTATGAGTGAGGACGAATATATTGCTTGTTTAGCATTCTTTTTTGCGAAACTCCAAAAGCGCGTCTCTCACTTGTAACGAGTGGTGGCGGCTTTTGGAGTTTTTTATTGCATAAGAGGGGGAACAAACATGAAAGTATTACAAGAAAAGATTTTGAACGAAGGAAAGGTTTTATCTGGTGACGTATTAAAGGTAGATGCATTTTTAAATCATCAAATTGACCCAGTACTTATGCAAGAGATTGGAAAAGAATTTGCTAAACGTTTTAAAGAAGAGAACATTACAAAAATCGTAACGATTGAATCTTCAGGCATCGCACCAGCAGTTATGGCTGCATTAGAGCTTGGTGTAAAAGTAATCTTTGCAAGAAAACGTAAATCGTTAACGTTACAAGATAATATGTACGTTGCAAACGTATACTCATTTACGAAACAAGAAACGAATGAAATTTCATTATCTCGCAATCATATCGATGAAAATGATCGTGTATTAATCATCGATGACTTTTTAGCAAACGGTCAGGCTGCTTTAGGTTTAATGAGTTTAGTAGAGCAAGCTGGAGCGAGTATTGCAGGAATTGGAATTGTTATTGAAAAAGCATTTCAAGATGGAGGAAAGAAGCTTCGTGAACAAGGCGTTCGTGTTGAATCACTAGCAGAAATTGCATCACTTGATAACGGCACAGTTACATTTGTACAGCATGAAACTGCGGAGGTGAAATAAGCAATGAAGCAGCATCCATTTAAAATTGCATCGCTTGGTATGCAGCATATGCTTGCTATGTATGCTGGCGCAATTATCGTACCGCTTATTGTAGGCGGCGGACTTGGTTTAAATCAAAAAGAGTTAACATACTTAGTCTCAATTGATTTATTAATGTGCGGCGTTGCGACAATTTTACAAGCATTATCAAATCGCTTTTTCGGTATTGGACTCCCAGTTGTACTTGGTTGTACATTTACAGCGGTTGGGCCGATGATTGCAATTGGAAAACAATACGGTGTGTCTTCTATCTATGGGGCAATTATTGCTGCCGGGTTATTCGTTGTTATTTTTGCGAAATTATTTGGAAAGCTTGTAAAACTGTTTCCACCAGTTGTAACAGGGTCTGTCGTTACAGTAATTGGAGTTACACTTGTTCCAGCCGCTATTAATGATATGGCTGGTGGAGTAGGAAGCAAAGATTTCGGAAGTCTTGAAAACTTAGCGTTAGCATTTGGAGTGTTATTATTTATCATCATTATGTATCGTTTCTTTGATGGGTTTATCCGTTCAATTTCTATTCTATTAGGTTTGTTGTTCGGTACTATCGTTGCAGCATTTATGGGGAAAGTAAGCTTGCAAGCAGTTGGAGAGGCGGATTGGTTCCATGGTATTCAGCCATTTTACTTCGGTACACCAACATTTGAATTAACACCAATTATTACAATGATTCTCGTTGCTTGTGTAGGGATTGTAGAAGCAACAGGTGTATACTTTGCATTATCTGATATTTGCAATAAAAAAATCGGTGAAAAAGAATTAACAAAAGGGTATCGTGCAGAAGGATTAGCGATGGTGTTAGGTGGTATTTTTAACGCGTTCCCATATACAACATACTCTCAAAACGTAGGACTTGTTCAATTAACTGGAGTAAGAAATCGCGTTATTATTTATACTTGCGGTGGTATGTTAATCGCTCTTGGGTTTATTCCGAAAATTGCAGCTATCACAACAATTATTCCGAAGTCAGTACTTGGCGGTGCTATGCTCGCAATGTTTGGTATGGTTATGGCATATGGTATTAAAATGTTAAGTAGCGTTGACTTTGGAAGACAAGAAAACTTATTAATCGTTGCATGTTCTGTTGGAATTGGGCTTGGCGTAACAGTCGTTCCTACATTATTCTCACAACTTCCAGAAAGCATTCGTATTTTAACAGATAACGGAATTGTACTTGGAAGTGCATCAGCAGTATTGTTAAATATCGTATTTAATATGGTGCCGCAGCGCAAAGTGAAAGTAAAAGAAGAGCCGGTGTCTATGCAAAGTGCAGTAAGAGAAGCGTAAAAAAGCAAGGTCTCGTTATGAGACCTTGCTTTTCTTTTTAAGTGGCATCATTTTCCCGTAAGTACCAAGACGCCAAATGTACTCAAGTGGCCCGTATTGGTAATGTGAAAGCCACCAGCGGCTAATAAAGATTTGTAACGTGTAGAAACCGACGCAGAATAGTGGTCCAACCCATAATGGAGCAAGATAATCATTTTTGAATAGTAGCCCAAATACAAGTAATGTAACAATTGTATGTGAGATGTAATTCGTTAACGCCATTCGTCCAACGTATTGGAATGGACGTAATACTGTTTGCCATTTTTCTTTTTGTAATAAACGCATTAACGTGACAATGTAGAAGATGAACAATGTCTTTCCGCTTATCATCGTAATACCCATAAGTGAAAATGGTGTGTATGGTTGATTGTTCATAAAGAAGTAAACCATAATAAACCACATCGGTAATGTTAAAATGAACATAATGATTTGCCATTTTTTAAGTTTTGGATCTAATTCCTTAGCACGGCGGAAAATGTCTTTTTTACCGGCATATAATCCGAGTAAAAACAATCCTAGTGTTTCAGGAAGCATAATAAGACTGTTACTTATTGCTTCAGAATAGAAAGAATAGAATCTGTCTGTAATTTGTAAGCCCCAGTTTTCTAACGGCATAATGGCTATGGAAAGGCCTAGTTCATCTACTGGCAATAATAACATGACAAGAGAACCTAATAATGTGAACAATTGCATGAAACTTAATAGTACAATTGACCATATTAAAATAGTACGTGTCTTTCTTTTGTAAAATAAAAATAAGAAAAACCCGGTAATTGCATAAGTATGTAAAATGTCACCGTCCCATAAAAGAACGTAATGTAAGAACCCAAATAATAATAAGATAAGTAAGCGGCGAACAAACAAAGTTTTTGGACGATCGGTCTTCGCCTCAGCACGATTCATAAAAATATAAAAACCTAATCCGAATAAAAACGAAAAAATTGTATAAAATTTCGTTTGAATAAACATATCGTAAAATAGGCGAATATAGCTGTCTATCCCTTCGTAAATTCCTGTAATATCACGTGAGTCAACCCCGGCAATAATTGGCCAGTTAACAAGAAAAATACCTAATACAGCTATTCCTCTAATAATATCGATGGAATGTATCCTCTCGCCTTGTGAAATGTTTTGTGTCATTATTTTCCTCCTTGTTAAGTAATTCCCTTTTATTATACAAAATGTAAAGAAGAGGGTATATAGGTAATTTCCAATTTTTAAAACTGTTAAGATGCGTATTATGAGATATAATAAGAGTGCACAACAAGTTTTAACCTTCTTCAAAACAGGCAGTAAAGCTCCTTCCTATAAGGGGCTTTCTTTATGAAAAGTGTTGATAATGATTCTCTTTAATGATAAACTGTATTCAAAAGTGATAATCATTATCAAAAAAGGTTGGTGCGTAAGTATGGTATATGCATTAGTAGCAGGTACAGTCGTTGTATATGCAGTTATTACAAAGTATGTTTTAAATGGAGTAGGAACAGCAAAATGAGTGATATGACATAAAATCCCTTTCATTTGTAAAAAGAATGAAAGGGATTTTTTATTTTTAATGAGAATATGCTGAAAATTTAGTATGATAGTAAAGTGAAACTGTAATCAATGGGTAGGTGTAACTCTCACTGGTTATGAGCTCGCAAATAGCAGGGAAAAGTATATACATCTTGGATAAAGGGGAACAAGGGGATGACAAACATAGTACAGACAAACGGTATGAGAAAACTTGTTTGTTTTTATGAAGAGTGGCAAAAACACGGCGATGCAGAGAATAGTTTAAAGTTGTTTGAGGTGATTCAAAAATATAAACAAGAACAGCTTATGATAGCGTTCTGCGGTCACTTCTCTGCAGGGAAATCAACGATGATGAATCATCTATATAAAGCACAGTTGTTACCAACAAGTCCAATTCCGACAAGCGCTAACGTCGTTAAAATTGAAAAGGGATTTGATCGTGTTGTTGTAACGATTAAATCTGGAGAACAGTACGAATATGATGGTGCATATTCAGCGGAAGAATTAAAACAAATTTGTAAAGACGGTGATGAAGTAATTGGTGTTCATATTTATCGGAATGATGCGCCAATTCCTGAGGGTGTTATGTTAGTTGATACACCAGGGATTGATTCAACAGATGATGCCCATCAATTAGCGACAGAATCAACGCTGCATCTAGCAGACGTAATTTTTTATATGATGGATTATAATCACGTCCAATCGGAAGTGAATTTACAATTTGTTAAAGAATTGAAACAACGTAATAAAACGGTTTATCTCGTTGTAAATCAAATAGATAAACATAAAGAAAATGAATTATCGTTTGAGGATTATAAAGATAGTGTAAAACAATCGTTCTCTAACTGGGATATTGAAGTAGATGGAGTTTATTATACGTCATTAAGAATGATGAACCATCCACATAATGAAATTGGAAGCTTAGAAACATTAATTACATCTATTATGAAAGAAAAAGAGCAGTATGTAAGAGATGGAATGGAGCGAGAAACAGAATATTTAATGGGGGAACATTTCTCGTTTATTCTTTCTGAAAATGAAAAAGCTCTTTTGACATATGAGGAAGAGTTAGCATCACCGCTTTCGATTTCAGAAATAGTTGAAAAGAAAGAAGAGCTAACGGAAATTAAACATCGCGAGGCTAGTAAAGAATCTCATGTGAGAAACGAATTTATAAAAGGTTTACAAGCTATATTAGATAACGCGTATTTAATGCCATTTGAAATGAGAGAATTGGCAAATGCATATTTAGAAACGAAATTAACAAAGTTTAAAGTTGGTTTGCTATTTGCAAAAGGAAAGACGGAGCAAGAAAAACAAAGACGTGTAGAGGCGTTTTATTCTGCCCTTCAAAAGACTGTTGAAACGCAACTTGATTTTCATGTGAAAGAATTTATTGTGGCCTTCTTAAAAGAAGAAGGATTGTTCACGGAGGAAATTGGGAAAGACATATATGCTTTAGAAATTGCTTTTGGACCAGAAATGTTAGCTGAAGTCATTAAACAAGGTGCAGGTTTCACAGGTGATTACTTACTTCTTTATACAGCGGATGTAGCGAATGAACTGAAGAAACGTTATTTTACAAAAGCTCAGCAAATTTTTGATAAAAGTGCAGTCGTTTTAAAGCAAAAGGTGAAGGAAGCAGTTGCTCGTATGGAACAAGAGATTGAAAAATATACGATGTTGCAAACGGCAAAAGAGACGGAATTACAATACAGTAACAATTTAGAGACATATGAAAGTTATTTACAAAATATTTGGCGCGAGCGTGTTGCTACACCAGAAGGATTGCAAATAGAGGAGATATTGCAACGTGAAAAACAAATTGTTAGTGAGAAATTTACACTACAAGAGCAGGAGATTGTAAATGATAACGGGGCGGCTCATGAAGAAGAGATAAAAGGAACAGCAGTTTTAAATATTCAGCGTATATTAGAGAAAGTGAAGAAAGCTGAAATGATATTAGAGCCATTGCCAGCGCTGAAACATGTACAGCAAGAGGTAATAGAAAAAAGGCGTCGTGTGGAAACGAAACAATTTACAGTAGCGTTATTCGGAGCTTTTAGTGCTGGGAAATCATCATTTGCCAATGCCTTACTAGGTGAGAAGGTACTTCCTGTATCACCAAATCCGACGACGGCAACGATTAATCAAATTTTGCCGGTTACAGAGGAAAAACCACACGGAACAGTAATGGTTCAATTCAAATCAAAGCAAGCTTTATTAGAAGATATGAAAGCTGTTTATAAGCTGTTTCATTATGAGATTACTACGTTAGATGAGGCGTTAGCACAAATTGATAAAGTTATGAAATATCCTTCACCAACTGGGAAGCAAAAAACAACATTTAGCTTTTTACGAGCGGTACAAAAAGGGTATGATGCAGTTTCTACTTATTTAGGAGAACAAGTACAAGTTACATTAGAAGAGTTCTCTGATTATGTAGCGAACGAAGAAAAATCATGCTTCGTTGAGTATATGGAGCTTTATTATGATTGTGCTTTAACAAGGCAGGGAGTAGCGCTTGTAGACACACCTGGAGCGGATTCTATTAATGCTCGCCATACGGATGTTGCATTCCAGTATATTAAAAACGCAGATGCTATTTTATTTGTAACATATTATAACCATGTATTCTCTCGTGCGGATCGTGAATTTTTAATTCAGCTTGGTCGTGTAAAGGATACTTTTGCTCTTGATAAAATGTTCTTCTTAATTAATGCGGCGGATTTAGCAGAGTCTGAAGAAGAACTTGAAATGGTAAAAGGTTATATCGCAGATCAGCTACTGCAATACGGTATTAGAAATCCGCGTTTATTTGCAATTTCAAGTTTATGTGCGCTTGAAGAGAAACAAGGAAAGAGTGTTGAAAAAGAGAAGTATGGTATTTTACAAAACTCTGGAATTACTAAGTTTGAGGAATCATTTACGTCCTTTATGATGAGAGATTTAATGCTTGTTTCTGTGCATGCTCTATACGGTGCGTTGCAAGGGGCAGATCAGCTTTTAGTAAACATGATAAATGGTGCAAAGCAGGGGAATGAAGAGAAAGAGAAGCAAACGAAAAAATATGAAGCAGAGCGTGATCAACTACTTCATATCATTTCATCATATAGTGTACTTGCTGAAGAACAGGCGATGCAAAATGAAGTGAAAGAGTTGCTTTATTACGTGCAACAGCGTCTATTCCTACGTTATAACGATGTGTTTACTGAATTTATTAATCCGGCGTCACTTCGAACGGATGGAAATGTGAAAACACAATTGCAACAGTGTGTTATGGAATTAGTAGCATTTATTCAGCATGATTTATTACAAGAAATGCGTGCGACATCATTACGTCTTGAAAAATGGATAGACGAAGCGATGAAGCGTGCAAAGGACGAAATTGTAGTGAACTGTAAAGTAGAAAATCAATCAATTTCTATGAATGGAACAGTGGAGTATGAATATAAAGATATTACACATAAAGAACCGTTCCCTTCAGTTGAAATAAAAGATTTCAAAAAAGCACTGGCACATTTTAAAAATGAAAAAAGCTTTTTTGAAAAAAATGATAAAGCATTCATGCAAGAAGAGGCTAAAGTTGTATTAGAACCTTTCGTATCAAACTATGTAGCTGATGAAAAAGATTTATTTGTTCATCATTATAAGCAAGAGTGGGATTTGAAATGGAACTTATTCCAAAAAGTAATGCAGCAAGATGTGATGAATTATTATGAAAGTATATTATTTGCATTGGCTGAAACGATTGATGTATCTCTATATGAGCAAAGTAAAGAACAATTGCACAAGCAGTTAGTAGAGATTGAAAAAGAAATTTATGTTATATAGTCGTTATGAGAAAAAGATTCGTTCAATTTTCTTTTGCAGTACAGTATCTAAAGATTTTACAAATCCAGCAAATTCATCGGTAGAAATCATATGAGTAAGAACGAGTCGTCTGCCGTCTGGTGTTTCACCGCATAAGACGAATGAAGAAAATTCATATGTTTTATTTTCTACTACTAATTTTGGATAGGAATACGTGTCGCTTTTCTTCTTCTTTCCATCAATAGAGATGACGTTGCATTTTTTCTCATTGTTGTCCATGATGAACCCCTCCTTTCTATTACTTATGGTAGACAAGGAGGGTTTAGAACAATAGAGAAAGGGGAATTTTTTATGGGTGTAGTAATAGAGCATATTTCGAAAGAAGAAGCTATACCGAAGTCTTTATTGCTACTTGCTGATCCAAGTGAACGGCAAATAGCTACATATGTACAAAGAGGATTAACATACGTAGCAAAGCAAGAGGGTAGCGTTATCGGTGTATATGTTCTTTTGGAAACAAGGCCAAAGACGATGGAAATCATGAATATTGCGGTTGCAGAGCATGTGCAAGGAAAAGGGATTGGAAAGAAGCTAGTAAGTCATGCTGTAGAAACTGCTAAAGGATATGGTATGTCAAAACTGGAAGTTGGTACAGGCAATTCTAGTGTTTCACAACTTGCTTTATATCAAAAATGTGGATTTCGTATTTTTTCTATTGATTTTGATTACTTTTCGAAGCATTATGAAGAAGAGATTATTGAAAATGGCATTGTATGCCGTGATATGATTCGGCTTGCAATGGAATTGAATTAGAACGTATAACTTATTTAGGGGGAAGAGAAGATGGAAGTACATAAAGCAATTACAGCACATTCTCGTAAACAAAATGAAAGTGTAAAAGCATGTTTACAATTAGATGCGCAGCGTGAAGCAGCTATTGAAGCAGCCGTATCTCTTGCGTCAAATGGGAAAGAATTTTCGGTTGATGTCATTAATGTTGTAACAAAGCAAATTAATGATCTTGCAAAAAATGGTGTTACCTTGCAGCGTAAATATGTTACAGAAGAAATGGTTATGGAGTATGTAAGTCGTTTACAAGAGAAAGAAGGTCGTTAAAGATGATAGTTACAGTCGAATGGTTACGTGAGCATATAGAAGATGAGAACGTCCGTGTAATCGATTGTCGTTTTGATTTAGCGAATCCTAATTGGGGTAGAGAAAAGTATGAAGAAGAACATATTCCTCATGCTTTATATTTTGATTTGAATTTAGATTTATCAAGTCCTATAGTAGAGCATGGTGGCCGCCACCCGTTGCCAAGCATTGAAGAGTTTGCGGACAAGCTTTCGGAGGTTGGTATTGATGAACATACGACAGTAATTGCGTATGACAGTCAAGCTGGTGCAAATGCTGCTCGTTTATGGTGGTTATGTAACTATGTAGGACATGAGAAAGTATATATATTAGATGGTGGTTTCCCGGTTTGGAAAGAGAATGGACTACCGACAACAACGGAAATTCCTGTTGTTATACGAAAAACATTCAAAACAAACATACAAGATCATATGCTTGTATCGATGGAAACAGTAAGAGAGAATATCCAGGCAGGTGCAGATGTTACGTTAATTGATTCAAGAGAGCCAAAACGTTATGCTGGTGTAGAGGAACTTGTCGATCATAAAGCAGGACATATTCCGACAGCAGCAAACTATTTTTGGAAGGATGGAATGTTGCAATCAGGACAATTTAAGAATGAAGCTGAGCAACAAGGACGATTCCAAAATCTGTCGAAAGATAAGGAAACCATTGTATATTGTGGTTCTGGTGTTACGGCATGTCCAAATATCATTGCGTTAAAATTGGCTGGATTCCAAAATGTTAAATTGTATGCGGGTAGCTGGAGTGATTGGATTTCTTATCCAGAAAATCAAATTGCAAAAGAAGAAGATTAATCACTTGCATGCAAAAATAATTTGTATTAAAATAAGGTCACAAGCAAGAGATTGCTCGAAAAACTTTGTATTTTACACATTGGAAACAATGTGATAATATAACGACAAGTAAATAATACATCCTGCGGTGTACGTAACTTATTTATGTCTAAAACCGATGTTAGTTATACGGAAGCTCAATATTTAGCGACCATCATCAAGCCTTCCTTGTGGAGGAAGATGTACGGTAACTGTGAGGGCATCCACCTGCGAGTAGCGGGTTTTTGGACATTTACGAGGAGCGGCACGTGCGGGGGTCTTATTTCAACTAACCTTATATAAAATTCCTACGGTGTACGTAGCTTATGCATGTCTTAAACCAATAAGTTTAATATGGAAGTTCAATATTTAAATGTAGCTAACATGCCATCTTTTTAAGAAGGAAGTTACAAACATTTGTGAGAGCATCCACCTGTGAGAGCAGGTTTATGGACATCTAGAGAGAACGGCATATGTGGGGCTATATAAAAACCTTACGTTTTATACGTAAGGTTTTTTTGTTGCATAGATATATCAATATTATCTTGATTCACCTGTGAAGTTTCCGTAATAAATGTAGCACTTTCTGTCTTCATCAATCTCTCTTGAATCCAAGGAGAATTCCATAGACATGCCGTCTCGCTGAATATATATAATATCTGAATGAAGAGATGGTAAAATTTCTTCGTAGTTCCATACATCTTGACTATCTACTAAGCTTGAACTCGTTTCACTTAGTTCTCTAATTTCAAAACCGATGTGGGAGTATGTAGGGTCTGAAGGGTCATTGGCGAAAACTTCTTTTTGAATATAAATAACTGCTGTTCCGTCTGGATCAACCGAAGTTGCAGTGACAACATAAGTATTTTTCTCTTTAATAAAATATTCACAAGTCATGCGTGCGATAATTTCAGAATTAGAAATATTGGCGTAGTTCCATAAAGCAGGATACCCTTTCGTTCCATCATTAAGTCGATATTCTAAGCGCATTTTATCCCTCTTCTTCCTTTTTCTTCTACTTTATCATGTCATCCTATATAATAGGAATAGAATTTAAAAAGGGGAGTGCGAAGGTGACAAAAACGAAATGGCTAGTAGGTGGTGTCGTAACGTCTTTAATGACTGGCACTTTATTTGGTTGCGCACAAGATCTTCCCCCAAAACCGAATGATAATAGTTGTTCTGATTGGGATTGGGATGATGAACTTGGGGTATGGCAGTGTGATGATAGTAGTTCAGGTTATCGTGGGCATTATTTCTATGGTGGGCGATACTATCAAAATAAATCCACTTTTAAAAATTCATCGGCGTTTAAATCGTATCAATCGTCTGCTGAATTTAAAGGTGGAATTGGAAGCGGTTCAAAGGGAGGATTTGGGGGCTAAAATATGTCGCAATACATAAGGGATCGAAAAGATTTTTATTTAAAATATCCGAATTTTTGGTCGGATTTATATGAATGTGAATATAGTTTGTTTCATGTTTTTTCTATAACAAATCAGACTTTGGAACAATTACACTTAGCGACTGAACGAATGGGTAAAATATTTTTTAAGACTGCTAGACTTTTGCGAAATTTAAGTGACGAACAGCTTCTTGAGCTTGGTTTTCCTCCTGCGAGCTTATCATTCATTAGAATGAAAGGATTATATCCTGAATCTGTTATTTCACGATTTGATTTCGTTATAACGGTTGATAACCAAATTAAAATGCTTGAGTTTAATAGTGATACACCAACTTTTATTATGGAATGCTTTCAAATGAATGGAAAAGTTTGTGAAAACCTAGGTTATGATGATCCAAACTCGGATCAAGAACGATTACTATCTTCTGGTGTTACGAAAGCTGTAATGGAAGCGACAAAGGGATTAGACAATCCAAATGTTGTTTTTACAGCACATCATGAACATATTGAGGATTGGAATACGACTATGTATTTAAGTCAGTTATGCCATGTTGAAAATAAAGTAGTGCCAATGTCAGAACTTAGAATTACGAAAGGTGCTCTAGTTGATAAAGATGGGGCGAAGATTGATGTTTTATATCGCCAAACATATCCGATAGAAGATTTAATTGAGGATCAAGATCCTGAAACAGGAGATTTGATAGGTGTGGAACTGCTGCAACTTGTAAAAGCCGGAAAGCTTTTTATAATAAATCCTTTGTCAGCATTTTTACTTCAGCCAAAATCAATTCAGTGTCTTATTTGGGGGTTAGCAGAAGAAGAGGTCTTTTATACAAACGAGGAACAACAGTGGATTAAAGAATATATGTTACCTACATATTTAGAACCAGATTTATTTTTAGGAAAAGGTTCTTTCGTTCAAAAACCTTCATTTGGTAGAGAAGGAGATACAATTACGATTCGCGATAAGGATGAAAATATTATGCTTCAAAATGCACATCAAACGTATAAAACTTCACTGCCGATATTTCAAAAGTATATAGAACTTCCAGTCGTATCCTTGGAAACAGAAAAAGGGATGGAGAAACTGTCGTATGTGTTTGGTTCTTTTTTAATTGCTGGAAAAGCGAGTAGTATCGGTATTCGCGCGGGAGAAAAGATTACAGGAAATGAATCGTACTATTTACCGGTAGGTATAAAAAGGAGGGGGAAAAATGATTAATTTTTTATCATATTTAGCAGTAACACTCGGACTTTTATGTATTGGTCTGTTCTTGATGGAAGTGACAACGAAAGTTAAGGAATTTAAGTTAATGGCTCAAGGGAATAAGGCGGTAAGCTATGTGCTTGGAGGACGATTACTTGGGTTAGCTATTGTTTTATATTCGACAGCAGCTAATTCAATTTCACTTCTTGATATGATTTCGTGGGGAGCAGTTGGGATTTTGGCTCAAATTATCGTTTTTTATTTAGCTGAGTGGCTTACACCACGCTTTAATATAAACAAAAGTCTTGAAGAAGATAATCAAGCAGTCGGTCTTTTTCTTATGTTTTTATCGCTTTCAATTGGGATTGTAATTGCTGGCTGTATAACTTATTAAAAACTTTACGTTTAAACGTAAAGTTTTTTATTTTATTCCGCTATTTGCCGGGCAGCCCGATTGGTGAGGGCTAATAATCAGTGGGGGATGAACAAAACCCCACTGATTAAAGTTTCACTTTATATATGTTAGTTTGCCATACCTTTTGAAAAAATTGTAGGCTACGGTTGACATCTATTTTAAATAAGAGTAACATTTTCAATGTAATGAAAATAAGTCTCTGTTAGGTGAGGCTCCTGTATAGAGAAATGCTACTGCCCAAAAATGTCGAGAGACGCCAATGGGTCAACAGGAATGATCGAATTAAGGTTTTTCTTAACGTAGCTGGTAATGTACCTATGCTATACAGTGCTAAAACTCGGCGAGGGAGAGGTCCGTAGATTTCTAATTATATTAGAAATCGTTTATTTGTGTATGTAATGGCCACTACTCTCTTAAGGGTAGGGGTCTTTTTTGTTACCAAGCTATGAGTAATTTCATAGTATAAACTATAAAATTAAACGAGGAGGTGAGGAGCATGTCAAATTCTGACTCGGTTCCGTTACCCATATACTTCAAATCAAAAATATATGATGTAGGCAGGAAACGATTTGTTCCTCCCTCTATATTTATCACAATGTAGCGTTTATAAAGCGCTAGACACTTTCACAGTAAAGTGGATAAATTGAGAAACAAAGCGTTTCTTCCTATGTTGTAAAGGAGGAGACGATAATATGTTATATGCAAACAAAACTGTGGGTAACACGTCATATAAACTAAGTAAAAAATCAATAAAAGAACAAACAATGCTTCAAAAAAATAAAGATTTATTAATTGAAATTGCAACAAGAGATGTAAAATCTGTATTTGCATATTTTAAAACAACAAGAGACGGACTATCAATGAAAGAGGCACAAAAACGTATTCAAGTATATGGCCGAAATGAACTAACTTCAAAAAGAGCACTTCTTGCAGAAGTAATGATGAAGCTTGGTGGCATGATCCCAGGTTTTTCAAAACAACGTGTGTGTGATGAATTACAACGTGAAACGATTACTGTATCTAGAGTAGAATGTTCTAGTAGTACAGGGCTAAATAGTGAACTGAAAATGATGGAGATACCAGTGCAAGAACTTGTACCTGGAGATATGATTTTTCTTTCGGCTGGAGATGCTGTGCCAGCTGATGTACGTATTATTTATGCAGATGATTTATTAGTAAATGAGTCTGTGTTAACGGGAAACGAAGCGAGTATAGAGAAGTTTGAAAGCTGCTATCACCTTGAACGTAAACGATTTATCCCATTAAAACGGATGAAAGATTATAATCCACTTGAGCTTGAAAATGTATGTTTTAAAGGTTCGCATATTGTTAGTGGAAATGCAAAGGCTGTCGTTGTTTCTACTGGAAAAAATACGTATTCAGGCATATTGCATACTTGTTGTAGTAGGATGTCTTAATGTGTTAATGGTGCTAAATATACAAAAACCATGTATAATAGACAAAGTTGAGCAAAAACGTAGAATGGTAATCTATTTATATAACCTTACGTGATAACGTGAGGTTATTATTTTTTTAATAGGAGAGGAATTATGAAAAAAGTATTATTAGTTGATGGTATGGCACTATTATTTCGTGCTTTTTACGCAACAAGTGTCTACGGACAATTTATGAAACGACAAGATGGAACCCCTACAAACGGGATTCATGGTTATATGAAACACTTGTTAACAGCTACGCAAGCGATCGAACCAACACATATCGTTACATGCTGGGATATGGGAAGTACGACATTTAGAACAGAATCGTTCTCGAATTATAAAGCAAATCGTGCAGCGCCACCAGAAGAATTAATTCCTCAATTTGATTTAGTGCAAGAAATGACTGCGAAATTATCCATTCCAGTTATCGGTATGAAAGGCTACGAAGCCGATGATTGTATCGGTACGCTTGCAAAACAATATTGCAATGAAGCTGAAGTTTATATTTTAACTGGTGATACAGATTTACTTCAACTTGTTGATAAGAACGTTACAGTTATGCTTCTGCGTAAAGGAATTGGAAATTACGAATATTACACACCGGAGAAAATTATGGAAGAAAAAGGTGTAGAGCCGTGGCAAATCGTCCATGCAAAAGCTTTCATGGGAGATACAAGTGATAATTATCCAGGTGTAAAAGGTATCGGTGAAAAAACAGCGTATAAGCTTATTCAAGAGCACGGAACAGTATCCGCTGTACTAGAAAATGTAGAATCATTAACGAAAGCGCAGCGTACGAAGATTGAAAGTGATTTAGAGAACTTAAATATTTCGTTGCAATTAGCACAAATTCACTGTGAAGTTCCAATTTCATGTTCACTAGAAGAGGGACTACACACAATGGATGAAGAAAAACTTAAATTTGTTTGTGAAGAAATGAATTGGGGAAGACCTGAAATATTAATAAATATGCTATAAATAGTTTAGAAAGAGGGATGTTGCATAAGTCGAACTTTGACTTATGCAACACCTTCTTTTTGTTTTTGTAAACAGTATTATAGTAAATAAAATTATGTCGAAATCAATTTTAAATATATAAATGTTTCGACAAGATATAATGATAAAAGTTGATGGAAATAGTAATTTTTATAATGAAGTGAATTAATTTCAACATAGTTTTAGAGAGTCTTTTTTTCGTGTTCACAAAGTTGTCAGAAAATAAACGGAATTTTCATATGAAGTTCAAATAGAATTCACAACAATCAATTATTATAAGGACACACAGATAATTCTTTATCTTTTATATAAACCATCCCCCAAGGAGGACAATGAAAATGAGAAAAAAAGTGAGAAAATCTTTTAAACAATTATTAATTGAAAATAAACAATCACTATTAAATAATAAAGAAAATATGAAAGAAATTGAAGAAAGAATTGAGAAACGACATGTAGCATATAGTGGTGCCAGTAATTAAATAAAATAAAAAAGATAGCCTATATAGGCTATCTTTTTTATTTTATATTGAAAAAACGCTATTCATCTCTTTAATTTTGTAAATATGCAAGATATTTTTATAGTGTTTTTCTATCAATATTACTCATTTTTCGAGGTTGAAATTGGTATATACCAATTTTCGAGATTTACTATTCATAATATTACAAAAAATGTTACAATACACTCAAATTTATACTATAAAATCATTTTAATATGAAAAATTGGAATGAAAAGAAAGGAGAGGAATATGAATAAAGATGTCGCTTTGAAATGATTAGTATCATTTCATTAGGAGTTGATGTAAAAAGATGAAGAGATACGAAGAATTGGACTCTATAAGAGGGATTTCTTCATTAGTAGTAATGATTGGTCATCATTTAATGATTTTTTCAGCATTTCAAAATTACAGTTATGAAGATAATAAACCATTTGTTATGTATCTATTAAAAGAAACACCTGCTCGTCTAATTTTTAGTAGTGGTAACGAATCTGTTATTATCTTTTTTGTTTTGAGCGGATTTGTTTTGTATGAATCTATTGAAAAAAACTATAGTAGCTATGGGTCATACCTTTTAAAACGTATATGCAGAATATATATTCCTTATATTGTGGCAATAATTATAGCGATTATATGCCAGACTACAATTAGTGAATATGGTATTTCTTATTTAAGTGAATGGTTTAATCGCTCATGGACGATTGAAAGTTCTTCAAGCTTAATCGCACAACATATTTTATTGGTTGGGAAATATAATATAGATGCATATAACGGTGTGATTTGGTCGCTTGTCCATGAAATGCGAATATCAATAATTTTCCCGTTAATTTTGATGATTTGCTTACGAAAAACGTTAAGGGGTTCATTACTATTATTGTTTAGTTTTAGTATATGTTCTGTCATCATATTATTTTTGTTTCGTTCGGGCTTAACATTAACAAGCTATGCATTAACTTTGCATTATACGGTGCTATTTTTACTAGGAGCACTAGTTGCGAAGTATAAAAATAATTTAATAGTTTTTTATAGTAATTGTACTAAAAACACGAAAATTGCATGGTTTTTATTTGCGATTTTACTTTTTATGTATGAAGGGCTTATTGGAGAAATGAAAGTGCTCAATAATTTTATATTTCGAGACTATGTAGTGGCGATAAGTGCATGTCTATTTGTCATATTAAGCTTGTCAATATCAACTTTGTCGTCCTTACTACGTAATAAATACTTGTTATATTTGGGGAAGATTTCTTACAGTCTTTATTTATATCATATTATATCGTTATTTTCCCTTATATACATGCTCCATAAAATATTACCGTTGCTTATTATTTTAATTTTTTCACTTGTTTTTTCGTTTATATTTGCAATGCTTTCGTATATATATGTAGAAAAATTTGCATTGAGAGTCGGAAAGTATGTAACAAAACAAGTGGATAGAAAGGAGAAAGGGTTATCTGTAAAGAGTGACTTGCAGGATGTTATTCAGAAAAGGGCGGTGAAATAATTGAAGCAAGAAATGAGTATAAAAGATTTTCAACAATTATTGAAAAGAAGATTCGTAACGATTATTTTAACGATGTGTTGTTTAACCGCTTCTTTAGTTCTTATCTCTATGTATGTTTTAAAGCCGTCATATCAATATTCAACGCAAATTCTTGTTGGGAATTTAGATGAGTTTAATAAGGAAAATTCAACAAATAAAACACAAGAAAATAAGCAACTAGTAACATCGTATGTCGATATTTTAAAAAGCCCATTAATTATTTCAACAGTTAAAAAAACTTTGAAATTAGAGCAATCAAGTTATGAATTAGCACAAAAAATCTCGGTGGTAAATACGGACAACTCACAAATTGTAACTGTTACAGTAAAAGATTCCAATCCGAAAGTCGTGAAAGACATAGTAAAGACATTGGCAGAGCAATCACAACAAAGTTTTCAACAGTACACAAATGTACAAGGTGTGAAAGTGTTGACGGATCCTGAGTTACAGGAACAGGCTGAAAAATTGTTTCCAAAATTTCAACTAATCATTCCTATTTCTTTAATTGTTAGTTTTTTTGTTGGGATAGGTTTAGCTGTATTTCGAGATCATTTTGATGAACGTATATACACGGAACAAGATTTAGAGAAAATAACAACAGTCTCTGTTATTGGTCACATAAATATGAAACCGAATAGAAAAAAGAAACCTACAGAGATTGATAAACAATCATCTATATATCGAGGTGAACATGTTGATGTTTAGGACAAAGAAACAGCTGCCATTCGATCTGCATGATGATCTGATGAAAGAACAGTTTTATACGGTGTATCACGAGCTAAAAAAATCTGGAAAACAACTGTTCACAGTTAGTTCAACGAAGGACAGAGGGGTTGTTGCCTCGCTTATAGTAAATATGGGTCTAGTGTTTGCGGAAATGAAGAAAAAGGTGTTACTTATTGATGTGAATTTTTCTGATCCTAAATTACATGTATTATTACAAAGTGATCACATGATAACAGTAAACGATATAATAAGCTCTTCCCCCTGCAATTATGAATCTTTTTCTAGTAATTTGTCTAAATACTTATATTGTATTCCTGCAAAAAAAACAGTACACACAGGGGCCCCCTTAGTTGCTATGGATGAATTTGATAATGCGATTGCTAAGTGGAAAGAAGATTTTGATTACATTTTCTTTTATTCTTCTGAAGTATTTGATCTTCCTGCTACGCACATTATTGCAGGGAAATGCGATGGAGTGGTCTTAGCAGTTAAAAAGCGAAAAGATTCACTACGTACAGTGCAAAAAGTAATAGTGGATATAAAGAGGAAAGAATGTGAATTAATAGGTATAATTTTATATTCTTGAATGTGGGGGTAACGATCCATGATTCGTGAAACAAATCAAGCCAAGTTGTATACGATTCCGGCTCAAGAAAAGCCTAGTATATTGAATCGAAGTGTAAAACGCTTGTTTGATATTATATTTTCAATCATATTGTTACTATTAACGATACCAATTATGTTGTTCTTTTGTATTATGATTACTTTAGAAACATCAGGTGCTCCATTTTACTTTCAAGAACGTTTAGGTATAAACGGGAAGAAGTTTAATGTATTTAAATTAAGATCGATGGTAAAGGATGCTGAAATAAATGGCCCGCAATGGGCAAAAGAACATGATTCAAGAATTACAAAAGTTGGATTGTTCATAAGAAAAACGAGAATTGATGAATTACCGCAACTTTTAAATATTTTAAGAGGAGATATGTCTTTTGTAGGCCCTCGACCAGAGAGAGAGTTTTTTTATAATGAATTTGATGCGTATATTCCAGAATTTAAGGATCGTTTAATGGTAAAACCAGGATTAACAGGATGGGCACAAATAAATGGAGGATATAATCTTGATCCAAAGGAAAAGTTGAGGCTGGATATGGAGTATATTGAAATGAAAACGATTCGGATGGATATCCGTATTTTATGTAAGACCGTTTTAATTGTATTGAACGGTAATGGTGCAAGATAAATATATATGTAAACAAACAACATATGTAAGTAGGTTACTTGCAAAGGAGAACTGGTATGGGTAGATCTATTCTAAACAATATTATCCATCTATTTTATAGTACGATTTTAGCTAACCTTCTTCAGGCTGTCAGTTTAATTATTTTAGCAAACTTTTTTAACGCACAACATTATGGGATGTTTAGTGTTGCCATAGCAGTGACGTTTGTTATGTTATTTTTTACAGACTTAGGACTTAGTAATACGTTTCTTCGAGAAGGGGCAAAGGATGGAGCAGATTTAGAGAAGATTTTATCATCGTATATAAAAATAAGGATGATTCTACTTATTTTTATTTCTATCATCGGTTATGTTGCTATTCATTATATGTATGTAGATAAAAATTTAATTTATATGATGATAAACGTAATGTTTTTCATGTTAATAGGATTAACTTGGCAAAACATAGGAATTGTCTATTTTCAACTGATGGAACGTATGGAGTATATAGCGCTCATTAAAGTTGTATCAGCATCGGTTATCATTATAATTACATGTTTTTGTATTTTCGGAGAGTTACCGGTGTATGTAACGGCTCGCTTATATGCTTTTGGGTATATGATCGGTGGTGTATTCAGTATATATATCATGAGAAGAAAGACGAAAATGAATATGAAAGTCGTAATTCATAAAGCGTTATTTTGGCAATTAACTCCCTTTATTATTAGCGGTTTTTTAATAATGAGTACGCCACAATTAGCACCTATCTTGCTTAACTATACATTGCCATTAAGTATGGTAGGTGTTTTTGCAGTAGCCTACCGGATGCCGGCAGCTTTATATCAAGTACCGGGGGTAATTGCAGGTGCATTTTTTCCAGTGCTCTTTAAGCATTATAACCAGAATAATTTAGAAGCGCATACGAAATTAAATTTGCTTCAAATTAAATCAATGGCGATTATAGGAATATGTATGACGATTGGTTTATATCATTTAGCACCATACTTTATTTCTATATTTTTTCATGAAGAATGGAGCAATGCAGTAGAACCACTCCAAATATTATCATTTCTTATTGTGCTACAAAGTTTAAATATTGCCATTGCTGACGGTTTAACGACGAGCGGATGTCAAAATAAGAGAACTGTTGTGCAGTGTGTAGCATTGGTGATAGGTGGGGTTATGCTTTATAGCTTTAGTAGTATTGGTGGAGTGATAGGAGCGGCATACGCTATGGTTTTATTTGAAATTGTCGCTTTAGTGGGATATATAGCGGTAAGTGTAGTGAAGAAAAAAATTGTATTCCAAATTGTAATGCCGTATACAATTTATTTTGGCGTAACCTTTATTGGAGTGCAATATATATTGCATACATATCATTTAATTGCGCTTGTTCTTAATATACTAATTGTAGTAGCTGCCATATTCCTATATGATTATGAGCTAAAAAAACTTTTTCTTTCTTTTATAAGAAAAATACGCAAAAAGGATTATATTACGAAACAGGGGATATAGCCTATGGAAAATAGTATGAAAGTATCGATGGGATGGATTATTCTTCTAATATTATTTGTTATGTTAAGTAAATACAATTTATATATTGGATTTTCATTGAAAATATATATGATTTTTTTAGTCATATATTTTTGTTTAGCAATTAAAAACTTTCATATTCAAAAGTTATATTTTCATGAAGTTATATTTTTACTGTTTTATTTCATTTATTGTTTAAGTGGAATTCTTTCTATGTATTTAAATGCTAGTATTCGTATGATTTTTGGCGTGCTACTCGTTTTAGGATGCTATTTTATAATGAGGAATTTATTGGGGAATACTGAAATAGTGGTACTTGAATCATCTATTGCTTATGTAGGAGTAGTATTTAATATTGTAAGTCTAATACTCTATATAATCGATTTACAATACTTTAGTTTATACGGTGGAGAAGAGAGAGAAATTTTTGCTGGTTTATTAGTTGATAGAGGATATCCACGGTTAATTGGATTGCTAGATGATCCTAACATTTTTATTTTCTATAATACAATATTTTTTATGTACTATATGACTAATTTACAAAATATCACTAACATCCTAGGGTTAATTTTATGTGTTACGACGAGTCTATTAACCTTTTCAAGGGGTGGTATATTAGCGCTTGTGCTTGTCGTTTTTGTATATATATGTATGTCTAGTTTCGCTAAAAAAATAAAAATAATTATGAGTTTAGTATTGTTTAGTGTAGTTATTTTTAGTTTATCGAATAGTGTAATGGGGGGCCAATTAGATGACATATTAAATAAACGAATCTCTGATTTTTCCCATGATAATGGAAGTGGTAGATTTACATTATGGGAAGCTGCTTTTAAATATTATTTATCCAATCCATATATCGGAATCGGTGCTTTTAACTTTTCGAATTATTATGAGTATCAATTTAATGAAAAATTATATGTACACAATACATTTTTAGAAATTTTGTCTGAATCGGGTACAATTGGTTTTCTTCTATATAGCGCGTTTTTATTCATATTAATATTCAAGCTAGCGCAGCATACTTTGTTTCGTGAAAAACCATACCTTCTATTGACTATGATTGCATTTTTATTTCAGATGATGTCATTGTCACTCATTATTAACGAAGCGTTCTTTTTATTTTTAGCAGTTGTTGTGAAGTATATTTCAATATATGAAGGAAGGGGAAAGATAGATGGTAAAATGTCTATCAGCACATAACGAGCCGCCTTATGTTTCTGTAATAACACCTTCTTATAATAGTATACGATTTATAGGTGAGACAATTTTATCTGTACAGAATCAATCGTATGAAAACTGGGAAATGATTATCGTTGATGACGGTTCAACCGACCAATCTGCGGAAAAAATTAAAGAGATAATAGAAGGAGACTCACGAATTAGATTATTATCATTAAAAGAAAATGTTGGTGCTGCTAAAGCTCGGAATTTAGCGATCCAAGAGGCAAGAGGAAGGTATATTGCCTTTTTAGATAGTGATGATATATGGTTGCCGCATAAATTGAAGACACAATTGTTATTTATGGAAGAAATGAATATTGCTTTTTCATATGCGTCGTATAGTTTAATTGATGAAAATGGTAATGAACTAAATCGCGAAGTGAGTGTACCAAAATCTGTTGACTATCATTATTTAGTAGGAAATACAATTATCGGGTGTTTAACAGTGATGATTGATCGTGAAAAAATTCCGTATGTAGAAATGCCTAGTATACAGCCGGAAGATACAGCGTTATGGCTGAACTTATTACATAAAGGGTATGAAGCAAAAGGGATACAGCAAGTGTTAGCAAAATATAGAATTGTTACAAATTCTGTTTCTAGAAATAAAATTAGAGCAGCTTTCCGGTATTGGAAATTGTTAAGGGAACAAGAAAGACTGAATTCGGTACAAATTTTTTACTATTTCAGCAAGTATGCTTATCATGCTTATAAAAAAAATAAAATCAATGTAGTTGGGAAGACGCAATTATGAATATACTGTTGATGACAGATAAATTGATAACTGGCGGAGCCGAGAGCTATTTCTGTAAATTGGAAAGTAATTTGCGTTATGAGGATTTTAAGATTTATACAGCTGCAGGTGATGGAGAACTATATGAATCTCTTACTAGAAAAGAAAATTTCATCTTACTTAGTAGATGGAATCATTTGAGAAATATTTATTATTTACGAAACGAAATTTGTAAACGAAAGATAGAACTTATTCATGCAAATAGTTTGCGAATGGTATTATATGCTTTGCTACTTCAAAAGTTTATTAAAAAAAAGATGAAAATTGTTTATACGAAACATAATGTAACGATATTAGAAAAGAAAATGCCAACGCTTTTTCGTTATTTCATGAATAAATATGTAAACAATATTATTACAGTAAGTGAGTTTGAAAAGAATAATTTAATTTCAATTCATGTAGCAGAAGAAAAAATAAATACAATTTATAACGGTGTCGATATTGAAAAGTTTTTATTCCAGCAGAAAAAGAAAGAATCTACATATAAAATAGGGATATTAGCTAGATTATCCAAAGAGAAAAACCATCTACTATTTGTCAAAATTGCAAATGTGTTGAAAAAGAGAAATGATTTTATGTTTTATATTGCTGGTGATGGACCAGAGAAAGAACCGATTATGAAAGAAATAGAAAAATATGGATTGCAACAGAGTGTAAAGATGCTAGGAAATATTTCTGAGCCGCATGAGTTTATAGGGAATATGGATGCCTTACTTTTATTATCTTTTCGTGAAGTGTTTCCAATGGTAGTAATTGAAGCAATGGCTACAGGGACACCAATAGTTTCAATAGATGTTGGTGGAATACATGAAGCAGTAATAGATGGAGAATCAGGTATTTTGATATCTGAATATTGCGAATATGAATTCGCAAGTGCGCTTGAGGAACTACAAGGGAATGAAGAAAAGGTAATTGCTATTAGACTAAAAGCACGAGAGAAAGCAATGATGTATTTCTCGTTAACTAAAATGATAGAGGAAACGAAAAATATATATGAATTAAACAAATGACCGGGTAGGTCGTTTGTTTTTTTTATTATAGAAACTTTTAAGAGACAACTCACATATTATATGAAAAAGGTAATATGAGGAGTGAATTTATTTTGTCAGAATATATTTCTTCCCAAGAAGATTGTGTGCCAGAAAGTAGCGTTCACATTAATTGTTTTGGCGCAGTTCCAAACTCGGGAAATGATAGCTCATTAGCAATTCAGCAAGCTATTGATTATTGTGTAGCGAATCGAATTTCGACGGTTAGAATTACCGGGGTAAATACGTACAAAATTGTAAAGCCGATTGTTATTAAATCAAACGTAAGATTAGAGTTAGATCCTACCGTAACGCTGCAAATTGATGGAGATTTTAATGCATTTGAGCTACAAAGTAACGCTTCGATAGTTGGTGGTACTCTTCAAGTTATAAATCCATTGTTTCAATCTGTTGTTATTTATGTTTCTGGTTCACAACAAATCGAAGTACCTAATCAATCTGTTATATCAAATATAAATATAGTAAATGCAACCCCATCGTATAAAGGAAAAGCTATACATTTTTATTGTCAAAAGGCATGGGATTTTATTAGTTTCTTTCAAGTTAAATTTATTCAAATTAAAAACTTTCAAACTGCAATACATTTGAAGACAGAATATATAAATGATATCAATACACCTTGTTGGATTAACGCCAATGTATTTCAATCTATATTTATTGATGGATGTGTGTATGGGATTGAAGTAGATGGAAATAGTGATTTACCAAATGAAAGTTCAGGAAATACGTTTCATGATATTCAAGTACAATGTAGACAACAAACGAAAAAAGTAATTCGTTGCTCAGGTGCGTATAATACATTTGATTGTATGATCTGGGATACGTACCGGATGAGTAGTGAACAAATTGTCATTGAATTTTCTTCTAATTCTCATCGTAACTACCTTTTTTCAAATCTGCTTTCGACAACTATTGTAGATAAAGGGCAATATAATGTTTGTAAGTCTACCTATGAAGAATCTCTTCGAATTCAGTTACCGATTACGTTAAATAAACCTCACTTAATAGGCAATCAAGATGATATATTAGTAAATGCTCAGCAAAAGTATATTGTTAAGCAAGTAAGTGGGAAAGTACCGTACGGTGGAAATCTAGCAAATTGCTTTAATTTAATAGATGAACAAAGTGTAAACTATATTGACGTTCCAGATAGTAATCCAGTTGTTATTGAACTGGATTTTACGAAAAAACCAATACAAATGTTAAATTGTTTCGGAATGTATTTTGGATGGGGAGAGAGTCCAAAAAAAATTAAAATTGAATATGCATTAAGCGCAACTGGAAATTGGGTTATCGCATCGGATGTTCCATTAAATGTAGGCGATACAATTATATCGAATATGAAGGCGAATCAACTATATAAAGTAAGAATTACATTAAGTGGTTATTCTCAAGATCATAAGCGTTTTCGAATTAATCGCATTTTTGCAAGGTCTTCTATGGAAAATGGGAATGCTTGGTTAGCTACAACTGGTGGAAGAATGTTTGGAGATATTGAAATAGAGGCAAGTAAAGGCATAATCATGAAGACAGCTAGTGGAGTGAAATGGAAAGTTACTATTAATGAAGCTGGCCAACTTATTACGACTAAAATAACTTGAGGTGATGCTTAATTGTATATCCTTGGACGAGTTATAACGTAGTGTGATAAAGGCAATGAAAAAGAGATTGTAATTTGGTTTCAACAAAACTACAATCTCTTTTTTAATTTAATTCCACCAAATCCAAGTCCAAAGGTAATTTCTTGCATTTTGGGGAGTAATCCGTATGAAGCGTTCACCGTCAAAGAAGCAATTTAAATTTGGAAGTGTTTCGTCTGGATTTTCTGGAACAAAGGTGACGATGTTTTCGTTGCTTGTAACGGTTACTGTAATTGGTGGATCGGTAGGCGAGACTTGAAGTTGTAACGAAATATTGGCCGTATTTTTAAATTGATTATTAATAGGTGGACTTATTACTTGTACTGTGAATAACACGATAATTGTTTCATTTGGCTCTAAATTAGTGGCAACTAGGAAACCGATATTTGGGTTCGCTAGTGGAGAGCGTTCACCGTTAATAAAGACAGTGCCGTTTATAAATTGTAAACCTGCTGGAATGGTATCTTGTAAAGAAATATTTGAGAGTGAAATTTCGGAAGTATTTGTAATACGCACCGTGTAATCAAAGTATTGGTTTAAATAAGCGGAGCTGACGGAAGCGTTTTTCGTGACTGTTGCAGTTACAAATTGAACTGGTATACGAACAATATTTGAATTAACAATGAAAGTAATAATTGGATCCTGTGGTGTCAATTGAAAAGCAGCGGTAACTGTTGCAGAATTTATAATTGTACTGTTTGAAGGAATAGAAGTTACGAGAACTTGAAATGTTATAGTTGCTACTGTATCTGCAGATAAAGAACCAATATTAATACCAGTGTCTGGACGAACATTTTGAACCGAAGTACCGTTAATTGTTACGCTATTTTCTATAAATGTTGTACCAGCTGGAATGCTGTCTATAACAGAAGTACTGATTGTCGGAATGGGGGAGTGATTAAATACCGCTAATGTGAATGTAATGATATCTCCTATAACGACAATAGATTTGTCAGTTGTTTTTTCAATGCGAACCATCGGATCAATGACTGTCGTTGTAACGGTATTTGTTTGTTTTGTAATTGTAATAGGTGGTTTTGTTGGATCAATGATAACGGTATAGGAAACAGAAGCATCATTATTAATTGTAGATTGAAGAGTAGAAGAAGATATTGTCACTTGGAACGTAATAATAACAGATTCATTAGGAGCAAGATTTCCTAACGTAATACCATTTTCAGGATTTTCATTAGGCTGATTGATTCCGTTAATCGTAACACTATCAGCAACAAAAGTCGTATCTATTGGTACGGTGTCTATGGCAAGAAGGTCTTCAATCGTTACATTACCGCTATTCGTAATCGTAATTGTATACGTTAAAGTTTGACCAGGTAAGGCATTCGTTACATCAACAGATTTTATGGCAATGACATTATCATTTTGGACAGTAGTTGTGACGGTATTTGTTGTAGTCGTATTTGTAACGGGTACGTTATTTGGGTTGACTATATAGTTAAAAGTAGTAATTGCGTTGTTGTTTAGTTCATTTGGTGTTGGAATAGAAGTCACAGTTACTTGGAATGAAACGATAGCATCTCCACCAACAATTATAGTGCCAATTGGTATGCCGCTTACTGGATTCACTCCCGGAAGAGCTTCTCCGTTTACAATGACGCTATTTTCTATAAACGTAGTACCCTGAGGAATAATATCTTGAATGTTTACATCATTTGTTGCAACATTACCGGTTTGATTTAGTGTAATCGTATACGTTAACGTATCACCAACCGTTGCAAATGCAAGGTCAACAGCCTTATTACTATTCAAATTCGCGTGATTAATTTCTGTTGCGGCAGCTGATGAAATAATAGTTTCGGTAATAGGTGGTCGATCTGGTACCGTGTATTCATATTCAATTGTACTCGTGTTAGAGATTGGATTTGTTTGTGGAATCGAAGTAACCCGTACTTGGAATAGAATAGTTGCTGTCGTATTAGGCGGAATGTTATCAATTTGTATACCGTTAAGAGGGTTGTCATTTGGCCGAGCATTGCCGTTCACGATAACACTATTCTCTATAAAGCTCGTATTTGCTGGGATGATATCTGTAACAATAATGTTTTCGACTTGTATATTTCCGTTATTTATGATGGAAATTGTATAAGGGATGATAGTTTGTAAGTCAGCATATTGGATAGGCGTTGTTTTTGTCGCAATTACATTAGCAGAAATAACTTCAGTGAAGGTAATATTGCTAGTCGATATTTGTTCTTCCGCGTTTATTGTATAACGAGAAGTTGATTGATTTTGAACATGGCCGCTAGCAGGAAGAGCTACGACGGTAACAGAAAATGTGACTGGGATAGAAGTGTTAGGAGTAATCGTTCCTACAAGTATACCTGCACTTGGATTGGCGTTAAGCTGAGGAATGTTATTTACTAAAACGCTACCGTCAATAAAAGTTGTTCCATCAGGTATATTGTCTGTAAATACAACAGCAGTGGCATCCGTATTCCCTGTATTCGTTAAAGTTGTTGTATAAGTTAAAATGTCACCAATTGTTACAGAGGTCAAATCAACAGTTTTAAGTGAAACGATATCAGCATCATTAATTTGAACGAAAGTAGTATTGGAAGTAGTAGATTTTTGAATTGGTGCAAAGTCAGGATTGAAAATAAAGTCGTAGACGATGTTTGCAGTATTAGGTGCTGGATTTACAACAGGTAAATTCGTAACGGAAACTTGGAATGTTATTGTAGCTATTTGACCTGCTGCGACATTAGGAATGGAAAAGCCGATATTCGGATCTGCTGCAGGAAGTACAGTATTGTTAACTATTACACTTCCTGGAATAAATACTGTTCCATCCGCTATAGTATCTGTAAAAAAGATGGAGTTAGTTGTAGTCGATCCGTTATTTTGAATGAATACTGTATATTCAATGGTTTCATCAATGTTAGCTAATACAGTATTAGCGGATTTTGTAGCAATAAGAATAGCATCAATAAATTGTATATTTGTACTATTGGAAGATGTCGTTTCTGAAATTGGTGGTGCGCTTGGGTCTGGTTCATACTCATAGTGAATGACTGCGATATTATTAATGTTATTTTGTGGCGGTATAGAGACTACGCTTACTTGAAAAGTAACAATAATTGTATTATTTGGAAGGATAATATCAAGGTTGATACCGGTAATTGGATTTTCATTAGGTCTCGGTATGCCATCTACAAGAATGCTATTTAGAACGAATGTGGTCCCAGCTGCAATTGCGTCAATTAGGAGAGTATTTGTAATAGGTACTGTACCGGCGTTTGTAACTGCGACTGTATATGTGATGATTTGACCAATGCGTGTAATGGATCTATTGGCGGATTTAATGGCACTAACATTTGCCGTCCGCACTTCAGTATTTACTGCATTTGATAACGATCTACGCTGAATAATTGGAGAACTAGGGTCAATTTGGTATTCGTACGAAGTGTCTGAAATATTAATGACTGTATTGCCCTCTGGTATATTTGTAAGTTGTACTTGGAATGAAATAGTGACTGTTTCATTTGGTTGTATCGTGCCGAGAGTTACTCCGTTTTCAGGATTAGCGCCAGGCTGAATTACATTATTTATTGCTAAGCTATCTTCAATGAATATAGTACCTTCTGGAATGTTATCAATGAAAACGGTATTGTTAGCTGGAACGCTTCCTATATTTTGAAGTGTATTTGTGTAGGTAATAATTTGCCCGATTGATACGAAAGTTACATCCGCACTTTTAACAGAAATAATATTTGCATTTTGAAGTGATGTTGTAACGATATTAGAATTTGCAGAACGATTTACTGGTGGGGCTGCAGGAATACTTACATATTGGTAAGTTGCTGAAGATTGATTTACAATTTCGGTTTCAGTAGGTGGATTATTTGTTTGCACTTGAAATAGTATCGTTTTGGAACTGTTTGCTGGAATTGTTCCAATCGGTATTCCGTTTTCTGGATTTACACCTGGCTGAAGGATACCGTTAATTGTGACACTATCGGGAACGAATGTAGTCCCAGCTGGAATAGAATCTGTGAAATTAATATTTATTGCGTCAACATTGCCGATATTTTTTACTTCAGAAATATAAAGTATAGTTCCGCCAATATCAACAGTTGTTGGATTGGATGTTTTTGTAATTGTCAATTGTGCTTGCACGAAATTTGTAATGACGATATTACTAGTAGATGTTTCAGTAATAGGCGGTTGCCCTGGGTCTGGCTGAATTGTATAAGTTGTGTTGGATTGATTTGTAATTGATTCTTGCGAGAATGAATCGTTAATAAGAATTTGGAACGAAATAAGGTGCGTAGCGTTTGCAGCTAGGTTAGGCAAAGTAACACCTACATTAGGATTGGCATCAAGTATAGCTGTTCCGTTAAGTGTAAAACTATTTTCTACAAAGGTAGTCCCTTGAGGGATAGTGTCTGAAAATGTGAGATTCGTAGTTGGGATATTTCCTGTATTTTCTAATGTTATTGTATAAGTCAAAATATCACCTGTTGTTGCTTGTTGTGCATTGACTGCTTTTAAAGAAAGGATAGTCGCATCCGAAATTTGTGTGAAAGCAGGATTAGACGTAATTGTTCGAGAGATGATGGGAGCAGTTGGATCAGCGATAAAATTATAGTCAATACGGGCCGTATTGGAAATTGGATTCACGCTTGGAATGGATTGAACGATAACCTGGAATGTGACGGTAACTATTTCTGACGGTGCGATGGAGTTTAATGGTATTCCTACATTAGGATCGGCACCTGGAACGGAAACGTTATTAATAGTTACGCTATTAGGAATAAATGCAGTTCCTTCTGGAACCAAATCTGTTAAAGTAACTGTATTTGCAGTAGTATTTCCGTTATTTTGAACGACTACTGTGTAAGTGATTGTACCGTCAGTAGATTGTACGAGAGAATCTGTATTTTTAATTGCGGATAACGATGCATCAACAACAGCTGTGTTAACCGTATTAGATGAGGATGTTGCTGTAACTGGAGGTTGACTTGGATTGACGATATACGTGTAACTTGTAATGGCTTGATTGATAATTGCTCCTTGCGGTGGAATAGAACTAGCGAGAAATTGGAACGTAATAGTAGCAGAATCACCTGGTGCGATAATACCAACTGGAATACCGAGAGTTGGACTTGCATCTGGAAGTGAAACTCCGTTGAGCGTGACACTATTTGGAACAAATAATGCTCCCTCAGGAATGCCGTTAATGAGTAATACAGAGTTTGCAGGGAAGTTTCCAGTGTTCGTTAATGTTGCTGTATACGTAATTACATCTCCGAGAGATACGATTGTTCGATTTGCTTGTAAAACAGTTGTAACAGTCGCGTTATTAATTTGTGTTGAAGCGCTATTAGAATTTATCGTACTTGTAACAGGAGGAGAGGCTGGATCAACGATGAATGCGTATTGAATAGATGCTACGTTTGTAATCGGATTTGAAGGTGGGGTTGATGTAACTATGACTTGGAAAGTAATGGTTAAGGAACTACCCGCGTTAACTGTTCCGATATTAACTCCGTTATTTGGATTTGCGCCTGGAAGGCTACTTCCATTTACAGTAAAACTATTTTCAACAAAGGTTGTTCCTGCTGGAACCATGTCTGAGAAATTTACATTCGTAGCGTTTGTATTGCCATTATTTTGAATCAAAACTGTATAAGTGATTGTATCTTCAATATTTGCAAAGGCTGTATTAGTAGTTTTTACAGCTGAAAGTATTGCTGAATTAATAGAGGTAACGAAGACGTTCGTTTCCACATTGCCAGGTTGAGCCTGTAATGCATTGCCTACGTTATATTGGAAGTTAACAAATCCTAAGTTTTGGAGTTCAGGTGTGAGCGTTGTTGGGTTGCTTACAATTTGAACTTGGAATACGATTGTTACGATTTGATTTGGAGTTATTGTATTTATGCCAACGCCGTCAATGATAGAAGCGGATGTTAATGGAGTTCCATCAACAACAACTGATCCTGCAACAAATTGTGTCCACGATGGTATAGGGTCTGAGAATACAACATTGTTAGCTGGGATATTTCCTGTATTCGTAATAGTTGTTGTATACGTAATCGTATCACCAATCGTTGCAAATGCTTTATCTCCTATTTTAATCGTATTTAAAATAGCACTTTCAATTTGTGTTGAAACGCTATTAGAAGTAATGTTTTTTGAAACTGGAGGATTAGCTGGATTAACGATATGTTGAAAGCTAACGCTAGCTTGATTAGTAATTGGATTTATAGGCGGAATTTCATTGGCATTAATATGGAATGCTACGATGACAGATTCGTTTGGCGCAATATCACCAATTGGAACGCCTGTAATGATATTTGCATTTGGGATGCTAGTTCCGTTCAGTGTAAAACTATTCGGTTCAAAGGAAGTTCCGTCTGGAATAAGGTCGGTAAAAATAACATTCGTTGCACTAACATTTCCGCTATTTGTAATTGTAACGGTGTAGGTAATATCCTGCCCGATATCTACCGTAGATACATTTGAATTTTTTTGTGCAGTAAGGGTAGCGCTATTAATTTGTGTTGTCGTTGTATTAGATTGATTGGAAGTTGTAATAGGTGGCTGGCTAGGATCAACGACATAATGATATGTGATAGAAGCAGAGTTAGAAATGGGATTAAGTGTTGGAAGTGTAATAACAGTTGCTTGGAATGTAACGATTGCCGCATTACCACCATTAATGGAACCAATATTTACACCAGTAGATAAATCAGCGTTTGGAATGGTTTGCCCATTAACTGTGAAACTATTTGGAACGAAACTTAAATTACTATCAAGAATGTCAATAATAGTTACATCAGTTGCAGTCACATTCCCGGTATTAGGGAGGTTAAGTGTAAATGTTATTGTATTACCAACATCCGCGAAAGTAAGATCTGCTGTTTTTATGCTAATAATAGTTGCGTTGTTTATTTGAAGGAGTGTAGTGTTGGAAGTAGCTGTACTCGATACTGGCGGATTACCTGGATCAACAGTAAACTCATACGTCGTTGATGCTGTATTTGGTGCTGGGTTACTAGGAGGAATACTGTTCACTGTCACTTGAAAGACGATACTATATATTTCATTTGGTGGAAGTGTTGCAAGTAATACACCTGTATTTGGATTCGCGTTAGGTTGTAAAACGCCATTGACAGTTAATGTGTTAGGAACAAATGTGAGTCCACTTGGTAATACATCTGTGAATACAATGTTAGTTGCATCGGTATTTCCTACATTGGTAATAGAAGTAGTATAAAAAGCAGTTTGCCCGATATCTGCAAAGGATACACTTTCATTTTTCGTCATGGATAATATGGCTTCTTTAATTTGCGTTGAAACAGGATTACTAATTGAAGTTTCTGCATCAGGTGGTGAGACTAATTGGTACGATGTTGATGAGAAATTTACAATGGGGTTTTCCGTTGGTAATGACGTTACAGTAACTTGGAACGAAACGGTTACTGTAGTCCCGGCTGTTATAGTCCCAATATTCACACCATTTGATGGATCCGCACCACTTTGAGGAACCCCATTAATAGAGAATGTGTTTGCAATAAAAGTAGTTCCACTCGGCATTGTATCTGTGAAAATAACATTTTGTGCGGATGAGTTTCCATTGTTTGTTAAAGCGACAGTATAAGTGAGTGTGTCTCCAATACGACTAAAGGATTTATCGACTTGTTTTAATGAAAGAATGGTAGCTGTATTAATCGTAGTGAACACTGTGTTTGAAGTAACATTTCTTGAAACAATAGGGGCATTTGGGTCAGCGATAAATGTGTAAGAAGCACTAGCGGAATTGGCAATAGGATTTTGAACAGGTGTAGAAGTAGCCGTCACTTGAAATGCTATAGATATTGAGCTGTTAGGAGCAATTGCTCCAATCGTTATACCTGTATTAGGATTAAGACCAATTTGCGTGATGCCATCTATTGTAACGCTATCAGTAATAAACGTTGTACCATCTGGTATAAGGTCGGTGAAAGTAATATTCGTTGCATTTGTATTACCATTATTCGTTAAAATTGTCGTATAGGTAATGGTATCACCTAGCGTTACAAGTGTTTGATCAACTGATTTAATCATCATTATCATAGCATCTAATACAGGGTTTGTAACAATGTTTGTTGAAGTAGAAGTAGTAGCAGGAGTTCCGTTTGGATCAACAGTATAAGAATATAAAATTGTATCGTTACCCATAATTGAGCTTGAAGGGGGAACAGAAATCACATTTACTTGGAAAGTAACAGTTACTGTTTCACCAGGAGCGATATTTGGTATATTTACTCCGAGTGCTGGCTGTGCACCAAGCTGCTGGATGCCATTTATAGTGATCGAATCTGGTACAAAAGTAGTACTAGGAGGAATCGCACTTGTAAAAGTTATATTTGTAGCTGGTGTATTTCCTGTATTCGTAATAGTCGTTGTATACGTAAGTGTATCCCCGACGGAAATAATAGATTTATCAACACTTTTTGTTGTAGTTAATACTGCGCTATTAATGGTCGTTGAAACTGTATTAGATACAGCTGTTTGTAATGCAGAAGGTTGGCTAGGATCAATCACATGTTCAAATTGTATGGAACTAAAATTAGAGATAGGATTTATACTTGGAATGTTTGTAACAAGTACGTTGAGAGAAATAACGGCCGTTCCATTTGGGTTTATATTTCCAATCTGTATCCCGCTAGCTGGATTTCCGATTTGCTGTGTACCAGAATCGTTTGTAAGAGTGCCAGATATGAATGTCGTTCCGTCAGGTAAAATATCTGTGAAAATTATATTTTGTGAAGTGACATTTCCAGGGTTACTTAATGTAATTGTATAAGAAATTGTATCGCCAATCGTTGCGAAAGTTTTATCTACAGATTTGATTGCCACAATTTCTCCGGAATTTATTTGTGTCGCAACGGGATTGGATGTCGTACTTCTTGAAACGAGTGGTAAATTAGGTCCTGTAATAAATTGATAGTCAATGGAGGCACTATTTACAACCGGTGAGTTTGGTCCACCAGGTCCAATTGTGAAAATTGGATTTGGAATACTAACTACTTGAACGCGGAAGGTGACGTTTGTAAAATCTCCTGCAATAATATCCCCAATTGGTATTCCATTCGCTGGATTTACCCCAGGCAATAAAACTCCGCCGACTCGAACGCTATCTTCTATAAATATTGTGTTATTTGGAATAGGATCTGTAAAAATGATATTCGTAGCAGTTGTGTTCCCTACATTTTCTAATAAAACTGTATACGTTAAAAATGAATTTCCAGGTGCTACGTCAGAAAATAGTCGATCCACACTTTTCGTTGCTTGAATAATTGCTTCATTAATTTGAACTAAAGTTGGATTACTTGTAGCTGTTTCTGTCACCGGTGGCTGGGTAGGGTCAACAATGATCAAGTATGTCGTACTGGATTGGTTCAAAGTTGGATTTGTAGCTGGTATTGAGCCAACGATAGCTTGAAAGCTAATTGTTGTCGTTCCTCCAACTGGAATTGAGTCTAAAGAGATCCCGCTATCTGGTCTAAATCCAAGTTGTGGGATGGTATTAATTTGTACGCTATCAGGAACGAATGAAAGTTCAGGTGGTAATATATCGATAAAAACAGGTGTGTTTGCGGTAGTATTTCCGCTATTAGTGAGAGTAGTTGTATACGTAATTGTATCGCCAGCAGCGGCAAATGCACTGCTCGCAGTTTTCGTTGCGATAACGGAAGCTGAATTTACTTGCGTAAAAGTTGTATTGGATTGAACTGTTCGTGAAACAGGCGGTTCATTTATATCAACAATAAAGCTATATTGAAGCGATGATTTGTTCGGAATTGGATTAGGGTTTGGAAGCGTTGTGATGTTTACTTGGAAACTGAGTGTAACCGATGCATTTGAATTTAAGTTACCAATATTGATACCGTTTTGTGGATTTGCATTCGGGACGGTTACACCATTTATCTTAAAGCTATTTGGGACAAGGGTAGTACCGTTTGGAATTGTATCTGTAAAAACAATGTTGTTCGCAGTAGTATTTCCTGTGTTTGTAACAGATGAAGTGAATGTAATTGTATCACCAATCGTAGCGAAAGTTGTACTAGCACTTTTATTTATTACTAAAGTAGCGTCAATAATCGGTGTAACTGTTGTGTTTGTAACGGTACTACCAATAGCTGGCGTTTCAGCTGGATTCACTGCATATTCGTAGTTTACAAGAGCATTATTCGTTAAAGTTCCACTAGGTGGAATAGCCAGAATTTTCACTTGGAATGTAATGAAAGTAGTGTTTCCTGGTGAAATATCGTCTAAATGAATCCCTAATGAAGGATCTAATCCAGGTTGGGAAACGTTATTTATTGTAACGGAATTTGGGATGAAGGATGCACCTGGTCCAAGCCCATCTGTTAAAACTGTAGCGCTAGCAGGGATATTTCCTGTGTTCGTAACTGCAATTGTATAAGTAACGATATCTCCAATTGCAGCATTCGGTGTGTTCACTGATTTTGTAGCGATAATCGTGGCATTATTGATTTGAGTTGTTATTACGTTACTCAGCGCATTAGCGGATGCTGGAGGTAAGTTAGGATCTATGACATACTGATACGTTGTATTACTTTGGTTCGGGATTGGATTCGGGTTCGGGATAGAATTTACTTGTACTTGGAACGAGATGATTGTATTTGCATTCGGATTTATTGGGTCGATTGCAATTCCGCTTGCTGGATTGACATTAGGCAGTGTATTCCCGTTTACAGAAACACTATTAGGAATGAACGATGTCCCGTTTGGAATTACATCTGTAAATATTACATTTGATGCAAGTGTATTCCCGTTATTCGTTAAAGTAGTCGTGTACGTAATAATATCATTTACGTTAGCAAACTGTTTATCTGCCGATTTAGTAGCGGCAATTGAGGCGTTATTAATAGTTGTCTGTACAGTGTTAGAAGCAACCATCTGCATCACAGCGGGTTTGGATGGATCATACGTATATTGGAATGTTGTGCCTGATTGATTTGTAATCGGATTTACAGCAGGGATAGTTGGTACAAAAACTTGGAATGCAACGGTGCGTGATGAATTTGCTCCTATCATACCAATCGAAATGCCGTTAGCAGGATTTGCATTAGCTATAGGGACATTATTAATCGTTACAGTATTAGGAATGAAGAGGATACCCGCTGGAATGATATCTGTAAACGTTACATTAGCAGCAGGGATATTCCCGTTATTTGTTAAAATAGTCGCATATAATATGATATCACCGACATCAGCAAAGTTTGTGCTTGTTAGCTTTGTAGCAATGATATTAGCAGTATTAATTTGTGTAGTTACTATATTGCTAGCAGCGTTTCTAACAAGAGCAGGTAAATTTGGATCAGCGATAAAGCTATATTGAAGTGAAGCGCTGTTTTGAATTGGGTTTGGTGAAGGTAGCCCATTTGCACTTATTTGAAAAACAATCGTTGTAAAACCACCCGAAGGAATGGAGCCGACTTGAAGACCGGTACTGGGATCTGCACCTAGTTGTAAAGCACCACCTATAAAAATACTATTTGGTACGATAGTGGTGCCATTAGGGATTATATCAGTAACAATAACATTATTTGCTGTAGTATTGCCAAGATTAGCTAAAGAAATTGTATATGTGATTGGTTGCCCGACATCGGCGATAGTTAAATCTACTTCTTTGACAATAACTACATTAGCTAAATTAATTTGTGTACTTACAGTGTTACTTACAGATATTTCTATAGTTGGTGGATCTCCCGGATTTAGAATAAAACTATACTGTGTACTAGATGAATTTATCGTTGGGTTTTGTGTTGGTAAAGAGGTGACGGTTACTTGATAAGAGACGGTAAGTGAGCCGTTAGCAGGAATGGAAGGTAGTGGAACACCTATATTTGGATCTGCGTTATTTTGGAGTACACCATTAATAAGAAAAGTGTTTGGAATAAAGGTAGTACCGTCTGGATTTGTATCTACGAAAGTAGGACTATCAGCAGAAACACTTCCTGCATTCGTCAAAGTAACAGTATAAGTTAATATATCCCCTACGGTAGCGAACGCTTGATCCACTGTTTTTGCTGAAATGACATTTGCATCGTTTACTTGAGTAAATGTAGTGGTTGAAGTAGTGTTTTTATTTACAGGTGAAGCGTTTGGATCAACGATAAAGTTGTAGGAGACGAAAGCGCTATTTGAAATAGGGTTTGGATTTGGAATGCTAGTTATTACTACTTGGAATGAAGCTGTAATTGTAGTATTAGCATTGATGCTACCAATATTGATGCTAGCTGGTGTTATGCCCGGCTGAGTAACACCGTTAACTATAACACTGTTCGGTACAAAGGAAGTGCCATTCGCGATGGAATCGGATAGTAATACGTTGTTCGCTGCAACATTTCCATCGTTAGTAAGAGCAAAGGTGTAAGTTAATACATCGCCAACTTCCGCAAACGTCTTATCTACAGATTTATTAGCATGGAGATTTGCTAGTCTAATTGTAGATGTAACAGAATTAGAATTTGCTGTTTTTGAAGTTGGTGGCAGACTTGGATTTACAGTGTAAATGTAAGAGGCAAAAGCGTTATTAAGGATAGGATTTTGTGAAGTAATATTAATAACTGTTACTTGGAAAGAGAGGGTAAAAGTAGCTCCAGCAGGAATTGTGCCAATAGGTAAAGCAACGAGAGAATCTACATTTTGCAAAACGCCGTTGAGCGTTACCGAACCTAATGTTAATATCGTTCCATTTGGAAGTGGATCTGTTAGTTGTACGTTATTAGCGGCTGTATTTCCACTGTTTGTAATAAGGATTGTATAACCTATCGTTTCACCAATTGTGGCAAATTGTTTGTTAGTTGATTTTGTTAATGTTACATTCGCATTGTTAATTTGAGTGGAAACGAGATTAGAAGAAATGTTTTTTGTAACGGGTGATTGGATAGGATTGACGGTATATTGATAAGAAGCACTTGATCCATTAGATACGACATTTGACGCGGGTATTGTGTTTACTACTACTTGAAATGTAACATTTTTTGTTGTGCCGCTTGGGATGGATCCAATGTTCACGCCGTTAGCGGGATTTGCGCCCACTTGTGTAGTGCCATCTATTGTTAAACTGTTTAGAACAAAAGTTGTTCCAGTAGGAATGACATCTGTAAAAATAACATTGTTCGCATTTGTATTACCTGTACCTGTAAAAGAAACGGTGTACGTTAGTGTATCACCAATATCTGCAAAATTTTTATCTACTGCTTTTACCATTGTTACAGTAGCGTTATTCACTTGAGTAGATACGATATTTGTCGTATCAGTCCCACTTACTGCAGGTTGATTTGGTACAGGAATATATTGATATGTTGTTGTTCCACTATTTAATATTGGATTTGTTTGAGGGATAGAAGGAACGAGCACTTGGAATGAAATAGTAGTAGTGGAATTTGCGGCAATCGAACCAATTGATATACCATTAGCGGGATTTGTTCCAGCTTGAGTAACTCCGTTAACAGTTACACTTCCTGGAATGAAAGTAGTTCCGCTAGGAATCGGATCCGTATATATAACGTTCGTTGCAGCGATATTTCCTATATTAGCTAAGGCAATACTGTAAGTTAATGTTTCACCAATATCGGTAAAAATTTTGTTGACTGATTTTGTTCCATTAATATCTGCCAGGTTAATTTGTGTTCCAGCAGAATTGCTTGTTGCAAGACCGTTAAAGGTTGTTCCTCCGGCGATAGGTGTATATTGAAATGTAATATTAGCGGTATTAGAGATAGGGTTTTGACTTGGAAGAGAAACGACAGTAGCTTGGAAAGTTACTGTACGAGAAGCACCATTATTGATTGTTCCAAGAGATATACCAGCGGCGGGATTTGCGTTTGTTTGCGGGACATTATCTACTGTTACAGTGCCAGGTATAAAGGAAGTCCCGTTAGGGAGAATGTCTGTAAAGGTAACATTATTCGCCGGAAGAAGTCCGGTGTTAGGGATTGTAACTGTATAAGTGAGAATATCTCCAATTGCAGCAACACTTTTATTCACGCTTTTTGTTGCTTGTATAGTAGGTGAATTTATGTTGATTTGTAAACCGACTGTATTTAACATATACGCATCTCCGTTAGTTGTTAAACGGATTGCGGCGGACACTTGTGAGTTTGTTAAATAAGGAGAAATATCAATAGAAGTAATATCCCAGCCCTGTCTCCCAGCGGAGATGTTTGTGCCTGTAGAAGCACTTTGATTTCGCGTTCCAAATGTCCCAGTTGTATCTAAGTTTCCAACAGCATTATTAACTTGAGAACCGAAGAAATTATTTACAGCATTATTTGGCCCAGATAAAGCATTTAATGAACTGAAATTTGGTCCAAATAATGCTTGATCCCCTATTAAATCTGCATCTCCTTCAATAGAACTTAAAAATAATCTCCCGCTTACAGGTCCTCCTGAAGGTGTTAAAAATCCAGAAACAGCTACATCTGCACTACCGGTATCAGCAGAAACACGGTTACCCGCTACATAAATGGTTAAGTTTCTTGCAGGCAATGTCCCGTTTTGATAAGCGACAATGAGTGTCCATCCAGCCGAGTTAATAGATCCATTTGAAGCATCTAAAGGATCAACAAGTCCAGGGACAGCTCCTGTAGTATAGGAACCAGAACCTCCCGCTTGAATAAGAGTTGTTACGTCTGCTGAACGAGTATAAAAGCCAAATGTAATAGAGTTTGAAACGAATGTTTGATTTGAAGCTGTAACAGCTGAAGGAGTAATTGAGTATGTTGAAACGGGTGTCGTAAATGAAATGGGATTTCCTAGAACACTTGTAATATTTTGATCGCGAGTTAAATAATTTCCTCCCCATATGAGTTCTGCGTAAAGAATAGTACTGCCAGCAGGGATATTTAAAATAGCGGTAGAACTATTTTGTGTATAGTTTAACGTTGTACCAGCAGGAAAAGTAGGAACTTGTAAAGCTGTATTCGTAGTTACGAACGCACCAATGGCCCCGATTGTACCAGCACGGTTTTGATTACTAATTTTACTTAAGCCTAAAGTATTACCTGTAATAGCGAGTGCGCCGTTAGTGGTGGTAGAAAATCGATTCGTAATGGGCATGTTGTCACCTCATTTACAATATAGTCTTGGTCAAAATAACATATGTGTGTGACAAATAAAGGGAAACATGTACAAGTTGATTTAGTAATAATGATTTAAATGTCTAGATAAGGGGATGGAGTATGATTGAATTGGAAATTAGGGTGGAGCGTCTTAGGAAAGAACAAATAGGCGATATTGTAGCGTTATCTTCTTATATTGGCTGGGATTATAACAGAGAAGAAATTGAAGCAGTTTTTAACTCAGGTATTGTATACGGCGTCTGGAATGAGAGAAAGGAACTTATTGCTAGCGCAGCAATTATATTATACGGGGAGGCGTTGGCATCTATTGGAATGGTAATTGTACATCCAGATTATAAGGGGAGAGGGATTGGAAAGATGATAACGAATTCATGCATGAATAGCGTATCAGCTCAAACTCCATGTATGCTTATTGCTACGGATGAAGGGAAGCCCTTATATGAAACATTAGGATTTAGGGTAGTAAGCTATGTTTCTAAATATATTTGTAACTCGTACAATGCGAATCATAAATGTGCAGAAAATGAAGAATATATGATGGTTTATAAAGAGAGTGATTTAGAAGGAATAATAAAAATAGATAAAGGCGCATTTGGGACAAGCCGAAACGAGTTTTTAAAACAAAGAATTATGCAAAGTGAGCAGTGTGTCGTTGTAAAGGATACGAAAGAAAATGTAGTAGGATACGGTATAAGTATACAAACGCCAGAAAATAAAATAATAGGACCAGTCGTTGCTAAAAATAATGCGATGGCGATGAGAATAGTACATGATTTAGCAAGAGGGCATAATGGAAAATTAAGAATGGATGTACCAGAAGGAAAGAACGATTTCATGAAAGAATTAGAGATTGCTGGTTTTAAAAAGGTGAATACACCACCAATTATGATGAAAAATAGTAATCGGTTAATAAAAAGAAATAGTGAACTATATAGTATTGCAGCACAAATTTTTGGATAAAGAAAGAATCCTTTTAAATGAAGGATTCTTTTTTGAGCTAATTTAATCACGATATTGGTCATGAGTTGGCTGAAAGAGGTCTTCCTCGATATCTCTCACCATAGAAAAATGATCAACGTTATAATGACCGTGTAAAGTTTTATTGTGATGAGTAATAATTTGCTCTGCAGATAATACGTTAGAATCAGTTGTGGAATGACCGTTTTTAATTAATGTAACATCAAATCCTTGTACAGTCGCAGTTCTAACTGCGGTGTCGATACAATGCTCTGTTTTACATCCACCGATAACGATATGGCCAATTTTCTCTTCTTTTAAAAGTTCAAGTAAAGAAGTGCCGTAGAATGAATTGGTTGCTGCTTTATTAATAAAGATTGCAGACTGAGGTACTTGAATTTGATTATGTACTTCAAATCCTTCTCCGCTGCCAGAAGCAACATCGATATCTCTTACGAAAACAATAAGAGCATTGGAATCTATTGCTTTCTGCATGGCTGTATTTAGTGTAGATAATAGCTCGGTTTTACGAAAAACTTCATTTTCTTGCTCATTTCCATCAATTAATTCTTGTTGAGCGTCGATAATTAATAGTGCTTGTTTCATCGTGTCTCCCCTTTAATATGAAATAAGTTCCACTGTACATATTCCTTCAGATTGTTAGGAAATCCTCCATTGCAAGCGAATTAGAAGAGCGATTTACAAAGTTGTCAAAGAAATTTCATTCTCATAGCGTGTAAAAACATGTATGATAGGAGATGGAGAATTTTTGAGTAGGTGGGAATAACATGCAAACAGTAGAAGATTATCTTTCATTCTTACATACGAAAGGATTTAAATTATCAGAGGAAGCACAAGGGTTTATTATGTTCGGACAAGGATATACTGGTGCGTCTGATGGGATTGTGAACGCAGCAATAGAAGCGACAATTAAACATCAATTGCAGTTTGATGGTAGTTATTTCGTTGCGTTATTAGAACGATTGAAAGAGGAAGAAATTACAGATAAAAAAAGCGCTAAGGCTTTTATGCGGAAGTTACAAGCATAACTTCACGCAGCCTGCGCTTCTTTTTTTATTTTGGAAGGCCATTCAACAAAAATCATGCCCAGGAAAATACATAGACATCCGATAATAGCAGAAATAGAAAGTTGTTCATTTGCAACGAGAACGCCTGTTAATGCAGCAAAAACGGGTTCCATTGCGAAAATAATTGCTACTCTCGTTGGAGAAGTGTGCTTTTGGGCCGATGTTTGAATGAAAAAAGCAATAGATGTTGCAAACAGGGCAGTTAGAAAGAGTGCGAATAAAAAAGATTGATTCGTCCATAGTGATACTGAAAATAATTTTTCCCAATCTTCAAACAAGAAAGCGCAAATAGAAGAAAATATACCAACAGCTAATACTTGAGATGTGCTTAATAATAAAGGTGATATTTTCTTAGAAAAGAAGCCGTTAATAAGAATATGGGCAGCGAAAGCGATTGCACAACCGAGAACAAGTATATCTCCTATATTTAATTGGAAAGAATCAGCAGCTGTTAATAAGTATAAACCTGCTGTTGCTACAGCAATACCAAGTACGATAAAAATGGTAGCTTTTTGTTTTAAAAAGATAAAAGACAAAATTGGTACCATAACGATACTAAGCCCTGTTAAGAAACCTGCTTTTGAAGAAGTTGTATAAAGTAAGCCAAATGTTTGTAATACATAGCCAACACATAAAAAGAACCCAACGATTAATCCAGCGAGGCTACTCTGTTTTATATCTTGTTTTGAAGTGTTTTTTGAGAAAATCATTTGAACGAATAATAAAATAATTCCAGCGAATAAAAAGCGAATACCATTAAAGGTAAATGGACCAACGAAAGACATAGCATTTTGAACGACAACAAACGTAGCTCCCCAAATAAAAGAGACAAATAATAAAGCAAGAGGAGCAATCCAATCTTTTTTCACACTCATACCCCCGTTAATTTTGTAATATAGCTTTTCTAGCTAATTCATCAGCTACTTTATTTTGACTACTTGGAATCCACTTAATAAAAAAGAGATCGAAGTTTTTTATGTACTGTAGTGCTTCATCTAAAAGAGGTGCAAATATTTTATTTTTTGCGTATTCCTTTTCAACAGCCCGTTCGACAAGCTGGGAATCTGTACGAAAAGAGACAGTGCTATAATTATGCTCGATGCAATATTTTAATGCTAGAAGTAAAGCGCGGTATTCTGCTTCATGATTGGACATTGTTCCAAGTGGTAATGATAATTGTACAGGTGGCTGAACGCCTTTAATAAACACTCCTGCACCAGAAGGACCAGGATTTCCTTTTGATGCACCATCAATATATACTTCAATCAAAATGAGAAACCTCCAAATTATAAGGTTATCCCCTACTTAAATATTTTTTTGAAGTAGGGGATAGAGTAGTTATCCGATTGTGATGCTGTAACGACATTTAAATGTTTCATTCGCTTGTAAAGATTGAATTCCCTTTTTGTCCTTGAAATCTTTTGCTGGATTTACTTCATCAGCGATTCCATACCAAGGTTCAATACATAAGAAAGGTGCGTTATCCCCTGGTGTCCATACGCCGACAAATGGGAAGCCATCAAATTCTACTTTTACAAATTTATTATGTTTATGAGAACGAATCGAAATTTCATTCGTATTCATATTTTCAAAAATAAGCGCATCATTTTTGAATAAATCATATGTAAGTGGCAATTCAGTTGTATTTTCAGCGATTAATTGCTTTTTGTTTGAAAGGTAAGGTCCTTCTAATACGCTTGTTTCTAAGTGTTCCGAACCATTAAACGATAAGTGATAATCTGTAAATGATTCACCATCCAATAAAGGGAAGTTGAATCCAGGATGTGCCCCAATTGAGAAGAACATCTCTTTAGAAGTAGGATTGTTTACTTCATATGTTACATGAACGCTTTGTCCTTCTAGCTCATAAGAAACGAGTAATTCGAATTCGTATGGGTATTTTTTTAACGTTTCTTCATTATTAGTAACGATATAAGTGATCTTTGTTTCACTTTGTTCTTTCACAGAGAAAGTAAGATCACGAGCGAAACCGTGTTGTGTTAATGAATATGGTTTACCGTCTACGTAGTATGTATTATCTACTAATCGGCCGACAATTGGGAACAAAATTGGTGCGCGACGTCCCCAATATGTAGAATCACCTTGCCATAAATATTCTGTGTTGTCTTCTTTTAAGCGAACGCTTTGTAATTCTGCACCTTTGTCAGAAATGGAAACAATCACTTTTTCATTTTGGATTGTTGCTATCATGAAGTGAAACCTCCTAAATCTTTCATATGTTTCATTATACGTTGTCTAAAAGAAAAAAGGTAGTTCATGATAGGAATCTATTGACGAAAGAGGGGCTACCACGTAAAATATAATCTTGTTGCTAAAAAAAAGAATAACGTGGTTCGAAACCATCCCACGTAAAAAAACTAAGGAGATTTTGTCATGAATATTAGAACTTTAGTCGGCAATGGTATTTTAGCGGCATTATATATTGCTGTTTCTATGCTTATTCAGCCATTTGGCTTTACGAATGTACAATTTCGTATTTCAGAGATGTTTAATCATCTCGTTGTATTTAACAAGAAAGCAATTTACGGAATTGTATTAGGTGTATTTTTAACGAATCTCTTTTTCTCACCTATGATCGCTTATGATTTAGTATTTGGAGTAGGGCAATCTATTCTTGCATTAGTTGCAACGATTATTTCTATGCGATTTATTAAAGGTGTTTGGGCTCGTATGATTTTTAATACGGTTATCTTTACGATTACAATGTTTATGATTGCAATTGAACTTCATCTTGCATTGGGTTTACCATTTATGTTGTCTTGGTTAACATGTGCAGTCGGTGAATTTGTTGTAATGGCCATTGGTATGCCTGTAATGTACTGGATTAATAAGCGAGTACAATTTGAAAGATTTATGTAATAGATGAAAGAGCTATTCCTATAGGGATAGCTCTTTTTGTATGTAATCATATTGAATATAATGCTGTGACTCTAGATAAAATATAATAAAATAAAGTGAGGCTTTCATTAGCTGGCTACATATAAGAAGTCTTATATAAGGGGAATCTAGTATGAAATATAAAATTCATTGGTTGTATAAAACGAAGCGAGGATTGCAGACGGAATTAACAACAGATTATATGAACATAGAAGAAATACTTCAATTTGCAGAGGATTTTGAGAAAACAGGAAGAGCTAAGGAACTTTTATTTTACGATGAAATGGATGCAGAATGGTCATTAAAGGAAATGAAAAAACTGAGTAAACAAGTAGAGGAAGAGCCCCAAGAAATACTCGTTTATTTTGATGGGGGGTATGATGTGCAAACGAAAGAAGCTGGCGTTGGTATATGTGTGTACTATAAAAAAGGAAATACAAACTACCGCATTCGCCGCAATGCATATATAGAAGGTATAGATGATAATAATGAAGCGGAATATGCATCACTATTATACGGTATGAATATACTCGAGGAATTAGGGATTAAATATGAAGCAGTTACACTTCGCGGAGATTCTCAAGTTGTATTGCAGCAATTGGCGGGAGAATGGCCTTGTTATGATGAGCATTTAAACCATTATTTAGATCAAATTGAACAAAAGGCGAAGCAAATGAAATTAAAACTTGTATGTGATCCGATATCTAGAAAACAAAATAAAGAAGCACATCAATTAGCAACGCAAGCATTAGAAGGGACAGTCATTGATAGTCATAAAGAAATAACCGAATAGAGAGGTGCAAAGGTGGATAAAAAGCAACTCATTACAGAGGTAAATGACTTATTAGAAACATATTGTGAAGGATGTTTCTTGCGAGAACATAATCGAAAGACAAATAGTAAATATTATGCACATTCATTTTGTATAAGACAATGTACAGTTGGAGAAACATTGAAAAAGTATGGAGAACAGTTGTCATAAAAAAACATCCAGAGAAAATTCTCTGGATGTTTTTTAGTGCTTTGCTTCGTTTAATTGCTGCTCGCATTTGCTTAGTTTCTTTTCCTCGTTCATTAAAAATGGTTCATCTAAATCTACTGCAACAGATTTCATAATTTCAAGCTGTGAGCGAGCTGCTTCTACTGCAGTAGTGGCATGCTCTAATGTGTCTGGATCCATTGAAATTGTTGCAGAACCTACCATCTTTTGTGCTGTTTCTACACGGAATTTTACTTCTTCAAAATCATTTACTTCTGATCCCATTAATAATTCCTCCTTTGTATAGTGCGCATTTTACATAGTTTTTGCTCTGTAAAACGGAAATATACAAAGGAATAACAAAGAAGGTTACCAAGTAAGGTAACCTCCTGTTATATGTTGGATTAAAGTTTTACTACGTTAGCAGCTTGAGGTCCACGGTTACCTTCAGTAATGTCGAAAGATACTTCTTGACCTTCTTCTAAAGCTTTGTAGCCGTCTCCTTGAATAGCAGAGAAATGTACGAATACATCGTCAGCGCCTTCCATTTCGATAAATCCAAAACCTTTTTCGTTGTTAAACCATTTTACTTTTCCTTGCATGTTACAATTCCTCCTAAAAGCGTTTACTATTTTCATTTAGTGAAATTCATTTAAAGAAATAATATAAACTAAAAATGCTATATTCTTGAATATTCTGCTAAATGATTAATTTAAATATACACGAATTGGGAGAATTTAGTCAAGTAAGCGGTTTTATTTTTTATATTTTTAAATAATTTTCCAATCAAATTTTTAAATAGGTATAGGACAGGCCGAGTATGTAATATTCTTAATTGAATGCTATACATAACGAGGTGAAAGAATGAATAGGTCGTACTTATTAGATAATGAAGGAATGAGAACGAGAACCGACATACCGGATTGGGTTGCAAAAGAATTTGAGATTTTTTCAAGTGTCGTGTTAGAACCAACTTTTCCATGTTATTTCGGTTTAACAGCTTTGAAAAAGAATGAACTTCGTTATTCATTTCTTTCTCATAATGATTGGAGTCATTTGCCGCATACAATGTTATCTTTTTTAGAGTTAATGAAAGAGAGGCCGATTGTAAGAAGGGGCTTTTTCCTTTTTGTAGAACCGGAATGTGAAGAACGATCACTCGAATATTACCGTGATTCCTTTTGGAAAGTGTTACAGTATTTACATGAAAACGATAATCAAGCATGGCCAAAGCAAATTCCTGAGGATCCAGACCATTATTTATGGGAATTTTCATTTTGTGGTGAGCCAATATTCGCATTTGGAAACGCGCCAGCTTATAAACAACGAAAAACTAGACATTTAGGGAATTCTCTCGTTATTGGGTTTCAACCACGCACTATTTTTGATGGATTAGAGGGGGATCGTCCTAAAGGAGCATATTCAAGACAAATGGTCCGTGAGCGAGTTGAAAAGTGGGATCAATTGCCGAAACATCCTAACATTAGTCATTATGGTGACCCAGAGCATCGTGAATGGAAACAATATTTCATAGGAGACGATGTAGAACCAATAAAAGGGAAATGTCCTTTTCTTCATAGGATAGAAAAGTAAGAGCCATCACCTAGATGGCTCTTTTGTATATTTTGGATAAAAAAGGGTATTTTATTATGAAAGCTAGTCCATTTTTTCAAATTACATCATTAACTAGTAGTAAAGAGAGTAGAAAGGATAGAGCGATGTTTGGAGCAATTATACAGCAAATCGTATTAGGTATTTCATTAGCTGCACCAGTAGGGCCGATTAATATTGAAATGTTAAAACGAGGAATTGAACGTGGGTTTTGGCATGCTTGGGTTGTTGGAATTGGTGGAATGACTGCAGATGTTTTATTTATGCTTCTCATTTATTTCGGTTTATCTTCTGTGTTTATGTATACATATGTACAAGCCTTCATGTATTGCACGGGTTTTTTCTTGTTATTTTATTTAGGATTTCAAAGTGTAAAACAAGGAATTTCCCACTCAAACATGGAATATAAAAAAGAAGAGGTAGGTGGTCTTAAGCAATCGTTTATGGCAGGATTTTTAATTGCGATATCCAATCCATTAAATCTTGTTTTTTGGTTTGGTATATACGGAAGTACACTTAGCTCATTACTTACGAAGGTAACGAAACAAGAAGCTTTTTTGTACAGTCTTTGCATTATTGCAGGTATTATTTTATGGAATTTAAATATTGCTTTTTCTGTACATTTTGGAAGAACTTTATTAAAACCAAAAGCGCTTGGCTACATAACAGCCGGAGCAGGTATTATTTTAGTAGGTTACTCTATACATTTTGCATACAAAGCTTTACAGTTGTTCACATAAGATTGAAGGGGAGATTTTTATGTATCGAACCACTATTGACGGAAAAGAAATTATAATTACGTTAGCGCCAAAAATCCGAAAAGAAATTACTGATAGAAATCCACTATATGAAGCAGTATTTCATAATGCTGCAAGATTGCTACAAACAAAGCAACCGACGTTTGCAGTAAATCATCAAATATTTGGTCTCATTATTGGAGAAGTGCAAAGAGGAGAAGTAACAGTGTTTGCAGTGGAACATATTATTCCGAAGCAAAATATATTTGGACCAAACAATTTTTTCTCGGCAATAGAACAGCAGGCAAATTTGTAAAGTGAATAGAATAAGAATAGAAAAGAAATAGTCGTAACGATATGTTGCGGCTGTTTTTTTGGAAAAGGGGGAAACAAGATGAAGAAAGTGGGGAAAGAGTTCTTTTTACAATATGATATCGTCATTATGTATAGCATTCTATTTATTTTCATTATTATTTTAAAAATGCAATTTTTAACGTGGTTTGGCATGTTAGCATGTATGTTTGGGATTGTTTTCTATACACTGAATGAATATATGACACATCGTTTTTTATTCCATATAAAGCCACCTAAAAACACATTTCTATTAAAAATGTTAAGAAGATTACATTATGATCACCACGTATATCCAGATGATTTAAAACTTTTGTTTTTACCTGTATGGTTTAGTATACCTAGTTTTACTATATATTTACTTATAGCATATGGTATTACAAAAAGTGTTACTATTACACTTTCATTTGGAATCGGAATGATTATTATGCTGCTCGTTTACGAATGGAAACATTATATTGCCCATAGACCGATTCGTCCCGTCACTAAGTTTGGAAGATGGCTAAAAAAACAACATATATTACACCATTATAAAAACGAAAAGTTTTGGTTCGGTGTTTCAAATCCATTATTCGATTTTATATTTGGAACACTTAAAGACGGAAAAGAGGTTGAGTTAAGCGAAACAGCTCGTAATTTAGAAAAGGAAAAAAAGACAAAAGTAGTGCGTTAAGCACTGCTTTTGTCTTAATGAGGAAAAAATAAGTAAGGTGTCACTTTATGTTGAAAAAGTATATTAAAAATTTAGGGGAAATTGCCGAAAAATGTCTATCAAAAAATCTTTGCATGAATGCACGGATTGTCTACAATAAGTATAAGTTTCTGAATATTTATAAAATTTAGTCTTTAGGTATGCAAGGGGGAAGTGCATTTCAAGTAAGAGAGGGGATCGGTTAATGAAACGAGATGATACGTCAGCACGTAAGTTGCAAAATGAGGTGAATTATACAGAGGTCGTTCAGTCGGAAGAATTTCAATTGTTATTAAATACGAAAAAGAAGTTTATCATTCCAATGAGTATTTTCTTTTTTAGTTTTTTTATCGCATTACCTATTTTAACATCGTATTCAAAGGTGCTCAATACACCTGCATTTGGTGACGTTACATGGGCGTGGGTATTTGCTTTTTCCCAATTTATCATGACATGGGCACTATGTATGATTTATAGCAAAAAAGCAGAATCATTTGATGAAATCTCCCGAAAAATTCTGCAAGATATGCAAAAAGGGAGGGGCTGAACTTGAATACTACTGCGTTTGCACTATTTTTAATTATTGTTCTTGGTACGCTTGTCATAACCTATTTTGCATCGAAAAAAACGAAAAATGCGAGTGAATTTTATACGGCTGGAGGGGGATTAACTGGTTGGCAAAATGGTCTGGCCATTGCTGGAGATTACATGTCTGCTGCTTCATTTCTTGGTATAGCCGGAGCAATCGCATTAACTGGGTTTGATGGATTCTTTTATAGTATCGGTTTTTTAGTTGCTTATTTAGTTGTACTATATCTTGTTGCAGAACCGCTTAGAAATTTAGGGAAGTACACTTTGGCGGATATGATTGCAGCACGCTTTGATGCGAAAAAAGTTCGCGGAGTCGCAGCTCTTAATACGATGACGATTTCTATCTTTTATATGATTGCACAATTAGTTGGCGCGGGTGCACTTATTAAATTATTATTAGGAATTGAATATACGACATCTGTATTAATCGTTGGAACACTTATGACGGTGTATGTTATTTTTGGTGGTATGACAGCAACGAGCTGGGTACAAATTGTAAAGGCTGTATTACTTATGGCTGGTACGTTTATTATTTCTGCTATCGTTTTCGCAAAATTCAACTTCAGCGTGACTGAAATGTTCGCTCAAATGAAAACAGCTACACCATTAAAAGATTCATTTTTAAATCCAGGTGTAAAGTATAAGGATGGTCTTGATACACTTTCTTTAAATTTAGGACTAGTACTTGGTACAGCTGGATTACCACATATACTTGTCCGCTTTTTTACAGTACGTGATGCAAAAACTGCACGTCAATCTGTCGTATATGCGACGTGGTTAATTGGTGCATTTTATATTATGACGATTTTCTTAGGATTTGGTGCGGCGGCTTTTGTAGGAAATGAAGCGATTATTAAAGCGAACCCAGCTGGTAATATGGCGGCACCTTTATTAGCAAAAGCGTTAGGTGGAGATTTCTTATTTGCTTTCGTATCAGCAATTGCTTTTGCGACGATTTTGGCTGTAGTGGCAGGTCTTGTATTAACAGCAGCATCAGCATTTGCACATGATTTTTATAATGAGATCATTCGCAAAGGGAAATCAACGGAAAAAGAGCAAGTATCCATGGCTCGTTATGCATCTATTGGAGTAGCGATACTATCTATTATACTTGCATTATTTGCCCAAACATTAAACGTAGCATTTTTAGTGTCTTTAGCATTTGCTGTTGCGGCGAGTGCAAACCTACCAGTTATATTATTTACAATATATTGGAAGCGTTTTAACACAACGGGTGCGATTTCTGGTATGATTGTAGGTCTCGTATCATCAATTGTTCTGGTAGCCTTGAGTCCTAATGTTTGGAACCCTGTAGCTGGAAAAGCTATTTTTGTTGGGGAAGCGTTATTCCCATATACGACACCAGGAATTATTTCAATTCCGCTCGGATTTCTTGCAGCGTATTTAGGAACTGTTTTATCTAGTAAGAAAGAAGATGAAGCGAAATTTGATGAAATTCTCGTGAAATCTAATACTGGTCACGGTATTAGCGATGCGTCTTCACATTAAATAAAAGAGGAGCTTTTCGATAGATAAGAAAAGCTCTTTTTTCTTTTGTCATTTTCTTGTAAATATTACTGATTTGTAAGTAGGATTTGTCTTAATTTTGTGGAATGAAAATAGCAGGGAGAAATTTAAGTCATCATGGCACCAGGGCAGCTTTTGTGAAAAATAAGTTGTTATGGAAGGTGGAAGTAATGATGAAAACGAAGCAAACTGATGAATTATTAGCAAAAGATGAGCAATATGTTTGGCACGGAATGCGTCCCTTTAGTCCAAATAGTACAATGGTAGGGGCAAAAGCTGAAGGGTGCTGGGTTGAAGATATACAAGGAAAAAGATATTTAGATGGTATGAGTGGTCTTTGGTGTGTGAATAGTGGATATGGAAGAAAGGAGCTCGCAGAGGCGGCTTATAAGCAATTACAAACATTATCATACTTTCCAATGTCACAATCTCATGAACCAGCTATAAAGCTTGCTGAAAAGTTAAATGAGTGGCTTGGGGGAGAGTATGTTATTTTCTTCTCAAATAGTGGTTCAGAAGCGAACGAAACAGCTTTTAAAATAGCAAGACAATACTATGCTCAAAAAGGTGAACCACATCGTTATAAATTTATGTCACGTTATCGTGGGTATCACGGGAATACAATGGCGACAATGGCAGCGACGGGACAAGCGCAGCGTAGATATCAATATGAACCGTTTGCTTCAGGCTTTTTACATGTAACACCACCGGATTGTTACCGTATGCCTGAAATTGAAGGGCAGCATATTTATGATGTAGAATGTGTGAAAGAAGTCGATCGTGTTATGACGTGGGAATTAAGTGAAACAATTGCCGCTTTTATTATGGAACCAATTATCACAGGCGGTGGCATATTAATGCCACCACAAGACTATATGAAAGCTGTTCATCAGACGTGTCAAAAACACGGTGCGCTACTTATTAGTGACGAAGTGATTTGCGGTTTCGGGCGTACAGGAAAAGCATTTGGATTTATGAATTATGATGTGAAGCCAGATATTATTACAATGGCAAAAGGCATTACGAGCGCATATTTACCATTATCTGCAACGGCTGTGAAAAAAGAAATATATGAGGCTTTTAAAGGTAAAGGAGAATATGAATTTTTCCGCCATATTAATACATTTGGTGGAAATCCAGCAGCTTGTGCATTAGCACTTAAAAATTTAGAGATTATGGAAAATGAAAATTTGATCGAGCGATCTGCACAAATGGGCTCCCTTTTATTAGAGCAACTAAAAGATGAAATTGGAGAACATCCGCTTGTTGGGAATATTAGAGGAAAAGGTCTATTAGTTGGAATCGAACTAGTAAATGATAAAGAGACGAAAGAGCCAATTGATAACGACAAAATTGCAAGTGTCGTAAATGCTTGTAAAGAAAAGGGCTTAATTATAGGACGCAACGGTATGACAACAGCAGGATATAATAACGTCTTAACATTAGCACCGCCGCTTATTATTTCAAGTGAAGAAATTGCCTTTGTTGTTGGAACGTTGAAGACGGCGATGGAACGTATTTAATAAATAGAGAGAGGAGCGAGCTGTAATATAAGGCTCGCTTTTGTTTAGTAGGAGGGGACTTTTAATGGAGAAATATGATCCGAACAAACATTATCACATCGGATATTATGAAGATGGATATGATTTAGAAGTGACGGCGTACAAAAGAATAAATGAACCAGTTTGGGATGCTTATCTTCCGCACTATGAGGTAGACGGTTTTTATAAGAAAGTGGAGGAAATGAAACTAGGCGAATATATAGATGATTATGGCATTAAGGTGTATTCATTTAGTAATGATATCGATGATGAAGAAGCACGAATTATTTTTGAAAAATGGTTAAAAAAGAACGAGATTGTTTAAGGGTAAAACAAAAAGGAGATTGCTATTTTATAAGATAGCAATCTCCTTTTATTATAGTAAACTTATTTACTTGCTTTTATTCATTGCTTTATCTTTAGCACCAAAAGTGTATTTTAACATTGGTGGTGTAATCATTGTAGTTAAAATAACGACAATAACGATTGCTGTAAAGTAATCTTGTGCTAATAGACCTGAAGAGAGTCCTGTTCCTGCGATGATAAGTGCAACTTCACCACGAGAAACCATACCAGAACCGATAATTGCAGAAGACTTTGCATCAAATCCAGTCATGCGTGCACCAACACCACAACCAATTAGTTTTGTTAATACAGCGATTACTGTTAATGCTAGGATGAACCAAATTTGATTGCCAATACCGTCAAATGTAATATTCATACCGATACTAACGAAGAATACTGGAACGAACATAGCGTAAGCAATTGGTTCTACTTTCTTTTCTACTTCATGTTTGTAGTTTGTTTGAGAAATTGCAATACCAGCAGCGAAAGCACCAATAATACCAGCAATTCCTAATAATTCGCCGAAATATGCGAATGAGAAACAGATGATAAGAGCTGCGCTCACGATAGACTCAGATACGCGCAATGGTGATAACCAACGCATAATCACTGGTACACCTTTCCATCCAATTAAAATAATAGAAGCGAAGAATACTACTTTCTTCAAGATAATCATTGTTAAGTTAACATCATCAGTGCCTAAGAAGCTCATTGCGAATGCTAATAAAATAACAACAAGAATATCATCAAATACAGCGGCTCCAAGCATCGTCGTACTCTCACGTGTTTTCATTTTACCTAAATCACGAAGTGTTTGAACGGAAATACTAACACTTGTCGCGCACAGAAGTAACCCTAAGAATACAGCGTTTCCTTGTTCCATTCCCATAACAAGACCGGAAACGTAACCACCTACGAATGGAAGAATGATACCCCCGAGTGCAACTGCTAAAGAAGAATTGCGATTTGCGTTTAATTCATCTAAGTCTGTTTCAAGTCCTGCCATAAACATTAAAAGAATAACACCGACATTACTTAATTGTGTTAGAAGCTCTGAATTTTCAATCCAACCTAATATAGCTGGGCCGATAACGATACCGACAATTAATTTACCTAGCACAGAAGGTTGACCTAATCTAACACTAAGATCACCAGCAAGCTTTGTACTTAATAAAATAAGTGCAATTTGAAAGAAAAATTCGAATTCCATCTGATCCTCTCCTCATCATTTTTAGTTTTATCATACGATTTCTCGGAATTTGCCTAATGAAAATATGTAAAACCCATTAAACAAAAGGGTCTGATTACAAGTTCTTTTGAACTCGTGATTTGAACCTGTAATTAATATATAATAGATTTTATAAAAAATCAATGAAAAAATGGGAGCTTTTTGAGGAAGAAGCTGTCTTATTGAGATATAGGTGTAAGAGTAGCGTGTGAATTTTATATGTATAAAATAGTATGAATTCCTTTTTCATTACAAATAATAAAGCCTAAATGCTATTTCACGAATTATAAATGTGAAAAGGAGGTTTTATCATTTGAATTCATTAAAAAATAACTTGTCTATTGTTGCTTTAGGTGGAGTAAATGAAATAGGAAAAAATATGTATGCTATCCAATATGAAAATGATATTGTCGTCATTGATTGTGGGTCTAAATTTCCAGATGAAAGTTTATTAGGGATTGATTTAATAATTCCAGACGTCACATATTTGCAAGAAAATAAAGAAAAAATTCGCGGTTTAGTAGTAACGCACGGGCATGAGGACCATATTGGCGGAATACCATATTTTTTAAAACAACTAAATGTACCAATCTATGCAACAAAGTTAACGTTAGGTTTAATTGAAATTAAATTAAAGGAACACAATCTTCAAAATGATACGGAATTAATCGTTATTCATTCAGAATCAGAAATTGATTGTGGTTCTATTAAGGCAACCTTTTTTAAAACGAACCACAGTATTCCGGATTGTCTCGGTATTGTTTTTCATACACCAGAAGGTACTGTAGTACATACAGGTGATTTTAAATTTGATTTAACACCAGTAAACAATCAACATCCTGATATTCATAAAATGGCTAAAATAGGAAGTGAAGGTGTACTAGCTTTATTATCTGAAAGCACAAATGCAGAACGCCCAGGTTTTACTCCATCAGAAAGGTCAGTAGGAGAACGGATAGAGGAAATATTTATGAAAGCAAATAGAAAAGTAATTATTTCTACGTTTGCTTCTAATGTGAATCGTGTTCAGCAAATAGTTGAAGCATGTATAAAAACAAATCGAAAACTAGCTTTGCTAGGGAGAAGTATGGTAAATGTAGTAGAGGTTGCTCTAGAGAAAGGTTATTTACATATTCCAGAAGGTATGTTAATTGAAGCAAATGAGGTAAATCGTTTAGATCCAAAGCAGGTTGCATTACTTTGTACAGGAAGTCAAGGAGAACCAATGGCAGCTTTAGCGCGTTTAGCTAGTGGAAACTATAGACAAGTGGATATTTTACCAGAAGATACGGTTATTATAGCCGCGACCCCTATCCCAGGAAATGAACGTAACGTTTCTCGAATTATCGATAATTTATTTGCATTAGGAGCAAAGGTGATTTACGGATCAGGTAGTTCTACTGGAGTGCATGTATCCGGTCATGCATATCAAGAAGAGTTGAAGTTAATGCTTACATTAATGAAGCCAAAATATTTTATTCCAATTCATGGAGAGTTTAGAATGCTACATCACCATAGTTTGTTAGCAGAATCAATTGGTATTGAAAAGGAAAATATCTTTATCGTACGTAATGGAGATGTTGTAGATATAAGTAATGAAGTGGCAATTCAATCTAGAAGAATACAGGCAGGAAATATATATGTAGATGGATTAGGAATTGGAGATGTTGGAAATGCATTATTACGTGATCGTAAACAACTTTCAGAAGATGGAATGCTCGTTATAGTTATTACTTTTAATAAAGTGGATGGAGAAATAATTTCAGGTCCTGATATTATTTCTCGTGGATTTGTCTATGTTCGTGATTCAGAAGAATTTTTAAGAGAATTAAATAAATTAGCTGTTATTACAATTAATAATTTAAAGAAAGAGAATGTGAATAGCTGGGGTATTTTGAAAAGGGAGGTAAGAGAAGCGTTAGGGAGGTATATATATACAAATACAAAACGAAAGCCGATGATTCTTCCTATAATAATAGAGGTTTAATAGTAAAAAAAGAATTCTCGTATGGGAATTCTTTTTTGTTTTGAAGACAAAATGAACATATAATGAAATAAATAGAAATGGAAGGAAATAAAAGATGTTATTAAATAAACGCTTTACAATTGGAGAAATGGCAAAAATGCATAATATAGCGGAATCAACTTTACGCTATTATGATGAGAAGGGAATTTTTCGTCCGTCCACTGTGGACCCGCAAACAAATTATCGTTATTACACAATCGATCAATTTTCACTATTAGATACGATTAAATTTTTACGCCAGTTAAATATTCCGTTAAAGGAAATTAAGAAATATATTGATGAAAGAAATCCAGCATACGCACTCAATTTACTGGAAAAACAACAAGAAATGATGTTGAAAAAACAAAGAGAAATTGAGTATGCTTTGGCGAAAATGGAGCATAGAATTCATTTAATTAAGGAAGCAACAAAAGCAAAAGCTGAACAAATGGTAATTAAAGAGATCCCGCAGCGGAAAATTACAGCAATTGCGGTTGCTCCAAATACGACGGATGATATGTTTGAGTACTACATCCATTCGTTGCAAAAAAATATGAGGCAAATGGATGATAGTTTATTTTCTGGAGATATTGGTGTAACTGTTGCGAAAAAAGGATTAATGCAAAATGAGTTTCAAGCATATAGCAGTGTATTTATTCTTTTGGATTATATGCCGTATGAAGTGCATACTTCAGATGAAATTAAAGAAGGTTTATATGCTTGTTCTTATCATCATGGACCATATGAAGAAACAGATGCAACGTACAAGGAGTTACTTACATACATTGATAAAGAAGGTTACGAAGTACATGGAGATTCGATTGAGATTGGATTGATTGATTGGTCTGTAACAGAAGATCCTGAGGAGCAAGTAACAGAAATTCAAATTCCTGTAGTAAAAAAATAAGATGAAAACCTTTGAATTGATTACAAATTTACATTCATTCATATAAGTCAGTTACCTAATTTTCAATTCTCTATTGACCTTAAAGTTACTTGAAGGTTTAAACTAAGAAAAGAGAGTTGAAAAAAAGGAGCATATTAGAGTATGGAAGCAACAGAAAAATTAAGAGAAAAACCAATTAAAAGTTTATTTATTTCTTATTTAATACCAGCCGTCCTCGGAATGGTATTAATGTCAGTGAATATTGTAATTGATGCGGTTATGATTAGTAGAGGAGTTGGGGCGAACGGTTTAGCAGGAGTGAACGTGGCTATTCCAGCCTTTTCGATTTTCTTCTCTATTTCATTATGGATTGGAATGGGCGGGGCAACGTTATATTCCATTGCATTAGGTGAAAATAAACGAGAGAGAGCAAGGTCTATTTTTACTCAATCAATGACGGTAGCAGTTGTTATCGTAGGTGTTTTAGCAGCTATTTGCTTATGGAGAATAGAAGATTTAGCATACTTATTTGGTGCAAATGAAGTGATTTTACCGTATGCATTAGACTATTTACACGTATTATTAACATTTGGAATGATATACGTTTTAGAAAATATTTTAAGTACATTTATTCGAAATGATGGAAATCCTAATTTAGCGATGGCAGGTCTTGTTGTAACGGCTGTATTAAATATCGTGTTTGACTACATCTTTATTTTTATTTTTGGATGGGGCGTAACAGGTGCTGCTTCAGCGACTATTCTTTCAGCAGCGATTGGTTTCCTTGTATTATTAACTCATTTCTTTAGAAAAAGTAGTATCTTAAAGTGGACGAAATTCCATTTTGAATGGGATACTGTCAAACAAATTATGGTGATTGGTTTCCCAAGTTTTACAGCAGAAAGTACGGTTGCAATCGTAACGATTGGTTTTAATATCGCATTCGTCCAATATGCAGGAGAAGTAGGAGTAGCTTCCTATGCGATGGTGAATAGTATTCATGCAATGACATTACTATTATTCTTCGGTGTAGGTGCTGCATTGCAACCAATTGCTAGTTTCCATTATGGTGCAAACTTATCAGAAAGATTGCGTGAAGGATTGAAGTTTGCTGTGAAAATTGCAGTTGTCCTCGGAGGCATTGCGATAATTGTCGGATTATTCTTCGGGAAATATATCATTGGTTTATTTGATGTTCAATCTCCAGAATTATTGGAGTTAACCTTAACAGGTATTAGTTTATTCTTTATCCAATACGTATTTTTAGGTTATAACATTGTGTATGGAGAGTACTTCCAATCAGTGCGACAAACGAAGAAATCAGTACTTATTATAATGAGCCGAGGATTACTATTTATTCTTCCATTGTTATGGATTATGCCAAAATTATTTGGGATAAACGGAATTTGGCTCGTTATGCCAGTTGCGGAAGTAATGACAGCGATTATCGTATTTACGATGAATCGTATAAAACATCCTGTTCCATTAAATATGGCAGGAGAGAAAGAAGCGATATGATGAAGAAAATCCCCTTAAGCAATTAAGGGGATTTTTTATTCCTTTAAACTAATCGCAAAAGATCCATCCGTTTCTTGAACAGAAGCAAAGGCAACGTTTTTAATATTTGTAATTCCTTTTTCTTTTAATTCTTTATATAACCATTTTTCATTTTTATGTATTAACTTTAAGTTATCATATTGAATTTGTGAATCGACGATAAGGGCAATTGGTAACCCGGCATACTTAACATTTATGTTTAAATCTTTTGGAGTTAATGGTACAAGTTCTCTTTTTGGTAAAATACTAATAGCGCCGTTCGCTTCTAAAATAGCGTATTCAATTTCATGAACACTTGGATATCCTGCAACGCGAAGATTAGAAAGGAGTTCTGCAATGGGGTATCTACTTTTTTGTAAGTTCTCAAAAATAATATCACCATGTTTAATTAAAATGATAGGGTGTCCGAGAATAAAGCGATTTAGTTTGTTAAATAGGCTTAATTTTGTAAGGAGTAAATGTAAACATGTGATAACAACCATACCGAGAAATGCTTGTAAAGCACCAGAGACGGGTATGGCCTGGAAAGCTAAATAAGATAAAAAAATTATAGCCCCAAAATCATGAGGAGTTAGTTGTGCTAACGCGGATTTACCGAGTAACTTAAGCGATAGTAAAAATAAGATAAAAAAGAACGACACGTTACATAAAAAGAGAAGCAATAGAGACACTCCTTTGTGTAAAGTTGTACTTACTATTCCCGAAAGTAATATAAATATTACCTTTCAGAGGATAAATTAGGGTTTATTGAAATCTGTCTGTATACAAACAAATAAATGGATATTATCATGAAGGAAGTAAAAGAAAATAGGAGTATATGAATATGAGAAAGAAGAAAATAATGAAGTGCATTTTAGTTGTCATAATGATTTGCGCCGTGTATATGGGTTTTTTACAATATCACATTTATAAGCATGGGCATATGAATGCAACCTACGATGCTGACTACATAATTGTACTAGGATCGAAAGTAAATGGGACGAAACCATCTTATTCATTGCAATATCGTATTGATAAAGCAGCTGAATATTTAAAATCACATGAGAAAACAATTGCTATTGTATCTGGTGGACAAGGAAAAGGTGAAGACATTTCAGAAGCATTAGCAATGAAACAAGGATTAATAAAACAAAACATCGCAGAAGACCGTATTATAATGGAGGACAAATCTACGAGCACAGATGAGAACATTACATTCTCAAAACCGTTAATACCAGCCGATATGAAAAAAGGTATGATCGTAACAAACGATTTTCATATGTTTAGAGCAAAAAAAATAGCGGCCAAACAAGGTTTACAATTAGAAGGCCTTCCGGCAAAAACACCGAAACCAATCATCATTCCATCGAATGTACGAGAATATTTAGCAATTACACAATATTGGTTTATGAATCGAATATAGAGAAAATAATCCCGCCTGAAATTTCAGGCGGGATTATTTTAGAGGAAAATCTTACAAATATGTCACGTTCGTGAAAGGTAAAGCGATAGTTTCTGGAATGGTTTCCTGACATAATGAAGGTAACAAAAACTATTTAGAGGTGAATCGGATGAAAGGAAATAATATTTTATCTTCGTTATGTTACTTTAGTATATTTTTTGCACCATTTTTACTACCAATTATCGTGTACTTTGTTGCAGAAGATGAAGTGAAGTATCACGCGAAAAAAGCATTTTGGTCACATGTTTTCCCATACGCAATCTTATTTGGAGGACTAGCAGTATCAGGAATGTACGGTTTAGGTTTCGATCAATCTGACGGTGCTGGAATTGGAATGATTATCACATATGCAGTGTTCATTCTTGTAGGAATTTATTACTTTATTTGGAATATTGTCAGAGGTATTAAAGTTTTGAAAACGGCGTAATAAGATAAGTATAATTTCATTTACCGTATTGATAAACGTTTTAAAAAAGAGCAATTCAAAAAGAATTGCTCTTTTTGTGCTTATAAGTTGTGAATATTGAAAAAGATATGTTAATTTTTCATTATGAAGAGAAAAAAGGAGTGATTTTCATGAATGAGATGATACATAAGATGGAGCAACATGTTTCAGTTCGTAAATATAAAGAAGAATCAATTCCGAAAGATGTAGTAGAAAAGATGGTGCACGCTGCACAACATGCAGCTTCATCACATTTTGTACAGGCGTATTCTGTTATATATGTAACAGATCAGGAATTAAAAGCTAAACTAGCAGAGCTATCCGGAAATCGCCATGTGAAAGACTGTGCAGCATTTTTTATTTGTTGTGCAGATTTAAAACGACTTGAAATTGCATGTGAAAAACATGGTACAGAGATAAAGCATGAGGGAGTAGAAGACTTTATCGTTGCGACGGTAGATGCATCACTTTTTGCGCAAAACTTAGCACTAGCGGCAGAGTCATTAGGCTACGGTATTTGTTATATTGGTGGTATTCGTAATAATCCGAGAGAAGTGAGCGAATTGCTTCATTTACCGGATAAAGTATATCCTGTATTCGGAATGACAGTCGGTGTACCAGATGAAGAACATGGAGTTAAACCACGTTTACCAGTAGCAGCAGTTCTTCATGAAAATGGATATAATGAACAGAAATATGATGAATTACTAAATGAATATGATGAAACGATGAGCGCGTATTACAAAGAAAGATCATCAAATCAAAAAAACGTAACGTGGACGGAATCAATGAGTTCATTTATGTCCAAAGAAAAAAGAATGCATATGAAAGAGTTTTTAAGTGAAAAAGGTTTAAATAAGAAGTGAGTAAAGAGGCAAACCTGTGATGTGGGTTTGCCTTTTTTGGAAGGAGAAATACCTAAGGCCAGAAAGTTCTTTATTCTTTCTGAACTTAGGTATTTGGTTTGTTATCATATACATAGAAATAAAAATTAATAATTTTTTACAAAAGTGATAGAAAAAGAGAATGAAATGCCAATAGTAAGTAAAAGCAGCTGCTAAAGGGGAACTGAGGAAGGAAGATGCTTATGATTTTCAATTCTGAAGAGGATTTAATTATAGCTATGAAAAAACATGATCAAGATGCTTTGAAAGAAGTGATTGATCAATATGGAAAATTAATTTTGTACATTATTCATAAATCATTAAGTACCCCTATTGAAAAACAATATGTGGATGATTGTTATAACGATGTATTTACTGTCATTTGGTTTAATATCGACCAATTTGATAATGTAAAAAGCGGCATAATAGCCGCTTTTTATCGTTATCACGTTTAAAAATATATCATGATATTTCATTCGAAACCTAATTCTTAATGCATAACCTAAAGCAACTTCTATAATAAATGCAAACTTTCAATAAGAAGATACATACCCGTACAACTTAAAAGGATATACGTAAATATTTTAAAAATCCGTTGATTAAGCCATTTAAAAATAATTTGACCTATAAACAAACCTAAAAATACAATTGGAATGGCATAAAAACTTGATTCCCAAATGGTTTTGTTTGTGCCAGTAAAGAGTATTTGAGTTACTAGACTAATGAAATATATAAACAGATAAAAAGCTAATGTAGTTGCTCTTAACTTCTCTTTTTCAGTATTAGTTCCTGTAAAATAAAGTAACAGGGGTGGACCTGGCATACCGATACTTGTCGTTAAAAGACCAGATAATCCGCCAACTATGAAATCTCTAGATTGTGTTGATCTAACCTTAACGTTGCATATTAGCAACAATGTTAATAGTAAGAGTAGGATGCTAACTGCTAATTTAAAAGTGTTTATGTTAACGGAAATGAAAATTAAAATGCCAAAAGGAACACCAACTATACTTCCAAAAATAAACCTTTTCAGTAGAACAAAATCAACGTCCATTCTTATTTTCCAAATAAGTGAAATGGAGATAATTAAAGATAAAATAATGTTTATTTGTATAGCTTCTTGTGGTAGAAATAACATAAGTAAGAAAGGGGTTGCCATTATGGAAAAGCCAAAACCTGTACTTGCTTGCAGAATAGAAGCCACTAATATAATACATATGAAAATGAATGTGATACTCAAAACAGCCCTCCTATTTAATCAAGTTTAACTAGTTAAAGTCTATTATTTAAGTGCAATGTTTCACAAACTTATTTGTATTTTAACATAAATATCTAGTTTTTTCTCAAATAGTGTTGCCATATAAGGCTCTTTAATTAAAAAATCTGACTTGTATTTTTAAACAATTTTATTATGGGGAAACAAATAAGGAATGGGATCAAAATGTATTGATTATCATTAAATTATTCACTGAGATCCCCGCGATAAAACAAGAACAGCCATATAAAACTTACAAAAATACAGCATGTAGCTAATAAACTGCCAATTATTTGAGGAGAAAGAATTTCTAACAGCCCTCCTGTAAAAAACATAGATAACTGAATAAGAGATCCGTAAACGGAATAATGGAATGAAAAAACTTTACCCATCATATTTTCGTGTGTGTAAGTTTGAAGTAATGTCGTATCAAGTGGAACGAGGATTCCTCCTGCTATGCGCATACAGAATAAAGTAACGATACCGATAATAAGTTGATCGGATAGAATGAATCCGAGAAAGAAAATTCCTTGTAATAATTAGGCTCAACCGAATACTTTTTTCATTTTTTCTTTATTATGAGACATATAAAGATTAACGAGGAGGCTTCCAATCATAAGCCCAATGCCTTGAACTGTATATAAAATTCCAATGTTAGTGTGGAAAATTCTCTCGGCATAGATCGTTAGGAGTAGCTGATAAGCGCCTCCAATAATGCCCCATGAAATGCCGACAAGAATTAATGTTAAAATAATTTTTGTTTGTAATATGTATGTATAACGATCTTTTATATCAGTGAAAAATGTTTCTTATTCCATATTAAACGATATTTTGTTAGTTGAAATCGCAAATAAGAGGGATATAAATTCATACGAAAGTATGAAAAAAACAGCTCAAATATGAGCTGTTTTTCTATATTTTTTCGTTCATTTGTTAAGGATAGGATATATTAATATCCGTATCCGCCGCCACCCCAACAGCTACATCCGATGATGATTAGAAGGATGAATAGTACGATAAGCAAAGCAAATCCACCGCCGAAACCAGCGCAACTTCCACCATAACTCATATGTTTTCCTCCTTTTTAGTAAGTTAATCTATATGGTTCATGGACTACTATATACAGTATGTTTTTTGTATAGAAAACGAGCCAGTCTCATTTATAATTAGACAAATGCCTGTAGATTCATTAGGATTGCATGTTAGTGATTTGTAAATAAACCTTTACGTAATTCATAATTTAGGCATAAAAAATAAAAAGTTGTAAAAAAAACCATTTTCTTATTTTTTTATGAGAGAATATGTACTATAATTTTACAAGTAATATTATGGGAAAAGGGAGTTTTAGTATAGAGATGGAGATGGGACAATTACAAAATAAAATAGAAAACAAAAAGAAAGAGTTAATTCAACTTGTTGCGAGACACGGATTGGATCATGATAAAGTTTTGTTATTTAGTCGTGATTTAGATATACTTATTAATAAGTTTATGAATGGAAAAGACAAAGTGCATAAATAAAAAATTTGTAGTTTTTTATATTAAGATGTTTCACGAGAAGGAGAGGACAGTAATTGGAACATTTACAGGAAGAATTGTATAAACAAATAAAAGAAGAAAAAGGTACAGTTACAATTTTCTTAAAGAGTGGCGTTAGAATAGTAGGAGAAGTTGTTGGAGTAGATAAATTTACAGTTTTAATATTAGTGGATGGAAAACAACAGCTTATTTATAAGCAGGCTATATCAACAATAATGAAATAAGACACTCTTGTTGAGTGTCTTATTTCATTATTGCTTGCATGCCTCAACATCAATACCGGCAGCAATTAACTTCTTTTCTCCATCTTGTTCAATAATTTTTTGTAATTTAGATAGGAAAGAATCAAAGTTTGTATGCTTTGCTACTTGGAATGTCATTTTATGTTCAATTGGTAACCACGTATCAATATCAGCTTCGTTATGTTGGATTTTCACCTCAAGTTTATCGAGTGCATTAGCAACTTTTGCTTCGTACGTTTCTTTCGCTTCAAACTCCATCCATAAGTCATATAATTCCTCACCGAGAGAACTTGTTAATGTTTGTTTAATATTTAAAATAGCTTCTAGTTCATTTTTTTGTTTTTGTAGTTGTAATTCGTGACTATTCATTGTATCAAAAGCAGGGATATCACCAGCTTCGGCTTCGACTAGGTCGTGAATAATAACCATCTTAAGTAATTTCTCAATATTTACTTTTTGATCCAAATAAGGTTCAACTAAAATAGCCATTAGAGACATACGCCATGTATGTTCGGCAACACTTTCTTGACGTCCGTTAGAAAGCCAGCTATGTCGCATTTCATATTTTAGTTTTTCTGCTAATGCAATGACTTGTAAAATGTTGTGTTCCATCGTGATCCTCCTCATTTATCCATACTATAATTCTAATATAGAAATGAAATGTGTCAATTTCATGAGTATATTGCGATAAACAGATGATAAGCGTATAATACATGTTATATGTGAAAACGTATTATTAAAATAAAAAAATGTTATATAAAAATGGAAAGGAAAGGGCAGAAATATGGGAGAGAAAAATCAAGTATTAGCTAGACCACAAAGAAGAAAAAGGAAGTTTGATATTTCTAGCCCAGTGGGCATTATAGTAGGTTTCATTATAGTGATAGCGGCAATTATGCTTGGCGGCGGTGGAATAAAAGCTTTTAAAAACTTTTTAGATGTTTCATCTATTTTAATTGTCATAGGGGGAACAACAGCGACAATTGTTGTGGCATATCGATTTGGAGAAATAAAAAAATATACGAAAAGCATTTTTACTGTTTTACATAGAAGAGAAGAAGATTTAGAACAGTTAACGGATTTGTTTGTCGATTTTTCGAAAAAGTCTAAAAAGCACGGCTTGCTTTCTTTAGAGGTTGATGGAGAGCAAGTAGACAATCCTTTTATTCAAAAAGGAATTCGATTAATGTTAAGCGGTTACGATGAAGATGAATTAAAAGAAGTGTTACTGAAAGATATTGAAACGGAAGTGTATGAGTTAAGAAAAGGAGCAGCATTATTAGATAAAATTGGTGATTTTGCTCCAGCTTGGGGAATGATTGGTACGTTAATCGGTCTTATCATTATGCTCCAAAACTTACAAGATACATCGCAAATTGGTACAGGGATGGCAGTTGCGATGTTAACGACATTATATGGGTCCGTACTTGCGAATATGATTGCAATCCCTCTTGCGGAAAAAGTATATCGTGGTATTGAAGATTTATATACAGAGAAGAAGTTTGTAATAGAAGCAATTTCAGAATTGTATCGTGGACAAATCCCTTCTAAATTAAAGTTGAAACTGGATACATACGTATACGAAACAAAGGTAAAAAAGGTAAAAGGAGCAGCCTAATATTTCAAGGAGTGGTATGATGAGTAAAGGACCGCAAAAGGGATCGCCTCGTTGGATGACGACTTTTACAGATTTAACAATGTTATTATTAACTTTCTTTGTATTACTAGTTGCTACATCAAAGCAAGATGCAGTAAAATTGTCAAAGATGCTTGAAAAGTTTAGTGATACGGGGCAAGTAGATGCAAAAGTAATGGAAAATACAATACCGGATATTTCACATGAAAAAAATGATGAAAAGATGATCTCAAAAAAGAGAATGGATGAATTATATAAGAAGTTAAAAGCGTATGTAGATAATAACGGTATTAGTCAAGTGAATGTATATCGAGAGGATACAGGGGTAAGCGTCGTTATAGTAGATAATTTAATATTTGATACAGGCGATGCAAACGTTAAGCCCGAAGCGAAAGGGATAATAAGTCAATTAGTTGGATTTTTTCAATCCGTACCTAACCCAATTGTTGTAGAGGGACATACAGATAGTAGACCTATTCATAACGAGAAATTCCCTTCAAATTGGGAGTTATCTTCAGCACGAGCGGCAAATATGATTCACCATTTAATTGAAGTGTATAATGTGGATGATAAAAGGCTAGCTGCGGTAGGATATGCAGACACAAAGCCAATTGTACCAAATGATTCACCGCAAAACTGGGAAAAAAACCGTCGCGTTGTTATTTATATAAAAGAGTAGTATATTATTATTTTAATAATAAAATAATAAAAATACGAAAATTCTTTTAAAAAAATATTAAATTTTATCATTTTATTTTGTATAATGAGTGAGAATGATAAGGTGAAATATTAAGATATATTTATACATAGAAGGAGAGAATTAAAAAGAATGGCACATAAAATTTTAGTAGTAGACGATGCGATGTTTATGCGAACGATGATTAAAAACTTATTAAAAAGTAATGCTGAATTTGAAGTTATTGGCGAAGCAGAGAATGGGATAGAAGCAATTCAAAAGTATAAAGAACTTCAACCTGATATTGTAACATTAGATATTACTATGCCAGAAATGGATGGGCTTGAAGCATTAAAAGAAATTATTAAAATTGATTCAAGTGCAAAGGTTGTCATTTGTTCTGCGATGGGACAACAAGGTATGGTATTAGATGCAATTAAGGGCGGGGCAAAAGACTTTATTGTAAAGCCATTCCAAGCGGATCGTGTAATTGAAGCTTTAACAAAAGTAGCAAACAGTTAATATAGAAGGGGTGCCACAAGGAATCAAAACAGTGATAGCGGATCGACGTGTGGCCCCCTTTTTTCTCATTATAAAACACTAAATTGTTATACATAAATGAAATGTTTGTTAGACAGGTAGGGGATAAAAATGCAAACAGATCTATTAAATATATTTTTTGAAGAGTCAGAAGAACATTTACAGTCGCTAAATGAAAATGTGCTAGTGTTAGAGCAAAATCCTGCTGATATGGATGTTGTAGGAGAAATATTCCGCTCCGCTCATACATTCAAAGGTATGTCTGCGAGTATGGAATTTACAGAGATGGCTGATTTAACGCATAAGATGGAAAATGTGTTAGATGAAATTCGTCATGGGAATATAGTTGTAAATGCGGATATTATTGATGTGATTTTTGAGTGCATTGATAATTTGGAGAAGATGGTTGCAGATGTGCAACAAGGTGGAATGGGCAATATTGATGTAGTCTCAACTAAACAGAAATTAGAAGCATTATTGAACGGCAATGTAGAAACTACTACGGAACGTATAGAGCAAAATCATATAGACAACGATGATGCAGTTTCACATGAAGTGCATATAACAGTTGAACAGCAAGCAATTTTAAAAGCAGTACGTGCCATTATGTGTATTGAAGCATTACAAAATGTGGGGAATATACAAAAAACAGCTCCGAGTATTGAAGAAATTGAAGCAGATGCTTTCGGATTTGAATTTACAGTATTTATGGATACGGATTGTAGTATAGAAGAATTGAAACAAGTAGTACTTCATGTTTCTGAAATTGAGAAAGTGGAAGTAAAGCAAGGAGAACCTATATCGAGGGAAGTAGCTTCTAAAAAAGTCGTTACACAAGAAGTTGTGCAAGTAGAAGAAACGCTACAACCAGCTGTGGCTACGCAGGTAGAATCACCGATAGTGGCAACGAATCAGCCAGCTAAAAGTACTACAAAAACGAAAAATGCTAAAGTGGAGAATCGTTCAATTCGTGTTCAATTAGAGAAAATCGAAAGATTAATGAATATGTTTGAAGAAAGTGTAATTGAACGTGGGCGCATTGATGAATTGGCTCAAACGATTCAAAACAAGGAACTAATTGAACATTTAAATCGATTAGGCGATATTTCAAAAGATATTCAAAATGTACTATTAAATATGCGTATGGTGCCAATTGAAACTGTGTTCAATCGTTTCCCGCGTATGGTACGTATGTTAGCGAAAGATTTAGGGAAAAAAATCGATTTACAAATTACAGGTGAAGATACTGAAGTAGATAAAATTGTTATTGATGAAATCGGTGATCCGCTCGTTCATTTAATTCGAAATGCAATCGATCACGGTGTTGAAACTGTTGAAAAACGACGTGATGCAGGTAAAAATGAGACAGGTACTATTAAATTAGAAGCCTTTCATAGTGGAAATCATGTCGTTATTCAAATTACGGATGATGGAAACGGTATTAATAAAGGGAAAGTATTAGAAAAAGCGATTAAAAATGGCGTTGTAACTGAAGCAGATGCAAATAGATTAACAGATCGTGAAGTGTTTGATCTTATTTTCCAACCAGGATTTAGTACAGCTGAAGTTGTATCAGATCTTTCTGGACGCGGTGTCGGATTAGATGTTGTAAAACATACGATTCATAGTTTAGGTGGACATTTAATCATTGATTCTGAGGAAGGAAAGGGAAGTACATTTAGAATTGAACTTCCGTTAACGTTGTCTATTATTCAATCTATGCTTATTCAAACGAATGATAAGCGTTATGCTTTACCTCTTGGAAATATCGTTGAAGCAATTCGAATTAAGAAAGAAGACATCCAATCCTTACAAGGAAAAGATGTGTTAAATTATCGTAATCAAATTATTGAAGTGAAACATTTAAGTACTGTATTTGGTGAAAAAACAGTAGATGAGGCGTTTGCGTCATATGATGGTCAAATGGTTCCTGTGTTAATTGTTCGTAATACACATCGCAGCTATGGACTTATTGTAAACACAATTATCGGTCAAAGAGAAATAGTCTTAAAGTCATTAGGTGACTTCTTTGCAGAGAGTTCTAATTATTTCTCTGGTGCGACGATTCTCGGTGATGGACGAGTGGTCCTCATTTTAAACCCAGAAGGTTTATAATAGGAATGAAGGAAAGCTCCCCACTTGTATACAATTGGGGAGCTTTTTGACTAATCGTTACTACTCTAATAATGGCAATAAATACATATTAACGTTTTATATAATAAGTTTGCTAAAATCAAATGAGAGTTTATATCATTTGATAGAAAAACAGAAATGAGGAGGCAGGGAAAATGCCTGAGCAACACACAAAAGGGGATACGAGCACGATTGTGCTAGAAAAAGAAAATGAGCATTTAACGCCTCAAGAATGCGATATTCTTGGCGAAATTGCAAATATATCATTTGGTTCAGCTTCGACTGTATTATCAACAATTTTAAATAGGCAAGTAAGCATTACTGCTCCTCGCATAGAGTTGGTAGATTTATATGATTCAAGAGATGTCGAAGTTCCACATGTTGTATTAAACATTCACTTTACAAAAGGATTAGATATGGAAAACCTTCTTGTCCTTAAGCAAGATGTTGCATTGTCTATTGCTGATTTAATGATGATGGGAACAGGCGAGGTGGAGGACGGAAAAGAACTTGGTGAATTAGAGCTAAGTGCTGTACAAGAAGCGATGAATCAAATGATGGGATTCGCAGCTACATCTATGTCGGAATTCTTCCAAGATACAGTAGATATGTCTCCGCCGACGATTAAAGTTGTAAAGTTATCAGAAGAAATGGAGAAAATCTCTGAAATCGATGGAAATCATACGATTGTTAAAGTGTCGTTTGATTTAAAGATAGATAATCTTGTAAACTCTAAACTTGTACAAATTGTTTCTGTTGAGCATGCGAAACAAATGGTAAATAAATTAATGCAATTATCTGGTGGAGTAGAAGAAAAAGACGAGACAGCAGAAGTAGTGGAAACTGAGATTGTAGAAGAAGTTGAAAAAGAGCATTTAACACAAGAAGAGAAAGATGTGCTTGGTGAAATTGCAAATATTTCAATTGGTTCCGCTTCAACAGTATTGTCAACGCTTTTAAATCAGCCAGTTACAATTAGTACACCAAATGTGGAAGCAATCAATGTTCGGCATTATGATGGAGTACCAGTACCATTTGTTATTTTAAATGTCGACTTTGTTGAAGGGCTAAAGAATGAGAATGTATTCGTATTTACAAAAGATGTCGCCTTAACAATGGTAGATTTAATGATGATGGGAACAGGGGAAGTTGATCCGGAAAAAGAGTTGACTGAATTAGAACTGAGCGGTATTAAAGAGATTATGAACCAAATGATGGGGCATGCTGCTACGGCGATGTCAGAAATGTTTCAAGAAAAAATGGACATGACGCCGCCAAATGTTAAATTTGTAACGTTAAAAGAAGAAATGGAGTATTTGGGAGAGTCAATGGAAGTGGACGAACTCGTTCAAATTACGTTCAATCTTGAAATTGGCGATCTGCTTCAATCGAAAATGTATCAAATTTTGCCAATTTATGAAGCGAAAGAAATGGTAAGGCGACTTCTGTATCCAATGGTGGAAGAAGAGATTGCAACAGAAGAAATTGAAGAAGAAAAAATTGTAGAACCAGTTGTGCAACCTATTGAATTTAAAGAAGTAAAACAAATGGAGCCAGTATATATGGACACGTCCATTCTACAAAATGTAGAAATGAACGTGAAATTTGTATTTGGAAGTACAGTGAAAACGATTCAAGATATATTAAGTTTACAAGAAAATGAAGCAGTTGTACTAGATGAAGATATTGATGAACCGATTCGTATTTATGTAAATGATGTATTAGTGGCGTATGGTGAACTTGTAAATGTAGATGGATTTTTCGGAGTAAAAGTGACGAAATCACTATAAGGCAATGAAATAGGAGTTTGAACTAGTAGATGAAAAACGTAAAGTTTTTTCTAATGAGTTGGCTATGCATACATGTGTGCTTGTTCTTCCCCTTGCAAAGTCAGGCTGAGGAACAAATTGAGCCAGATCAAAAAATAAATGAAGTGAATGTACAAGAAGAAAAGTCAGAGCAAGTGGAAACGAAACAAGATGAAGAGAAACAAAAAGAAGTAGAACAAAAAGAAGTAAAACAACAAGAAGTAGAACAAAAAGAAGTAGTAAATAAACAATTGGGTGAAAGAAAGATAGAAACGGAACAAGGAATTGTTACAGTAAATAAGCCGGAGCTTAAAGTTGGCGAAGAAGTGCGAATTGCTGTAGAACCAAATGGGAAAAACATTCAAAGCATGAAAGGTATATTGCAGTTACAAAAAAATGGCGAGCAATATGCGCAAGAAAGAATGCTATCTTTTGAGTATGATGAAGAAACGAAGAGCTGGGTTGCTAACTATAAAGCAGGGGATTTTGATTTGCAAGGTGATTGGAATCTTCAGCTCTTTCAAAGTTACAAAGAGAATGAGAAAGAAGACCTCATAAAAAATGAATTGAAAGTCCCGCTCATTCGTATTAAAAATGAAACGCCTACTATAGATAAAGAATTGCCAAAGTTACAGGAAGTTACTATTGATGAAGTAAAAGAAAACTTAGTTGAACGAAAACAGGGAGATTCTATACATATACGAGTAAAAGCGTCAGATATAGAATCGGCTGTAAAAGAAGTGCGCGTTACATTAAAAGGGAAAGAAAATAAAGAGCTTTCGTTTTTATTAGACTACAACAAGTATGATATGGATTGGCAAAAAGTATTTGAAATAACAGAAGAATTGCCAGCTGGGCCATACGAATTACATGTAGAGATAATAGATGCAGCAGGTAATAAACTTGTTGAGGAAAGTGAATATACCATTTCTATTTTGGCGCCAAAAAACGAAGATGACAAAAAGATAGAAGAGAAAGAGAAAGAAGATAAATTAGATAATAAACTAGAAAATGAATTAGAAGATAAGAAAGAAAATGAGAAGCAAGAGGATTTGAAAGTCAAAAACCCGCTTCCAGAAGAAAAATTACCAGTTGTTCAAATTCCGAAGCAAGATGAGAAAGTAAATAAGTTTATAAAAGAACCGTTGAAAGAGAAAGAGGAATTTACTTACGTCATAAAAGAGCCGTTCGAAGACAACAAGGAAGTACATAAGGCGAAGGACCAAAAAGAGAAAAATAACAAACAAGTTGCCTCTAAAAAGAAAGAACAAAAAGAAGAATCAAAAGACAAGAAAGAAGAAAAAGGTGAACAGGGAGTACAAGCTTCGGATGTGTTTACTATCATGTCAGGTTTATTCGTACTGTTTTTAGTTTTAAAGAGTAATAAAGAATGGGGCTAATTATTTCATAGTAGTGGAGGCGCTTAAATGGAGATTAAACGTACGACAATTGAAGATAAGACGCTACAACCATTAAAACAGCCTGCAGCTATTTCGGAGCATGAAATCCAGAAAGAACGAAAGCGTAGCAATTTAGTGTTTACTGGACAGTCTAAAATTATTTCGAAAAATAATGAAATAGGTATTTTACTTGCAAGTTTAAGTGATGGAAAGATTATGAAGGAAATGCTTTCTAAAGAGATGGATACAGTGTTACAACTTTTTAAAAAGCTACATACGTTATCTGGAGAAGGTAAGCAAACAGAAAAAATATTTGAACAAGTAATTAGAAGCCTACAAGGGCTTGTTAAGCAGGCGCATATAAAAGACCTTCCTTTGTTAGATGGAACATATGATTTCGCTGAAGTACAACTATCATTTGGTAGAAAAGTACATATTCCGTTACTAGATGTGAGCGCACTTATTTCTAGAGTGGAAAGTGATTCTTCAGAAGGAAATATAAATTTGATGGTAACGGTTATTACTGCTTATATAACGAAATTGTCTAACGAAACAATTTTAATTAGCGTTACAGACCGCATTGCTAAAGATCGGGATGTAAGTGTATGGAGAGCGCTTGCGGAAATGAACATGACACAATTATCACAGGCATTGAAACAAACGATGCAAGAACATAAATGGTCTATGACGTTTCTTTTTCTCTTCATATGGATTGTCGGTATTATTTTAATTCGAGTTATGTAAAAAGGTCGTCACTCCATTGTGACGACCTTTTTTATATTTTTTCGTAGAAGAATGTATCAAATCGCTGAAGATTGTAACGCTCGGGTGTTAAAATTTGTTCCGTACTACCAACAAATAGTACACCGCCTTTTCGTAAAGAACGACTAAATTTTTCGTAAAGTTTTACTCTTGCTTCTTCTGTGAAATATATCATTACGTTGCGACAAATAATCAAATCATAATTTGTATCGAACGACTGCATTAAAAGGTCATGTTGTTTAAACGAGACGTTTTGTTTAATGTTTTGATGCAATGAATATAGATCATTCTCTTTTGTGAAATGACGTTCTTTCAAATCATTAGGTAATTCCTTTAACGAACGTTCTGTATATTGACCGCGTTTTGCAGTTTCTAAAATATGAAAATCAAGATCTGTTGCTTGAATTTCAAAACGAAATGGAGCTAGATGCTTTGATAAAATTAAAGAAAGTGTATACGGTTCTTCACCAGCAGCGCAAGCGGCACTCCATACCTTTAATTTTCCGCTATTTTGTTCGAGTAATTTAGGTAGTGCTTTCGACTCTAAAGTTTGCCATCGTTCTTTATTTCTAAAAAACTCTGAAACGTTAATTGTAATATAGTCAATAAAATTTAAAAATAAATTTTGATCAGCACGTAATTTGTTTAAAAAATTAGTGTAGTTTTCAAAGCCTTTTCTCGAAATGAAAGCATCGATTCTACGGCGCATTCTATCTTGCTTATACGAAGCGATATCCATATTGAATTGTTGTTTAAAACTCGCGATAAAATGATCATAATCTTGTTCAATTATCATATTTACAATGGGCACAATAATGATATTGTGCCGCCCCCTTTACATCATACGAATTTTTTGTTCAAAGCTTTTTTTCATTTGCTTTTCATGTAATCCTGGTAAATCATAAATGACAGCATCAATACCTGCTTCTTTTGCAACATCGACAGGGATGACAGATGTATGTTTGTCCCCATTATAAAAACAGAGAACTAAATCAGTGTCTTCAATAATTTGTTTAACAAAAAACATATAATCTGATCGGTAAATGGAGTCAGAAGGATGATCGAAAGCAACATATTCGGCTCCGTGTTTTTTTAAGTAATCAACGACTTCTTGAAATTCATCTGTTATTGCTTGCAATGGTTGCAGCGTGTAAAGGCATAAATTTTGAGCGAGTCTTTCATTCTCAACGAAAAAACGAAGAACCTCATTTTCAATAGATTTATAACATAATATGTAAATTTTATGTTTGTGAGCATAGTCAGTTAAAAATTTTTTGATTTCTTCTTGATCTAATGCTGTTAATTGATTTGAACCACAAAGGAAAATATTCATAGAATTGTGCCACCTCATGCTAAATTGTAACATATCTTTTATAAAAAATAACTGCAAAATATTACTGTTCAGAGTATAATTATAAATAACTGGATTTTACGATTAAGTTTAGGAAGAAATAAAAAAATAAATAGGTGATATATATGCTACGTTCTATCTCGCATAATCCAATTTTATCGCATATACCGCCTGCTACTCAAATGCCGAAAGATGCAAATGTCAGGACAGGACTTGCATTTTCGGATAATTTGCATGCAGATCCGAAAAAAGATAAATTACTAGAACAAATGGAAGCGTTTGTCGATAATATTGGAGAAATTAAAGAAAAAATTGAAATGGAATTAACGCTTGATAATGTAATGGAATACAAAAATACAGTAAAATCATTTTTGAATTTTTACGTTGATAATGTATTGCAGTATAAAGATGTCATGTCTCGTCACCCACGTTATGGATATTCACAGAAAATGACGATTGTGAAACAGGCAGAAATGGGATTGAATGAATTAGAAGATGTTATGAATTTAATTAATACGAAAACAGGACATTTAGAAATGTTAAATCAAATTGGAGAAATCCATGGTTTAATTGTGAATTTAGTCTTGTAAAAGGAAGGAAGCTATATGTACATACAATTATATGAAAAACTCGTTATTATACAAAAGGCGTATGAAAATATTCAAGCGCTTGGAGAGCAAATATATGAGAATTTAAAAAATAAAGATATAAATGCAGTTCAAAAGTTACAAGTAGAACAATTGCAGTACATTGATGGTTTAAAAGGACTATCTAGCTCATTCGAAGAAATGGTTGTTCAGTTTTGTAAAGAAAAAGATGTTGAAGCATCTCGTGTAAGTGCATTATTTTCGTATTTTTCTCAAGAAGAAATTGAAAAAATGGAAGAATTACAAAAAAACGTAACTGAATTAGAAGAGAATGTAAAAATGATTCTTTTGAAAAATCAATATTACTTAAACGTACTATTAAAAACTACAGAAAGTATTGTGGATTCTGTTTCTGAATATAATTTAGAGCGAAACAATAATTCGCAAATCTTTATGAATGAACTATTGTAAAGGAGAAGTGAAGCTTTATGAGATTATCTGATTATAATACACCGCTATCAGGGATGCTAGCGGCTCAAATGGGATTACAAACAACGAAACAAAACTTATCTAACATTCATACACCGGGTTATGTGCGTCAAATGGTGAATTACGGATCTGTTGGAGCAAGTAATGGTCATACGCCAGAACAGAGAATTGGTTACGGTGTACAAACGCTAGGTGTTGACCGTATTACTGATGAGGTAAAGACGAAGCAGTTTAATGATCAATTATCTCAGCTCTCTTACTATAACTATATGAATTCGACTTTATCACGTGTAGAGTCTATGGTTGGAACGACAGGAAAGAATTCATTATCTAGTTTAATGGACGGTTTCTTTAATGCCTTTCGTGAAGTGGCAAAAAATCCAGAACAACCAAACTACTACGATACATTAATTTCTGAAACTGGGAAGTTCACAAGTCAAGTAAATCGTCTTGCGAAAAACTTAGATACAGTGGAAGCGCAGACGGCAGAAGATATTGAAGCGCATGTTAATGAATTTAATCGTCTTGCTGCTAGTTTAGCAGAAGCGAATCATAAAATTGGACAAGCAGGTACACAAGTGCCGAATCAACTTTTAGACGAACGAGATCGTATCGTTACAGAGATGTCTAAGTATGCAAATATAGAAGTATCTTATGAATCTATGAATCCTAATATCGCGAGTGTTAGAATGAATGGTGTTTTAACAGTAAATGGACAAGATACATATCCACTTCAATTAAATAAAGAAAAAGACCCAATGTCAGTTGAGATTTACGGTTCAGAAATCTCCGTAACTAGCGGGGCGATAAAATCAGCGATTGATACGAAAGCGAAGATTGTTGAGTATAAAAAAAATCTTGAAGACTTAATGAGTTCGATGAAAAATCAAGTGAATACAGTGATGGGAAAAGATTTCTTCGTTGGAGATCATGCGAAAGATATGAAGTTAAATCCAGAATTCCAAAAAGATATTTCGAAAATGAAAATATCTGCTGAAACAGCAAATAAACTAGCAGCAATTACAGATGGAGATTATAAAGAAGGTCTTTCTTATAAACAAGCATTAGACCAATTTATAGTTCGTGTAGCTTCTGATAAAAGTGCAGTGAATGCTTATCAAAAAATTCATGGGGACTTATTAGAAGGCATTCAGCAAGAAAAGATGAGCGTTGAAGGGGTAAATATGGAAGAGGAAATGGTAAATTTAATGGCCTTCCAAAAATATTTCGTGGCGAACTCTAAAGCTATTACTACGATGAATGAAGTGTTTGATAGTCTATTTTCGATTATTCGATAGTAATTGAATGAAAATATATAAGGAGGAGATAGAAATGAGAGTATCTACATTTCAAAATGCAAACTGGGCAAAGAATCAGTTAATGGATTTGAACGTGCAACAGCAATATCATCGAAATCAAGTAACTTCAGGGAAGAAAAACCTTCTTATGAGTGAAGATCCACTTGCAGCGAGTAAGTCATTTGCGATTCAACATTCATTGGCGAATATGGAGCAAATGCAAAAAGATATAGCGGATTCGAAAAATGTATTAACACAAACTGAAAATACTTTACAAGGTGTTTTGAAATCTTTAACAAGAGCAGATCAATTAACAGTACAAGCATTAAGTGAGCAAAATGGTGAAAAAGAATTGAAAGCAATCGGTGCAGAGATTGATCAAATTTTAAAACAAGTTGTATATTTAGCGAATACGAAAGAGCAAGGCCGTTATATTTTCGGTGGTGATAGTGCAGAGAATCCACCATTTACAGAAGATGGTACATACCAGGGCGGAAAAAATGATGTGAACTGGCAACTAAATGACGGTTATGAATTCAAGGCGTTCCGTAACGGAGAAGCATTATTATCCCCGGTTATAAAAACGTTAAAACAGATGAGCGAAGCGATGCAAAAAGGTGACCAAAAAGCGTTACAACCGTTATTAGGGGAAAATAAGAAAAACTTAGATGGCATCATTAACCGTACAACTGAAGTTGGTTCAACAATGAACACGATGGAGACGTTTAAAACAATTTTAAGCGAGCAAAATTTAGCGCTTCAAGAAAACCGTAAAGAAATTGAGGATGTCGATTTAGCGGTCGCAATTTCTGACTTAGCATATATAAATGCAACGTATGAAGCGACGCTTAAAGCAGTTAGTACGATGAGTAAAACGAGCATTTTAGATTATATGTAAACGAATAAGGAGTGATACAACATGGCAGGAACATTAACAGGTATTGGCGGTAGACAACAAATTTGGAACCTAGGAAATAATATGATTGATACTTCTAATCTTGTAGAATTAGAATTGCAAGCATTAAATATGAAAAAAACACCGTATACAACGGAAAAACAACAACTTACACAAGATAAACAATTATATACAAGTTTAAAAACAGAATTTAGTTCTTTTACACAAACATTTAAAAACCTAGCATCATTTAAAGGGAATGAAAAAAAAGTTTCAACAACACAGGATGGCTATATTAATGTAATAGCTGATGGCGGAGCGATCTCAGGAACATTCAATATGACAATTAAGCAACTTGCGCAACGCCATCAAATTGCTTCAAATGATATTAAAATTGATGAAAAATTACCTACAGAAGAAACATTGGAAATTAATGGGAAACCACTTAAAGTAACAACGGATATGACTTATAAGGACTTAATTAATAAAATTAATGATGGTGACTATGGTGTTTCTGCATATACGCTTGGTGGCAAAGTATTTATGTCTGCTAAAAAAGAGGGAATGGGAGGCGAAATTAAGTTTACAAGTGAAAAATCTGATTTGTTCCAAAAAATGGGCTTATCTACAGTGGATGGTAAAGCAGTGAACGTCGTTAATGAAGCACAGGATGCAATATACAGTATTAATGGCATTGAAGGAAAAAGTGCTAGTAATACAATTGAAACACTCCCTGGTGTAAAAGTGGAGTTATTAAAAGTAACTGAATCGAAGGTATCGGACGGTGGAACTGGTACAGACACAAAAGGAATAGATTTAAAATTTACAGTAAGTGATTCAAACGTAACAGAAGCATCCAACCTTATAAAAAAAATGGTGGCAGATTATAATAAAGCGGTTTCTACAGTAGATCTTTTTGCTGGAAAAGATGGAGCCTTCCAGGGACAAGTAATTATGCAAAGTATACGCCAAGTAATGAATAGTGTTGTAACATTTTCTCAAGATGATAATTATTTATTTACTTTTGGTATCCAAATAAAGCAGGATGGGACATTAGAAGTCGATGATGAAACTCTAACAAAGGCATTAAAAGAAAAGCCAGATACAGCTAAACAATTTTTCTTTAGCTCAAATGGTTTAGGAAAAATGATGGAAGCCCCGCTTGAAAAGCTTTTCGGTGATAAAGGTGTCGTTGGGGAACGAGTAAAGAGTATAGATTCGCGTGTAAGTGATTTAGATAGAAAAATTAGCGATATTGATATGCAAAATAAACAAAAACAATATGAAATTGTGAAAAAGTATCAAAAACTAGAAAGTACATTAGCGGCGCTTGATAGCCAACTAAAAACAATTAAAGCAATGACAAAACAAAAAAGTGATGATTAATGAAAGTTGAGGAAGTGATCGTATGCAAGCATGGCAACGTTATATGCAAAATGATATTATGACGAGTAATCCGATTAAAAATACAATTTTTATTTATGAAAGATGTATTGTAAAGTTTCGTAATTTAGAAGAACTTTTACATACTTTTAAACTACAAGAAGGGGACGCACTTCTTGAAAAATTAGAACGTATTTTTGAAGAACTAAAGCTTCAATTAAATCCTGAGATTACGAAAGATTTATATGATAGTCTATATGGTTTATATGACTGGATTAGCATTCAAATTCAAACGATGAAAGTCACGCGTGAAGTAAAAGATATTGATGCCATTGTGCAAGTGCTACAGGATTTAATAGACGGATACCGTGGAGCGCTTGAAAATGAACAATGATATTTATCGAACGTTTGTCGGCTGTTTTAATGAAATCGGTGAATTGCAAGTGTCAGATGAAGAGTTTGCTGAGAAGAGTGAGATGTTAAATCGTTGGATGATGACACTAGATGAAGAAAAACGTACGCAAGTTGCAGCAGAAGTAAGCCCATTCATTATTAAGGCAGCTCAGCATATCCGAGATAAGCAAAAGATTTTGGAAGAAATGATTATGGCAAATGATGGGCGAATGAAGGCTAATTCATTTTACGGTAAATATTAATAATAACGTTTAGAAAAAGATTCCCCTTTTAAAAGGGGGTCTATTCCTTCGTTTAAATAAAGAACTCCGCTGATTGAGGTTTCATTTTATGACTGTGATGAAAAAATAGTAATCTAAATAATAGAAAAATGGATTTTAGTTTATAGTTCATATATTGAAATGTTGTATAGATTACTGGGTGTATACAGTTTTTTGCATTCTTTTTTATATTTTTGTATTTTTCTAAAGACAATAATGGAAAAATGGAATAAAATATGTAAGGGTACATAATAGTAAATATTTTAATAAACACATATAAGAAAATAAATAATGAAATGAAACTTCTATCAGTGGATCATTACGTTAGAAAAGAAAGGGTGTGGAATATGCCAGATTTAGTGAGTGATGTAAGCCATTATATGAATTATTTAGTGACGAAACGAAATACTGTTTCTAGTAATATTGCAAATGCGAATACACCTGGCTATAAAGCACAAGATGTAACATTTGCTGAGCAGATGAATAAAAGTAGTGCATTATATAAAAACAATGCGGCTGATTTAAAGAGCAATCCAGATTTATATCAAACGAATGAAATGCACTTGCCGACAGTAAATACGAAAAATACATATGCAAAGATTCAAACAAAATCAATGCAAACGAATAAAGACGGAAATAGTGTGGATGTAACGACAGAAATGCTAGATTTAATGAAAACAAATCAGTTATACGGTATTTCAGTTAACGCAATTAATACACAATATGCAATTAACCAAGCGGCACGCGGACGTTAAAAGTAGAAGGAGAGACAACGGATGTTTCAGGCAATTAATGCAAGTGGCTCAGGGCTAACGACAGCGAGAAAGTGGATGGAAGTTACTTCTAACAATATTGTAAATGCAAATACGACGGCGGCTCCGGGGGCAGATTTATATGAGCGTCGTAGTGTGGTGCTAGAATCAAACAATAGTTTTGCAAGTATGCTAGATGGGGCTCCTACTAACGGAGTAAAGATAAAAAGTATTGAAGCAGACAAAACGGAAAATTTAGTGTATGATCCGACGCATCCGCACGCAAATGAAGAAGGATATGTACGTTATCCAAATATTGATGTAACTGCTGAAATGACGAATGTTATGGTTGCTCAAAAAATGTATGAAGCAAATACGAGTGTATTAAATGCAAATAAAAAAATGCTTGATAAAGATTTAGAAATCGGCCGAGGATAAGGGGGAAGATGGTAATATGAAAATCCAACCAATGTTACATACACAACCATTTGGAGCAATTCAGTCAATTGGTGCACCGAAAACTTCTGAAACATCTGTAGCTCCGGGGAAAAAGTTTATTGATTTATTGGAAGATATGAATCAAACGCAAAACAATGCACAAACAGCAGTATATGATTTACTAACTAAAGGGGTAGGAGAAACACATGACGTTTTAATTCAGCAAAAGAAAGCTGAGTCTCAAATGAAAACGGCTGCTCTCGTACGTGATAATCTTATTGAAAATTATAAGTCACTAATTAATATGCAAATTTAGGAAAGTGGACGGGTGTGTTTAAATGGAAAAGATGAAAAATGTTATCCAATCATTAAAAACGTGGCATAAGTTAGTAATTGGTGCTGCGCTTTTAGCGATTGTAACAGGAGCACTTTTATACTTCACCTTGCCAGATAAATATGTTGTTGTATATCAAAATTTAAATGATACAGATAAACAAGAGATTACAGCAGAATTATCGAAGTTAGGTGTCGATTATCAATTAGCGGCCGATGGTTCGATTCGTGTGCAAAAGAATGATGCTCCATGGGTTCGAAAAGAAATGAATGGGATGGGCTTACCGTTTAATTCGAAAAGCGGTGAAGAAATTTTATTAGAAAGCTCTCTCGGTTCAAGTGAACAAGATAAAAAAATGAAGCAAATTGTCGGTACGAAGAAGCAATTGGAACAAGATATTGTAAGAAACTTTGCGACAGTTGAAACGGCAAATGTTCAAATTACATTGCCTGAAAAAGAGACAATTTTTGATGAAGAAAAAGCGAAAGGAACAGCGGCGATTACGGTTGGAGTGAAACGTGGACAATTGTTAACAGCTGATCAAGTTGCAGGTATACAGCAAATGATTAGTGCAGCGGTTCCTGGTGTGAAAGCAGAAGAAGTAAGTGTTATTGATAGTAAAAAAGGTGTTATCTCAAAAGGAGCAGATGAAGCACATTCTAGTAGTTCCTCTTCTTATGAGAAAGAAGTAGAGATGCAGCACCAACTTGAAGGTAAATTAAAGCAAGATATTGATGCAACGTTAATGACGATGTTTAAACCGAATGAATATAAAGTGAATACGAAAGTATCTGTAAACTACGATGAAGTTACACGTCAGTCAGAGAAGTATGGTGATAAAGGTGTACTTCGTAGTAAACAAGAGCAAGAGGAAAGCTCTACTGCGCAAGAAGGGGCAGATACGAAGCAAGGTGCTGGTATTACAGCGAACGGTGAAGTGCCAAACTACGGTACGAACAATAATCAAAATGGTAAAGTTGTCTATGATAATAAAAATGGTAACAAAATCGAAAACTATGAAATAGATAAAACAGTTGAAACAATTAAGAAACACCCAGAATTAACGAAAACAAATGTTGTTGTATGGGTAGATAATGATACGCTAGTAAAACGTAGAATTGATATGACAACTTTTAAAGAAGCAATCGGAACAGCGGCAGGACTTCAAGCTGATCCGAACGGTAACTTTATAAATGGTCAAGTTAACGTTGTAACTGTTCAGTTCGATCAGCCGAAAGCTGAAAAAGAGAAAGAGCCAGAAAAAAGTGGTATGAACTGGTGGTTATTCGGTGGAATTACAGCTGGCTTATTAGCGATTGGTGGCCTAGTATGGTTCTTATTAGCAAGACGTAAGAGAAAGAAAGAAGAAGAGGAATATGAAGAATACTTAGCAGAAGAGGAAATTGCTGCAAGTAATGAAAGTATCTTGGAAATTCCTGAAGAAAAAATAGTGCCAGAGCCAAAACCTGAACCAGAAGAACCGAAAGAACCAACGTTAGATGAACAAGTGCAGGATGCTACGAAAGAACATGTAGAAGGAACTGCAAAAGTAATTAAAAAATGGTTAAACGGACAGTAAGGGAGGAACAACGATGTTAGATGAAATCTCCTCCAAAGAAAAAGCTGCCATCCTTATTCGTACATTAGAAGAAGGGGTGGCAGCAAAAGTCATTGAATATATGACAGCTGAGGAAAAAGAAGTATTACTTCGTGAAATCGCAAAGTTTCGTGTATACAAACCAGAAACGTTAGAAAATGTACTAGGAGAGTTCTTATATGAACTAAATGTAAAAGAATTGAACTTAGTCACTCCAGATAAAGAATACATTCGTCGCATATTTAAAAACATGCCAGAAGACGAACTGGAAAAATTATTGGAAGACCTTTGGTATAACAAAGATAATCCGTTTGAGTTCTTAAATTCACTTACAGATTTAGAGCCACTTCTTACAGTGCTTAATGATGAGTCACCACAAACAATTGCAATTATCGCTTCTTATATTAAACCGCAACTTGCGTCTCAATTAATTGAGAGATTGCCAGATCATAAGCGCGTTGAAACGGTAATGGGTATAGCGAAGTTAGAACAAGTTGATGGTGAGTTAATTAATCAAATTGGTGAGTTGTTAAAATCGAAATTAAATAATATGGCATTTAGTGCAATTAATAAAACTGATGGCTTGAAAACAATCGTAAATATTTTAAATAATGTTTCACGAGGTGTTGAAAAAACAGTCTTTCAAAAGCTGGATGAAGTCGATTATGAGTTATCTGAGAAAATTAAAGAAAATATGTTTGTCTTTGAAGACTTACTTGGTCTTGAAGATCTTGCGCTTCGCCGTGTATTAGAAGAAATTACAGATAACGGTGTTCTTGCGAAAGCACTTAAAATTGCAAAAGAAGAAATTAAAGAGAAATTATTTACATGTATGTCTTCAAACCGTAAAGAGATGATTCTAGAAGAATTAGATGGCTTAGGACCGCTTAAGATGACGGATGCTGAAAAAGCGCAGCAAACGATCACTGGTACAGTGAAAAAGCTAGAGAAAGAAGGAAGAATTATCGTTCAAAGAGGTGAAGAGGATGTCCTTATTTAAAAACAGAATTCCGAAGAATTCTGTTTCTTTTTCTGAAGAAACGTATGAATTACAATTTCCAAAACCAGCTTCAGTTCAAATAGAAGAGCAAGAATTACAAGCAGATCATGCAGAACTTCGTGCCCAGCAAGAATCATTACATATGGAAATGCATCAGCTAAGGCAAGAGCAGCAAATGCTAGAACGAGAGCGTCAGCAGTTATTACAAGATAAAGAACAATTTCAAATGCATATTCATGAACAAATGGAACAGATGGAAGCAGCGCGTGTGCAGTTTCAAAAAGAACAACAAGAAACAGCATATGAATGGACAGAGTTATTATGGGATCAGTCATTTCATTTAGCAGAAAAAATCGTGAATCAAGCGGTAGATTCACGATTGCTTGATGTGTTACCTATTTTAACTGGCATCGTGCAAACATTGCCAACTTCGTTTGAAAAATTAATCATTACAGTACATCCAGAAACGTTTGAACGTATTCAAGAAGAGAAGGAGAATACGAAAGAATATTGGTTACTACAATTAGTAGAATGGAAATATGATTTCTCCTTGCAGTTTGGTGAATTTGTTCTGGAAGAAGAGAAAGAGTTCTTTGAATTTAAATTTGCACCTATATTTGCGAAACTTCGTCAGAAATGGGAAGAAGAGAAGTTATTTGAGGAGCAAAATGTATGAGCCGCCTGTTAATGAATGAGAACGAAAAATGGAATAAGTTTATTAAAACACCGCTGTATACGAAAGTAGGCAAAGTTCATAGTGTACAAGAACAGTTTTTCGTAGCAAAAGGGCCGAAAGCGAAGATTGGTGATGTTTGCTTCGTTGGAGAACATAACGTCTTATGTGAAGTGATTGCCATTGAAAAAGAAAATAATATGCTACTTCCATTTGAACAGACAGAAAAAGTATGTTATGGAGATTCAGTGACATTAGTTTCAGAAGATGTTGTTGTACCACGTGGTAATCACTTGCTCGGAAAAGTGTTAAGTGCAAATGGTGAAGTGTTAAATGAGGAAGCTGAAAACATTCCATTACAGAAAATAAAACTAGATGCACCACCTATACATGCATTTGAACGTGAAGAGATTACCGATGTATTTGAAACAGGAATAAAATCAATTGATTCTATGCTAACAATTGGTATCGGTCAAAAGATTGGTATTTTTGCTGGGTCAGGTGTTGGTAAATCAACTTTACTTGGAATGATAGCAAAAAATGCAAAAGCTGATATAAACGTTATTAGTTTAGTAGGGGAACGTGGCCGGGAAGTAAAAGACTTTATTCGAAAAGAGTTAGGCGAGGAAGGTATGCGAAAAAGCGTCGTTGTTGTAGCGACGTCAGATGAAAGTCATCTTATGCAACTTCGTGCAGCGAAACTCGCAACGTCTATTGCTGAATACTTCCGTGATCAAGGTAATAACGTATTACTTATGATGGACTCTGTTACTCGTTTTGCTGATGCACGAAGAAGTGTTGATATTGCTGTTAAAGAGTTACCGATTGGTGGTAAAACACTGTTAATGGAAAGTTATATGAAGAAGTTGTTAGAGCGGTCCGGAAAAACACAAAAGGGATCTATAACAGGTATTTATACGGTGCTTGTTGATGGGGATGATTTAAATGGTCCTGTGCCAGATTTAGCACGTGGTATTTTAGATGGACATATCGTATTAAAGCGTGAGCTTGCAACGCTTAGTCATTACCCTGCAATTTCAGTATTAGATTCAGTAAGTAGGATTATGGAAGAAATTGTTTCGCCACATCATTGGCAACTTGCAAATGAAATGAGAAAGATTTTATCAATTTATAAAGAAAATGAATTGTATTTTAAGCTAGGAACGATTCAAGAAAATGAAGAAAATGCTTATATTTTTGAATGTAAAAATAAAGTAGAAGGTATAAATACATTTTTAAAGCAAGGTCGATCGGATAGTTTCCAATTTGATGATATCGTTCAAGCGATACACCATATAGTATAAGGCCTCTGCCTAAGAGGTCTTATTTTTTTGTTTTTTAATATTTCACAGATTTTTTTGGAAAAAAACTATATAATAGAAAAAGAGAACGTTATAATAGGAAGGGGCTATGAAAACAGGTGGATAAACAGCAGTACGACACAATAAAATTGCAAATAAATCAAGAAAAAGAAAATATTTTAAAAGAAGTGTATGAATTAACAGCTGAAAAAAGAAAAATAGAACAAAAAAAAGAATATGATTTATATGTTGTGAAATCGCGTAGTAAAGTCGTACAAACTGGGCAACGTATTATGGCGGGCATGCTTTCTTCACATACGTTTTCACCTGAAAGAATAGAAGAATGGAATCGAAAAATTAAAAAAACGGAAGGTTTTATTCAAAAAAATGAAAGCCTTTTAGAGCAAGTAAAAGAAAAAGAACGTGTCATTGATGAGATGTATCAAGAAGATTGCAAAAAGCTTGCGAAAGCACAAGAAAAGCTGGAAGAAAAAATGCTTCTGGATTTGAAAATGTGTATGAATGGATGAGGTGAATGTAGTGATACAGTCTGTATTACCGGTGCAACAAAGTTTACCTCCGCAAAAAGAAAAAGGGCTAGAAGTACAATCAAAAAATGAAGATTCTTCATTCGATCGTACGATGAGAATGGAAAATAAAAAACAGCCGCAAACGGAGAAAACGAAACGAGAAGAAGCACCAACAGAAGAGAAAAAAGATTATATTCTTTCTAAAAAATCGGTAACGAAAGAAGAACCAAATGTAAAGAAAGAAGAAAAAAAAGAGACAGAACAGTTGTTATTAGCTGTATCTGAGCAAATGGTTGCAATTGAGCAATTACATGTGCAGCCGGAATTGTTATATCAATACATACAAAAAATACAAGAGCTATATAAAGAATATGGCAATATTAAACTTAATGAATTACCTGCAGCTGAATTACAACAATTACAAGAACTTCTTTCAAATATGAGTATCAAAAATGCTATATGTTTAGAAGATACAATGCAAATGGTATTAGACAAAATGAAGATGCCAGAGCAAACGATGCAAGCATTGAAAGTTGTAGAAACAGAAACTTGTAATATTGCCAAGGAGCAAGAAGAGTCTAAAGAGATAGATCTTCCGAAACTTGAGAGCGATGATGCAAAGGTAGAGTTGCCAGAAGTTGATGCATTAAACGATTCGAGCTCTGCAGGTGCAGAATTATTAAATAAAACGACGAGTACCGAACAAGTAGGGAAATCAAATAGTAGTGCTGAGAAAGTTTCATTACCTGACTTAGGAAAGAAAATGGAAGCGCAAGTAGAAGCGTTGCAAAAATTTGTAGTGAAACAAGAACGTGTTTTATTCCAGTTAAATCCAGAAAAATTTGGTACATTAACAGTGTTTATGAAAAAACACGGAGATCAAATTGACGTTCACGTAGAAATGGAAAAACACGATGCGAAAAAACGTGTTGAAATCATTTTTGATGAATTGAAATTAAAATTAAAAGAAAAAGAAATCAATATTCAAATTAGCTATTCAGATAAAGATGAAAATCGAAAAGAACAGCGAGAACAAGAGCAAAGGCAAAAACAGAAATTAGCAAATACAAATCATGAAAAACAACAATCAACAGAATTTGCGGGATTATTGGAGGAATAAAGCGTGCCAACAGTTGGATTAAATACAACGAGTACAAATCATATTCCGTTACAAACAGGAGCGCAAAAAAGTAATGTACCTGTTAATGGTGTACAATCGCCAGTGCAACAAAGTAATGGAGTTTCAGCAGGAGCGCAAAAGACTCCTGGGGTAATGGGGAAAGATGATTTCCTAAAATTGTTTTTATCAAGTTTCCAACATCAAGATCCATTTAATGCGATGGATATGAATCAAATGATGAATCAGACAGCGCAGTTATCTCTTATGGAACAAGTACAGAATATGACGAAAGCAGTAGATAAGCTGCAATCAACGATGTATTCAACAGCACTTGATGGTGGAATGAAGTTTTTAGGTAAATACGTAAGAGGTGTTGACGGTGACGGAAACAAAGTAACCGGTCAAGTAGAAACGGTTCGCCTTGCGGAAAATAACGATGTACAGCTCGTTATTAATAATAAAGTTGTATCTCTTCGTTTCGTTGAGAGAGTGTCTGATAAACCGATTGGGGAAACGAACCCAGAAGACGCAAAGAAAGACGATCAAAAAGTAACTGAAGAAGTAAAAACTACAAATTCATAAGGAGTGTCCATACGTTATGATTAAAGCGTTATATACAAGTATTACAGGGATGAATGCAACACAAAATGCATTAAGTGTAACTTCAAATAATATTGCCAATGCACAAACAGTAGGTTATAAAAAACAAAAAGCAATGTTTGATGATTTATTATATAACAATTCGATTGGTGCAAAAGGTGACGGTAAGTACGCAGGAACGAATCCGAAAAGTATTGGTAACGGTGTGAAAATGAGTGGTACGGTTACGGATTATAGTGATGGTACAATTACGTTAACAGGTGGCAAAACACAAGCCGCAATGGAAGGTAATGGTTTCTTCGTTGTAGGTGATTCAAAGGGCGGAAATATGGAATTTACTCGTAAAGGTACGTTCGGGATATCTTCAGATTACTATATTACGAATACTGAAGGTCAATACGTGTTTGCATACCCTGCGAATGAGGCAACTGGTGAAGTTGATTTATCTGGAATTCCAGGACCGTTGCAAATTCCAATGGGAACAGCAATTGGTGGTATTCGAACATCGAAAGGGACAATTAAAGGTAATATTCCAACTGGTGAAAAACAAATTACACAAGATTTACCTGTATATGATAATGCGGGGAATACATGGACAATGCGTGTCGAGTTTAAACAAACGAGCGAACATAATTATACATATAAAGTACAAATGCGTAATGACTCGAAAAAAGAAACAGAGTTTAAGGATGTTCCAGGTGCAGGTGGTAATATGACATTTGATGCTGTTGGAAATCCAAATCCGAAAGAGCAAGGGGCCAATATTCCATTTGATGGCGGCTCTATAAAATTAGACTTAAGTCATTTAACAAACCATCCAACAGATAAAACATTATCAGTAACAGACGTAGATGGTAGAGCAGCAGCGACGGTTAAAGATTGTTTCATTGCTGACGGTGGATATGTGATGGTAAAATATTCTGATGGAAGTATGAAATCAGCTGGTCAATTAGCTGTTGCGATGTTCCCGAACGAAGGCGGACTAATGAAAACAGGTAATGGTAACTATACAGCGACGAATACAACAGGTATTTTAGCTCTTGGTGCATCTGGTCAAAACGGTGCAGGTAAAGTACGCGGTGGTGCACAAGAAGGTGCCAATGTAGATTTATCTGTAGAATTCGTTGACTTAATGTTATACCAACGCGGATTCCAAGGAAATGCGAAAGTGATTAAAGTTTCAGATGAAGTATTAAATGAAGTTGTAAACTTAATTCGATAATATATCGCATGGAAAAAATGTAATGGAGTAGAAAGGGTTTTTTATTCGTATGACAAGACAAGAGCGAATTTTACAATTGCCTTTTTTCGAAAATAAACGTGAACTTGCCGAGCAAGTATTAAAAATAGAACGAGAAGAGCATGTATATTTACCAGATCAATTTGAAATTAAGCAAGTGCCTCCGTATTCATTTGGTGAAAAACAAGCAATCATTGGCCGTATCCATGAGTTTTATTTCATAAGTGTTGGTAGCGATAGCGTTTGGAAGTATCAACTGTTTAAGGATGAGATGAAGTGTCGTGAGTTTTTTGTTATGTTGCCAAATATTACGGATCAGCAGATAGCGTTTTGGTTTAATAACATAGAGTTATTGAAAAGTTCTTAAAAAGATCTTAAAAGCTCTTTTTAGGGTTGACGAGAGGACCCAGCGTTGTTTTGGAGCGGTTAGTGCCTAATAGGACCTCGACTGGTGTGTAAGGACAGAGGTATGGAGAGTTACTAGAGTAGTATAAGAAGAGGTAAGCAAAGTTTAGTGTGGATAAACAGTTATGGTCCAGAAGAGTTCCTAGTTGTAAGAATAGAGCTATGGAGGCATACTGAGATGGATGGGGATGAGATAATCATTTCATAGTAGGCCAGTGTGCCTTCTGGATAGTATGTGACGATAGATTTTTATAAAAGGAGAGGTGAGGAGGATGGCGCAAAATAAGTATCGCGTTACATTCATTTCGCCGAGTGAGGTTGAGCAGCGGACTGTAATGGCGGCGAATAGTTTGCCAGATTTAATTCGTAAAGTAGAAAGTATTATTGCAGATCCAAACGGTTATTTTGTAAATGATAAAAAAAATAATTGTTATTTTAAAGTGATTAAAGAAAATGTTATGTTTATTCAATATGAGTTACTATTTTCGGATAAGGAAATTCATATTGAAAAATTAAAACATATAGCACCGGTGGTATTAAAACGATTATTCGAAAAAATAAATGACCCGGAATTATATGCACTCGCGCTACTTGATGTTGATATAGCAACGAAAGAATATGTGCTAGCAGAAATGAATTCTGAGCTGAGAATAAGAGTAGAGACCGAGCTTTCGAAAAAATGGGAAGCAATGCCGACGGAAATTGTAGGAGCACAAGAAGTGTTATTAGAGGCACTTGCTTCGTTTATACAAGATTAATTTTTTTTTATAAAATGAATCGTTCGACTATCTATATTTTTTATATAGGTAGTTGACTTTTTCGCTTTTATAAAGCTTAATAATTAGATATACGGAATTAATGGAAGGGGAGCGACACCTTTATGTCACAAGCACAAAGTATTTTATTAGAAAGCGGAACAAATGAATTAGAGATTGTTACGTACACTGTTGGTGAAAACCTATTTAGTATTAATGTAATGAAAGTACGTGAAATCATTAATCCATTCCCTGTTACAACTGTGCCAGAATCTCATCATGCAGTTGAAGGTGTTGTTCAAGTACGCGGTGAAATTTTACCTGTTATTAACTTGGCAATGGCTCTTAATTTAAAGTCAACAAAGCCACTTGATCAAACGAAATTTATCATCTCAGAATTAAACCAAATGAAAGTTATTTTCCGCGTTGATGAAGTGCATCGTATTCAACGTATTTCGTGGGAACAAATTGATGAACCAGCTTCATTATCTATGGGACTAGAAGAAACGACATCTGGTATTGTAAAACTAGATGGCAAAATCATCTTACTATTAGATTATGAAAAAATTGTATGTGAAATTAGCGGCACTGGTTATGACAATAAATCAATTGCAGGGTTAGAACAAAAAACAGATCGAGCTGAAAAAGTAATTTATATTGCAGAAGATTCAGCAATGCTTCGCCAAATATTAGAAGAAACATTATCATCAGCTGGATATACGAAAATGAACTTCTTCAGCAATGGTGCAGAAGCGTTAGCGCAAATTGAAAAATTAGCGAAAGAGCAAGGCGAAAAAATGTTTGAACATATTCACTTGCTAATTACGGATATTGAAATGCCAAAAATGGATGGACATCATTTAACGAAAGTGGTTAAGGATAGTGAAGTAATGAATCGTTTACCAGTCATTATTTTCTCTTCATTAATTACAAATGAATTATTCCATAAAGGTGAAGCTGTAGGAGCAAATGCTCAAGTAAGTAAGCCAGATATTCAAGAGCTAATTGGTTTAGTTGATAAGTTAGTGCTTTAAAAGCTTCTTTTTAGCCGGAATAGAAGCGCTAGCCAAGTGTTGAGCGGTCAGTGCTTAATAGAGCCCTATGTGATGTTGAGACCAGACATATGGAGTGGTTATAGGTAAGTAGAAGAGCTGGTGTATAACATTTTTCTATTTAGTAGGAATAGAGGAACTACTTATGTAAGGAAGTTTTCAGTGCTTAATAGAGTCTTATGCGATGTGAGTTCAGAGGTATGAAGTAGTTTTAGGTAAGAAGAAGCGAGACTTCGATTGAGGATTTGAAGACTGGGTTTATAACTCTATTCTGTTAGAGGGGGAAGGAATTAGCCATGTGTAAGCATTGGTTAGTTCCTTTTTAGTATTCTATACTTTAAACAGGCAGAAAAATGAAAGGTTTCTTGGGTGTTTGTCGCTGTCTGTGTAAATAATCTTCATTTAGAGATTTTTGATTTAAAAATATAAGCGAACGTATTTTTGGGATTATTTTAGTTAGATTTCGTGGTAACGCAAATTTTTTCGGTGAAAAAATATTCAAAATACCATATAATATAATTAAATGTAATTAATATGCAATTTTACATATTAATAAAAAAACATTTTCCAAATTTTTATACTTTCTATACATTTTTGTATGTTAATTATTTGACAGATAATTTCGAACTGTTATAATATGGATATGTAAAAATTGCTATTTTCTTAAAAGACATGGGAGTCAGATGAGAATTGTGAAAGGATGAGGGGGAGTGGCACAGATTATGTATCACCACACAGCAATTAATGTATTAGGTCTTTTACAAAACATGTCAAATAATAAAATGAACGATATGCAACTAGAGGTGGAATTAAAAAAAATAGAAAAAGAATTCCAAGTAAAGTATGAAGAGTTAGTTGATTTACATAATCGAATGGTATTATTTCAAATAGATATAGAAAAAAATGGCGGGATGCGAGCATATGAAAAATCAGCAATTACATGGCTGAAGTCTGAACTAGAGCTACTATATGAAGTATATCAATTTTGCCAACGTCACGGTTTAAACATTTTAAATATTTCAAAATACGTAAGTAAAAATGAACTAAATCTTTTTCCAAAAACAGAAAGTCAATTGCAAAATACGTATTATAAATTGAAAAAATGTGAAATACCGTTTGAAAATATTGAAAAACAAAAACCAGGACGAAAGAGAAAATATATAACAGTAAAAGAGACGATTGTTGCAAGAAAACAAGAAAATGAGTACGAATTAAAAGAAGAAATCCAGCATAAAGAGGATGAAAAAAATCTTGTAACAGTTATATCTGGTATCGTTGATAACTTTGAAACAATTAATCAGTGTAGTGAAAGAAAAGAAGACGAACTACATCAGTTTATGGAAGGTATTTATAAGCTTTCTAGCATGGCAGCAGGGCGTTCTAGAGAAGCGAAGAATACACGTAGTCTAGAAGGTGAATTGCAGTCGTTACAACTAGAAAATGAAAGGTTAAAACGAGAGAAAGAAGAGCTTGTACAAGATATTAAAGGCATGACGCAGCTTTTAATTCATTTCATTACAAGTTCTGATATCGATCAAATTCGTAAATTACCAACTTTCGTACAAGATTGTAAAATGGAATTACATAAACTAGGGCTATATAATGCACAAGACGGTAAAATGAAAATTATGGTTGATCGTAGTGGACAAGTTATGACCGTAACACAGTAAAAAATTTGGGTACAAAATAAAAGGGAGATACATAGTTTATATGTATTTCCCTTTTATTTTGTATGGAATCGTTCCAAAGATGGAAGATGAACTTTTACGATTGTAGTAGTTTAGAAACCATTTGCGGTATTTGATTTGCTTGTGAAACCATACTAAGTGCAACTTCAGTTAACAATTTAAACTTTAAAAAATCGCTCATTTCCTGCGCCATATCCGCATCTTCAATTCGAGATGCAGCATCTGTTAACGTCATACTTTGGCTATATAAATTTTCAATATTAAACTGTAAACGATTCATCATAGCCCCAAGATTAGCACGATGAAGTGATACATTTTGTAAAGCCTCTTCAATTTTACGAATCGCCGCTCTTGCTTCTTGTTCTGTTGAAATCTTGATGTCATGTTGTGTAGGGGCAGGGGGAATATGTTTCGTTACATTTACTGTATGACCGATATCATCTAATGTAACAGGACGTTTTTGGCCGTCGAACACGGATAAATCATTAAACTCAGTCGTCTCGCCAATATAGCTAATTTGTTCTGTTAAAGATTGAAATTCTTTATTCAGTGAATCACGGTTTTTATTTGAATTTGTACCATTTGCAGATTGAACAGCTAAATCACGCATACGTTGCAAAACATTCGTTACAGTTTGAAGGGCAGCTTCTGCTGTACGTAGCATCGATATCGCATCCTCATTATTTCGAATGGTTACGCGCATACCACTCGCTCTCGCATGCATACGAGTTACAATCGCAACATTTGCAGGATTATCAGAAGCGTTATTTAACTTCTTACCAGTAGCCAAATGCTCCATCGCAACATTCATACGTTTCTCATTCTCATAAAACGACTGTCTAGCATTCATACTCGAAATATTCGTACTAATACGCATAATAGACACTCCTTATAGATTGATATAGTTAGTGTTCTAAAGCTAATAAATAAAAAATAAACCTCTCCGCAAGCAGAGAGGTTTATTCAGGAAACTAACTCAAATGGCTTATTGTAATAATTTAGAAACCATTTGTGGCGTTTGGTTTGCTTGAGAAAGCATGCTGATTCCAGCTTCGTTCAAGATTTTGAACTTAGTCATTTCAGACATTTCTTTCGCCATGTCAGCGTCTTCGATTTGAGAAGCAGAAGCTGCCATAGAGTTTTCTTGGCTTTTAAGGTTTGTTACGTTAAAGTCAAGGCGGTTTAATGTAGCACCTAAAGTAGCACGGCTAGAAGCAATTGTTTCTATTGCTTTGTCGATTTTTTCAACAGAAGAAGATGGATCGAATGCTGTTGCCGTAGGTGCTGTTAGTGTTTTAAATTCTGTATTAATCTTTTCTGCAGCAGCTTTAAGAAGAGCATCAGTTTTAGCTGGATCAGCTACTACTTTATCATAAGCTTTGAAAGCATCTTCCATTTTCTCTACTTCTGCTGGTGTATAACCTGATTTGACTTTATTAAAAGCATTTTTTGCATCTGTAACGTCTTGAGCTTGTACAGCTGCATCTGCAGCTGCAGTTTCTAGTCGTTTCATAGAATTATTAAGTGTATCAAGATCATTTTTGTTAACTGTGTTTGAGCCAATGGCTAAATCTGTAATATCTAAGTTTTTAAGTGATGCAGAATCAAGTGAAATTGTAATTTGTTTATTTTTATCATGTGAGTCAAGAGTTTGGATATTAATAGTACTATTAGATCCGTCTAATAATTTTTTGTCGTTAAACTCAGTGTTGTCCGCAATGTATTGAATTTGTTCTTTTAATTGATCAAATTCTTTTTGCATTGCAGCTTGGTTTTTACTAGTATTAGTCTCACTTGCAGATTGGTTTGCAAGGTCACGCATACGAAGTAAGATGTTTGATACAGAGTTTAAAGCTGAGTCAGCTGTACGAATTAAAGACATGCCGTCTTCTGTATTACGAGCTGCAACGTTTAAGCCACCTTCACGTGAACGCATACGAGTTGCAATTGCAAGACCTGCTGCATCGTCAGAAGCGTTGTTGATACGTTTACCACTTGATAAACGGTCCATAGCATTGCTCATTTTTGTTTGGTTTTGGCGCATGTACTCTTGTGTACGCATGCTGTTAATGTTTGTATTAATTCTCATATTAAGAAACCCCCATTTTTTTATATTGACTTTTCTGCAAATTGAAAAACGGTAATATGCGAAAAAATCAATTTCGAGATTTATTGTAATCCTTGCCACAACGGGTGTCAACTAAAAATTCGAATTAATAAATATAAAAAAATAACAGTTTAACAATATATTCATTTTTTTATTACATAATTATTAAAAGGATTATTGCAAACTTTAAAAAAAAACTCTAATATTAGATTATCTTTGTTTACCGAAAAGGTGATATTATGATAGTTGGAAATATAGTAAAAGAAGTGCTTGCATATAAGAAAGGACAAATTCAGCAAAAGCTAAGTAGTCCACAAGCATTTGTTAGTAGTCGTTTTCAAGAGAAGTTGCAGAGTGAACCTGCGAAGGAGACGAAGGCTACTACTCAGCCGGCAAAAGTAGAGGATATGAGTCAGCCGGTACAATCTACCAAAATAGAAGCGTTTGTTAATAAACCGGTAGAAACTATTAATAAAGTAGAGGAAGCGAGTAAGCCTGAAGAAAAGGTTGAAACGAAGAAAGCAGATGAAGTGCAAGTTGCGCAAAAAGAGTTTGAACGACGTTTCCCAGAAACGAAAAATGAGGCCGCTGATACGTGGGAATTAACGAAGAAGTATAATATTCAAAAAATACGTTCTTCCAATGAAGGGAAGTATGAGGATATTATTGATCGTGTAAGTCGTACATACGGAATTCCGAAAACGTTAATTCAAAAAATGATTGAAGTAGAGTCTAATTTTAATCCGAAAACGGTATCACATGCAGGTGCGATGGGTCTTATGCAACTTATGCCAGCGAATGTGAAAGAGATGGGTGTGAAGAATCCCTTTTCACCAGCTGAAAGTATTGAAGGTGGCGTGAAAGAGTTAAGCGGTTATTTAAAGAAAAATAACGGCGACTTAGTATTGGCACTTGCCTCTTATAATGCTGGTCCTGGTAATGTGAGAAAGTACGGAGGCGTACCGCCATTTAAAGAAACGCAAGGATATATTAAAAAAATATTAAATATCGACGTTTCAAAATAAGAAGTTTCATATATAGAGAGAACATGAAATTTTCGTGAACATGATATGGGAGTTGGCTAGATTTGAAATTACAAGATGATATTCCGTTAACAATTTATTTTGAAATCGGAAATACGAAAAAGAAAATTGAAGATCTGCTTCATATTACGAAAGGTACATTGTATCGTCTTGAAAATTCAACGAAAAATACGGTGCGTCTTATGCTTGAGAATGAAGAGATTGGAACCGGAAAGATTTTGACGAAGAATGGGAAGATGTACGTTGAAATCGTTGAATTGAAAAGGTAGGGAAGGGGATTGTCATGAGTGGCGAAAAATTAAGCCAAGAGCAAATTGATGCCCTGCTGAAGGCGGTAAATGAAGGCGAGGAAATGCCAGCTTTCGCACAAGAAGCAGGAAAGCAAGAGAAATTTCAAGAGTATGATTTTAATAGACCAGAGAAGTTCGGTGTTGAGCATTTACGTAGTTTGCAGGCGATTGCTTCTACGTTTGGAAAACAGACGTCACAGACGTTATCAGCGCGTATGCGTATTCCAATTGAACTAGAGCCTTCAACAGTTGAACAAGTTCCATTTACGAGTGAGTATGTGGAGAAAATGCCGAAAGATTATTATTTATATTGCGTAATTGATCTCGGTTTACCAGAGCTTGGAGAAATTGTTATTGAGATTGATTTAGCATTCGTTATTTATATTCATGAATGTTGGCTTGGCGGAGATAGTAAGCGTAACTTTACGATGCGCAGACCGTTAACAGCGTTTGAGTTTTTAACGCTTGATAATATATTCTTGCTTCTTTGTAAAAATTTAGAGCAATCATTTGAAAGTGTTGTTGCGATTGAACCGAAATTTGTAACGACGGAAACAGATCCGAATGCATTAAAGATTACGACAGCGAGCGATATCATTTCATTACTTAACGTAAATATGAAAACAGATTTTTGGAATACGACGGTGCGTATCGGAATTCCATTCTTATCTGTTGAAGAAATTATGGATAAGTTAACATCTGAAAATATTGTCGAACATTCTTCGGACAAACGTAGGAAGTATACGTCTGAAGTGGAAGTGAAAGTAAATCAAGTGTACAAACCTGTTCACGTTGCAATTGGTGAGCAGAAAATGACAATGAGTGAGATTGAACAAATTGAAGAAGGCGATATTATTCCGCTTCATACGAAAGTTTCGGATGAATTACTTGGTTATGTAGATGGAAAGCATAAATTTAATTGTTTTATTGGAAAAGATGGAACGCGTAAGGCGCTCCTATTTAAAAGTTTTGTAGAGTAGGAGGATCCATATGAAGCATGAAGTATCTCCTGTGTCATTAATGGGATTAGAAGATTTTGCAGGAAAGCGAAATGAAGCAGGTAAAGCACATATTGATACTGTTTCAGATATTTCGATTGAACTTGGTGTAAAGCTTGGAAAGTCATCTATTACGCTTGGTGATGTGAAGCAGCTAAAGGTTGGCGATGTTCTTGAAGTAGAGAAAAACTTAGGACATAAAGTAGATGTGTATTTAAGTAATATGAAAGTCGGCATCGGTGAAGCAATCGTAATGGACGAGAAATTCGGTATTATCATTTCTGAAATTGAAGCTGATAAGAAACAAGCGGCGCTTATGAAAGCGCAAAGTCAAATGCAAGATAAAGAGTAGAGGAGGAGTCATATGTCGTATATGACGACCTTATTTCAAGTCGTTTTACTGTTTGGTGCGCTCGGTTACGGTGCATATTATATGACGAAAAAGACGCGCAAACAGCAGTTTTTTAAGCAGGGTGAAAATGGCCATATTCAAGTAAAAGACGGCGTGTATTTAAATCATCAAACGAGTGCCTTTTTATTTGAAGTGGACGGAAAGCAAGTGTTCACTGTTATTAGTAATAACGGTGTACAGTCTGTGCAATTAACCGGAACAGGAAATCAGTTTCAACAAGCACTAGAAGACGCGGTGAAGACTGAAACGAAAAAAGTAGAGGATCCATCATGAGAATAAAGAAACAGTTATCATTATTAGCCGTTATTTTCGTATTTTCTATCGTTTTTTCAATTATTTTTGTAAATCCAGCGTATGCGGCCCCGAACGGTTTTATTAATTTCGAAAATGGAAAAGAGTTTACGAGTAATTCAAGTGTACAACTATTTGCGCTCGTTACCCTTTTATCATTATCTTCTTCTATCGTTCTATTATTTACACATTTTACTTATTTTATGATCGTTCTTGGGATTACACGTCAAGGACTTGGGGTAATGAATTTACCACCAAACCAAGTGCTTGTTGGACTTGCATTATTTTTATCACTCTTTACGATGCAGCCTGTACTCGGGCAACTGAAGAGCGATGTGTGGGATCCGATGACGAAAGAGAAAATAACAGTAAGTCAAGCTGCGGAAACGACAGCTCCTATTATGAAAGAATATATGTCAAAGCATACGTATAAGCATGATTTGAAAATGATGCTGAAAGTACGCGGAGAAGAGTTGCCGAAAGATTTGAAAGATCTTTCCTTATTTACACTTGTACCATCCTTTACGTTAACGCAAATTCAAAAAGGTTTACTAACAGGGATGTTCATTTATTTAGCGTTTGTATTTATAGATTTGATTATTAGTACACTTTTAATGTACCTCGGGATGATGATGGTACCGCCGATGATTTTAAGTTTACCGTTTAAAATACTCGTTTTCGTATATTTAGGTGGATATACAAAAATCGTCGATATTATGTTTAAGACGGTCGCCTGAAGCGCTTGATGCTATGTGATAGGAGTCATATAAATGAATACGTCACCAATTATAGATATTTTCCAAACCTTTTTTTATAAAGGGGTTATGATTTTAATGCCGATTGCCGTTGTAAGTCTGATTGTCGTTATTATTATCGCGGTTATTATGGCAATGATGCAAATTCAAGAGCAAACGCTGACGTTTTTACCGAAAATGGCGAGTATTGTGCTCGTAATTATCATTTTAGGTCCGTGGATGTTCCAAGAGTTAACGATGCTTATTTTAGATTTATTTGATAAAATCCCATCGCTATTGCGTTCGTACTAAGATAGGTGAACTGAAATGAATATGGAATTATGGGCGGCAACGTTTTTTGCGTTTTGTCGCATTACTTCATTTTTATATTTTTTACCGTTTTTCTCAGGCCGATCCATTCCAGCAATGGCGAAGGTTACAGTTGGACTTGCTCTTTCAATTACAGTGGCCGATCAAGTGGATGTCTCTCACATCAAGACAGTTTGGGACGTTGCAGCTTATGCAGGAACGCAAATTGTAATTGGATTATCACTTTCAAAAATTGTAGAAATGCTGTGGAACATTCCGAAAATGGCAGGGCATATTTTAGACTTTGATATTGGTTTATCACAAGCAAGTTTGTTTGATGTAAATGCAGGCTCACAGTCTACTTTACTATCAACCATTTTTGATATATTTTTTCTCATTATTTTTATTTCACTTGGCGGCATTAACTATTTCGTTGCCACTATTTTAAAGTCGTTTCAATATACAGAGGCGATTTCAAAATTGTTGACGACTAGTTTTTTAGATAGTCTACTCGCAACGTTATTATTTGCGATCACATCAGCGGTTGAAATTGCTCTGCCGCTTATGGGAAGTTTATTCATCATTAATTTTGTTCTAATTTTAATTGCAAAAAACGCTCCGCAATTAAACGTTTTTATGAATGCATACGTAATTAAAATTACATGTGGTATTTTGTTTATTGCGATGAGTGTACCGATGCTCGGTTATGTGTTTAAAAATATGACGGATGTATTACTTGAAGAATATACGAAACTATTTAACTTTTTCTTAACGAAGTAGGGGGACGCGCATGGCAAAGGATAATAAAACAGAAAAGGCCACCCCGCAGAAGCGTAAAAAATCGCGTGAAGAAGGGAATATTGCCCGGAGTAAAGATTTAAATAATTTATTTTCCATTCTCGTATTAGCAGTTGTCGTTTATTTCTTCGGAGATTGGCTAGGTTATGAGATTGCAAATTCCGTAGCGGTGCTGTTTGATCAAATTGGAAAAAATACAGATTCAACCGAGTATTTTTATTTAATGGGGATTTTATTACTGAAAGTATCGGCTCCGATATTAATACTCGTATATGCTTTTCATTTATTCAATTATATGATTCAAGTCGGCTTCCTATTTTCTTCTAAAGTCATTAAACCGAAAGCGTCACGTATTAATCCGAAAAACTATTTTACGAGATTGTTTAGTCGTAAAAGTTTAGTAGATATTTTGAAATCACTGTTTTACATGGGATTAATCGGTTACGTTTCGTACGTTCTCTTTAAAAAGAATTTAGAGAAGATTGTTAGTATGATTGGATTTAACTGGACAGCGTCACTTACTGAAATTATTAGCCAAATTAAATTTATCTTTTTAGCCATTTTAATTATTTTAATCATTCTTTCTATTATTGATTTCATTTATCAAAAATGGGAGTACGAACAAGATATTAAGATGAAAAAAGAAGAAGTAAAAAGGGAGCATAAAGATAATGAAGGGGACCCGCAAGTAAAAGGGAAACGAAAAAACTTTATGCATGCGATCTTGCAAGGAACAATTGCGAAGAAGATGGATGGCGCAACGTTTATTGTAAACAACCCGACTCATATTTCGGTTGTACTTCGTTACAATAAACACGTTGATGCAGCACCAATTGTCGTTGCAAAAGGGGAAGATGAGCTCGCATTATATATACGAACGCTTGCCCGTGAACAAGAAATACCAATGGTGGAAAACCGTCCGCTTGCTCGTTCTTTATATTATCAAGTCGAGGAAGATGAGACGATTCCAGAAGATTTATACGTAGCTGTAATTGAAGTTATGCGCTATTTAATTCAGACGAACGAACTTGAAGTGTAATAGCGCGTTTGGAGGAGATCTCTTTGTTTAAGATAGAGTCTGCAAGAACCTATTTTTCTATCTTTTTAGCAGCGTCATTCGTAGTGGCGCTCTTAATTCCACTTCCACCATTTATACTTGATATCATTATCGTTTTTCTACTAAGTATGTCAGTGCTTATTTATATGCGAGCGACAAGTATTAACGAGTGGGATGAATTAAAGTCATTTCCAACGATGTTGTTATTAATCGGGATTTTCCGCGTATCGATTAACGTTTCGACGACGCGAGCGATTTTGACAGATGGAAATGCAGGTCATGTTATTGAAGAGTTCGGCCAGTTCGTAATTGGCGGAAACTTATTAATTGGTATCGTTATTTTTACAGTATTAATCATATTCCAGTTTATCGTTGCAAACGGTGCATCTCGTACAGCTGAAGTAGCAGCTCGTTTTACACTTGATTCTTTACCGGGGAAACAAATGTCTATCGATGCTGATTTAAACCAGCGTATTATTTCAGAAAAAGATGCACAGGCAAAACGAAAAAAATTAAATATGGAAACAGAGTTTTACGGGGCGATGGATGGTGCCGGAAAGTTCATTAAAGGGGACGTTATTTTCGGGATTGTCATTTTATTCGTAAACATTATTTTCGGTTTAATTGTCGGCATGATGCAGCAAGGAATGAGCTTTGCAGATGCAGCTCTTCATTATACACAGTTAACTGTCGGTGACGGAATCGTAAACCAAATCGGTTCATTAATGCTTGCAATTTCAACAGGTATTATCGTAACGCGTGTATTTGACGGCTCACCGGATACAGTAACAGAAGGTATCTTTAAAGAGTTATTAGCGCATGAAGTCGTTGTATATGCACTAGGTGGTTTATTTATCGCAATGGGTATTTTTACTCCGCTACCGTTTCTACCATTCGCACTCGTTGGTGGAACGATTATCTTCTTAGGCATTCGTAATAAAAATCGAATAAAGAAAGAAAAAGAAGACGAGCTTCAAAAAGAATTAGAAATGATTCAAGGCGAAGATGAGCAACTGCAACAAGTGGAAGATTCATTCGGAGTATTTACGGATAAATATCCGATTATTGTAGAACTCGGTTTAGATTTAGCAGCACTTGTAAAGCAGAAAATTAACGGGGAAACAGCTCGTGATAAAGTTGTTCTTATGCGGAAGTCGATTATTACTGACCTTGGTATTAACGTTCCTGGAATTAACTTTAAAGATAATACGAGCTTTAGACCACGCGGACGTTACATTATTCGAATTAAAGGTGCTAAGGCGGCTGAAGGTGTTTTAAAATCAGGTTATTTATTAGCACTGAAAACACCGAACGTAATGGCTGATTTAGATGCAGAGCCAGCTAAAGATCCAATTTTCGGTGAAGATGGATATTGGATTTTAGAGCATATGGTGCAAGATGCACAAATGAAAGGCTATCAAGTGTTAGAGCCACTTAGCATATTAATTACACATTTAGATGTTGTCGTTAGACGTAATCTTCATGAATTAATTCAGCGTCAACATGTAAAAGACTTAATTAACTCGCTTGAAAATGATAATGGCGTTCTATTAGAAGAGATTAAGAAGAAAGAAATTGATTTATCACTCGTTCAAAATGTTATTAAACAACTTCTAAAAGAAGGTATTTCTATTCGTGATTTACCAACAATTATTGAAGGTATTATTGACGGCAAAGAAATTTATCAAAACCACGTTGACGGTGTGACATCATTTGTTCGTGAATGTATTTCAAAAGTTATTTGTGAAAATGCGAAAAATCCGGACGGAAAAATATATGCAGCGCTCTTCTCTGATTCAATTGAGTTAGATGCGGATGTTGTGAATAATTCATATCAAGGTTACTTATTAAACTGGGATTTAGATTTAGAAACACGTGTCGTTGAGCAAGTGCAGCGCGTCTTTAAGCAAGCACGTTTAATGGGAAGAGAACCAGTGTTATTAACACGTAGAAAAGATTTTAGATTTGCGATCGTAAGACTGCTAGAACGTTATCAAGTGGAAGCACAAGTACTTTGTATTAGCGAATTAGCACCAGAAATTGTTGTGGATCAAATTGCCTATATTGAATAGTAGGGGGTGAAGTAATGGAAAGTACAGAAAAGAAAGAAGCGTTAATGCGAATAAAAGCAGCTTCGAAAAATGAATTGTATCGAAAGTTATTTGACCAATATGGTACAGATTATTATTACGTTGTCGATGAAAGTGTAAAACGAAATATACCGTTTTTCTGGAAAAAGGATTATGAAATGTTAGTTGCTTTTCCAGAAGAAAAACAGGAAGAAGTGAATGAAGGTACAGCTCAATTTCATGAACAGTTAATGGATGTTGTGAATGATCCTTCAGAACAAATTGTGAAGGCGAATGGAATTCAATCAGTACTGCACAATTTAGAAAACGTAACGACTTCTATGTCATACGCGGCGATGCAAACAGGAAATAGTGAAGAATGGGCAAGAAAAAAAGAGAAACTATTAAAGCTGTTCGAAAAAGGAATTGTCGTTGTGAAACCGACGAAAGAAGCGGAAGTAACGAAAAAGAAAAAAGTTGTGAAACAAGTCGTTCAGGTAAAGAAAGAAGAAGTAGCTCCAAAGAAAGAAAATCAAGAATCTGTACCGTTTATTATTCAAAAAGTAATTCGGATGCTAGAACAAAACGATGTAGAACAATATTTCATTTATGCATATGCTGAAAAGTTAAAAATAAAGTTTGAAAATGCAACGATGATTACAGAAGAAGAAGTTATCAGGTACATATTGGAAGATATGAAATCTCATTTTAATACGGAAAACGTCTTTGAAAAAGAAGTACAAACAATCGCATTAATCGGTCCAACTGGCGTTGGTAAAACGACGACACTCGCCAAAATGGCATGGCAATTTCACGGTAAGAACAAAACAGTTGGTTTTATAACGACAGATCATTCTCGCATAGGGACAGTGCAGCAATTGCAAGATAACGTAAAGACAATTGGATCGGAAGTAATTGCTGTGCGTGATGAGGCTGCAATGACAAGAGCGCTTACGTACTTTAAAGAAGAAGCACGCGTCGATTATATTTTAATTGATACAGCCGGAAAAAATTATCGTACGTCAGAAACAGTGGAAGAAATGATTGAAACGATGGGACAAGTAGAACCAGATTATATTTGTTTAACGTTATCAGCTTCGATGAAAAGTAAAGATATGATTGAAATCATTACAAACTTTAAAGATATTCATATAGATGGTATTGTGTTTACAAAATTTGATGAAACAGCAAGTAGTGGTGAATTGTTGAAAATTCCAGCAGTATCATCAGCTCCTATTGTATTAATGACAGACGGACAAGATATAAAGAAAAATATACATATCGCTACAGCTGAACATTTAGCGAAACAAATGTTACAAACATCGTAGAAAAGAGGTGAAGAATAAGGCGCTTGCCTTATTCAAACGAGTATGAACGGTCTTTATATAGGTTCTATGGGTATGATGAATTACATGCAGCGTATTAATGTTCATTCGAATAACGTTGCAAATGCTCAAACGACAGGATTTAAAGCAGAAAATATGACGTCTAAAGTATTTGATGTACAAGACACATATCGCCGAGGAGATGGGGCGGTAACAAATATCGGTTCGGTCGATTACGCTGTAGTACCAGCTGCAACACATGTGAATTTAGTACAAGGAAATATACAAATGACAAATAGTGCTACAGATTTCTTTTTAGATGACGGCGCGGCCGGCACAACATCATTTTTCGTTACTTCTAAAAATGATGAAACGTTTTTAACGAGAGATGGTAGTTTCACATTAAATAGTGATCGTTATTTACAAACATCTTCAGGTGCTTTCGTAATGGGAGAGAATAATGAGCGTATTCGTATTCCAGAAGGAGCAAAGGTTGCTGTACAAGCAGACGGTACATTATATGATGAAGTAACACAAAATAATATTGCTCGTTTACAAACAAAAACAGTAGATGCCGAAACGAATGCTCGTCTCGTGCAACGTGAGAACAAAAGCTTTACACTAGCAGAAGGAAACATTGCTAATTTACCGAACGGAACAGGAATAGTAAAAAATCATATGCTAGAAAATTCAAATGTTGATATGACGAAAGAGATGGCAGATCTTATGACGGATCAAAAAATGATTCAAGCATCACAGCGTGTTATGACGTCATTTGATAAAATTTATGAAAAAGAAGCGAATGAAATATTGAGATAAAAGACTTCCAAAAGTGGGAGTCTTTTTTGTTATTGCTTTTATTACAGTTACACCATAAAACGATAATGATTATCAATATCATTTTATCTATTTTCATAAGAATAGAATTTCATAATGACAGCAACATTTGTTTAACTAAGTGAATTAAAAATAAGGGGATGGTGTGAAGATGTCTAAAAAGAATCAACTTTGCATTGGATTATGTTTAATTTCTAGAAAGAAAGAACAAGAGAATGAGTTTAATTCCGGAATTGATGAGCAAGTAGAGTTGGCACTACAGGCAGAAAAGGCTAAGTTAGATTTTGTTTTTAAAGCCGATTATTTAGTGGCCCACCCAGATTTAATTGCTAGAAATAAAGGGAATGTAATTTTAGACCCAACATTATTGTTTACTGCTATTGCGTACGCAACTGAAAAAATTGGAGTCGTTACAACCGCTTCAACTTCATTTTATCCACCATATATATTAGCAAGGCAATTACAATCGTTACACTGGATTAGTAACGGCCGATTAGGGTGGAATATTGTTACATCCATTGACGGTGCTGAAAACTTTGGTGAGGAAGGGATGCCATCATCTGAGGAACGATACGCGAAAGCGGCAGAATGTACAGAGTTAGTAAGAAAACTTTGGAGGAGTCATCCTTATGAAGTGTTGAAAATAGATAACACTGAAGTTATTAGAGAGATGGCCAAGCCAATTGAACATAGCGGTGAATATTTTGAGGTAAAAGGTCCACTGAATATCCCACAGCATATATCAGGAGAAATGCCATTATTTCAAGCCGGTGCTTCAGAGTCTGGTCGGAATTTTGCTGCTTCTGTTGCTGATGCAATTTTTGCTGCAACGCCAGATGTAGAGTCAGGTATTGAACTTCGTCAAGATTTAAGAAGAAGAGCAGAACAGCATGGCCGAAAGCAAGATGCTATACGCGTATTACCTGGATTATATTTCTTTATAGGTGATACATATGAAGAGGCGCTAGAAATGCATAGACAAGCTCATCAACATCTCACAAAAGAGAAGAGATATGCGTTACTTGAAATGGTTCTCGGATTAGATGCGAGAGGGATTCCGCTAGAAAGTAAAATTACCGAAGAGATGCTGCCAAGTCGGGATCAAACTGTACGTAGTAAAACACATGCAGAATTATTACGGCATTTCATTATTAAAAATGAACCAACAGTTGAACAAATACTAGAGCGACCAGAAGTTGTTGGATCGGCTCATTGGGTTGCGGTTGGTACACCAAAAGACGTTGCGAAGCAAATTATGGATAGGTTTGAGGCCGGAGCGTTAGATGGATTTATTGCTATTCCAGGAGGACCTCCCAAGTCACTAAATCTATTCTTTAGTGAAGTCATTCCTTTATTTGTGAAGGCGGGAGTATTTAGGGAAGAGTATACAGGTTCTACTTTACGGGAGCATTTGGCGGGAAACATGTTAAATACTTTACAGTTAAAATAAATAATAGCATGTAGAAAAAAGCCTTATTATAAAAGGCTTTTTTTATTTAAAATTAAAAATTCTGAAATATAAGTTGACTGTATGAATATTATTTTTTATATTAGTAGGTATAACTATAACTACTAAAGAGGTGAGAGTATGAAAACGGCATTATATTTAGAAGATGCATACAAAACGAGTTGCGAGACAGAAGTGATAAGAGTGGAAGGGAATAAAGTATTTGTAAAAGAAACAGTTTTTTATCCAACTGGTGGAGGACAGGAATGTGATACGGGTGTCATTGTACAAGATGGGTCTGTATTTGAAGTTGAAAAAGTAAAGAAGGAGCAGGGAGAAATAGTTCACTATATAAAAGATGAAGCTCAAGTAAAATTAGGTCCAGTTAAATTAGAGATTAATTGGGAAAGACGTCATAATTTAATGCGTCATCACTCTTTACTGCATCTTATCGGAGCTGTAGTTTATGAAAAGTATGGAGCTCTATGCACCGGAAATCAAATTTATCCTGATAAAGCACGTATCGATTTTAATGAGTTACAAGAGTTATCGAGCGTGGAAGTAGAAGAAATTGTTGAGGAAGTGAATAAACTTATTAAGCAAAATAAAGAAATTTCCACTCGTTATATGAGCCGCGAAGAAGCAGAAAATGCTGTAGGAATGATTAAAACAGCAATAAATCTCCTGCCAACTACTATCCAAGAAATCCGCATTGTTACAATTGAAAACTTAGACGAACAAGCTTGTGGAGGCACACATGTGAAAAATACGAGTGAAATAGGAACACTTGTTATTGATAAAGTAAAAAGTAAAGGGAAGCAAAATCGCCGTTTTGAAGTAAGAGCGCTTTAGATTGTGAGGGGTTACCGATGGATGAAATTATAAAGGAATTACAAAAGTTAGGATTTTCCCAATATGAATGTAAAGCGTATATTGGATTGTTAAAACATTCCCCAGTAACTGGCTATGAAGTGAGTAAACAAACAGGAGTACCTCGTTCTATGATTTACGAGGTACTCGGTAAGTTAATGGATAAAGGAGCAGTGCATATTGTACCTTCTGAACCAGTTAAATATGTACCAGTACCAGCTACCGAATTAATGAATCGAATGCGAAAAGACTTTGAAAAGTCCTTTGAATTTTTAGATGAGAAATTAAATTGTTTAGAACAAGAGCGACAAATAGATGTAATTTCGCATATTCGCTCAAATGATCGTGTTTTAAAAGAAATATGCAATATAATTAATAGGGCAAAGGAAGAATTATGGATTTCTGTATGGGAAGATCAAGTGCATGAAATTGAGCCATACATTTATCAAAAGGAAGAGGAAGGCGTACATATATTTTCAATCTTATTTGGAGCTCCAGAAACAAAAATAGGAGCGACGTTTCACCATAATTATATGACGCCTCACGTTGTTGAAAAGAGAATGGGTGGTCATTTAACTGTTATTGCGCGTGATGGAGAGGAAGTATTAATTGCGAACTTCTCAAATGATAGCACTTCATGGGCCGTTACAACGTATGACCCAGCGCTAGTTCTCGTTGCTACAGAGTATGTGCGGCACGATATTATGGTTGAAGAAATCACGAAGGAATTTGGAGCTGATAAGTTAGATACGTTATGGCGTGAAAATATAGATTTAGTTCATGTCGTAACAGGAAAACGAACTTTAGAAGGAATGGAGGATGATAGAGATGAGTAAAGCTCAGGCACATGTAGCTTTGCAGAGCGATGATACATTTCAGCAAGGAGTAAAAGATTGTTTACCAACTGTATTTGGTTACTTGAGCATCGGTATAGCAGCTGGTGTAATTGCAAAAACAGCAGGTTTTTCTATCATTGAAATTGCATTTATGTCCACTTTAATTTATGCAGGTTCTGCCCAATTTATATTAGCTGGTATGTATGCAGCCGGTGCTCCTGCTTCCGCAATTATTTTTACTGTATTTTTTGTTAACTTGCGCCACCTTCTTATGAGTGCTGCACTCGCGCCGTACTTTACGAAAATTCCTCTATTTAAAAACTTAATCATCGGTTCGCAAATTACAGATGAAACTTTCGGCGTTGCAGTGCAACACGCGGCGCAAAAAGGATATTTAGGTGAAAGATGGATGATCGGGCTTAACGTAACAGCGTATTTAAATTGGATTCTTGCTACTATTATTGGTGGACTGTTTGGTGAGTGGATACCAGATCCACATACATACGGGATGGATTATGCATTACCAGCGATGTTTATTGGATTATTTGTTCTTCAGCTCATAAGTAGTAAACCAAAACTAGCAATTCATTTAAGTGTTGCAATTGTAGCGATTATCATCGCATACGTTTCACACCTATTTATGCCAGATAGTATAGCGGTTATTATCGCAACCTTACTAGCTGCGACGATTGGAGTGGTGATTGAAAAATGGAAATGAGATTAGATGTATTATTACTTTTACTAGCAGCAGGAGCTGTTACACTCGTGCCACGTATTTTACCTCTACTCGTATTTAGCAAACTACAAATTCCTGACTGGGGTTTAAAATGGTTAAATTACATACCAATTGCGATATTAGCAGCGCTTTTAGCACAAGTTTTATTTATGCATGAGACGATGCAGTGGGATTACCTTATCGCAGCAATTCCCACATTTCTTGTAGCGATATATACTCGTAGTTTATTAGGTACAGTATTAACGGGAGTGGTTGTGATTATTTTGTTACGTTTCTTTTTCTAAAAAGGATTACGCTCATATAATAGCGAAAGGTGTAATAACATGAAAAATATAGGGGTGGTGTTATGATACTTTTAACGATAGGAGCAATTTTGTTAACGTTGTTTATTTTCTTTATTATCGGCTTTATTACGTTTATGATGTTTGTTGATAAGGCGACACCTCAAATATATTATACCCCTTGTGAATCAGTGACAGTGAAAGCTAAAGGTAAAGATAGAAGGAAGAAAAGTTGAATGTTGGCTTTTCTTCCTTCTTCTATTACATCCCCGAAATAACTAACAACAATAACCCAAATAAAAAACTAATAAAGTTTCACTTTACAAGAAATGAATCTATTACATTGTATGCTTGTTTTGTAGAGTGCCCGTTATATTTTTCAGTGTACGGATTTAGAAATCCATGTTCACCGTGTAGTTGTTGTATTTCTAGTAAAGGATTTTTTTGTTGCTGCAATGTTTGAATTAAAGAGGATACTGAAAAACTAGCTTCTTTTTCAGGAAATATAAGTAGTGTAGCGCATGTAGGCTTTATGTGAACATAGTCGCGTATACGAGAACCGTAACATCCGATGATAAAATCTATTTTCGGATTGTTACTACATAGCCATGAGATGGTAGCTCCAACACTAAAGCCGATAAGTCCAATATGTGTATAATTGCTTGAAAGGGTATTGATGAATGCTTCAATTTGGTCTTTTCCATCATTAAATCCAATATGATTTACAAAATGTTCATATGCTTTTTCTTCATCACGATAATGAAATGCGTGTTGTAAGTGCAGAAGATTAGGACAGAATACGTCAATATGAGATGAAGTAAATTGCTCGGTAACGTGATGCATATGGTCGTTCACACCATATATTTCATGAACAATAACGAGAGCTAATTTTTCCTTCATAGTTATATTGTGCCTCTTTGAAACTTAAATTCTTTCTCAACAAGGCAAATACGCAGATGGAAGTTTTCATACCATTGCTCACGACCTCTTTTTTTCGCTTCTTTATGTAAGGCGTTCTTCTTCCAATTTTCAATTGCATCAAGTGATTCCCAATAAGAAATTGTTATTCCGAGCCCAGAATTACCTCGTGCACTTTCTACACCTAAAAATCCAGGTTGTTGCTTTGCAAGTTCCTCCATTGTTTCGGCAACGGTATTATAGTCTGTTGTATCATTTGATAAATTAGAAGTGAATATCACGGCATAATAATGACTCATTTTTTGTGAAGTATTTTTCATATACATTCCCCCTTTAATAAGTATTTTAGCATGTAAAAAAGAAAAGAAGCACGACGCTTCTTTTCTTTTTTACGCTGTGAATTTTAATCCAGCATATATTTTACGACCCTTTTTTTGAATCCAACACACTTGTGCATTTTTCTTTTGAATATTACGTTCTTCCATTGTTACTTGTATAATTTGGTCAATCACAAGAGGGATGTTCGTTTGTACTTGGCACCCACCTGTACTATAGTCGATAATGGTCGCTTCAATCGGCATCCCATTCATATGCAATGTTCCAGGAGACATCAGTTGCTCACGTATATGTTGCCTGCGAAATTGTCTTGGTGCTTTTTTTGTGTTTTTTATGAAAGATGCAATTGCTAGTGTAAGAAAGGCTTTATCGTACACCTTTTCCACCCGGTCATTAACCGGTTTACTAAATAGATGAAGAATGATTTTACAATATTGCTCATGGGATACATCATCAAATGATACACCAACTTGTACAGAATTTTCTTGTCTCCGAATCCATTTTTTTGTACTATAAATCTTTTCTACCTCGCCAAAAGATAGCATATAGGAAGATAGACTTGATAAAGTTTCAAATGGAATGGAGGAATCTAATTCAAAACGTGCCCCCGTTTCACTAATATCAAGGATATTGCAAGAAATGATCATATCTTCGGCATATAAAGTACCTGGTAAATTTACTACGAAACGTTCTGAATTTCGAAAACGCGGTCTTTCAAATGCTACAAATAGTGAAGTGACAATAGCTATCCCGTTGTATAGTAACCAGAAAATGTTAATATATAAGCTCTCTCTTTCAATATGATATTGCTCAGGGTATAAGAGCATAAGTGTTGCTCGAATAAGTGCAATAATTGTTAAAATGAGTAATATGAGATGAGGGATGCTTGCAATCCATAAAAAATGCCTTGTATTATTTTGAACTCCCTTTCTTGTCACATGAAATTGAAACTTTTTACGTAAGAAAATTTCTGATAAAATAGCAAATCCCATATAAGGAGCCATAGCAACTTCGTACACATGACTCCACGTAGTTGTTCGTTTTTTATTAGAAACAGCTTTGAAAATAAGCTGTGATGTTAAAAAGGCAGGTGCCCAGAACATAAATAAGTGCATGAAATTAATTTCTAAACTATAAATATCAAATACTAAAAATAATAGCGGTGCTAATAAAAATATCATTTTATAAACACCGAAAAACCAATAATGAATTCCATCTGCATATAAAAGACGCTGCATAAAAGATAATCCTTTTATAGTGAAAGGATTCCATTTTTTTACGACTTGAATGTTCCCTCTACACCAGCGGTCCCGTTGTTTTAATAAATCACTAAATGTTTCTGGGGATAATCCAACAGCTAGTGTTTCATTGACAAATATAGTTTCCCATTTGTTAGCTTGTAGTAGCATACCAGTTGCCATATCTTCAGTAATAACTCCAGTCGCAAATCCTCCAATTTCTTCAAGCGCGGTGCGGCGAAATAGGGCGTTACTACCAACATACATCGTAGCATTAAAGCGATCTTTCCCTTCTTCTAACTGGCGCATAAAGAAATCTTGTTCATTGGCGATGTTATCTTCAAAAAACAAATTATATTGGAAAGGATCAGCATTATAAAAAACTTGTGGTGCTTGAACGAATACAACATTATTTTTAGAAAAATATCCAATCGTTCGCTCTAAAAAGTTAGCTCGTGGTATCATATCGGCATCCATTGTTACGATAATATCACCTTTTGAATGAAGCATCGCATGATTTAAATTTCCAGCTTTTGCATGCTTGTTTTCGGTGCGAGTTATGTGATGAACAGAAAAATCTGCCGCAAGTTGCTTTACACTTTCACGGCGCCCGTCGTCACAAATATAAATGTTTAGTAACTCTTTCGGATAAGTAATCAACGTACAACCAGCTACAGTACGTTTTAACAAATCGATCGGTTCATTGTAAGTGGCAATAAATATGTCGACAGTAGGTAGTTTTTCAAAAGTGGATAATGGTACTTCTTTCCGTTTATATGGTTTCCATGAAACAATGCTAAAAACGATAGATTGTAAGTAACCAGCCCATTCTGTAATTAACAATATAATACCAGCGATAATACTTATGAGATTAATAGTTGGTAACGAATAAAAAGTTCGCCAAATAAGATAAATAGCATTACAAATGAGAAATAGAATAATAAGTAATTTTTTTGACCATAAATATTTGTGTGCAAGGGCGTAAGTAATAATGATTACGAAAAAAATAATACCTAAACCTTCGTATATAGAGAGGCTCATACAAATCCTCCTTTATGTATAGAGTGGGAAATAGAAAAAAAATTATATTATTCATCTATAAAGATTTGATTATTTCCAGAGTATAAAATATCACAAAATATAGGGTTAGAGTATAAAATTTACATTTTCTTATTATAAGCTTAAAAAATTAGAAGAAATAATAGTTGTATTTTTGATTCATAAGAAAAATGCCACTTCAAAAGAGAAGTGGCATTTCTTATATTTCCTCTAAGCTATTAACTGGAACAGTTAATTCGCGTCCTGGGTTTTTTACTTCATATATGCGGGCGGTTTCATTGCTTTCATCGACGTGTTGAATCATAACAGGCATGCCTTGAAAACTGACATTGGCTTGTTCCGCTGACACAGAAAGCTCTTTTGCACGTTGAATATTCATTTATATTCCTCCCATCATTATTATCTTTGCTAAAAAAGAGGAATAATATACCATTTTGAGACATTCTTAAAGTTTTTGTATTATTTTTAATGTTTCTTTAATAAATGAAGTGAAGATGGAATCAGGATAACCATCTATCGTTTGAACTGCTTTTTTTGCTTCTATCAGAGCAGCCATTTTATCTTGAAGTTCTATATGACACAGGGCACGATATGATCCAGCTGTTAATAACCATGACTGATCAAGTGGATGACTCATATAATCTGGAATGTTAGCACGTTTTAATGTTTCCAAAGCTTCCTCGTAACGTTTTAAACCATACAGAGATTTTCCTTTTTCAAGATAATACAATCCATCGTCTTGAAAAATCGGTACATCTTTTAGTTTTTCTCGGAATTGTTCTAAATGTTCTAATGCAATTGTATATTCATTCGTAACGGTATTGTAGTAATAAGCTTTTAATATATCTATATTTGCAGCGGATAAAGTATCTTCTGTAAAAATGGCAAATTGCTCCGATTTTTTTATGTAATATAAATATTGTTCTTTATCGGTTGTAATGATTTTTTGATAAGATAAAATACGGTAAAATTCATCTGTTTTATAATACACTTGATGTTTTTTTGAAAATGCAAGTGCATCTAAAATGATTTTTTCACATTTTTCATAATTACCATATGCGAGTAAAATAATTGCTTCTTTTAAATATAATTGTATATGTGTAATAAGATCCATTTCTAAATTCTTCGTTTTATATTCATCGCGAATTCTGGTAATCAACTGTAAACATTCTTTATATTTTTTCCGTTTGTAGAGCATATAGTAAAACAGTAGTTTCGTTTCAGTACTTTCGCGATACAAAGTATATTTTTCAAATATAGAAACAGCTGTTTCAACGTAATATTCAATATTATAATCGTTCATAATAGCCGCTCCGGTTAAGAACTGCTTATATAAACGTGCTGTATTTAAAGTAAGAGGTAGTTCTTTTTGAACGATAGGTAGTAAAGTTTCATATACTTCATCGCATTTATTTGCTTTTATTAATGGCTCCATTTTTTGAATGAGTGCTACAATTTCTACATTATCTTCTTCTAATAAAAAACTCGTTTCACATCCAAGTTTTTCAGCAATATATTGTAATGTTTTCATGGAAGGCGTAGCTTTTCCATTTTCAATTTGACTAAGCATACTTTTTGTTAGTACTGAACCTGCTAAATCAGTTTGAGTAAGCTTTTTTTCTTTTCGTAACGTTTTAATTTTTGCACCGAGAGTAGCCATTATATGCTCCTTTATAATTTTAAAGTTAAATACAATTAAACTTTTGTTGTAAAAATTGGAAAGTTAATTATATAATAAGTTTAACACAATTTAACTTTTAAGGGGAGAGTGTCATAATGGGGGATATAAATATAGGTCAAAATGATTGGAAAATGAAGATTGCAACGAGAAATATTATTTTAATGATGATTGGAAAAATGACGTCCTTGTTAGGAGCGGGTATTTATACGTTTGCAATGGGATTATACGTATTAAAGACAACGGGTTCAGGAATGGGGTTTGCAACTACGCTTATTTGCGGATCGATTCCAAGGCTGATCTGTGGACCGATTGCTGGTGCTGTAGCTGACCGTGTTAATCGAAAATGGCTTGTCATCGGTACTGATTTGTTAAGTAGTTTAACAATGCTTATTATGTTTATCCTTGCAACTACTTTTGGGCCATCACTTCTGTTTATTTATGTTTCAGCAGCATTATTATCAATTTGTGCGAGTTTTTATTCTGTTGCATTAACTTCATCTATTCCAAGTTTAGTAGATGAGGGACGTATTCAAAAAGCGAGTGCTTTGAACCAGACGGCAGCATCTTTATCAAATATTTTAGCACCGATTATTGGTGGAGTTGTATTTGGTTTCTTTTCAATTAAATCGTTTTTCCTGCTAAATAGCATTACATTCTTTTTAGCGGTAATTGTACAATTATTTATCGTATTCGATTTATATAAAAAAGACATGGCTGAAAGTAAAGAGCATTTCTTGACAAGTATAAAAGAAGGGTTTTCATATGTAAAAAGACAGCATGAAATATATGGTTTAATGAAAATTGCAGTAGGGGTAAACTTTTTTGCGAGTGCACTTTTCGTTTCACTTCCATATATTATTGTTCAAAATTTGCATCTATCTTCGAATCAACTCGGTGTTGTAGAGGGAATGTTAGCAGTTGGGATGTTAATTGGTGCAATTGCGTTATCAGTACGTAAAGAAGTGAATAATCCGTTTCGCTCTGTTTATATTGGGTTGTTTTTATTTGCGAGCTTGAGTTTATGTACAGTGTTTCCATTAGTAGTCACCATTCCGAAAGTAGCAAGTTTTATTTACTATATCGCTTTTATGATGTTAACTGGTATATCAATGATGGTTGTAAATATTCCGATGCAAGTACATTTGCAAAAGACGACAAATCCAAATTATTTAGGACGCGTTTTCGGCTTACTTGAAACAATTTCTACTGCAATCGCACCACTCGGTATGATTGTGTATGGATTATTATTAGATATGTTGCCAACTAGCATTGTTATGATGACATTAGGCGGAGGCTTATTGTTAGTTGTATTAGTAGGAGTAAAGAAGCATGTAATGAAAAAGCAAGTGGATGTGTCTGCCTAAAAGGAAATTTGACTTAACGAAATAAAAATGACCGAATTAGTATTTTAGTTTTTGAAACTCTTTTTCATGTATGTTAAAGTAAAGTGAGCTTGCAAAGAAAAGGAGACAACAGCATGAAAAAATTAAGTTTTGTTATGCTTTTTCTATTAATCGTAATGGCTGGATGTAGCAATTATGACACATATATTGAAACAGGTATGCAATCATTGAAAGATGAAAAGTATAGTGATGCAACAATGTGGTTCGAAAAAGCAGAAAAAGAGAAATCAGGAAATGAAGCGAAATCATATAAAGAAGTTGCTGAGAAAATGGATCACGGGGCAACAGCATTAAAAGACGGTAAGTATTTAGAAGCGAAAGACATTGCAAATGAAGTGTTACAAAAGAAAAAAGATGATGCACTTGAAAAAGCTGTAACATCAAATGCAGAGAATATGCTTCAAAAAGCAAAAGATGTAGAAGAGAAAGTGAATGAAAGAGTAGCAAAGCGTAGAAAGGTAGAAGAAGAAGGAATCGATAAAATTATTAAAGCTGTCGATAGTATAGATGAAGTGAAAGAAAAAGAGAAGAAAGTATCAGAAGCATTAGATAAGGCTGAAGAGGCGCAAGCAAAAATTGAGGCAAAGAAAAATAAATAGATTTATAGTGTAAAAGGCTGTCGTGCATAACGACAGCCTTTTAATTTTTTGTTGCAAATGAATGGATGCTCTGTAGTAAAAAAGAAATGATTTTAGAATTCCATCTGTCCTCATGATGAATTGTATAAATATTACGCTGAAATTCAAATTCTGGGATTGGTATATAGCATAGCTCATTTCGTTGTATTTCTTGCTCAATAGCAAGTTTAGAAATAAAGGCAATTCCATTACCATATTTTAAAATTTGTTTCATCGTTTCTAATGAGTCTAATTCAATTTCTGATTGGAATGTAATGTTATGAACTGACATCCATTTTGTAAGTAAATCTCTCGTTGTAGATGGATTACGATGCAATAGTATGCGTTCCTTTTCGATATTTTGTAACGATACATTTTCTTTCTTTGAAAAATGATGTTCTTTGGAAAAGGCAAGAACAAGTGTATCAGGTATTATATTCGTTTGTTTTAAAAGTGGTTCATCAAATGGAGCAGCGGAAATTATCCCAAAATCGATTTCGTGATTTTGTAGCATCATTCGAATTTCAGGGGCTGTTTTAACTAGTAGCGTTATTTTTATATTGGGAAATTCACATTGAAATTCATGAACGACTTCTGGCAAAAGATAAGTCGCTGGTACATAACTAGCGCCGATTGTTATAGCACCTTTATTAAAATCTTTAAACTCTTGCGTGACACGTCTAGCTTCTTTCATAAGTGCATCTATTTTAGAAGCATAATGGTGCAAAGCCTCACCAGCCTCTGTTAAGAAATACCTTCCAGAACGTAATTCGAATAAAGACACACCGAGTTCTTCTTCTAAGCTTTTTATATGAAATGTAATAGTTGGTTGTTTAACGCCAAGTTTTTCTGCAACAATTGTAAGCTTTTTGTATTTCTTAATAAGTACTACAATTTCTAATTTTAAGAGATTCATTATGAATTGCCGCCTTTTTTATTTTAACTATAGAAAAAATCTATAGAAATAAATAGTTTATTAGAAGTTTTTTAATTTAATCTTTACAGTACATTAACATTCAGTATAAATCTTCCATATAGAATGAAAGCAGGTTAAGAATGAGGGGAGAGAGGTGAAGCAATGGATATTACAATTAGTGGATTAGAAAAGACATTTGGAAAAACACAGGCGTTAAAGCCGTTGCAGATTGTAATGAAACAAGGGGAATTCACTACACTTTTAGGACCTTCGGGGTGTGGGAAAACGACTTTACTTAGAATGATAGCAGGGCTTGAAGAACCGGATAAGGGAGAAATATATTTTGGAGACCAGTGCATGTATTCTGCTGCAAAAAAGATAAAGACATCTCCTCATGAACGGAATATCGGTATGGTATTTCAAGATTTTGCTTTATGGCCGCACATGACTGTTTTTGACAATGTTGCATTTGGTTTAAGGGCTACAAAGCAAACAAATCATTTACGAGAAAAAGTAGAAGATGCGATAAAGCGAGTTCGCCTGCAAGGTATGGAGAAAAGGTATCCACACGAACTTTCTGGTGGACAGCAACAACGTGTCGCATTCGCTAGAGCAATTGTAACAAAACCTCATTTTATTTTATTTGATGAACCGCTAAGTGCACTCGATGCAATTTTGCGAGAAGAAATGAGAATAGAGCTTATGGATATCGTTCATTCCATTGGTTTAACTGCACTGTATGTCACTCACGATCAAACAGAAGCAATGTCAATGTCAGACCAAATTATTGTCATGAAACAAGGAGAAGTATTACAAAAAGGAACACCGGAAGATATTTATGTGAAACCGTCTCATGAATTTGTTGCCAAATTTGTTGGTAAGGCGAATTGGCTTGTAGAGGGTAAAAAAATGGTTCGTCCAGAGCATGTGAACTGGACGAAAAATGAAGTGTGCGAAATGTATACAGGTGAAATTAAGCACGTTACATATGTAGGAGAACGGTATGAAATAAAAGTAAACATGGGGGCACTCGGAATATGGACAGCTTATCACAATAGTAAATTAAGCATCGGTAAACCAGTATCGTTATATGTGCCCAAAAAATGTATTCATCATATAGGGGGAGAATCGTATGAAGAAATTCAGTTCGCTTAAGTCTTTATTTGTATGTACTTTATTATTTTCGGCTGTAGTAACAGGGTGTAGTTCAAAGACAGGCAATGCAGATGCAAAAAGTAAAAATACGAATGAAAAGAAAATTGTTGTATATAGTGCAGGGCCAAAAGGGTTAGCAGAAAAAATTCAAAAAGACTTTGAAAAGAAAACCGGTATAAAAGTAGAAATGTTTCAAGGAACAACAGGTAAGATTTTAGCGAGAATGGAAGCTGAAAAGAAAAATCCAGTCGTTGATGTAGTCGTACTTGCATCATTACCAACGATGGAAGGATTAAAGAAAGAGGGTCAAACGTTAGCTTATAAAGAAGCGAAACAAGCTGATAAGCTGCGTTCTGAATGGTCAGATGATAAAGGACATTATTTCGGGTATAGTGCTTCAGCATTAGGGATTGTGTACAATACAAAAAATGTGAAGACAGCGCCTGAAGATTGGAGCGATATAACGAAAGGGGAATGGAAAGGAAAAGTGAATCTTCCAGATCCAGCACTTTCAGGTTCAGCTTTAGACTTTGTAACAGGGTATGTGAAAAAGAATGGAAAAGATGGATGGAATTTATTTGAACAGCTTAAGAAAAATGAAGTTACAGTAGCAGGAGCAAATCAAGAAGCGTTAGATCCAGTAGTAACAGGTGCGAAAGATATGGTAATTGCAGGTGTTGATTATATGACGTACAGCGCAAAAGCAAAGGGTGAACCGGTTGATATTGTTTATCCAAAAAGCGGAACAGTTATTAGCCCACGTGCAGCGGGGGTTATGAAGGATAGTAAAAATGTAGAGGGTGCAAAAGAGTTTATTGATTATTTATTATCAGATGATGTGCAAAAACAAGTTGCTAAAGCGTATTTATTGCCAGGTAGAACAGATATAAAAGCTGAAAATAGACCGAATGTAGAAGAGATTCCAGTATTAAATATTGATTGGAAAACAGTTGAGAAAGAGCAAGATGAAATAGGAAAACAATTTAAGAAAGTATTTCAATAAGATGGTGATTCCATGGTAAATCGATTCATATCAGTAAGACAAGTTGGAATGACGGTAGCGTTATTACTTGTGGCGATGTTAATCGTCATTCCGCTTTTTCTCATTTTATTTTCTAGTATATATGAAAATAGCAGCTGGAACTTTTTAAAGCCTTTTGAAGTGATGCAGAGTGGTGGATTAGCTGGGATTTTTCTAAACTCGATGCTTCTAGGTGTACTCGTTGTAATAGGAGCTACAATATTTTCATTTCCATTGGCGTTTATTATGAGCAAAACAGATGTAGGAAAGTATAGTAAGTTAGATATTGTTTTTATGATTCCATTTATGACACCGCCGTATATTGGATCAATGGGCTGGATTTTGTTCATGCAACCTAACGGCTATTTTGAACAATTTTTTCCGATGCTAAAGACAGTTTCATCATCGTTTTTTAGTTTAGGAGGTATGGTCTTAATTATGAGTCTGCATTTATTCCCATTCCTTTATTTCATGCTGAAAAACACGTTACTTCAGATTGGGAGTAGTAAAGAAGAAGCTGCAGCAGTTCATGGCGGAAGTTTTCTCTATCGTTTAAGAAAAATAATATTGCCGTTATTAGTATCAAGTTATGTAATGGGTGCTTTACTCATTTTCGTAAAGACGATTGCTGAATTTGGAACACCGGCTACATTCGGACGTAGAATAGGATTCCACGTGTTAACATCAGAAATCCATAAATTTATTTCGAGTTGGCCAATTGATTTTAGTAGTGCAACAGCATTATCTTCTTTATTACTTAGTGCTTGTATGCTCATTTGGTATATGCAAAATGTATTGAATCGAAAGTATTCATATGCAATGGTTAGTGGAAAAGGTGTGAAATCTAAAAGATATACTTTGTCTATATTTACGCGCGTTGTAGCATGGATGTATGTAATTGGTTTATTAATCGTATCAATTGGAATTCCATACTTTTCTATACTGATTGCTTCTTTGTCAAAATTAAGAGGCGGCGGTTTACATGTAAATAACTTTACAACAAGCCATTATGAGGCATTGTTTACAATGGGAGCTCCGGGATTAGAGGCTTTATGGAATAGTTTTCTTTTTTCACTCGTAACAGCGATTATTGCGGTAATGATTGGAGTCTTTTTGGCACTTATGATTCGAAAGGGGAAAAAAAACTCTGAAAAATGGCTCGACATGTGCGGTATGTTACCCAATATGGTACCAGGAATCATTATGGTTGTAGGTCTTATTCTATTTTGGAATTCACCATATATGCCCCTGTCAATTTACAATACACCAGTCATGGTTATCGTAACGTATGTTGTGCTGTTTTTACCTTACACGGTGCAATATGTAAAATCATCACTCGGACAAATTGATGATTCTCTCATGCAGGCAGGAAGTGTTTTTTCGGGAAATTATATTTATATTTTTAGAAAAATAATATTGCCTCTTATTATCCCAGGCATTCTTGCTGGATGGGCGATGACATTTACAATTTCGATAAGAGAGTTAGTAGCATCGCTTCTCGTATTACCTCCATCAGTAGAAACGTCAGCAACGTTTATTTTTGCTCAATTTGAACAGGGTGAAGTATCTATAGGCATGGCGATGGCCGTTGTTTCTGTTGGACTTACAACAATGTGCTTATTACTGCTACAACATATGGAGCAAAAGCGAAAAGGGGTAGCATGATGAGGATAGAAGTATGGGGTGGGGCAGGAGAATACGGTCGCTCCTGCTATTTTGTAAAAAATAAAGAGACGAAAATATTATTTGATTGTGGTATTAATCGATCATATGAGAAGAGTTATCCAGAAATAGAGAGAGAAGCTGTTCCATTTTTAGATGCGGTATTTTTATCACATATTCATGAAGATCATACGATGGGTTTACCTTTATTAGCGAAGTATGGATATAAGAAAAAAATTTGGACGACTCGTTATACGAAGGAGCAACTGCCGTTATATTATGAAAAATGGAGAAACTATAATGTGATGCAAGGGTGGAATTTACCTTATAGCGACCAACACATAAAAGATTTAAATTATGTATGTATTGATGAGATTAGTAATCCAAATGAATGGATACAAATTACTCCTACATTGCGGTTTCAGTGGGGATATAGTGGGCATGTATTAGGAGCTGTTTGGTTTTTAGTTGATTTGTGTAATACATACGTGTTCTATTCCGGCGATTATTCAGCAGAGTCTAATATACTACGAGCTAATTTACCTGAGAAATTGGGCCACAATATAAAAGTTGCAATTGTAGATGCCGCTTACCACACAGATGATGTTTCGCAAAATGAAAGATTAGATGATCTATGTGCAGAAATTGAGCGAGTTATGCAGAATAAAGGAATAGCATTGCTACCGCTGCCACAACTTGGTAGGGCGCAAGATATAGTATTGTATTTATATGAACGATATAAAGAATTTCCGCTTATAGTAGATAAAGAAATTTTGGCTGGATTTGAAGAGATGTTCATATATAAAGATTGGATAAAAAATAATGAAGAACTTAAATGGATTATGGAGAGTTTAAAAAGAAACATAATCGTTATGGATAATGACATTAGTATGCAAAATAGTTATGGAATAGTTGTAATGAGTGATGCGAATATGCAAACGAAACGAGCACAGTTATGCTATGAACAGCTTCGGAATGAAAAACGTAATTCCGTTATTTTTACTGGGCATATTGCGAAAGGGAGTTTTGCAGAAAGAGTTATGAAAGAACATGTAAGGAGTACATGTAGGGTGAAGCGAGTTCCGTATAAAGTTCACCAAAGTATAAAAGACGTTAAAGAGATGTTAAATACATTATTACCAGAACATACGGTGCTAGTGCATGCTTTGAAAGAGGATACGGATCGATTACAACAAAAGCTAAGTACAGCAGGATATGAAAATGTATATTCACTTGCAATGGAACGTATAGAAGTCATTTAAAATGTAAAGGGGATAGGTATATGAAAAAAGTATTTGTATTCGTAAGTATTTTCTTTTGTTGTTTTCTTTATAACGTTAAGGAAGGGTTTGCTGCTAGTCCAATGAAACCTAGTTTTGAAGTAAAGTTATTATTGAAGCCAGAACAAGTATTAGGTTATAACAAAGAGATGAAGCAAGAGGTGCTAGAACATTTCCAGGCTGGTACAAAATATGAAAGAATACAAGTACAATTTTTAGATACTGCAAATAAAAGTTTAAGTGATGAAGGTTGGTTTGCTAGAATTCGAAAGAAAGAATTTAGTAAAGATTTTGAACTAACATATAAAAAAAGATATCCTATTCAAAATGGTGTAATTCAAGATGCACTAGAAGTAGCTAAAAAAGAAGGATTTGATAGTAATACGGATAGTTATGAGGCGGAAATAGATTGGGGATTTGAGAAGAAAACATTAAGCATTTCAAATAAGAAAAGCTACAGTGCTAAAGGATATGGGATACTTGATTTACCAAATGAACAAGCTGCTCAAAACATGTTAATAGAAAAATTACCAGGGAAAATGAACAAATGGTTGTATACAAATTGGGGAGAAGAGATGTTAAAGAATTCCCGTATTTACGGTCCTGTATTAATGAAGCGATATACAGGAGAGTTTGAAAACATAAAAGCAAATATTGAAATTTGGCCATTAAGTAATACCGGAAAATTAGAAGATGACTTCGTAATAGAAGTGTCATTTAAAACAAATGAAGAAAGTATTGCGACAAAACAAAGGGAATTATTAATAGCGAGTTTAGAGAAAAAAGGCTGGTTGTTACCGAAAGATAGTTTGAAGACAGAGCTTATTTTTCAGTAAATAGTAAAAAGGAATCCATATGCCATGGATTCCTTTTTATATATGAGTATTAAGCTAAATCAGCTGACATGAACATGTCACTATTTTGAAGATTTTTAGAGCGTAAACTATAAGCAACTACCTTCTTTTTATATTGTTTTACAACATCAACATGCTCTTCATGACTGTAAATATAAAATGTGAAATCTTTTTTACCACGTTTTGCATTGATAATTAAAGGAGTGCCTTCATTATGGGGTGGTGCATAATAGCGATCTAAAAATAAACCTTCGTTAAAATCATGAATAATTTTTGATTTCTGTTCGCCTTCTACGTTATTTCCGTGAATTGTAATAGTCACATTCTCTTCTTCAAGTTTTGGATGTGTTTCGTACTTGCTAATAATGGATTCAATAACAGTGTTAGGAAGGCTAGAAACGATAATTTTAAATGCCCCAAATACAACTAACATTACAATAAACCAAGTCGTCATAGTAATCATCCCCTTTATTCTATTTAATAATATAACTCATATGGTAATAGTACATATGGTGAAGTTTTGTATAATTTGTGAAAAATATGCCATTTTTACGAATGAAATATTAGAAAAATCAATTTTGTTACAAAAAGTTGAAATTGAAGTATTTTAAAAGAAAAAGGTTTATAATAAAAATATAACTAATAACCACATTACTAATTATAAGGAAGTGTAACTATGAGTACTGTAGCAATCGTATATGGTATTATTCTTTCCACAATTATTGTTTTGTTTTTTGTTGGGGTTTCACGTTATATTCATAAATGGAAAGAAAGCGTTGCGAAATTAAATCACATTGAAGAAGAACTTAGTGATTTAATGTTACATCATGGTAAATAAAAAGATAATTTTTTAACGAAACAATGTGAAGAATATCACAAAACATGCTCTCATCATGAAAGCATGTTTTTTTGTTATGTGAATGTTAGACATATTCATGAGATTTTTTCGTGCAATACAGTGTGAAATAAAAAAATGATTCTTTGCTTGTAGGAATATTTATTCGTTTTTGTATAATTTTGTAATTTGGTTCGGTATAATTATGATATAGAAGGAAATTTGTTAGAGGGGGTATATTGTGAACATATTAAAGATTATAGGAATAATTGCAGGAGTCATTATAGTAGCTGTTATAGCTTTCTTTGTTATTATGAATTACTATTTGTCAAAAGAAGATCCTGATTACGTATTAAAGTACATAAAAGAACATAAAGAAGATGAAACATGTTCATTACTTATTAAAAGAAATGGAGAAGTATTAACTTCTATAAATGAAAATAAAAAATTGCCATTAGCAAGTATGGCAAAAATCGTAATAGCAGTTGAATTTGCTAAGCAAGTGTCAGAAGGAAAAATAAGTCGTGATGAACAAATTTCATTGCACGAGCTAGAAAAATATTAAGTTAAAGATACTGATGGTGGAGCACATCCTAACTGGTTAGAAGATGCCAAAGCGAGAGAATTAGTGAAAAATGGACAAATCGCTTTAGAAGAAGTCGCTAAAGGAATGATTCATTATAGTTCTAATGCAAATACAACATATTTGTTAGAAAAGCTTGGAATAGAAAGAGTAAATGAAAGTATAAAAGAGTTAGAGCTTACTAGTCATGATAAGTTCACTTCTTATACGGCTGCACTATATATGAGAGGATACGTAGAAAAAGAACTTCATGTGCCAGAAAATCAGTCATTAAAAACGTTACGTAACATGTCAAAAGATGAGTATAATAAACATGTGTTACAAATTCATGAATGGATGAAAGATGAAGAAGAATGGAAAAAACGTGAAATTCCATTAAAGGTAGATATGGGATTTCAGCGAATTTGGTCAGATCGATTAGTGGGTGCAAACGCTAAAGATTATATGAGTATAATGGAAAAAACAAATAGTAGAAAGTATTTTCCAAAATCAATGCAGGAAGAAATCGAGAATATTTTCAAAGGAACAGTTAATAATAGTAAGTTAGAATTTGCGGGGCAAAAAGGTGGTTCTACCGCATTCGTATTGACAAAAAGCTTGTATACTACAGATAAGAAAGGGAATAAAGTAGAAGTTGTAATTATGTTTAACGATATAGAAGATCAAGTTGTATATCAAAAACTGAGAAATAATATAAATTATTTTATTCAAGATGCTATAACAGATGAAGAGTTTAGAAATAAATTATAATGAAATAATTTTATTATGTAAACAACATGCTATTAAAGGTAGGTATTGAGATGAGGTTGAATGAGTATATGCTTGAAACGTTTCCGAATTTAGAACTTAGACCACCTCTATTTTATAATTGGGATATTGGTATTCGTTTTAGATTAGGTGTGGACTATGATTGTAATAACATTTATGAAAATTGTCTATATTTAGAAGGCGTTTATAAAAGGACGATTACTTTATTTCAGTCTTTACATTCAACAAAAGATGATATTTATATTGTAGTGGATGTAAATGACTATGCAAACGGTGAAACTTTCAAACAGAAATTGAATATCTTTTCTAAGTATGTCAAAGAGAAGTCCGATTTGTTTAAGTTACAGAAAAATACAATCCCTTATGTTTTTCCAGATGAAGATGAAGATGGAGCATATAAAACACATAGATATACTTTGAAATGTGAAATCTCTGACTTTACATACATTCCTATGCTAAAAGCAATTTGTAATCAAGATATGGGAATAAAACCGAGTATTTTTCATAGGGTGTATTTTATAAATGTTAACAAGAATACTATATTTCACGTTTATGATGATAGAGGTTGTGATGTATTAGCTATCTCTCCTGATACAATTAGGGATATTTATAATACATATAATGATTGGATATTAGAATACGATAGAAATAAAATTGATAAAGTATTTAATTGGATGTAGTCTATTTTAATTGAGGGAAATACCATATGAGGTGTTTCCCTTTTATTAATATGAAAATCAACATTTAAATTTGACAGTACTTATAATAAAAGTAAAGGGATTTGATGGTAATGTATTGAATTTGGATAAAAACAGAAAAGGGAGATGAATAAATGACGACAATCTATTTCGTTCGCCATGCCCACTCTACATATACAAAAGAAGAAAGGGAACGACCTTTATCTGAAAAAGGGCACTGTGATGCAGAGAATGTAACGCATTTATTAAAAGATAAACATATTGATGTTGTTATTTCTAGTCCGTACAAAAGAGCGATCCAAACTGTACAAGGAATTGCGAATACATATAAATTATTAATACAAACAGAAGAAGATTTGCGTGAAAGATTATTGAGTACAGAGCCAGTAGCAGATTTTAATGTTGCTATGCAGAATGTGTGGAAAGATTGGAGTTTTGCATACGAAGGCGGAGAATCGAGTGATGTCGCACAAAGGCGCGCTGTAATATGTATGCAAAATATATTAAAACAATATGAAGGTAAGAACATTGTAATAGGTACGCATGGGAATATTATGGTATTACTAATGAATTATTTTAATTCGAAATATGATTTTGAATTTTGGAAAACACTTCATATGCCTGATGTGTATAAATTAAATTTTGATAAAAATCGTTTCATTTCTGCTGAAAGAATAGAGAAAACAGGTCATCGGTTAAATATTTTGTAAAAGTTTATCAAAAAAAGAGGAAAGAGAGAAGTTATTGTAGAAGTATGACTTTGTAACATAAAAAATATATGTTAAAGGAGGCTGTTTACATGTTTGAGAAAGAGAAAGAAGGGCTTATTGAAGTTCAAAACGTATATGAAATTGCACCAGAAGATGGAACAATTATTGGTATGGCAACGGAAGAAGAAATGGAAATTGCTGCTGAACTAGAGTTACAGTACTATGCTCATTCTCGTTTGTTAGAAGCAAATATTCAGTTAGACGGTTCCTCCTACAAAGAGTTACTTCAGGAGTTCCAGGAGTACGAAAGAAAATCAATGAGCTTTTGGCGAGCGATACATAAACGTTTAGCTGTGCCATGGGCGTGGGTACTACGTATTGATGTTGCGAATGGCCCTATATATGTAAGTAATGGTAGTTCATATTACGAAGAAATCGATGATGAAGAAGATTATGAATAGAAGATAAGTAAGGAAGCAGCTTTAGTTGCTTCCTTTTTTGATTTGTAAGAAATGAATTGCTTCAATAATAATATCTGGTCGATCATTTTCTATACCGTGACTAGCATGTTGGGCAAGAATATAGTGGCTGTTAGTTGAGAGGTGTAATTGTTCATGAATTAGTTCTTGCCACATTGCTTCAAGTTGTGTTGCTTCCTCTTTTGGCATGCCACCATTAGTCAATTGAGTAATAGAATATTGAGGATCTCTACCGATAACGATTAATGGTATTTCTAATGTTTTACATAGCTCTTTTAGTGAGAGAGCACAGTTTTTCCACTCAGATAGTTCAGAAGCTGTCGCTTTATATAATGAGGCGGAGGTAGAGAATTCAATTTGCTGTTTTGATTGATTGGCGAGCATAGATTTTAGTTCATTATAAAGTGTGTCTACATCCATTTTGGAATACATATTATATTTTTGAAACCAAACATCATCAGAATCAGTTTGATCAGAAATTGGTAAATGAAGTTCATCTAAACGGTGTAAGTTCATCGAAGTAGAATCAACTAAAATAAGTGCTTGCAGCTTATCTTCATGTAACATCGCAAAATGTTGTGCACATAATCCTCCATAGGAATGACCGATTAGAATAAATGGCTCTTGAATAGCTAGTTTGTTTAGTAACATATGTAGCTCTTTTGTAACTTGCCTTATTGTACGCGGCTGATGGCCTACATCACTTTTTCCGTAACCTGGGCGATGGTATGAAACGACTGTAAAGTACTCTGAAAGCTTTTCTATAATAGGAAACCAATCATAAAATGAGCAACTCATTCCGGTTTGAATGACTACAGTTTGTTTACCACTTCCTTTTATATGTACTTCTATATTTTGCCCCATTATTTCTACAAATTTATGAATGTTAATTCCTCCTAAGCTTGAAATAATTTTTGACAAGCAAAAACGATACACCAAACACCTATACCGAGTAGGACAGATGTACTAAGTGTAAATGAATTTTTTAAACCAATATAGACGATAAATAATAGTAGTGCTGATGCGGGGAATCCATATAATACCCCTAAAGCAAATTGACTTAATTCTTGTTTATTCCCGCCTTCGAATGAAATCCAAAATAGACTAAGTAAACTAACGAGTGGAAGGGCAGCAATAAAGCCACCTATCGTACTGAAATGTTTAGCAACTTCAGTGATAACGCCGATAATAAGTGCCGAAACGATTACTTTAACGAGGAAATGCATATTTTGCCTCCTTCGCTAATAACGAAAATGCTTTTTCAATTAATTGTTGTTCTTCTTTTGATAACTGTGATTCTAATATTTTTATCTTTTCTTTATCCAGTAAAGTATGTTTTTCTAATACTTCAATCCCTTCAATTGTTAATGTAAGGTTTACCACTCTTTCATCTTGTTTATTTCTCTCTTTAACGATGAAGCCCTTTTGAATAAGGCGCTTTATGTGTTCAGACGCTGTGTTATGAGAAAGACTAAGCTCAGTAGCGACTTTTCCAATTGTTATATCTTTCTCACGAGAAACGATTTGTAAAATACGAATTGCTTGGTGGGAAAGGTTGTCCTCGTATTCGTATCGTAAGTGATAATAAATGCTCTCCCAATGTTGATTAATGTTGTTCATAATAATAAATCCCCTTTTTATATCGTATAGTAAGATATATTCGTTATTTTAGAAATAAAATCCTTTTATTTGGATAAAAAATGTTGAAAAAGTTTATTTTTATTGAAATATAAGGTAATCTATGTGTAAAGGTATACATTTAGCAAGAGAGAGGATGATAGCTGTGAATACATTCAAATGGATTAGTCATGAACAGATGTATGTAGATGAAATACATGTTGAAAAATGTGGTCCTCTTTCAGTCGGCGTATATGGGGGGAATCAAGAGAGTGATGCATATGAACGAGGAGATGCGGTGCTTGCTTGGTGGGATCCTGAATTACAATTTGAATTTGTTATGATTTTTGATACACATCACAAAACAAAAAATATAGATTATATAATAGAAGCGATTTCGGCAAGAAAAGAAAAACTAAAAGAGTTATTCTCATATCCAATACATTTAGCTTTTCATCATACACATATGTACTTATTAGCGTTATTTACAGATGAGTTATTTATTAAAAAATGTGATCAAGATGATGAGGAACTCGCTTGCTTAATTTGTTTACGAAAAGGCGGATTTTTATATTGGTTATCAGTTGGTGATTGTTTCGCGTATTTATTCCATTCTGAGAAAACGAAAAATGGAAAAGGACGATTAAATAAACGGAAAAATTACGAATATATTGGTAGGAAAAATATTTTTGCAGCAAATACACCTTGCTTTACGTCAGGTGTAAGAGGATTAGAAAAAGGAATGAATCACATTGTAATGGCAACAGATGGTATTTTAGAGTGTGACAAACGAAGGTTTGATGATGATCAATCTTTAGTAGAAATATTACACGACGGAAGTTGCTTGCAGATTGAGCCCGTATTAACAAATGTATTGCAGTGGAAAGGTAGAGATTGTGCCACGATTATTGGATGGTCTATTGATACTGATAATAAACAATGTGCTAATTAATATAAAAGGAGTTCAAGGTTTTTATCCTTGAACTCTTTTTTGTTAAGCAATATGAATATGATATGTTTTCAACCATTCATTTACTTGTAGCATATACTCCATGGCACTTCTTGCCTCAAAATTGTTAATCTCTTTATTACTTTGATCAGCAATTGAAAGTAAGATGGAATGGTTAATAAGTGAGAAAATAGGATTGTTTTTATTGCTACACATATCAAGTGTTAAATTACGGATTGTTTTTAAGTAGTGTGGATCTTGTGAAGTTGGATAAGCGCTTTTTCTTCTATTGCGTACATCGTCAGGTAAAGCTGGATGTAGTGCTCTACGTAAAATGCCTTTTTCAATATTATCAATACTTTTTATGTTGAAAGGAACATTCCATAAATATTCAACTAATCTATAATCGCAAAACGGTACACGAACTTCAAAACCAACAGCCATACTCATACGATCTTTACGGTCAAGTAAGAAAGGAAGGAATCTCGTTAAAAATAAATAAAACATTTGGCGTTGTTTCGCGGATTTTTTACTTTCCCCTTCAAGAGTAGGTACTTCATGAACAGCTTCATGGAATCTTTTATTGATATAATGTTCAGGATTACATTGCTTTGTTACTTCGTTTAATAATAGAGAAGATGTGTTTTTCCAGTTTGTTAACCACGGAAACTTATCTACATACAGTAGTTCTTCTTGATGAAACCAAGGATATCCCCCGAATACTTCATCAGCCGATTCACCAGATAAAGCTACGGTTGCATCTTTTTTCATTTCGCAAAATAGTAAATATAGTGAAGTTTCCATTTCGCCTGCACTTGGCAAATCTTTCGCATGGAGGGGAACGAATAAGTGATTTGCTAATTCTTCAGCACTCACAATAATGTCATGATGCGATGTCCCTACATGTTCGGAAACACGTTTTACCCAAGGAGCGTCTAAGCCAGTGCGAGCAAATGTCAGCTCGAAATCTTTGGCGCTATTTAAAAAGTCGATTGAATACGTGTGAAGTGTTTCGTGCTCCTCTGCAAATTCTTTACCTGCAAGTGCAGTAATACCGCTAGAGTCTAATCCGCCTGATAACATACAAACGAGAGGAACATCGGCAATTAATTGTCTTTTTACTGTATCTTGTAAAATAGATAAAATATGCGAAGATGTATCTTCTATAGAGTCTGTATGGATCTTACTTTCTAAATTCCAATACTTCGTAACTACTTTTTTATGACGTGTAAATGTTATAGAATGTCCAGCACGTACTTCTTGAATATGCTTAAACACACCACATCCTGGAGTGCGAAATAAGCCTAATCCAAATATTTCATTTATTCCATCCGCATCAATTTCAGCAGGGACAGATGGATGCGCTAATAATGCTTTAATTTCAGAGCCGAAAATAATACTGCCATTTCTTTCTGTAAAAAAGAGCGGTTTTACACCTAAATGATCTCGTGCTAAAAACAATTGTTGCTTCTGTTCATCCCATAATGCAAAAGCGAAAATTCCGTTTAAATGTCGTACGCAGTCTTCTTTCCATTCTAAATAAGCATGTAGTAATACTTCTGTATCTGAATGGGTTTCAAATGTATGACCACATTTTTGAAGTTGCTCTCTCAGTTCACGGAAATTATAAATTTCTCCATTATAAGTAAGAGCATACGTATAATCACCAGCACGAAATGTCTTCGGCTGCGTCCCGCCTTCTGGATCAATAACAATTAAACGTCGGTGTGCAAAGGCCGCGCGAGGTGAAAACCAAAATCCTTCAGCATCAGGACCACGATGCTGGATACTATTTGCCATCTTTTCTAAAATAACATGTTCATTGGAGAGATCCTTATTCCAATTTACCCAACCTGTAATTCCACACATACACATCTCATCTCCTAATTTAAAAAATATATTAATGAAATAAAATGTACACCAAATTAAAGAATGACTATATAAATAGTGTACTACATGAATTAAATTGTAGACTTGAGAAAATTTTCTTTGAACGCATAGTCATGTGAGACAATGGCTAAGGGGAAGGATTCCATTACATACAAAAAATAAAAAAGATGAGAGAAAAAATTTCTTCAGACGTTATATAGGGTGTAAAAGCTTTTACAAAACAATAAGGGGAATCGCTACATGAAATCAAATGAGAAAAATTTTATAAAAAGATTACAGCGGCAAAAAGAAGACGCGTTAGAATTTGTTGTCGATACATACTTACCACTCATAAAGGGGATCACGCATAAAGTTCTACTTCCAATTCAAAATGATGGACTCATAGAGGAATGTATAAACGATATATTTCTTTCCATTTGGAATAACGCAAATAAATTCCATGGAGAGCCGAGTGATTTTAAAAAGTGGATTGCAGCGATTGCAAAGTTTAAAGCAATTGATTATTACCGAAAAGCGACTAAAAAAGTAGAAATTATTTCAGATGAGTTTCATATCAGTACAGAAAAATCAGCAGAAGACGAATTAATCGTTATGGAAGATAGGGAAGAATTATTGAAGCTCATTAATCAATTAGAACCGTTAGATCAAAAGGTATTCATTATGAAATATCTCCTCGGTATGAAGACAGAGGAAATTGGAGAAAAATTAAGATTAACTCGAGCCGCTATAGATAATCGAGTGTACCGGGGGAAAAAGAAACTACAACAAAATGCTACGAAAATTAGTTTTGGAGGTAGTGCAATATGAAAGACATTTATGAACTATTGAATGATATTGATATAGATGAAAAAGAACTAGAGGAAATTGAGGCTTCTGAAATTGAAAAAGAAAAAGTGAAGCGTAATGTAAAACAATCGATACGTACGAAGAAAAAGATGAAAAGTTGGAAAAAAGGTGTCGCTGCTGCATCTATTTTAGTAGGATTATCAGTTGCAACACTTGGTATTGGTTTTCCAACCTATGCTGGAGGTCTTCCTATAGTAGGAGATATATTCCGATTTTTAGATAATGGTAGAACAGGGCTATATGAAAATTATAAAGAGTTTTCGACTGAATTGAATATGACGAGAGAGAGTAATGGGGTTAAGGTTACAATTAATGATGCTGTGGTTGATGGGAGAACTGTAACGATAACGTATTCTATCGAAAGTGAAAAAGACTTAGGAGAGCATCCGAGCATATTTGGTTCCCCGCAAGTAAGCATGTCTAATGGTGCGGCTGGAAGTTCTAAAACTACGAAAGTAGGAGATAAAAAATATGTAGGTATGACTACAACAAGTGATCTTGGTAGTAAAAGAATGGACGTTGCAAATGTTAGATGGAATATGGAATCAATTAATATATACGAAGAAAAAAAATCAATAAAAGGGAATTGGAATTTTGCTCTTACTTTAAAGGCGATGGATAGTAAGGATATAAAAGTTAATGGGATTTCCGAAAAAGAAGGTATAAAAGTAAATATAGACAAAATGGAAGTAACACCTATGTCATTTATCGTTTTTTATAATCAGGAAGAATCTAAGGCATTAAGGCGTATATGGGATAGTGCAGATGTTGAGCTAGAAATAAAAGATGATTTAGGAAATCAATACGCTGGTGAAGGAAATGGCGGAACGGGTACAGTAGCAGAACCACATAAAAGTAGTTGGAGTACTACATTCCAAAAATTGAATAAAAATGCTACAAAGCTTATCGTTACGCCTCATGTGAATTTGCGAGTGCATACACCTGAAAATCATGGTGGAGTGGAGTATGTGAATGGAAAAGAGAAGAAAATTGAAGTGCCGAAAAAAGAAGCGAAGAGTAAAGATATTGTTCTAGATGATATCGTAATTGATTTAAAGAAATAGAAGAGAGACTGCCTAAAAACATTAGGCAGTCTCTCTTTTCGCTAAAAACTAGTTACGAGTAACGCATGTGGATGCTGCGTTTTATACTCATCTTTCCACGGAATGTTTAGTTGTTCCCACGATTCGCCGCTATCACTGGATTGAAACACGCCGTTGTTATTTAACGTGTAAAACGTATGTGGTTCTGCCTTGTTTGTCGCAAACATCGAAATGACTGTACCGATTGCGGATGGTAGTCCTTGTTGTACTTGCTGGAAAGGAGTATCTTTCGTTTTTCGATAAATATAAGATTCATAAGGAATATGGTGATGAGCGAGATCAGCACTCGGTGCAGCTGAAACGAGAATCGTATTGCAATCAGCGGGATCGATAGCCATGCTGTATAAATAATGATGTTCAAGTCCTTCACTGCATGAGATCCAGCTGTTTCCATTGTTATAACTTTCAAGATATGCACGATCAGGTCCGCCCATAAATCCGTCACCACATGATGCATAAAGGCGATTTGGTGCTTCAGGGTGCATAAGTAATTGATGAGCATCGATAGGGGCACCGAATTTTTTATCGATCCATGTATGCCCTTTATCATTACTTTGAATAACAGCACCAGCTTCGATTGAAACGTGTATTGTATTAGGGTTGTTTGGATCAACTGTAATCCAGCGTACGTGATGGGTAAAAGGTCTAGGCGGAAATGCCCACGTATAAGAAGATAATAATGATTTCATATTTTTAAGTTCAGTCCACGTTTCACCACCATTTTCAGAGCGGAATAAAGCGCTCGGTTCTGTGCCGACATAAACGACACCATATCCGTTAACTTGTTCATTTGAGCTTATTGTTATGGAAGTGATAGAGGAGTGCAAAATACCATCTTCTTTAGGAAAATCAAAGTAACGATAAGAATCTCCAATTGGTCTCCATGAATCCCCGCTATCGTCACTTAACCATAGACCTCGTCCAAATGTTCCGCAATATACACGATTTTTTTGAAATGGATCAACAGCGATACAGGTAGGTTGCATATTTTGTAAGTGGTAAGTCGTTTCATAGTCATCATATTGTTCTTTCACTACAACAAGTTCACGTTCCATACAGAGAAATAAACGTTTCATTTTAGTAACCTCCTTAAAAATTCTTTCATTAGTAAACAATATGAAAATAAAAAAGAAGTAGTCTTGTTTTATTTGAGAAAAAGGGATTGTTTAAAAAGAAGCGAAGTGTGTATACAGAGGAAGCGGGCGTTTACAATCAGTCAATTCGGGATAAAGATGGGGAGTTTGTTTCATACTAACATACAGATATTGTACTTAAAGGAGTATTCGTATGGGACATTCGCATGATCATGGTCATTCAAAAAATAAAAAGGCGTTACTAATTGCCTTCCTACTAACAACAAGTTTTATGATTGCAGAAGTTGTTGGTGGATTTGTAACAAATAGCTTAGCACTATTATCTGACGCGGGGCATATGTTAAGTGATGCGGTATCTTTAGCCTTAAGTTTACTTGCGTTTAAGCTCGGAGAAAAAACAGCAACAACTGCGAAAACATATGGATATAAGCGAGTCGAAATGTTAGCAGCATTATGTAACGGTGTCGTTCTTATTGTCATTTCGGTATACATTTTTATTGAAGCAATCCGCCGTTTTAAAGAACCAGTTGAGATTGCTAGTAATGGGATGCTCATTATTGCTGTACTTGGTCTGCTTATTAATATTTTATCAGCTTGGATATTAATGAGAGGCGGAGATGTGAAGGGGAACTTGAATTTAAGAAGTGCTTTCCTCCACGTATTAGGCGATCTATTAGGATCAGTCGGAGCGATTATTGCAGCGCTATGTATTAAATTTTTCGGATGGACGGTTGCTGATGCGATTGCTAGTATTCTTGTGTCTATTTTAGTCATTATTAGTGGATGGCGTGTAACACGTGATACCGTCCATATATTAATGGAAGGTGCACCCCAGCACATAAATGTTGAAGAGGTAAAAAGTACATTATTAAATATTACGGTTGTAAAAGAAGTTCATGATTTGCACATATGGTCTGTCACATCTGATTTTCAAGTATTAACTTGCCATTTGATTATTAAAGGTGATGAAACGCAAAATGTATTAAAAGAGGCTACGGATGTATTAAAGGAGAAGTTTCATGTAGAACATGTCACCATTCAAGTAGAAATAGATGGTGAATTTAATCATAGTGAGACAACCTGCAAAGTATGAAAGAAAAAGGATAAGAAAATGTGTCATAACATTTTTCGCACGGCATACATATATATAATGTGGCCACAAATACTTTGTCAGGTAAATATTTCATGAAATTACTTTACTTATAAAGAGTCATCTTTTATAATCAAAAGTGGTAATTGATAAAGATTATCATTTTCAATGATCGTGGAAAGGAGTTTTTTTAAAGATGAGTAGTCAACTCCGTTTTGCTGTTGAAAATCGTAAGAGGCATTTAATTGATGAGTTAATTGGAGCAGGTGTGTTTAAAATTCGTGACCGACAATTATACGAGCTGTCTTTAGAGGAATTAGAAAAAGAGTATGAAGATATTGAGGATTACGCAAATATTCAGGCATAGCACATAGATTAGTAAATAAGGAGCTGGTTACACTTTTGTGTAGCCAGCTTTATTATTTCATAGAAATCATTTTTTGTATTTCTTTCATGGGACGGAGCCAGTTTTGAGACATCATTTGTTCCATTTGTTTTTCATCTTGTTTTTGTAGCGCTTGAATAATAGGGTGCTGTTCTTTAGAGGTTGTTTTTGTTAGCAGGATATCAAGAAGAAACGTTTGTTGGAGATAAAAATAAATTAGTGAAGCTTTCAGGAGCATTTTCTTATATAGTCGGAGTTGCTACTATAATATTACCGCTTGGCTTAGAAAAAATAGGTGATGTAGTTGGTAACATATATACTATATTAATTGTTTTAGGTACAGTTGCATTTATAATTAAAGCAAACCTATTAAATAAGAGTGCTATAAAATAAAAAGGCTTCATTCTACTGAAGCCTTTTATTAATTATTATGAAGTATAAGTAAAAGCCGGAATAGGATCAATAAATGTATTCCACTTTTGTTCCATTTCCTTTTCTGTTAATAGACAATCATCTAATGATTGTTCAATCACAGAACGATTCATATCAATACCGATAAATACGAGCTCAGTTATTCGATCTCCATATCGCTCGTCCCAGTTTTTTAATACTTCTGGTTCTTCTGCAATCATTTGATTTCTTTCAGTTTCAGGTAATGCGGCTATCCATTCACCGGCTCCTTGAATTGTAATAGAGGAACCTGCTTGAGATAGAAGCCCTATCATATTATTACGAGATGCGAGCCAGAAGAATCCTTTCGCTCTTACAACATCTAAAGGCCATTTTTCTAGCCAATTCATAAGGCGCTCGGGATGGAAAGGATATTTGCGACGGTAAACAAAGGAATTGATACCGTATTCTTCCGTTTCCGGTGTATGATGTTCACTATTTAATTCTTGTATCCAGCCGGCCGATTGACTGGCTTCTTCATAATTAAATAGATTTGTGTTTAAAATTTCTTGTAATGGTACTTTGCTAAACGAAGATTTAAGAACTTTTGCATTAGGATTTAATTTTTTTAGTAAATGATGAAGCTCTATCACATCTTCTTTTTCTAGCAAATCTATTTTATTAAGAATAATTACGTTTGCAAACTCAATTTGATCTATTAATAAATCAATAACTTCCCGGGTATCATTCTCATCGATTGCTTGTTTTCGGTCTAATAAACTTTCTCCATCTGCAAAATCATCCCAAAACCTATTTGCATCTACAACTGTAACCATCGTATCGAGGCGACAATTTCTCGTTAAATCAATGTTAAGAACTTCGTCTGTATAAGTAAACGTTTGAGCAACTGGAATAGGCTCACTTATACCAGAAGATTCAATAATAATATAGTCAATATCACCATTTTCAACAAGACGATCCACTTCTATCATTAAATCTTCTCGTAGTGTACAGCAGATGCAACCATTTTGAATTTCTACTAATTTCTCTTCCGTACGTGAAAAACCACCCTTTTTTATAAGAGATGCATCAATGTTTACTTCGCTCATATCATTAACGATAACAGCTACTTTTAAGTTGTTCTTATTAGTCAAAATGTGATGTAGTAAGGTAGTTTTTCCAGATCCTAAAAACCCACTTAATACAGTGATAGGTACTTTTTTCATGAAATGATCTCCCCTTTAAATCGTAATGATTACGTTTTATATTAAACGATGGAAAAAGAAAAATCAATAATAAATCATAATGATTACGATTTGAGAATAGAAATAGACTATAAAATTTGTGCTGTAGTATGAAGCATTTGGACAAGCACATGTTTACATATAAATAAAATGGAGGCGAGAAGCTTGGTCTTTAATAGAGTTTCAAAAGAATTAGTAGGCATAGCTCTTATCGCTATGTTTCTCTTTTTATTATTTTTTGTAGATTTTACAAGTCTAGCAAATTTGCACAAAAATTTACCACAGGAATGGTTGAATGTGAATACAGTATTTTTAAGTATCATTTTTGAAGCAATACCCTTTATTTTATTAGGGGTAATTGTTTCTTCATTTATTCAAGTGTTTGTGACGGAAGATATGATTCAAAAAGTAATGCCGAAATCTCCGATTGTTGCAATGATTCCAGCAGTATTTGTGGGAGTTCTTTTTCCAATGTGTGAATGTGTCATTATACCAATTGTAAGAAGGCTCATTCAAAAGGGGTTACCACTTCATGTAGGCATTGTTATTTTACTGAGTGCACCCATTATGAATCCAGTCGTTTTTTTATCTACTGTATATGCGTTTCAAAAAAATGATTATGTTGTATATGCACGCTTTGGGATAACAATTTTAGTTGCTCTATTCATAGGTCTAATTGTGTATTATTGCTATCGCGAAAGAAATGTTTTAAAAGACGTAGAGGTTTCAGTTCAAACAAGCAAAAAAAAGAGTTGGAAAGATGTTATGAATCACACTGTAGATGAGTTTTTTGATACTGGTAAGTATTTATTGATTGGTGCTTTTTTAGCAAGTGTATTTCAAACGTTTTTTGATCGGAATGTACTGGATGCAGTAGCACATAACGAAGTAATTGCCCCCTTTATTATGATGGGATTTGGTTATGTTTTATCAATTTGCTCTGCAGCCGATGCTTTTATAGCGGCATCTTTTGGACATGTTTTCTCAGTAAAGGCACTTCTCGCATTTCTTGTGTTTGGGCCGATGCTTGATATGAAGAATACGTTAATGCTATTTGCATATTTTCAAAAGAAATTTGTATTCTTTTTAATGGGAATTGTCATTGTATCTGTGTATACCATCCTGCAAATTATAATGTTATAGGAGGTGAGAAAGAATGGAGAAAGAGGAGCAGAAGGCATATCATCGCTATATTCGTGGCATTATTTTAATTGGTTTAGCAATGCTCTTATTTAAACTACTTGTAACAGGGAATATTTATAATTTTATCGCTCCAAAAATGATTAAATTTACGTATATAGCTTTTGTAGTGATTTTACTTCTTGGTTCTTTACAAGTTTGGAGAGATGGGAGAGAAAAAGAGGATGATTGTAATTGTTGTAAGCATCATACAGCATTAAAATCAGGGATGAAAAGTTTCTTTGTATATGTTTTATTTGTTGTTCCGATTATTAGTGCTTTTCTATTTGGAAATGTAACAATTGATGGAAGTTTAGCAGGAAAAAGGGGTATGAATCAAAGTGTACAGGCGAGAAGTATGGAAGGGAACGAAAAAGAGGGGAAACAGGATGATTTTGATGGGCGAGAGGTATTCGATGATCCAGATGAAACATCAAATTTATCAACGACTTATGAAACGGAAGAGCAAGTAGTAAAAAGTATGTTAGGACAGCATAAACTACAAGTAGAGGATAAGGATTATGTTCAAACAATGAGTATAATTGGTCAAGATGTAAAAGGGTTTAAAGGGAAAGAAATTATATTCTCAGGGTTTATATATAATGATAAGGATGTGACGGGTAATAAAGCAGTAGTGGCTCGATATGGCATAACTTGTTGTATTGCGGATGCATCAGTCTGGGGGATGATTGTTACCGGGAAAAACGTTGGGAAAATTCCAAAAGAAACATGGGTGAAAATAACAGGATTATTAGATGAAACGACATATAAAGGAACAGTCTTTCCACTTGTAAAAGTAAACAAAATCGAGAAAATTGATAAGCCAACTGAACCATATGTATATGACGCTTTACCTCAATAGAAAAGAATAAATTCTTCATATTTTCATGAAATAGAATCATAATCATGGCGATAAAAAAATAAAGATAAGAGTAATTTGGTTTGTTAAAAATATGTGCAGAAGGAGTTATGCGATGAACTGGGTTACTCATAAACCATCATTTGAATTTGAAACATTTAGTCCTATTATTCGGTCACAATCTGCGTGGAGTGGACATTTAGATTTTGCATATGACTTAGTAAGATTTGAAAAACCAGAAACTTTAGTTGAGTTAGGTACACATCTAGGTGCTTCTTTCTTCAGTTTTTGTCAGGGAGTAAAAGATGGAGGGTTATCGACTAAATGCTTTGCAGTAGATACTTGGGCTGGAGATGGGCATACAGGTCCATATGGAGAAGGGGTTTTTCAAATAGTAGAAAAAGTAGTGAGCGATAACTACCTTAATATAGGAAATTTAATTCGATCTACTTTTGATGATGCTGTAGACCAGTTTCAAGATGAAACGATAAATCTTTTGCATATTGATGGCTATCATACGTATGAAGCTGTTTCTCACGATTATAACACATGGCTACCGAAAGTCGCGAAAAACGGTATTGTATTATTTCATGATATTGAAGTTAGAAGTGGTGATTTCGGCGTATATCAGTTTTGGGATGAGGTAAAAGCGAAGTACCCTCATTTTCAATTTGCGCATTCATATGGACTGGGAGTGTTATTTCCGAAGGGTTGTAGTGATAAGTTTGAGGAAATACTTAAAAATAAAGAAGAAATACAAAATATGTATAAATAAAGATAAGGCATGCATCATTTTAATGATGTGTGCCCTATTTTTTGCGTAGAAAATAATGGTGTTAATTAAAAAGTGAAGATAGTTGTAAAAAGTTTTGTTGCAGCAAATATTAAAAAAGTTAGTATGGGATTGTTCTTTGTAAATAAAGTGAAGCTTTAATACGTTCATATCAATTCGGAATTTTACAGTAGTTAATTTCTTATCTAAGTGCTTTGCGCTTACTGAATTTTAAGGCGGAGGTCTTATTGGCCGAAAATATCGGGATAAATAAAAATACAACATTTTTTATATTTTTCATTGCGAAAAACGTAATCTACTTTTACAATAGAAAGGGTTGTGAATATATTATACTGGAAAAATAAATCGAAATAATATGAAAATTTTGTTTTGTCTTCGCTAATTGTATATTACATACATGTAAGACGACATACGTCATGTTATCGACTTGTAAGGAGAGAAAAAAATGAAAAGTGTAAGATTACCATCGATGCTAGAAATCATAGTTCTTTTATTACTATTTCTTGCTGTTGTCTTTTCCTTCCAAACGATTTTTGATCTCCCAATTCAATTAGCGCTATTTATTTCATGGTTTTTAGTAATTGCGCTTGGATTAAGATTAGGATTTCGTTATCAAGAATTGCAAGATGCAATTACGAAAGGGATTTCTAACGGATTAGAAGCAATACTGATTTTAGTTGCAGTAGGTGCTTTAATTGGAACGTGGATTGCTGGTGGGGTAGTACCAACATTAATCTATTATGGATTAGAATTTATTCACCCTAGCATATTCCTATTAGCAACATTAATTATTTGTTCTATAACTTCTATCGCAACAGGAACGTCTTGGGGAACAGTGGGAACAGCAGGTATTGCTATGATGGCGATTGGTGAAGGACTTGGTTTACCACTTCCGCTTGTTGCTGGTGCAGTTCTTTCAGGAGCTTATTTCGGCGACAAATTATCACCACTTTCTGATAGCACAGTTCTTGCAGCTTCTATGGCGAAAGTAGATGTTATTGCTCACGTTCGAGCTATGCTCGTATTAGATGTTCCAGCTTATATTATTACTAGTATTATGTTTACTGTAGCTGGTTGGATGTATGGCGGCGATAATGTAGATTTGAATCGAGTAGAATTTTTAAAAGAAGCTTTATTAAAGCAATTTGATATTAAAATATGGATGCTTATTCCAGCGGTCATTGTTATCGTTCTATTAGCGATGAAGAAACCGTCTATGCCAACAATTGCAATGGGAGCTTTAATTGGTGCAATTTGGGCAACTCTTTTCCAAGGGATGAACTTTGGAGAGGCGATTGGAACAGCTTATAACGGATTCTCAATTCAATCTGGTGTTGAGTTTGTTGACAAGTTATTAAACCGTGGTGGAATTAACGGCATGCTTGGCTCAGTAGCTGTTATTATTTTCGGTTTAGGATTTGGTGGATTACTTGAAAAACTAGGTGTTTTAAAAGTAATCGTATCAAAATTTGAGAAGAAATTAAATTCTGCAGGTAATGTAACATTGTCTACATTAATCGTGGCATTCTTAGCTAATATATTTGGTTGTGCGATGTATGTATCACTAATTTTAACACCAAAAATTATGGAAGATAGCTATGATAAATTAAAAATAGACCGTCGTGTATTAGCGCGTAACTCAGAAGTAGGTGGAACGTTAACTTCAGGTATGGTTCCATGGTCTGATAATGGTATTTTTATGGCGGGTATTTTAGGTGTAGCAACGTTCTCATACGTTCCGTTTATGTGGTTAAGCTTCGTATCGTTAATTTTAGCAGTTATTTACGGATATACAGGCAAATTCATCTGGTATGTAGATGATGCAGATAAAGGAAAGCAAGCATCATAAAATAAAAATCACCTTCTACAATATGTAGAAGGTGATTTTTTATTTTGTAATAGCATCTGCTGAAGTTATTTCATTCTCATATTTAGCAATTTTTTGTTGTATCTTTTTTAAGTTTTTTTCAGTGTCTTGGATGAGCTGTAAGACATTGGTCTCTTGTTGTTTCATTAATTCCAACCGTTGAAAGATGGTAGATTCTCCTTCCATAGACCAGTCGATAAATTGTTTTATTTTTTGAATAGGCATACCAGTGTTTTTTAAACACAAAATCATTTCTAAGTATTTGAGTGCTTCTTCATCAAAAGCTCGATCTCCTTTTTCATTTCTTTGCAGAAAAGGGAACAGTCCTTGTTTATCATAATAACGTATTTGAGAAATAGTTAAGTGTTGCATTTTGGCGACTTGCCCAATTGTATAATACATATCATTCATCCTTTTGTTACCAAGGTATAATGCCATTTTTATTTAGTATTTTACCATTATAGTTTGTTTCACTTAGTGCATATTTAATAATAATTTTAGCACTTTCAATAGTTGTATGGCCACCAGGGGAATTTCCATTAAGATCAGTAGTTGTAAAACCAGGAGTTATCCCAAATACTTCTGGACCGTTAGTAGCAAATTCTTTACTAAAAGCTAATGTTAAAGCATTAATAGCAGTTTTGGAAGAATTATATCCTAGTGTATTGATTGGATGTGTTTCACCATTAGCAAACATTGTTAGTGAGGCCATGTCAGTTGTTACATTTAGTATTTTACTGTTGCTTGAATTCTTTAATAATGGTAAAAAGGCTTGTATCATTTGGAAAGTTCCAAAAAAGTTAACTTCAAATCCTTGGCGTAAAGTTTCAATATTTAATTCACTAGGTAGCGTATTGAAGTCTAATGCAATGCCTGCGTTATTAATTAATAAATGCAAATGGTCAGTCGTTTCGTGAATTTTCTTTGTTGCTTCTTGAATGGATTGTGAATTTGAAATATCTACTTGAATATAGGAAACGTTTGAAATATTTAAAGAGTCTACGGCTTGTTGTCCAAATTGTTCATTACGAGCACCTAAAAATACGTGATAATTTTTTTCTGCTAATTGACGAACAAGTTCATATCCAATTCCTTTATTCGCACCTGTTATAAAAGCATATTTTTTCATATTGAATTCCTCCAGTAGTGTTATAGTAGGTTACAATGGAAAGGATACAGCCTAAACTTAAGTTTAGGTCAAGAGGAATTTTTTAAAATAAATATAGAATATCTATATATAAGAGTGAGAATTCTTATCATTTAAGAAAAAGTCTGTTATTATAAGAGATGTAGGTATTATATTTTCAAGGGGATGAAAACATGGAGTACAGAATTGAAAGAGATACATTAGGAGAAATAAAAGTTCCAGCTGATAAATTATGGGCAGCACAAACACAACGTAGTAAAGAAAACTTTCCAATTGGAACAGAGCAAATGCCGCTTGAAATTGTAAAAGCATTTGTAATTTTAAAGAAGAGTGCAGCGCTTAGCAATCAAAAATTAGGAAAGCTATCAGAAGAAAAAGCAGAAGCAATTGTAGAAGCTGCTGATGAAGTGATTGCAGGGAAATGGAATGAACATTTTCCGCTTGTCGTATGGCAAACAGGTAGTGGTACACAGTCAAACATGAATGTGAATGAAGTAATTGCAAATCGTGGGAATCAAATTTTGAAAGAGAATGGATCTGACGTACATATTCATCCAAATGATGATGTGAACATGTCACAAAGTTCAAATGATACATTTCCAACGGCGCTCCATGTAGCTTGTGTAATCGCAGTAGAAAATCACGTATTACCAGCAATCAGGAAATTAAAAGGAACTTTAGCAGAAAAAGTAACTGCATTTGAACATATTATAAAAATTGGTCGTACACATTTACAAGATGCAACACCGTTAACTTTAGGGCAAGAAATTAGCGGATGGCACCGTATGCTTGAAAAAACAGAGCGTATGATTGCAGAGAGCAATACATATATGAAAGAGTTAGCAATTGGTGGAACTGCGGTTGGAACAGGTATTAATGCTCATCCTAAATTTGGTGAGATGGTATCAGAGGAAATTAGTCAATTTACAGGTAAACAATTTGTTTCTGCACCAAATAAGTTCCATGCATTAACGAGCCATGATGAAGTTGTATATACTCACGGTGCATTAAAAGCATTAGCTGCAGATCTAATGAAGATCGCTAACGATGTACGTTGGCTTGCAAGTGGTCCACGTAGTGGTCTTGGAGAAATTATTATTCCAGCCAATGAACCAGGAAGCTCTATTATGCCAGGTAAAGTAAATCCAACGCAAAGTGAAGCATTAACGATGGTTGTAGCGCAAGTGATGGGGAATGATGCAACAATCGGATTTGCTGCGAGCCAAGGTAACTTTGAGTTAAACGTATTTAAACCTGTTATTGCTTATAACTTCTTACAATCAGCTCACTTATTGGCGGATGCAATTGTTTCGTTTAATGACAATTGTGCAGTTGGTATTGAAGCAGATGAAGAAGTAATTAATGAAAATGTGAATCGTTCACTAATGCTTGTAACAGCGCTAAACCCACATATCGGATATGAAAATGCAGCGAAAATTGCGAAGCATGCTCATAAAGAAGGGTTAACTTTAAAAGAAGCAGCATTGCAATCTGGGCTACTAACAGAAGGGCAATTTGATGAAATTGTAGATCCAAAGAAAATGATTGGTCCAAAAGAGTAATAGAAAAAGCCAAGGTTCTTAGTATAGAATCTTGGCCTTTTTGATGTTCATTTTTATGTTTCATCTACTTGCAATACTGCAAGCTTCAAAATATATTATTTGTTAGCAGGCGTATTCATTACTTTCATCTGTGGGCAGTTCTCTTTTAAGAGTGAAATGAATTTTTCTTCTTCTTGTGGTACGAAAGTGGTCACTGAGTCAAATAAATTATAATTAATTTCTAATTGTTGCCTAGTCCATTTTTTTGAACGAAGTTTTTTGCCAGAGTACTTAATATGGCGAATGTCTTTAAATGGGATTTCAGTACGAAGTATGAAACCGTGTTTTACAACAAGAGATGATTCCGTTACGTTGTAGTGAGAGAAATAGAATGAAGAAAGATTCACGATATTTAATAGCATCATGAGAGTGAAAAAAATAGAATTTTCATTTTGGAAGAATAACGAAACGAAAAAAATAATTAGAAATAATGTAATGAAAATGACGTGGAATGGATTTTTTTTCGCTTTAAATTTCAAGTTAGTCACCTCGGTATACTTGTTCTTTAACTAAATTAAATCATAACATTGTGATAAAACGTGTGAATATGCAGAATTGCATATTCACACGTTTTATTATTCATGTAAAATTTCTTGATAGGATAAATTCAAAAGAAGTTTTGTAATAGTGGAGTGACATGAAGTGACTTACAAGAATAGAAAGATAGTGTTAGTCATAATTAGTTGTATGATGATTATGAGTAGTTGTGCTAATAAATTTGTTGAAGATAGAAATCGAAAGCATACATTTGTACAAGCAAGTAAGATTTTAGTAGAGACTGTAAATAGAATATATAAATTGAAAATTTAATCAACTGATTATTAGCCCTCACCAATCGGGCTTTTACGGGCAGCCCGCCCTCATTTAACTTCTTTGCTTCCGCTGAATTTTGATGTGGGAGTCTTACTGCCCTTAAATGTGGGATAAAAAGTAAAAGGTGTTTTCTTATACGGAAACATCTTTTTTGTAGTTGAAATTGAATACTGAAGTTTTGTAATGGATGAATACCGGTTCCATATTCACTAATCGCATATGTATTCTGTGCAATTTGCTTAACGGTAAACCAAGAGTCTTGAAGAATATCCATGTTCTATTTTACATCCTATAAAATGAATTTGTATAAACATATTCGCTTTTCGTTGTATTAAACCCTTTCGGTAGATGTTTTTATAAAAGTTTGTAAAATGGGTAAACGAAATGTTGAAATGTTTGTTTGTGTTATGATAAGATGGTGAAGTGATAATAAACGTTATAGTGATTTGTTTGGTTTTTGAATAAACATTTTGAAGGAGTGTTTAGTATGGGTGGTATTTCAGAGAAGTTTTGGGATGCGTCAATAGAGGAATTAAAGAAAGGGTATGTGTTTGATGGAGAAAAAGAGGAGTACATTTGCTTAGCTTGTGGTGAAACATTTATTAAAGGTGTTATTTATCAAGATAATCAAGTTTTGTATGAAGCAGAGAAGTTCGTCCGATTGCATATTCAAAATGAGCATATGTCTATGTTTGATTATTTGTTAAATATGGATAAGAAATTTACTGGTTTAACGGATTTACAAAAGAAAATGGTTCAGTTTTTCCATATGGGACTGAATGATAAAGAAATTGTAAAAGAGTTGGATGGCGGAAGTACATCAACAATTCGTAATCATCGATTTACACTGCGAGAGAAAATGAAGCAAGCAAAAGTATTTTTAGCTCTAATGGAATTATCAGAAGAAAAATCAAAAGTACAAACGAAATTTGTACCAATTCATAGAACAGCAACGATGGTGGATGATCGATACAATATTACGGAAGAAGAAAATGATGAAGTATTAAAAGCTCATTTTACAGAAGGATTAGATGGACCTCTTTCTAAATTTCCGAAAAAACAAAAGCGTAAATTAATTATATTACGTCATTTAGTAAAGAAGTTTGATAGTAATAAAAAGTATACTGAAAAAGAAGTAAATACAGTGATAGAAAATGTATACCCTGATTTCGTAACTTTAAGAAGATATTTAATCGAATATGGATTTTTAGATCGAACAGCCGATGGAAGTCAATATTGGGTGAAGTTATAATCATAAGAAAAGAAAATGAATAGAAGCACAGTATTATAACAACTATACAAAGAGATAGAGATTGAAAATAGATGTTTAATAAAAGGAGAAATGAAATTTGAAACCACCTGCAGATAACAATAAAGAAGGTGTGGAGTCACATAAGTTGGAAAGTGAGAGTAAACCGATTTGGAAATCGATGTCGATGTTTTTAGTACCGTTATTATTAAGTAATGTACTACAATCAGTTGGACAATTATTTGGTATGGTAGTAGTAGGAAGATGGCTTGGAGTTAATGATTTAGCGGCTATATCAGCATTCTTCCCATTATTTTTCTTGCTCGTTTCATTTGTAATTGGTATCGGTTCAGGAAGCTCTATTTTAATTGGTCAGGCGTTTGGTGCTAAAAACGAAGATCGTTTAAAAGCTATCGTTGGTACGACGCTGACATTTACCTTTATTATTGGAGTTGTGTTGGCGATAATAGGAAGTATTTTTGCGATGGATATTATGCGTCTAATGGGAACGCCAGAAAATATTATTGAAATAAGTGTACATTATGCACGGATTTTATTTATATCGATGCCAGTATTATTTTTATATTTCGCATATACAACATTTATGAGAGGTACAGGAGATTCTAAAACGCCATTTTACTTTTTAATTGTAAGTACAGCACTAAATATGATTTTATTACCAGTTCTTATTTTTGGATGGTTAGGAGCTCCGAAATTAGATGTGTATGGAGCAGCCTATGCCTCTGTTATATCTACAGTTATTACGTTTATTGTCATGCTTGTGTATTTAAAGAAGAAAAATCACCCATTACAACTAGATGGAACGGTTAGAAAATACCTTCGAATGGATGGGGAGTTATTAAAGCTATTGCTAAGGCTCGGTATACCGGCAAGTATAAATATGATATTAGTTTCATTATCTGAGATTGCCGTAATCGCATTTGTAAATCGTTACGGTTCGGATGCAACAGCTGCTTACGGCGTTGTGAATCAAGTTGCAAGTTATGTACAAATGCCAGCAGTTAGCCTTGGTATTACAGTTTCTATTTTTGCAGCACAATCAATTGGGGCGAATCAATTTGATCGATTGCAGAAAGTTGTGAAGGCCGGAATTATTATGAACTACGTCATCGGTGGTGTGTTAATATCTCTTATTTATTTATTCTCAAGAGACATTTTATCACTATTTTTAACGAGTCAAACTACAATTGAAATTGCTCATAGCTTAGTTATGATTACGTTATGGAGTTATTTAATTTTCGGTCATGCACAAATTATTAGTGCGACAATGCGAGCGAGCGGTACAGTACTTTGGCCAACTGTTATTGGAGTTGTTTCAATTTGGCTTGTAGAAGTACCCGTAGCATATTATCTCTCTTACCATACAAGTCTTGGAATAGAAGGCATCTGGATCGGGTATCCAGCAGCATTTATTGTCAGCTTAATATTGCAGTATGCATATTATAAGCTTTCATGGCAAAAGAAACGAATTACACGATTAGTTAGTTAAATAGAAAAAATGTCCCTAAGTTATTAGACTTAGGGACATTTTTTCTTAAGTGCAGGTTTACAAATAGCTTTTTAAAGTTATATCAAAATGTTGTCTAATGAGTGTTTTATCACTCATATAAAACTCCCACGCTTTTTCCGATTCACCGATAATCTCAAAGGATTCCTCTGTAATATATAAAGCGCAATTATCCTCCAGTGCAATTCCTTCTATATTCCCTTGATGATTTTGTAAAAAGGAATGGAAGGCGTTCATTCTGTTTAATTGATTATAATGTGGACAAAATCTTTTATTAACAATCCCCCATCCATTACTCTCTATATAACCAGAACCTTCATAATCTGATCGGATACTAGACGTGAACCAACACATAGCACCAGCGCTATAACCAGCAATAAGTGTTCCTTGTTGCAGAGCCAATAATAATTTTTCATCAAGCCTATGTTCTTTCCATTGCGTAAGCATGTGAATATAGTTTCCGCCACCTAGATAAATTAAATCGGCTGAATGAATCATCTCGTCTATTTCATACTTAGAAGGTGAATCTGTTGTAATGCGTAAAATTTGTACTTCACAATGTAATTGTTTTTCAAACGTGTCTAAAAATAATTTTATATAGCTTTCATCATCATGACTAGCCGTTGGAATAAACAATACTTTTGGATACTGTTTATTTGTTAATTCTATAAGGCGTTCATTAATAGGCAAGTGATTTGAATCTTGTAAATCACCGCCACCAATGACAGCTAATTTCATAGTAAAGCACCACCTAATTATTTTTGTTATATAAAAATTCGATAGAAGAGAGTTACATTCCTTCTCTATATGTAATGAATAAGTAGAAAATGTAGTTTAAGTATATCGGGATAGTAAAGAAACTACTGACTATATATACCAATGCATTAGAAACCATTCATTGATATATAATATTTTATACTAATGTTTCAAAAAATGGAAAAAATATGTTTAAATAGATGTAATGAAGCATTCATTCATATTGAATTTATACTTATATTTTAAAAGGGTATCGGAAATAATAGCGATTTTCTAAAACAGTTTTTACTTTTAATAGGAAGTTGTATTACAATATGGTAAAATTATTTCAATATATTTATTTAATATGAAATACAAAGAAGGAGCGTGAAAAAAGTGGATTTTCGATTTGAATTTACAACGAAGCTGAAAGAATACTTAGACGATGAGAAGGATGAAAAAATAATAAAAGATGGACATAGAGATGTAATTTTTCACTATTTATATGCGTTAGAGACTGAAATTGGCGTTGTTAAAAATCCTAATTTTACTTTTTTTGCATCAGGAAGACGTTCACATATAGTGTTAGAAAACGTTGAATTTAAAACAGAAGTAAATGTAAAAAGTAATATAATTGAAATTATAAAAATAGTGGATAATGTAGTTATTCCGTTAGATACTATCGTAGCGAAGGATCGGGAATTATTTGCCCTTGGGCGTAATGAGAAGTTTAGTGTACAAATATTAGAGCAGTATCTCTTTGATACATTTGGAGATAAGTTAGGCTTATAATGAATAGAATGAGGTACGTATTTATAGGTAGTGAATTTTAGTTTGTATTACTTGCGTTTGACCTCTCATTTAATTTGTACTACAATTCGTAGTGTGAAAGGAGTCATACGATGTTTACGCAAAACTATAGGTTAAATGAGCAAGGATTAAATCATTTCTTTGGACCGCTTGAAGCGAAGATTATGGAGATTATTTGGTCTACTGAAGGTATTACTATTAAAGAAGTCCAGCGGAAATTAAGTGAAGAATCGCCTGTGAATTTTAATACCGTTATGACAGTTATGAACAGGTTAGTAGAGAAATTACACTTAGAAAAACAGACTGTGAAAAGAAGTGGCATATATCGTGCTATACAAACGAAAGAAGAATTCTTATCCAATCAAACGAAGAAAATGACACAGGAATTAGTGGGGGAATTTGGAGATTTAGTTGTAACACATATGATAGATGAATTAGAGCAGGCTGATCCGAATTTAATAAAAAAATTAGAAGACAAATTGAATCAGTTAAAAAAAGAGGGTCGATGAAATGAAATGGCAAATGCGTAAAATCGTATTGTTAGCGCTCATTGTTAGTACCCTCTTTTTCAGCTTGTTATTGTATTATGTTACATATCCATTTCTCTTTCAAAATAAGGCATTCTTCCTTTCAAAGTTTTGCTTGTTTCAGTTAGAAAAACATATGAAAGAACTATCAATGGTTCGTATTATAATAGCGGGGTTATTATTAATTACTGTATTGATTGTGTGTAAAAGAATTTTGCGGCAATTTTTCTATAGTAAAAAAGTACAAAAAGTACTTATCCCATTTATTAGAAAAGGGAAACAAATATATATACTGCCGACTGCGGAAGTTGCAGCGTTTACAATTGGATTATTCCGTCCAAAAGTTGTCATGTCGGAAGGTTTGCTTCAGACGTTTTCAGATGAAGAGATTGATGCGATTATTTTCCATGAAGAATATCATCAAAATAATTGGGATCCGCTAAAATTATTTTGTTTTACGTTATTAGCAGAAGGAATGATGTACATCCCGATATTAAAAGAATTGTTACAACGATATCATACGTATCAAGAGTTAGCAGCAGATAAATATGCGATGAAAAAAATGGAATCTTCATTTGAGTTAGGTAGCGCGTTATTAAAATTAATTAAAATAAAGACAATGGAAAATCGATGTGTTACAGCTTCATTTGCAAAAACAGCAATAAATTTACGAATCGAGCAAGTGTTAAATGAAAAGGTTGCTAAGTTTACTATTCCGTTACATACGAACTCGGTATATGTAACAATAGGGTTATTCTGTGTGTCGATTGTACTTATTGTCGGAGAGTGCATATAGCCTCTTTTTTTTAGGGTAAACACTACTCTATGTAGTGTGGATAGAGTGTTGTCATTTATATCATTATACTTTTTATCGCTATATATATCTTATTTATCATATATTACAGGTATTTTATTGTATACAAATCAAATGACGGAAATGACAGCATTCTTTATTCGTCTATTCGGTGGATTTACAGGTTTTTAAAAATGAGGAGGAAGAAAAGTGAAGAAACTAATTGCTATTATACTAGTAGGTGCTCTCGTTTGGGCGGGGGTTAACTTTTATAATTCAAAGAAAGAAGAAAAGGAAAGAAAAGCGAAACAAGCAGAGCTACAGGAGAAAGAAGTATTACCACAAGTCGGTTTTAAAGCACCTAGCATCACATTAAAAGGATTAGACGGAAAGTTGCAGTCGTTAAATGATGCCAAGGGAAAACCGTATATTATTAATTTTTGGGCATCATGGTGTGGGCCGTGTGAAATGGAGGCACCTGACTTAGTTCATATGTATGATAAATATAAAAAGGATGTTGAAATTTTTGCGGTGAATGCTACTGTTAGTGACCCAGTACAAGAAGCAAGCGCATTTGCTAATCGCTATGGGTTTGAGTTTCCTGTTCTACTAGATATGGACGGAGTAGCTGGACTAGATTATAAAGTATTCTCTTTACCGACGACATTTTTTGTTAATAAAGATGGAATTATAGTAGCTCATGTACGAGGTGTATTACCACCAGATCAATTAGAAAAGAAATTTAAGAAATTGATTGAGAGTTAAGAGCGGATTTTTCTATGGGGAAAATTAGAGTCACTAACAATGTAGAATTTAAGAACGAGGTAGTAGATTTATATTTAAAAGAAGGGATGAGATATAGTAATTGAGTCTTTTTTGTTTGACATGTTTACGTTTTTTTATAACAAACGTTCTGTAATTGCATACTTGGCCTATATGTAGGTGTACCTATAAAATGGTGATTATTAACAATACATTGTTAATATCCGAACATCAAAGAGTTAAGTGAAACACTAAACTCACGACTTTTGAAGGCATTTGCAAAGGGGATAGCTAAATTAATTAGTGAAACACAAGCTGAAGCAGAAGAGGCTGTAGTTTCAATGCAAAAGAGCTCAAAAGAAGTCGAATCAGGAATAACTCCTGTTCAAAGTAGTGGTGCTTTCTTCGAAAAAATTTCAAAATCTGCACAAGCTGTTACAAATCAAATTAAAGCGACTTCGAGTAATTCAAGTGATATTTTTAAAAATAGTCAAACTATAATTCAGATTGTAAATGAATTATCACATATTGCTAATACATATGTGGATAGCAGTAGTAATGTAGAGACTAGTATGAAAGAACAAGAAGTATATGTACAAGATATTGCAGAACTAGCAACATCATTAAGTGGGCTATCACAAGAGTTACAAGAATTAATTGGAGAGTTTAAAATTCAATATAGAAATTAGATATAACAATGGATAATGGTAAGTGTATTAAAGAAACTATAGAATTAATGAAATGCAAAATAATAAATAGTTGTTGTAAAGGCTTATTCTGATAATAAAAGGAATTAGATACATTAAATTCAACTATGAGTTTTTTTACTAAAAATATGTAAGTGAGGATTACAAGCAACATAATCCTTTTGTAGCTGATGGACGAAAAGCTTTCATGGATTTCTTTAAGGAGGATTTTGTTAAGAACCCTAATTCTTTTGCAGAAATTAAACGTGTAGTAGCTGAAGGAGATACAGTTGCTCTTCATGTACATTCTCGTACTCACTCTCAAGATAAGGGAGTTGCTATAGTGGATATTTTCCGTATAAAGGATGGAAAGATTGTCGAACACTGGGATGTAATTCAAGAGATTCCAAGTGAAGCAGCTAATGATAATACGATGTTTTAGGTAGAAAATCTATTTATAGATTGTTAAAATATTTTTTCGAAAATAAGTAAGATTGCGTTAGTAAAAATATCCTTAGAGTGATTCTTTCTTACTAACGCAATTTTAAACTTTTTAATTCCGTAATTATACTTGAAATCACCGCGATACCTAATACTATCCTGTATAGTTTATAGGAATAATATCTCCCTGACTAAAGTTTTCAAGAAAGGATTTATAAATGTTTTTTAATTCATTGCATGATGGCAGGAATTTAAAGTGGCCTTTATCAATTCGTTATAACCTTTCTTAAAGTGAATAAATCCTCTTTTTATTTTCTCATTTCCTCCGTTTTAGATATGTCTTTTTAGGATTTCAAATCTTACCTTTTCATCAAATTTATCTGCAATGTATATTACAGTTCCGGCAAGATATTTTAGTCCATAAGCTACGGGTGTCATCCAAAGTTTATTTAGGAAAGAAAGATCTTTAATTTGGTGCTTACTTGAAAAGAAAATCATATTGTTCACTCCATTTCTAAAGGTGATAGATATTTTAATAGTCGTCTTATTTATTGTTTTAGTTGCGTAAACAAGGTACAGTACAAAATGTACTTTGCTATTTTGAACAATTTTTTTGTTTGGGAATTTGTATAGAGATAGAAATAATAAGAATAGTGAATAAAACCCTACTAAAGTTTAGTAGGGTTAAGTAGATAAAGATGTAGAATGGATAATTTAAGAAATAAAGGACATAAACTGTGTTTCTTAATTTCTTTGTGTAAGACTCTTAACAAATAGCGTTAAATAGTATGAGGAAGAACCAACTAAAATAGCATATGGTATTAGAATAATATCAATACCATTTACAATTACATAACCAAAAAAACCAGTCCAAAAGCCATTACAAAAAGAACAGTCTAAAAAAATTTCAAACAATTCATGAATACTACGTAATTTTTCACGTGTGTACTGAAATTTTATTTCAAATAAAAATGCGCGTACCCCTAAGGATATAAATAGCAACAGGCTTATACTTATATCAAAATTCATTATCTCACCTCCAATTCCTATTTAAAAGTCGTAATAAGTTGTTAGAAAGTTGAGGGTTACAAAATAATTAATATTTAGCTGGGATATTTAATAAATCATTTGAAAGATAGTTACCCCAGTAAAAGCTAACATAATGAAATGAATTAAAGTATATTTTTTTCTAAAGATATGGCCCAATGAATAAAATCTAATCTATTAACCTTAACTTTTCTGGCTCTATAGACCATATGGTGGAGTCCCTCTAAATCAACTAAAATATAGCGTTGAGGGTTAATATCCTGATTAAAGGTAATTACAGCACTGCATTTAGAGCGTTTGTCCATATTTTCGATTAAGCTATAAGGATTTTTTATTCCAATTGCATTTTTCCCAATATCGTATCCAACAAATAAGAATTGATTACTTGTAGTAAGGACAGCTCTTATCTGTTTATCATTGTATAAAAATGAAAAATATTTTTTTATATCAGTAGTGTTTAACTTTCTATCTTTATGTAAATTCAAGATATCACCTCCCTATAGTTATCGAAATTTAAGTAACTATAGTTGCAAGTGAATTGTAAAGAGACTTATTAGTTTAAAGGTTGTTGCTGAATCACAATGTATAAATTGCAGCATTTAATTTAAAGGTAAAAGCTGAATCCATCATATTAAAGCTAAATAATATTATTAATAAATTATTATCTATTATTTAATAATGATTATTTGTTATAAAAATAGATTCAATACTATCTCATTTTAGAAACTAAAAATATTTAAAACCATTATTTTTATATTGAATTCCATCAATTTCAAAGTGGATTTAATTATTTAGTGTAATTTATAAACAAATTCAGAGAAATAAATCGTTTACATGTTTTATGTTAAATGACAAATACTTCTTTAATAGAATTGCTAATTTGTTAATTGAAGAATAAATAAGAAAATCTTTGATCATGTCAATTCAATAGTTAAGAATGTACGTGAGAGCTTAATAGAAGCTAAGTGTAAAAAATTAATTTTGTTAAGAGTAATTATGGGGTGAGATAGAGTTTGACTAAATTTATTCTAAGTGATGTTAAATTTTCATTGTGATTTTCTTATATTGTTACTGCAAATACTTACAAGAGGGTGTGATGAGTTGTTCTTTCCACGTATCACTGATGTTTATGCTTGCATACATAAGACATTGAGAGAAGATAGTGTAATACGTAAATGTATGGGTCTTAATAATATTACAGTAGATATGGAAAATGAAATGCACATACAAAAGCGTATGTCTCCTAAAGAGGCACTAAACAACCAAATTCCTTTAATTGCATTTTACAAGTCATTTGTTCAAAAGGAACGAAACAATAATATTCATGTGATAACATTTGACTTCGATATCTACACAAATGATGATGTGGAATTGGCATTAGACCTTGCAGATAGAATAAATCAATTATTCGATAATCAATCTCTGCAGTTATTTAAAGGAGTATTTTTCAAGGGTCAGTATGTAGGATCTGCAGAGGTTGCAAGTGAAATAGAACACTCTTATAAGTATTTCACTAGATTTGAATTTATTTTTGAAATTGAGGGGTGTAGTTAATGTCACAATTTGACAAGTTTAACAGTAAGAATAAGAAAATGATTATTAAAGGTGCAGGTAAATTTATGGCTAAAATTCCAGGGTGTGATGAATTAATTACACTAGGTCATATGGCGAATATGCGTCTTGATGTGCAGTTGGATATGGTTGATATTGAAGGGGGAGACTCTTCAGCACCTATTGATACACTACTACGTAAAAAGGTAATTGATATTACTGCAGAGGATGCAAAATTTGATTTAAACATGGTACGTCTTGTGTTAGGGGCAAAACTTCGAGAAGGAGTTAGCGGCTTAGCCTATGAATTGAAAAATGAAACAGTAACAATTGCTGGCGATACTGAACCTGTTTCTATTAAATTATCTAGTCCAGTATTAACAGGTAGCGGAGCACCTAAAGTACAGATTTTCAACCAAGTTGCAGGTTCATTTGTACCAGAATCAGCAATTACAGTAAATGGATCAGCTGTAACACTAAAAGGTGGTGCGGTTGAAGGTGATACTGTAGTAGTTTATTATCCTGTGGCATCATCATCTATCGATCCTGATGGTTTCGTATGGGTATTAGAAGAACGTCATGATGTTAAAGGTGGACTAGTGACTCTTAAGAATCCTCTATTTGGTGGATCTTTAGGTTCAGCTTCTTCTAAGACAGAGCATGTATCTGTAAGATTAGTAAAAGAGAATAAATTACTTAAAAAAGTAACAACTAATCCTGCAAAAGGTGAGTATACAATTGATCCTTCTACAGGGGAGATTAAGTTTAATGATTATCTTGAAGGAGAGCAAATTTATGTGAACTACAAGCGCCCAGAGGTTGTAGATGTAATGGCAATTGGTTCTCGTGATTTCCCTCTTACAGTATCTGTTGTTCATGATGGACATTTTGAACAAATGGATGGTAGCATTCAAGGTTACCAAGTTGAACTATATTCTTGCCGAGTGAAATCTAACTTTACATTAGACACAGCACGACAAACAGCAGCGACTCATAGTATTACACTTACAGTTATTGATGGGGAACGTACAGACAGTCGTTTAGGTTCTATTAAGCGTTATCAAATTGAAAAAAGTGGCGATGTTTGTTAATTAGAGAAGAGGATACTTATGTATCCTCTTTTTTATTAATTTATTTTTAAACATTTTAGATAAGGTGAGAATGGATTATAAAAATATCTATCACTTAAACCTTTTTTCGTAAGGTTGTTACATTTAACACATAAATTCTTATATTAGTTACGAGGTCGTTTAGGTGATCCCCTTCCTTGCGTCCTCTTTAAATTTAATAAGGGGTAATAGAGTAATATAGGGGGAGATTAAATGAGTGAACGTAATTTAGCAATTCCAAGTAGAGAAGAAGCTATTGAGGAACCTACTCTTGTAGAGGAAGTAGAAGAGAAGGTTGAACAGCAAGAACCTAATAAACAAGAGGAAGTAAAGTTAACTAAGCAGGAATCAGAGTTTATTGAAAAAGTATTCTTCGAAGAGGATGAAAAGGTAACATTACGTGATGGAAAAACCTATGCTATCCCTCCTTTAGGATTAAAAGATGCTAAAAACCTAATGAAAAAGTTGAATACAATTGATACAGGTGTCATTATTGCTAATTTAATTGCAGATGAAACAGGTAATGATAGTTATGATGAACTATTAGAGGTCCTATTGATGGGCTTTAAACCGTATTATAAAGAAATTTCAGCTCAGTATTTAGGGGATTATATTGATATTGTAACAGCTAAAGAAATTATAGATATTATGATTGGACTTAATGGCTTAAAAAAGTCTTTATAGACTCTGAGGAAGAAGAAAAAGAATATGACGAAAATGCCTACGTTGATTGGGCAGAGATTTTCTTTAACTTAGGTCACTACCTGGGGATGAAAAAACAGGATATATGGGATTTGACATTACCTCAGTTAAACTATTACTTAAAGAAATGCCATAAGCATATAGAGTTTACAGTTAAGGTACATTCAATGTCCTTCACTGGGTTATTTGGGGGCGGTTCAGCTCAAGCTACCGAACAGGATAATCTAAAAAATAGTGATGGAAAAGAAGTAATTGACGGATATGAGGTTGCAAATGCTGATGACATGGAGTGGTTAGCAGGTATTCTCTAATAAATAATCCTGCCCTTCCTTTTTATTTGAGGATAGGGCGGGATTTTATTATGTAAAAGGAAGGTGAAATAAGTGACAGTCAATAATCAAAATATTGGTGCTACTATTGCACTAGAGTTTGATAAGTCAATAAAAAATATGAAAGAGTTTGGAGTACAGTTGGAACAGCTAGATCATCGTTTTGGTAGTATAGAAAAACGTATAGATACTATGAAAAACTCTTTATCTTCGTTATCGGCTCAGACATCTAAGGCAGCGGGAAGTAACCTTAGAGCAAAACTTGAGCAAGAATTAAATAATATCGTCCAGGCAAATGGTATTACTTTATCTTCAGTTGGGACAGCACCTTTAAGTATTAAACAAGAAACCGTTCAACAATTGATGTCTAAAGTAGATAAAGAGTTAAATAAAACGATTGTAAAGATGATCAAAAACATAAACATTAATATGGATTCTGCTATGAATAATAGCGTAGTACCAGTTGGAAAAGATGAATTTAATAAAATTAATAAAGAAATTTCTAAGTTAATTAGTAATCAAATTAAACAATTAGTAAATTCCATTCGCGAAAATGGGGGGGATTTAGTAAATGCAGATAACTTGAGTGGACTTAAATTAGATATTTCTAAGGGAACAGTTAAGCAAATTTTAGTAAGTATTAAAAATCAATTAAAACCTATTTTACTGAACTCTGAGGTTGCTATTGAAGGACAGACATTAACAATTTCATCGAAAGATTTATCTGAATTAACGAAAAAAGTAAGAGGGAAAATAAAAGATTCTATAAAATTTAATTTCGAGGGTGTTATTAGCGAAGAGAATAGCATTGATAGCGAGATTATAAAAACAGCTAAGCGCATTGATAGTTTAATAGAAAATTATATAAAAGGCATACGAGGAGGGTTGCAAAAGATTGATCTCAAATCTGTAGAAGTACCTATGAAAAATATCTCTAAACAACTTCAAAGGTATATTGCAAATGATTTAGGTGTTTCTCCAGCCGAATTAGCTCATACTTTTCATTCTGTGGATCGAGGATCTCTAAGAGGATATGCTTTAAAAAGGCAGTTTGAAGGTATGGAAAATACAATTAATAAAAAATTAACTGCAGGAACAAATAAAATAATGATGTCAATGAAACAATCAGTAAGAGCTGTGGACTTTGAACCTCATTCTAATATTACGCAATATTTAACTAGTGAAATTAACAAGCTGAATAAGCAAATTATTAAAAAAATCAAGGAGTCCGTTGATAAGCAGTTTGCACATATAAGAAATGAAATTCTAGAAATTAATACTAACCCTCAAAAGGCGAATAGTAATAGACAGTTAAGCTTTATAGCAGGAAATAGTGCTAATACTTTAAATAACTCAAGTGGATCAAATCATAGTAATACAAATAAAAATAATAGCGATTCTAGTACAAGTAAGTCCACAAAACAAGACAATCCTTTTGACGGGTTTGGAATGGCTGGAGCGGTTACCAAAAAAGTTAGGAGCCTTGCTTCGGGTTCAATGCTAGATCCGATGGCTGCAATATCTAAAGCAATGGAAACCTTTAAAATTGCTCAGTTAGAACAGTTAAAGATTACACAAAACTTCTCTTTGAAACCAGAATATAAAAACAAAAATGGAAATACAGATTGGCTAAAATTAGATAATGATACTGGAAATCTAATGAATAATGTACGTGATTTATCCAGTCTTTACGGTATTGATTATGAAAGAATGTCTAAGGTAGCTGGTATAGCATCAAATGTAACAGGAGATAAACAATCTGCACGACAATTTGTTGATCAAGCTTCTAAGGTTTATCGCTTAGATAACAAATCAGACTTAGTTGAAACAATTGCTCCAGGATTACAGACAATTATGGCACAGTTTAAATTATCTGTCTGGGAGTTGGATGGAGTAGTTAACTCTTTTGCTGTTGCTACGAGTCAAACTAAAGCGAACAGTGAAGATGTTATGAAGGCTATGTCAAAATCGGGTACAGCACTCCATTCAGTGGGAGTGAATGCAGAAGATGCTGTGACATTAAATGCTTTAGCTATTCAAACTTCAGGAGAAACAGGGGAGAATGCAGGTGCAGCCATAAAAACGATTGCAGAGCGTATTACTTTACCATCTGTTTCTAAACAATTAGAAAATTATGGTGTAAAGGTATTTGAAAAAAATGAAAGTGGTATGAAAGTACGTCGGAATTTCATTGATATCCTATCAGACACCGCGAAAGCAAGCAAAAATAAATATATTGGAGAAGATAAAGTAAAATCCATTCTGTATGGAGAAGGTGGGGCAAATCAGCCACCAAAACTGATGTCCTTTTTAGAGACCATGCATAAAGAAGGGATAAATAACAGTAAGGATTTATCGTATTGGAAAATTAAGCAAGAAATTAATGAATTTAAAAAAGATCCTGCACGTCTTCAAGAAATGATGGCTGTGACAATGAAATCACCTTCTGTGACAATGGAACGAGCTGGGGTATCTGTTAATAACGCATTAGTGTCAGTATTAGATGCGCTAAATCCAGAGGTACAAACTTTAGCAAAAATTATTACAAACTTAGCCCAGGGAATGAAGGAACATGCAGGGCTATTTGCACAGTTAATTACGATTTTAGGTAATGCCTTGGTAGGTTTTGGTGCTATTCATGGAGTAAAACGATTAGGTCAATTGAGTAATTATGAAGAGTATTACAAGAAAGCCAATATGGAAAATAAATTCTTTGGTGGTACATCTCTAACAAATCGTAAAGAGGACGGAGCGGTAGGTTTTTTAAATGATCATGTTTTGGGAGAGAGCCAAAATTTACGTAATCAAGTAAATAACAAAAAATTCTACCGTGCGGCTATGAAAAATGATACGTTAAAAGGTTATTTTGAAGAATTAGCAGATTTAAAAGAGGATAGAAAGAATGAGATAAAAGAATATGTAAAAGATCATGGTGGAAAAGCTGAAAATATGGCCGATTTTCTTAGCATCATGGATGAATCTAAAGGCTATTATAAAGGTGAAAAGAAAGAATTAACAGCTGATGAATTACATACTCGTTCAGCTTATAATGCTCGCAACCTTACCCAAAGTAAATTATTAACAGACGTTTTTACTACAAATTTCTCAGAGCATTTAGTCAATACCTTATCAAATAGAACTAACTTTGACAGTATGAATGAGAATCAAAAATCAACAGCTGGTCGTTTGGCTCAAATGGATGATCAAAAACGTATTGGATTTGAGACCTATCTAGATCAAAACTATCAAAGTGTAGGCAAATCAATAAATAATATGGATGGACTTAATAAGGCACTCGATGAATATGAGGCTAATAACCGTAAGGTTACTATACAAACAAGACAAAGTACCACTGCGTATAGAGATTTATCGAGTGCTGTAAAAAAAGTGGCTGATGAAGCTGAAGGTGCATCTAAAAATAGAATGAAGGGATTTCTTGATTTTCTTGACACTATTCCTCAACGTGCAAAAGGTGCTGGTGGTGCAATTGTAGGATTAGCACGTAGCATGGGCCGTTTTGTAAAACAAATAGCGGTTGCCATGGCTGTGGGTGACGTTATATCAAATAGTGCTGAAACTCTAGGGTTAACGGCAAACCAGGAAAAAATACGTGATTACCAGATTAAAACTACAGGAGCCGCAGATGCTTATGTTAAAAATGAAGAAGGTAGTAGTTGGTATGGAAATATTTTACGAAAAGGAGGATTGGCTTGGAATGGATTAGTAAATTTAGCATCGCCGGGACATCCTGAATTAGATATTACAGATGTAGAGGGGTTTGAAGGAAACTTTAAAAATTGGATGAAGAAAGAATATGGAACATCAGATTGGAATGAAGCTTTAGGAAAAGAGAATGAGAAAAGGGCAAATGATGCAAAATCTAAAGGTCAAGATGGGAATTATTCAAAAGCATCTTTAACAGATTTAACACAATCGTATTTAAATCAATCTGGAATGTATGCTAAGAAGCAGCAATTGGAAAAAGAAGAGTTTATAGATCAATATACGAAAGCAGCCATCTCTGAATCAGAGCAGAATATGCGAAGGGATGATGCAGAAAAAGCTCGTAAAGCCCGGGAAAATAAAATGTTAGGTGAGGGTCAATATGATTCCTTTTCTTATGATGATTTAAAATCTCGTATTCAAGAGAGCCAGAAAGTTGCTAATAATAAGGGAGAACTTAACTTAATTACCGCCCTTTTAGATGGTGTGAAAGCTGACTCAAAAGAGTATATGAAACTTAGATTACAAGTAATTCAACAAGAGCGCGAAGCTTACAAAAAAGAGATGGACGAGCTTCATAATTTTACTCAACAGCGAGAAGCTGAGTTGGAATCGTTAGAGAAAAATGGAAAAAGATATACTGAGGATCCAGAAACTAAAGAAAGAATAGAGACGGATGATTATAAAAAAATTAAAGAATCTGTTGAACGGAGTAAGGACAAAGAAAAGAAATTAAAAGCTGAATTTGACCTAGAAGATAAGAAAAAACAAATTGAAGCACAACGTATTAAAACGGAATTTTATATTAACGACACTCAGAAAGGATTTTCTAGAGCACAGGCTAAGAAACAGTATAAGGATACATTAAATGCTATTAGCATGAACACAGAGAGTCCTACTTATATTGATTCACAGATTGTTTCAAGCCAATCTATGATTGGAGAAATGAAAAGTAAACTGGCAAATCTGCAATCCCAACAGTTAGCAGATCCAGATGGTCAGTTACAAGATACTATTCAAGGATTGAGTCAACAAATCGCAAGTGCTGAATTAGAAGTTAAAAATTTAAGGATACAAAGGCTTACAGCTTGGAGACATGATTTCGGTAATAATATGGATGATTTGGAAATTAAGTACATGCAGGAACGTGTAAACTTTGGACCAAGTATAGGAGATGATAGTTTCTTAGCACGTGATCTAAGAGTAAGAGAATTACAAGATCGTAAATCACTTATAGATAAGACCTTAGCGGTAAGAATTGCAGAGCGAAATAGTGGTAAGTTTGAAGAAGGTTCATCTGAATACGAACAAATCATGAAAGATATTCGAGAATTGACAAAGCAATCTTTACAAGCACAGATTGGTATCCACCAAGAGTTAAGAGCGCAAATGGGTGGAACATTTAATCTTCCTGAAGGCGTACAGGTTATGTCTCAGTATGATTATCTAACAAGTAAAGGTACACATTCAAACTTTAGTGTTCAATCGGGAGATATGTATGTCAATATTACTTTACCTAATGTAACTGGACAAACTTCTAGTCAACAGTTAGCGAATCTTGGAATGAATTTAGGAAAAGGATTAGCACAAGGTAGAACAACACCACTACGAAATCAGTTAAATTCAGCCCCTTGGGGATATCCAACATTCTAATTACAAAACCCCATCTAATTATTAGGTGGGGTTTCTTATAATACTAAGGGGTGATTAAATGGCACAACAAAAACCAAGTAAATCTAATGATGATGTATTTAAACGTAAATTATTTTATGATAACGGGATTCGTTTTGTACAAGTAAGGGGGCGTATGACTGGCGATTATAAGCCACCAACGCCAGTATTGAAATCCCATATAAACGAAAATATTCAATCTTCTGCAGGATTGGTAGGGAAAGGGACTTCTCATTATTCTACTACCATTCAATTTTTATTTGCGAGCAAAGAGGAATTTGCAGACTGGCTACAGTTTATTGGTGCAGAACACAAATACTATGATGAAAAAGGCACGATTTATTTAGGGATTGTTAATGGTGATTTAGATATTAAAACAGCAGAATTTGAGACGAAATATATCATTACTGTAAACCTTATGTTAATTCGAAAACAAGATTTCGAATATCGTCATCAATATCCTTTTATAGATATTGAAAATCATTGGGCGCAAACGTATATAGATGAAATGCAAAAAAGGGGACTTATCACTACTTATGCTAGTGATGGAACACCTGTACAGTATTTTCAACCTGAAGTTTGGATTACAAGGGCTCAAACGGCATCCTATATGACAAGGACTTTTAAATACATCGAAAAGATATTGAGGGGGTATTAAAAATGCCAAAGCGATGGTTAGATGTGGGGCCAAAGGATTGGTTTTATCGTGCAGTATTAGAAACAGATAATATATTTATTGATACAAAAAAAGAAGAAACCTTATTTAGTGGAAAAACCTATAACCAATTTATTGGTGGCAAGTCACGTCAGGTTCATAATTTCACTTCAACAGAGGGACAAACCAAGTTTGAAGTAAGCGGATATAAACCTGATTCTAGGGAAATGGTGTTTGTTTATATTGATGGGGTGCCTACACTCCCATCTAAACTTGAGGATAATTTTATACATATTGGTTACCCGTTAACCAATGGAAGAGAAGTTAGTATTCTTTTATCTGGGGTAGTGGAAATGCATGAAGGAGATCATACTCCTGAAAACTGTCAGATTTATCCCTTGATGAGCGGATGCTCTTTGACATATCCGGCAAAAAAGTTAGAAAAAGCAAATAATTACGTATTTGATATCACTTACTCTTTAAATGAAATAGCAGTTTGCATGAACAAGAAGTTAAAGAGAATACATGTAGATGTAAATGAAGACGAATCCATACAAGATGCACTTACAAGAACGTTAGGATTTAAACGAGACTGTTTTACTATAATTAATGGATATCTTTATGTATCTTATAATTTAAATCAGTTTCCTATTTATGTGAATTACAATTATCAAAAGGGTGCTCAAATTAAAAATAGGCAGGGAGAAAAAGTTGTTCCTATGTCAAGTTGCGCACTCTATAATGATAGATTCTTTCCTGATATAACGATATATAGAGGAGAGTTTTTTACTTTGTTACAACGTTTAAGAATGAATATTTATAATCGATATACAGATAGAGGATATGTAAATAATACAATTAAGCAAACGGAGAGATACATTAAAGATAAAGATAAGATTGTAGGAAAATGGTATGCCGAATCAGTCTTAAATATATTAGATGAAAAATTTAATGATGGTTGTTATGTATTTCCACTTTACGCAGATGATTCCTTTCAACCTGAGGTATGTGTAACTAGAGCTGAAGCAATTGTATATTTACATAGATTTACAGAATGGGCACTAGAAAGATTTAGATAGGGGGGAATAAGGTATGCCGAACGTATTTGATCATAGAACTCCTGCGCCTCAGTTGTTAAATGACGTAATGAGAAAAGTTAATGCTTTAGGTCATGAACCTAGGGTTATTATTGAATTTGACAAAATGGCCTATGTACCAGGAATGAAAAATAAGTTTGAAGTTTGGGACAGAATTCGAGAAGCATCTATTGTGCATCAGGCAGCAGAGGCAACTTTAACAACACCAGTAGCAGGTGCTGAGCCAAGTTCTGTTACAAAAGGTGGAGAATCAGGGGATAGATTTGAGTATATTAAATGTGCCTTAAATAAATGGGTAAAACATTATAAGTGTCCCAATGTTGCTTATTTCTTTCTATTAGCTGTAGCAAAGCATGAAACAGGATTTGGAACATTGGGACAAGGGAAACCTGAAAAAGGAAGTTATATAGTAGGATATGGTTGCCCGGGTTCATGCGATCCTCAATATAAAGGGATAGATACCCAAGCGAAGTATGCTGCAAAACGTTTTTCCGAAGCAATGAGGAGCAGATACGCAAAAATTTCCAATGGATATATGGATGCTAGTGATGTTGATTATTTCCATGAAGGTGGAGATAAAGGATATAAAAAGTGGAAATGGTCAGCAGATGGACCTAACTGGAAAAAACTTGTGAAAAGCTATTTTGATAGAATTATTGGTGAATCTAGTCAAAAAAAATGGCATTGTAAAGAATCTGGTTCTATTATTAATAAAAATCTGTTTCCAAAGCATTCTACAAATCTAAATGTTTCCAAGAAGGAAGAAGACTGTGGTTGTGAGAAAGCTGAGACTTATACAATTGAGGAACAAAGGAAAGAAGTTCATAATGCAACCTCTAGTGCGTTATCCGGTGCTACTTTTCCTGTTGAAGGAATTTCATTTGGAAATGGTGCGAAAGTATCTTCACACCATATGAAACATAAGGGCGGGGGTGCACGTTCAGGGCATAAGGGTACTGATATTATACATACATCCCAAGGTAAAATTAATGGTATGTGGGTAGTAGCGGCTTGGGCTGGACATGTACATAAGGCTTATAAAAGTACATCTTATGGTAATTGTGTAATGATTCAACATGATAATGGATATATGACAGTTTATGCCCACATGCAAAATAATTCTTTACAGGTTCGAAAAGGTGATTTAGTTACTCCAGGAACACGTTTAGGGAAAGTCGGAAATACAGGTCAATCTTATGGCGCCCATTTACACTTTGAAATTTGGAAAGGTGAATGGATTTATGGTGGAAATAATCATATTGATCCATATCCTGTTTTAACAGGTGCTCAAAAATTAGGAGTAGCACCAAGCGGTAAAGGTAATAATGGAGGCGGTAATACGGGCGGAAATGATAATAGTACAGGAAATGGAAGTGGTGTTAGTCAACCACCACCCCAAATGACCATTACCCAAAATATTAAGTTTAATAAGTGCTTTGATAAGGATGCAAATCTGGATGAGAATTGGCATGGACAAGAGAACATAACCCATTTTACAGCTTGGTCAACAGGCGAAAAGTATTTAGGGTTTAATGAGAATATTGCCAAAGGAGCAGTTGAAGATTTTGGATATAAACATAACTTCTCTTCAGACGGATTTTATGAATATGCTTTCTATGCAGATCTTAAAGAAGGAGATTCCGTAACGGTTACATATGACGGAATGATTGTAAAACGATATACAAAAGAGAACAATACAACACAACCTACATATGAACCTCCAGTTTATGCAAAATGGGTTGCAAGTGATATACAAGGGACCAATTCACATATATTAGATTTCTCCTTAAATAATGTAAGTGGTGAGGCCGTATTTGGACTAAAATGCTTTAAGGTAGTGGAAATTGAAACTCAATACGGTGCACAATATGTTGATGAAAGAATTAAGGCTCGTAAACGTGATGTATGGGTTGATACAGGGGCGTTTGTATACGATAAAACCTTTACAGTAGACCAAGATGTATTACAGTGGGAGATAAATAGCCATTTTGACGCCAGAGTCGCAACTGCAAGAATTACTTTAGACAATAAACATGGTATTTATTCTCCTACATATGAACGAGCCAATATCTTTCCTGAGAATTTAAGAGAAGCAGAGATGTCATATTATGAGAATGGTGCAATCAGACATGTGTTAAGTGAAGCTACCCCAGTACGTATTTATGCAGGCTATGGTGAAAACCTAGTAAGGGTTTTTACAGGACGTATAAGAGGAGAGATTGAGCAAAATTCTGATGAAAAAACAATTACTATTAATTGTGTAGATATGTACGATATGTTAGAAGAACATGTTTTTGATAGGGTCCTAACTTTTCCTCGAAGAGACGAGATACATGGTGATGAAAAACAACCAGTAACCATGTGGGTTAAATCATCTATTATTCATAATATCGTAAATGAGGCAGGAATGATTGGATGGAGGATCCATGAAGATGATTTGAGATATGCTGATGCTATTATTGAAGAAACGTATTATATTGATATCGATAGAGGTGGGAAAAAGGCAGTCGTCTGGGATACTAAAAGTCAACAATATGTCGAAAAAGATATAGCAACTGTACAAGATGCACAAGGTTATAAAAATCCTTATGTACAGGCGATAGATTTTTTAGAAGGTACAAGAGCATCTGATGCGGTTCATGAAGTCATCGGAGATATTATGTATCGCTCCTACTGTGATCGTTATGGAACATTTAGATTGGAAAATATCCGTAAAATTAATGCAAGTGAGGCAAAATGGTCATTTATAGATGGTGAGAATTTATATTCTCTTTCCACTTCTATTGACCATTCTCGTATACGTAATCATCTTATTATTGTTGGTAATGGTGGGCAAATTGAGCATTTTGTAGATAAAGATCTTCTTATATCTACAAAGGGTAATATGAGAACGGCTAAGATTGTTGCTGATTGGATTGATGAGCGATTTGGTTCAAATGCAAGAGGAACCAAAGAGGATATTTCGAACAAATTATTTTTTGATATGAAAAGGCAAGCCCGTACTTTTAATGCCGTTGTTAAAGGAAATCCAATGATAGAGTTATTAGATGGTTGTTATGTTTATGATAGTAATACTTCTAATGCAGGGTATTATGTCATAAAAGGGAACCGACTTGTTGGAAATAAGGAAGGTATGTTAAATTTCCTAGAATTTACTTGGCATGACAAAGAGAATTATTATAGCTAAAAAAACAAGGAGATTCCTGCGGAACGTTAGGAATCTCCTTGTTTTTTCTTATAATGCTATGGAAAGCGAGGTGGGAAAATGGCGCAAAAGAGTCATATGAACGTAAATGATGTATATCCAATACTTGATATGATCAATAGAAAAGTTAATCAAGGAAAGGGAACAAGACACCATTTTACTAGTCCGCTATTCAATAATGATAACGACAATAGTGTAACAACATTGAATTCTTCTCAATGGCAAGTAGAGTCATTTGAAGTCATAAGGGAAACAGAAAATTCAATAGCTAATCATGTAATTAATGAGATCCGAATTATTTATCGAAATGGTGCATTAGATAAAATTTCTTTAGTCCGTGGGCTCAATCCATCTGTATCTGATGAAATTCAAGATTATGAGTACATCAACAATATTATGATTACAGAAGTTTCTATAAAAACAGAGTGGTTTGGTAAATCCCAAGAAGTTGTTGCAAAGATTATAAGGGAAAATGATTACGGTAATTTTAAAAAGGTTAAACTCACGTATTTTGACTCGGAATGGGGCTGGAGTGAGGACGAAATTGAAGAAGATTCTATGCCGTCTAAATATGAAAATCCATCTGATTTTTATAACGGTAAATATAGTAATTATGAAGAAGTGATAGTAGAGGATTATGTAGACTATGCAGAAATAGGATATGCATCTAATGAAGAAATTGAAATCTCTCCAGATGGTTGGTCTGATGGATATAATCCATCGTCTCCTGTAGATGTTAATGTGGAACTCGGACCAAAGATAACAGATGAAATTTAGAGAGGAGGTCCTACATGAGTTTTGGAGCAAATGTAGTAGTTGGAGGGGAAATAGATAGAGTAGGTAGATTGGGTGGTGGACGTTTAGATTATCCATTTATGCCTACAAAAACAGTTCCTTATATAAAGGGGAAAATTTTAGAGGTACTAGGTACTTTAGAGCACTTTGATATTCAATTTATTCCTGATTTTGATATTGAGCTGGTCTCCGTAGCTGTAGGAGCATCTAGATATCATTCCTTTGATAATTGGAGTTTGTTTATTGGAGATGATCATAAAAATAACTACGTATTTGATGAAATTTATACGAAGGATTTACCAGAAGGTGCTTATTTAATGGCTGTGAAAACAGTAAAAGCAGGTACCCCAATTACATTCCGCTTTGATAATAAAGGTGGGCAATCGAAATATGTTTGGATAAACTTTCAATGTTTAAGGGATAATCCTAACAAATAAGAGAGGTGGATATAAATGCCTTGGGTAGAGGAAACATTAAGACACGATAATTTTTTAGATGATATGTTTGATAAAGTATTTAGAAGATTTAAAGATAAATCAGGTAATTACTGGTGGCAGAATTTTAACAATCAAGTTCCAAAAGTGGATCTATATAAAATTACTTTTGAAAAAGGGTTATTTGTAAAAGAGGAAGAGGGATATCTACCTCCTTTTGAATCTCGAGAAGGTATGTTATGCATCACTCGGCATATGATTATGCGTAGGTGGGATAATGAGTATTTAGCATTCGCACAGTCAACAGGGGCTGTAAAAATTAACACTAAAGATATTCCTAGAGAAAAAGAAGGTTTCTTAGAATGGATTTCTAATTTTTATAGAAAATCTGTAGACTATACAACTGTTTATTCATACACACTAGACACATATGCTGGATATACGCATTATGTATCACCTAGTGGTGAACTTGCTCCAGTTACTATCATGAGTGAAAATCATGGTTTGGATATATTTAGGGATAGCATGGATATAGAGTACTACGGTGAGGGTGAATACTATGAAAGTATGAAACAATCACCGATTATTACCATGCAATTAAAAGGAGATACAGGTGATCTAGTTGCCTCCATAGGGAAGTTGAATTATCGAACTAATACGAATTGGTGGGGGGACTCTTTAATTCAGCTAAAAGGTGTATTTGATGAGACAAGTGCATTTTTTACATTAAAAGTAGATTCAGCTCCTAGCTGGGAAAATAATATGGTGACTTTAATTCCCTTTTTCTTTGGAAATCTAGTATCTAAAAATACATCTTCGAAAAATGAAACACCAATCGCTATGCTTGGAGGTAGGCAAGTAGGAGAATTTTTTGATTTCGATAGTATAGAGACTAAAACTGAAATTTTACAACCTATCACAAGAAATTATGTAAACCATCCATCAAACGGAGTAGATTCCGTTATGATCAAAAAAACAAAATATGGAGCACGTTATCAAGAACATTTTTTACGTTGGAACGTGCCACCTAACCTAATGCCACCTACTCGTGAAGAATTAAGACTGGTCAAAAATGCACAAGGAACCGAGAAAGAGGAAGAATATGCTCGTAAGTACCCAAGGGCATGGAATTATTTAAGATATGGTTACTATCAATACGATTTTCATGCGTCTAGGTATAGTAATAAGATTCATACATCTCGCGCAACAGTCATGCATCCTGAAGATGGTGTATTAGGGTATATTCCTAATATCGTACTTCTGCCCGTTATTAATGTTTCTGAAGGTGAGAAATTAGTGTTCCCTTATTGGTGTGAAGAATGTAATGAATCTCAATATCAACCTGAGGTACCTAAAGAATCTACTAAATTAGAGTGGGGAATTGCTAAGAGTACAAGCAAACTGAATAATCTTCATGTGAATTTAGGAGATTCAACCAATAATTCTAATTCCAATTCTGATAAAGGTAATAAATTTTCTTATTATTGCGATGGGTCAGTAAAGGCACCAGCAGTAGATGATACTTATTGGAACCCCTCTGTTATTACGCAAGATTATTTGGCTAACAGCACAGATGGTATTGGAAAGGAATTAAGCAAATCGTTCTGGGAAGGGCGAAATGATTGGTTAGATTATTTACAGGAGCCTCAAAGTCAGTATCATTTGGATCACTCTAAAATAAAAAATGAAGATTTTCATAAATTTTTATGGAAAACTTTAAAAGATATTAAAGATGAAGGTTATAGTTTACAAGATAGATGGCTAGATTTTAACGAGTGGGGAAAGACAAATTTACCTTGTTTAAATGAATTGCAAAAAGCCTCAGTATTTATGTCGGCTAAACTCAATAAACCTGTCTTATTCTTCCCAGGTTCAGAGGGGTTTTTAAAGGGCGATATTTTAGATAAAATGCTTCCTTTCATTAAGAAAGTACCAAGTGTTATATATGATTGGATTGACTTTAATAATGTATTTATTGAAAACGAAGATGATACGGGTCTTGTTGGAGCTTGGGTAATGGATAGTTTTGCTACAGCCATGCATAGTAATGGGAAAAAGGAAAATATTTTATCTTCTTTTCGTTCTTTAGTTAACTTTGAACCTCAGGTGCTGCTTTATAATATTTCAGCTGCCAAGGCACATCGCCCATATGACTATATAAAACCTAACCTGGGTTTTGGCAGTCATGTTGTTGATGGAGAATATAAAGCATATTATCTACCGGATATGACTGATGATAATTATATACCTTATGTTGCCGCAGAAGTAGCTGTACATGAGATGGGTCATGCATTATCTAATTATGGATATGACATATTAGGTGAAAAACTACATGAAATGCAAGAATGGTTAAATATTAGTGGGTGGATCGAGAATATTGATGGTTCATTTAATGAACTAACGAAAAGCTCGCCGGGTACAGCGTTAGATAATGGAAAACTTGCTCCGGTATCAGATTATGGATGTTTTAGCCCGACCGAAGATTTTGCTGAGGCCTTTATGATGTATATCATTAATAGACAATTTTTAGCTAGAAATTTTAAAGATAAACACGATTTTATAGTTAATAAATTAAAAGAAATGGGTATTGATCCAAAACTGTAGGAGGTAAAATATAATGATTCTTAAGATAAAAAGAGGAGAAGATTTTGCCTTTATTGATAATGAAGGTGATATTCAACATAAAGTCAGAGTAAGCGGTAATAATGAATCTCTTGTAAAATCTTTGGATAATATTTTGAATGTTCAAATAGGAATAAGGTTTAGAGGAGAGATTAAGGGGATTCCACATAAATTAATTACAAAGAGCGGAAAAAATCCTCCAACAATCAATAAATCTAATAAATTATATCTTATGGAATATTTTAAAAGAGACTTAGAATTACAAGGCTTTACCGTGGAAATTATAAAAGCGTAGAGGTGATTTTGATATGGCATTAACTCCCGTTCCTAATTTATCAGTACCGCAAAATAAAGGGTTTAAAGGAACTGATTCACTACCAATTATACATTCAATTAGATGGAGGCATTTACCATCGAGGTACATTTTTAAAGACGTAGATGACGTAATTACATATCATTCTCATGAGCCACTTACTATAGATATTAACAAGCATGGTGTATCTTATTTTGATGTTTATTTCCTAAAAGATACTGATATCGTTGAAGTAACAGCATATATCAGATTTTTAAGAGAAAAAGATCAGCTTTTAATAGAGGAACCCTATAAAATTGGAGAGGCTGGGGCAGTAATAGCTTTAGAGGATGATGAAGTAAACCATGAATTAAGGAGAGTTAAAGGAATTGCTTTTACGCAAAAAGACCTAGGTGATGGTACACCTATGTACGACTTTATGAATATGTCTAAAGAAGGCATTTATGAAGTCTGGATAAAAGTAATTACAGGGTTAGGAAAAGAAATGCATTTAAGGGTTCCTTTTCAATGGGATAATTTGGTTCCTAGTATTCATCCAGAAAAAGATGGTCATGATTCTGATGATGCGGGCAAGGATAACAAAAAATCAGAATATAATGATGAATATTACGTGACGATTGTAGAGGGGGACTCAGCTTTTACTAAAAGGCCTTCTACCCATTTTAGAATGGCAGGTATAGGTATGTTAAAAGATGCGGGTTGTTTTAAAAGAATAGAGACTCCTGTATTAGAACCAATTTCAAGGCCTTCAAAAATACAGATTATTAATGATATCCCAATTAGTAGCTGTGGTTTAAATTTAATTACATCACGATTTAATAAGGTAGTAGGAGAGGTTGTTACATTCTCGCTTGTACACACAAATAAATCTGGTATTCTACGCATTGATACGAACTATGATAAGAATGGTTTAAAGAGTCTTGGGAATGGAACGTTTAAAGTTATTAATAAGGGCGTATATAAAATTACATTTATTGTAACGTATAACGATGGACAAGAATGTATAACTGAGGGGACTATTATTGGCGAATTTATTTGTGAATTAAACATTACTGGTCCTTCTTTAAAATCACATGTAGGAGATTCAATTGTTCTTCATTTAGATCATGGACAAAATAGTTCAGCTTCTAATATAGGTGTACTTGTTCAAACCCCTCCTAAAGTCATGCAGACAGGAAATTACACTTTTACTAGTAGTTCACCAGGAGTATATTCAATTAAATTTATCGTTGATTATGGTTTTGGAGTTTGCGAAAAAATAGTGAATATTGAATTTATCTCAAAAAATATTCCACCTGAAAAACCAGAAGGCGAAGGTGGAAAGCCAGAAGGCGGAGGCGGAAAACCAGAAGGCGAAGGCGGAAAACCAGAAGGAGAAGGTGGAAAGCCAGAAGGCGGAGGCGGAAAACCAGAAGGCGAAGGCGGAAAACCAGAAGGCGAAGGTGGAAAGCCAGAAGGCGGAGGCGGAAAACCAGAAGGCGAAGGTGGAAAGCCAGAAGGCGGAGGCGGAAAACCAGAAGGCGAAGGTGGAAAACCAGAAGGCGAAGGCGGAAAACCAGAAGGCGAAGGTGAGAAACCAGGTGAAAATGTACTAAAATGCGGACAAACGGCACAGGGTGGCATGGGATATGGGGAATATATTCATGCTGTAAGTGAAGAGGGCATCTGCTATGTGGAATATGATTTCTTCTCTGCGCCAGATAGGATGCGGGTATTTGTTAATAATGAATTGATTTATGATACTTCACGTAAAATGGATAAAGAAGGAAGTCCGTTTGGTTTTTATTATAAACCTGATGATGGGGAATTAAGAGTAGTAATGAATGATGGTCAAGATAAAGGAAGCAGGTGGAGTTATACCCTTTATTGTGGAAGTAGTGTACCTTCGGATGTAAAACTAAAAGCTAAAATTATTAATTAGACATGAGTGTTGTTAACAGAATAAAAAGACTACTTATAATGAATTTAAGTAATTAGTTGCAACTTATTACCTACTCATAACGATAACTAAGTTGCAGAATAAGGGCGGGTAAAATCTCGTCCTTAATTAATAGAAAGAGAGGTGTAGAAATGCCGTATATTGATAGCACACCTGCACTTTCCCCTTATAAGGTTCGTGAAGGTAACTTACAACACGGTTTTATGGATTTACTGATTAAACACGGCTGGACCAAAGTAGTAGAGTTTAAAAAAGCTGTAACAGGGTCTTATTATGTTACAGATCATCCTTTAGAAGGAAGGCATGATGAAAAATTTACAGTTGCCAATCATATTATTTTACGTAATGCACGAGGTGATTTGTTTGGTTTTGCTGTAGTTGCAGATTGGAAGGAGTTTACTGCTCATGATAAAGGGATTCCATATTACAATGCTTTTAAATCAACAGCTACTGAAAAAGAGGCCCTTATTAACTATATGGCCAAAGAATTTGAAAAAAGAAAAGTAAATACATCTCTTTATTTTTATATGTTGGAAAAATTACCAGATGTAAAAGAGGGAGATAAATTATTTACCCCATGGGGAACGGGCTCTAGTGCAGATGAAAAACGACTTCAAATGGCTTTAGATATTGAAGTTACACAAATTGATTTTAAATCTACAAGTGCTGGTTCAGAATTTGTAAAACAAGCGAATCCTGTTGTGATGCAGTCGCCTATTGTAGAGTCATCTCTACGTTCACCATTACTTGAAAATATTGATTACCCTTATATGCATACAAATTGGTGGGTTGATTCGGAAATTAATATTAAAGGACATATTGACAGTAATAGTCTTTTCTTAATTATCCAAACGGATAATACACCAATGTGGGAAAATAATGTCGTACCTATTGTACCGATTTACTTTGGCGATATTGAAGCAATAGATGAAGGTGATCCTGCTATCGCATTATTCGCAGGAACTGTTCCAAAAGGTACTGATACAAATGGCGTTGCTGCTTATAACTTTGATGATATTAAGATTAAAGGTGGGCGTCAAATTATGCCTGTCCTGAAAAAATATCCTTCTAATCCATCTAATGGTGTTGACTCTGTAATGGTGAGTCGTACTAAATTAGGTTCTCGTTATCAAAGTTATTACTTGTCTTGGAATGCACCTGCACAAGATATGCCTCCTAAGCGTGTATCTGAAGTAGGTAATAAACAATACCCACGAGCATGGGAACGAATTAATAATTATCAATTCAATCCTTCACGTTATTCGGATAAAGTACAAACTTCATTTATTTATCTGATTCATCCAGAAGAAGGAGTAAGAGGATATTTAAAGAACTCTGTAGGATTTAATTCAATTAATATGGGATCTAGTGAATTAAGAATTCGTCAAGAGAGTTGTCCAGAAAAGGTTTTTGATGTATATCAGTGTGTCCCAGTTAGTGCAATTTCACCACTAACGAAGCGACCATCCACACAATTTCGACCAATGGGATTAGGGTTGTACAAAGAAGCACTAAATACTTCTAAGAAACCAGCAGCGAATAAGACTCTAGTTAATGTTTCTAACCTAAAAGCTACAAATCCACAAGAAGGAACTGTATTACTTACTTGGACAAATCCGAATGATATGGAGCTCTCAACGGTTAACATCTTCGTAAATGGTATGAAGTATGCAACAGGTGTCACTGAAGTAGAATCATATACTATTAAAAATGTGACAAAAGGAAATGGTGTAAAAATTAAACTAGTTTCTGTAGACATGAAAGGTAATGAATCTGCAGGTATTGAAGTATCTGTGAACGTAATGTAGTAATGCAACTTACATGTTATGAAAGGAAGGTACCTACCTATAATATACATGACATAGAAGAATTGCTATTTATAAAACTAATTAACCTATTATTAAAATAAAATGATGAAGTGGGTGATGAGATGCCATATATTGATTCAACTCCTCAGGATTATCCCTCTAAGTTTGAAGAAGATAACTTGCAGGACGTATTTGCACAAATGTTAATTGATAACGGTTGGACGTTAGTGAGGAACTTTTATAAAGCTGCGGTAGATACTAGGGCGTACAATCGCCGAACGGATCAAGTCAATTATGCAATTGCAAGACATACCATTTTTAGAAATGCAGATGGGAAATTGCTAGGTTTTGCGACAATTAGCCAATTCCCTCTTAAGTACAAGTATGAAAAAAAACAGCCTATTCGTAGACCTCACGATGATACCGATCCTAATGATCCTAACTTTAAAATGAAGCCTACTTGGGATGAATGGATTAAACAAAAGTATGTAGATAATACAACAAGAACAAACTTGTATTTCTATATGTTAGAGAAGTTACCAAACTCTAATCTTGTTAAAGAAGATGGTATTGTTTCTATCGTTACTATGCCAGGTATGGGTGGTACATCCTTTGAGCAAGACAGAGATAGGGATAGAGATGACTGGTCTAAGTGGTGGTATGAGTATTTTGAAGGAAACTACCATGTAGAAGATAGAGACTACGATCCAGAAGACTTAATTTATGAAGAAAAATTATTATCAGCTTCTCCTTTCCATGTAATACGTTCAGCACTAGATATTGAAGTGTTAGAAACACGTTGGGATACTGATATGCAAGAAGCGGTAATTGAAAAAGCTGATCCTCGTGTAATGCAGTCACCAATTGTTAAGACTACATTGCGCGCTGAATTTTTAGAGCATATAAACGATCCTTTATGGCATACGAACTGGTGGACAGATTCAGAAGTTCGTGTCAAAGGTCATATTGATAGCACAACATTTTTCCTAGTTCTTCAAGCTGATACAGCCCCTGTTTGGGAGAAGAATTTGGTTCCGACTATACCGCTATATTTCGGTAAAGTAAATTCTTTAGATGGAGATAAAGATGAAGGCTATGCATTATTTTCAGGAACTATTCCACCTGTAAAACGTGTGGATTCAACTAGAAAAGAAACTACATTTTCTTGGCGGAAAATTATGCCTGGAGATACAATCCTTTATGTCAATGATGCAACGAAATTACCTGAGGCACCAGCGTTGTTAACGATTAATGGTACAGAGGTAGTTAAACTAATTGAGAAAAAAGGTAACTATTTAACTGTTGAACGTGCGCAACTAGGAACATTCATGCGTGCACCTTATTGGGACACAGGTGCGACAATTGCTCGTCTATCGACTAACAACGCTAGCAAACGAGTGAAGAATGAAGATGTAGTATCTTTATTTGATTTTGATGATCCTGGCGCAACTGTTGGCGAAACAATTTATCCTTTACTTAAATTGTATCCACATCATTCTTCAAATGGTGTAGATTCTGTAATGGTTTCCCGTTCAAGATTTGGTGCACGTTATCAGGCTCACTATCTCTCATGGAACGCACCTTCGAACCAGCTACCACCAAATAGAGTAGATGAAATTGGTAAGAAATATCCGAGAGCATATAATCCTGTTGAAAAAACTAACAATTATAAATATCAATTTAATACTTCCCGATACTCAGATAAAGTACACTCCTCTCGAATTTATGTAGTTCATCCTGAAGAGGGTGTGAGGGGGTATTTAGATAAAGCAATTGGTTTTAACTCACAAGGAATGAGTGCAACGAACTTACGTGTTGCAAAACAAAACTGTCCGGAAAAAGTTTATGAAATGTATAAACCACATAGTATAGGTGCGGTATCTCCTCTAACGAAGCTACCTGTTACACCTTTCCGTCCTGTAGGTTTGGGGATTTATTCTGAGGACTTTAATCCAAATGAAGTTCCTCACGACATTAAGAATGATAAAACTCCTCCAGGAGAAGTGAAGATTACTAAAGTATTAAGTCCAATATCACAGACTATTGATGTAGAATTTGAACTTCCTACAGATAAGGATTTAAAGCATGTCAATATCTACTTAGATGGTAAGATCTATGCTACTGGAATTACTGGAACAACTTATTACAGATTAATGGGATTAAACACAGGATTTAAACCTGAGATCAAAATTACTACGGTGGATTCAGCCGGTAACGAATCTGTAGGTATTACTGCAACACCTATAGAGGTTTCTTAATAAATATAGAAGGGGTGACCAATATGTCATTAATTAATACAGATGGATTTTTCGATGTAGATTTGTCCGTGCAACTTCTACCTTTAGATTTAGAGAAGTTGTTTAATGCGGGAGGATGGAGTACTTTAGGGAAATACCGTGCGGTATCGCCTTTAACAGATGCAAATGGAAAGAAGGATTCATACCGAAAAACTTTTGCTGAAACTTTTCTATTTGAATCGAAAGGTAGCGATAAACAACATCGCTACTTTGGATTCACCACAGGTTATGGTGGAAATGTAAGAAAGCTTGGAGAGGAACCTGTAATTTCAAAAGATACATTTTTAGGTGAAATGAAGGATGTAACTCCTAGTGGGGCCAAAAAAACAAAGACAGTATTTGAATTTATGGTTAAACCAGTTATTCCTTCTAGTGTAATTTTATATCGTGAAGATGGTTCAATGATTGACCAAGCTACAACAAAGTATTTAATAGATGGAGAGAAAGGGACTGTAACATTCAATGATAGTCAAGTAGGTAAGGTTCTTTCTACATACTCGCTTACAGATAATGCTCCTGATCTAGTAAAACGCTTATGGTTCTTTACGTTTGAAGGATTTATCCCTACTCGATTTATTTTACGTTCTGAACGCCCTGACTTGGCTGAGCTAGAAGACAAAAAAGGTGGAGTATTTAGCTTTAAAATGAAGAAAGGGAACCAACGTATCCGCGAGAATTCATATAAGTTCTATGATAAATTAACTGGAACAGTACCCCTTGATTCCGCTGATTATACTGTGGACCATGAGGCCGGTACAGTAACGTTTTCAGGAGGAACTGAGCCGTTAGCATTATTCGCTGACTATGAATTAGAATATGTAAAAGATGCAAACGGTAGTTATGGAGATATTGAAGTAAATAAGTTTAATCCGCAAGTTCCAACAGAACTTATGGGGGCCGCTTATGATGCAGTTCGCTTTGTTTATCCTTCATTACCAACAGCCGTATCGTTTATTCCGCAAAATGATATCGGTTTAGGATGGGGACGAGATTCTCAAGTTTATTATTGGGGAAATATTACAAAGGACCGTATCGTTTCTTACTTCCGTTTAGATCCTGCGCCGGATCCTGAAAGTACGTTCTTTGCACCATTATATATTGGACGTCTATCGACAATTGGTAAGACTCCTCGAATGAATAATGTAATTATTGGTGGAGCTCGTTCTGATGATGAGATTCAATATAAAGCGGGCATGAAATTAGGACGTAGTGTAGTTGACTATGGTGTAAATACATCTAATGGTAATAGTTCTGTACTTGTACAGCGAACTGTTGGCGGGGCAATGTATCAAAAACATTACTTAGCATTTATTACTCATGATGCTGACGTAGATCCAAGCCATGAGTCTCGTTTTAATCCGTCTGTATATTCTAATAAATATCACATTTCGCCAATGTATATTGTTCATCCTTCTGATGGTTATGTGGGTAGACTAGATGAAGTTTATGCAATTCATCCAAAAAATATCTCACAATTAGATGAACTAGAAGTAAAAGAACGATCTGAAAACGAGCAAGTAGGTACAGGAGATGGAGCAATCAAAGAGTTTCATTTATTCCATAGACCTACAATCGATGATGAATTTGAAGTTCGCTTAGTAAGTTCAACTGGATGTAATACGTTAACTAAAGCGAATTATGTTGAATATAAAGCAGATACACCTCCAGCTGCTGGGAAATTTACAGTAGATGGTTCTACCAAACGATTAATTTTGGGTGATGCTCCAAAAGATCGCGTAGAAGTGATTGTTGCTTATAATTACGCCCAAACATATCGTTACACTTTAGCAGATACACCTAGAACACCTTTCCGTTTAGCGAACATGACTCCATATGCTCCTATTGGACTTGGTTTCTTAAAAGAAAATTTATAATAACCGCAACTAAGTCATGACTTGTACCGAATACTACGGTGCAAGTCTTACTTTGTCGAAAGGTGGGTGGTGGAAAATGAGTAACAGTAAGCATTATTTACTCAGTTTCACTACCCTTTTTTATAATAAAAAGGGATATGTATTCAGGTTCAATCGTCATCAAAATGTACCTAATCTAGATGTTGTCCCATTGGCTTTTGATCCTTGGAATAGGTATAGTGCGTTAGCTTTAGATGATATGAAAATGGGTACAAAAGTGAAACGAGCGGCTGGTGCGATGCACTCTGTATTAGCTGATTACAAAACTATATTTGAAGGCTCCAATTTAAATTTAGAAAAAGGTAGTCTTATTTATATAGCGGAGGTAGGAGAAGCATTAACTAGAGGGGATAAAAGTGCACGACAAGGGGATTTAATAGAAATAACAGAGAATAAGGATTTTTACGCTTATTTTGGAGAAGTTATTAGTCAAATTAATACAAATCTAGTTAAGAAACTAAACAAATATGACTTGAAATCTAGTAAAAAGTCGATGATTCATACAGAAACTCCATTTGAATATAAAAGTAGTAATAAGAGGGTTTATAGTGAAAGGAATTCTTATGATTTCGGCTTTTTGAAAGAGTTAATTGGAGAAAATATTAGTTTAGAACTACTCGAGTTATTACCGAGTTTTGGTCATAATCAAGTAAAAGAATTAGCAGATGTATTATTTAAAAGTGGGCAAATTAATACGGAAGAAAGATTGCTAACCTTACAATATGGCGAGAAAGTTGTAGAAATAGCAAAAGCCAATTTTTTAAAAGTGGTTTTGGATGCTCTCTATAGCCAATTGGATAAGGGGAACAAATTAAGTGAATTTGGGAAAGAGCCCAATAAGATTGAGAACTTTAAAGTTATTTTTACAAGTTATCCTGATGAAGGAATATTAAAAGGAAAAGATACACCAATTCAAGGCGTTCTGAATTTAGGAGATATAGGTGAATCCTATAAAGGAATTTTAGGTTTTCTACAAAAGCATGAAATGAGTAATGGAAATAAGCTGTTATCAAGTAAGGTTGCAAATACTGAAACAGGATCTTTAATTGCATTAGAAGGAAACGTTTCTCAGGATAGTAGAGGGAATTATCATTTATATGGATTAGTCCCATTTGATGTATATGAGGCGTATATTGAACCTAAAATTTACGAGGGTGTGTCTCATATAGCTACATTAAGTGAAGCGAGTGAAGTCTATAGATTAATGAATCAGAAAGCTTCATTAGATGAAACACGAAACGTACATGATGTAATTATTCAGGGTTTAGGTGCAGGTAAGAATATTTCAGACGGAAGAGTAGATTCAATGACAGTACCAAGGGCAAATGTGAATTATACTTTGAATGATTTTAGTCAGTACATTGGTAGTACCTCTTTCAAGTCTGTAAAACAGCTAATTCATAGAATGGAAGATAGTAAATCTTATCAGTATACGAAGAATAGTGAGAAATTTATCATTGCAGATAAGTATAAAAATGTTCAAAATAATTTATCAGGATTCGAATTAGGTCAGGTTTACCATTCTGGTTCTGAGTCACTGGATATGGAAAAAACACAAAGCAAATCATTTAAGTATGGATTTGAAGATTCAGTATTAAATAGTAATTTTAGTAGTCATTATCAAGCGAATGTTACTACTTTATTGGATAGCACAGAATTTATTCGTGAAGCAGAAAAGTTAAATCTACTTAGTGGAGATAGAAATTACCAAGTTGGTGAAAAGATTGTTATAAATTCCGGTGAAACATTCCAGATTCAAAATGGCCATTTGAATAATTTAGAGAATGGTGCTAATCGTTTTGCTTTTAAAGGGGAATTAATAGCTACAGAACAGGCCTTTAGCAATGAGGATATGATAGATGTTGAACTTAACGAGTTAAATACAATGCAAACTCACTCTTTATTAAAGGACGCTAAAATAGATGGTTTTTCTTCAAGTGTGTTGGAACAATGTGAAGATGTAGTGGTTACACATGTAGTAAAAAAGAGTGAAAAGAAAAAAACAAATGAAACAAAAATTGAACAAAATATTTCTGTTAAAAATAGTGTAGCTGATTATGAGATAACTATAGAAAATGAAATTAAGTATCATCTAGATAAAGAATTTGACACATTTATTTCAACAACTACCTTAAGTAATCAAAGAGAAATCGTAGTTGATATTTCGAATGACTATGGAGATTTTGGGGAGATAGAGAAGAATTTAGAACTTTATGTAGAAGAACAAAGTGTAGTAAATAAACCCGAAAAGAACATGGAAATTCAGCAAGACACACTAATCAATTCAAAACTTGAAAAGATATTTGAATCTTATATTCAAGATAGTAATGTAGTAAATCAATTGAAACAAGAAGAAATAAATTTAGTGAATTTTTTAGATGCTAAAAGTGAAAAGGTATTGAATACTGATGTATCAACCAACATGATAGCAGATGATATACAGAGAGAAGAAAAAGCTCATGTTGATAATCTAATTGGATTGGAATTAGAAAATATAGTTGAAACCTATATTCAAAATAACGATTCAGCAGCGCTTGCAGAACGAGAAGAAGAGCTCAATGAAATATATCTAATTGATGCTGTTCTAGATAATACAAGAGACTTGTATTTATTAGATAGTAGTAGAGCGAATCAAACTGATCATAAAGAACAGGTATATATTGAGAAGTTAGTTAGTTCGAAGCATGAAAAGATATTAGAAACGTATGTGCAAAGCGGTAATATGGCAGAACAAAATGAAATTAGAAAAGAAACGCTAGAGACGTATGCACAAAATATTAATAAAGCAAAACGAATGAACGAAGAAGAACTACATGTCGAGAAGCTACTAAGCACTAATTTTGAAAAAACGTTAGAAACGTATGCGCAAAGTGATGAGATAGCAGAACAAATTGAATACGAAGAAGAAACAGCTGTAGAAAAACTGTTAGGCATGAATCTGGAAGAAACGCTAGAAATGCATGTGCAAAGTATGGATAGATTGGATCAATTACAATGTGAAGAAGAACTACATGTCGATAAACCACTAAGTATGAATTTGGAGAAAACACTAGAAACGTATGTGCAAAGTGGTGAGATAGCAGAACAAATCGAAAGCGAAGAAGAAACAACAGTAGAGAAATTGTTAGGCATGAATCTGGAAGAAACGTTAGAAATGCATGTGCAAAGTATGGATAGATTAGACCAATTACAACGTGAAGAAGAACTGCATGTCGATAAACCGCTAAGCATGAATCTTGAAAAAACACTAGAAACGTATGTGCAAAATGGTGAGATAGCAGACCAAATTGAACGCAAAGAAGAATTACACGTCGATAAATTACTAGATATGAATCTGGAAGATACGCTAGAAGTGTATATGCAAAGTGACGATAGAGCATTTCAAAATCTTCGTGAAGAGGAAAATTACCTCATTAATCTAAGTACAGCAAAATCTGATGGGATAATTGATAGTGTTGTCTATAAGGAAAATACAATGTCAAATATGGCTGAAAAAGACAATGGTATTCTATTGGATTATGTATCAGAAGGTATAGTAGGAGAGACTTATGAAACGTTAATAGAAGAGGTAGAACCATTAATTATTCATAAAGAATATGAAACAATGATACAAGATGTAGAAAGCGCATTAAGTGGAAGTGAAATCCACGTTGCAGTAGAAAAAAAACATTTAGCTCATCTGTTTAACATATTTGATATTGAAATGAACAATCAAGTTCTAACCAATGTAGGGAAAGAAAAGGATGCTACCATTGAAGATACAGTTTCAGGTAATCAAACAAATGAAATTGGAGTTGTAGTTACTGATGGGGCTCTTATGAGTTTGGGGGATACTTATGAGTCAATTATTGATCCTACTATTAAAGGTGAAATGGGTGCAACTATAGACACTGTAGTTATAGATGCGAATTTAGCAGATCACCATGCATCAAATGAAGTGGATATTGCAACAATTGAATTCGTAAATAGTGGTAATGATAGAGAAACAACATTAGAAGAAATAGAGTTTGCAGGTTCAGAAAGTAATTTCGAAACTACTATAAATCACTATGATTTTGCGAGTAATAGTCAAGAAACAGATTCAATTATAAACAATAATGAAATGGCAATTTCGGGAATTCATGTAGATACAGAGGTGGAAGAAAGTACCTTAGCAGAATGTAATGTATTCTTAGATGTTATCCAAGAACAATTTGATAAAACAATATTACGTAAAAATAGAAAAATGACAATAGAAGATGAAATGCAAACAGAACAGGTAAATAAGAAGAAAATAAGGATTTTCCAAGAAGAAGAGGGAAGTTCAAGTAATGAAACTATAATGATACTGGATGAAGAAGAACAGATAAACATTAATTCTGCTTCAAATATCACAATAGATAGTGAAACTACAACGAAAAAATTAATATTAAATACAATGTCTATAGAAGATGATGAATTGTTAAATATTAATAAAGGAAATTATGGATTTATTGATGAAATTGATGAGGGAATGCATTCGAATTCAAATATAATTTCTATAGAAAATGAAGTGGATTTAAATATTGAAAGACAGCATGAAATGAATGTAATTGATGAAGATGATACAGGTATAGGATTACCTGAACCAGATAAGCCATGGGATGAAAAAGAAAAGGATAAAGTATGGCTCATTATGGGTAAACCATTCCCTGCATGGAATGGTTGGAATATCAAGAAGACGCGATAGGAGGAAGTTACTATTGAGCATTCATAGGGTTCAGACTGGACTTATTTTTGACGATAATTTTGAAACACTTGATTCACGTTGGATCGTATCCCCTACTGATTCTTATACGTACAGTGATTCTGATAAACAATTAGTACTTAAACACAACTCTACTGATAGAAGTACAAATGCTCTTTTTTCTCTGCCTCAAAATGAAGATGAATTGTTACTACAAGTGCATTCGAACTATACACCAAAATATTTGGGAGATGAAGGTGGTCTCGTTATTTGGAAGAATGCTCTTGAGAAAGTTGAGTTTTTGGAAAGTGAAGATAGCATTTATGAGAATACCTATAATATTTGGAGAACAGTAAAAAAACAAAATCTGTGGACCTTTTTTGCAGAGCGAGGAAATGCGTGGGAGCTATTTGACTCAACAATTTGTATCGATCCAGCTATGGCTGGAGTTATATTAAAAGGTACACCAAGAGATGGGTATACCCCCCTTATTGTAGAAAGGGTCATCTTGTGTAAAGGTACCAATATTAGTGTTGGTAATTTAAATAGTTTTTATAAAGTTGAGTTAATTGATTATGAAAGAAATATTGTAACTACTCAAATAGTTCCAGATGGATATTCAGGTATAGACATTGAATTACCTACCATTCCTTTTAAGGGGAAAATTAGAGTTTACGATAAGAGTGAGACTGGTGAGTATGTTTTAATAGATGAACAAAAAGAATACGCTGAAATGTACGGCGGAGATCTGTTTTTAAAAGGTACAAATTTAAAAGTCAAATGGAAAGGCCAAGAGTTAAGTGAAACAAAAGCTACACATTTAGGTGCACTGAAAAGTGACATAATTGAACAAAAATTGACTGTCTTAAACGATACTTCGGGAAATGTAGCGGAGAATATTGAAATTCAGATTGCTGTTTATAAAAAAGAGTTTGGCTGGGAATGGTGTGATCTTGCCACAGACAACAACGGTACTCCTAATCAATATGAAGATACAACAATACGTATAGGAACGTTACATGAAGGAGAATCAAAGGATTTTTGGGTGAGAATTGCTAGGGTCGATACAACCGATCCTGAAAAAATAAAACAACAGATGAGACCTTCACACTTCTTCTTGGAAATAAGAAACGAATAAGGGGTGGCTAAATGGGAACAAGAATGAAGCTCCATAGATATAGTCCTATCACAAAAGATTGGGATGAAATATTACACGTTGTTGATCAAGATTTCGTGAAAACATATGGTACATCAAATCCTATTTTACCAGTTGGTCATACTTATGAACCAAATAAAGGGTTATTAAAAGTGTATTATAATGGCCGGCGTTTACTAAGCGGAGTTGATTATATTGAGCTGGATGATTATCACATCCATTTAGGTGTAGGTTCAAAAAATGAAGAGCGTTCTATACAGCTACAAATTGGTGATGAGGTGTACATAGAAGTCTATAAAAACCAATATTGTAGTAGAGGGCAAGCTACTATTAGTGGAACGCAATTTTATGACTTACAAAAGGAAGTATATGATGCTCGGCAATTCAGAGAGAGTGATAAGCCTCATATTTCATTAGATGCACGTTTAGATGAAATACAACGCCAGTTAGAATTGGTGTACGGTGGAAATTCTAGTGTAGATATAGATTATGAATATAACGAAAGAGGTCAAATTATTCGTGAAATTATCACGGGAGATCATACTATTATTCGAGAGTTTACGTATTATGAGAACGAGGCACCTATGGTAAAGGGTGAATTGAAAACAGAGACTGTATATTATACAGATGGTCTTGGAAGTCTATCTCAACAGGTTACAAGGGAATTTTCATATGATCCTGCAACTAGAAGACTATTAAAGACAACAGTACGAGGGGATAGCTAAGTCTATCCCTTTGTTAATTTCCAATGGAAAGTTCTTATAATGACAGTGCATACCTCGATTTATAAGGAGGATAAATTTATGGATTTTATTGCTTACAATAGAGCACATCTCAATAACAGGCGTATACGGAAGCTTGACGATAAAGTGATGGTATTTGTTGTGCCATCTATTGTACAAGTAGGTATTGTTCGTACAGAATTACGTTTCCCTTATAAGGGAGAGTTAATTGATGCATATGTAACGTGCGGCACAATGGGAGAATCAAAAACGTGTATTGACATTGAAAGATGCAGTCAAAGTTCATATGATACAACACCTATTTGGCATAGCATTCTTGCTGATGAACTTGTTATTGATGGAAAGAGCAAATCTAATCGTACGTCCTCTACACCATATTCTTTTAAACCGTCACAACTAGCTGTTAATCGTGATGATCACTTTAGAATCAATATCAAAGAGGTAGGTAAGGGCGTAAAAGATATTACTGTAGAGTTGGTAGTTGAATTAGCTCTCGAAGAATAATAAATAATTCATCACAACTTTATAAAGAGATGTAGCGATAATTAAAGTGTAAATAAAAATTAGGAGGTCATTTATATGCCAGCACCACAAGTGAATTGGAGAAAACAAGACAACTCAGGAGCTGTACCGTCTTGGAATATTGGGACCATTGATGCAGGAACACCTTCCTCTGATTTTGGAGTATTAATTTGGAATAACTTTGCGGGAACAACAGATTTATCTACTATGACAAACTGTACTATTACGACAAAAGATAGTGCAGGTGGTAATACGGGTGAGTTAGTAACAAATAAATGGGTTGAGGTGACTGTTGCATCGGCAGCTGAAACTGGTCGTACACCTATTGGAGGTAATTCTACTCATCCAATCCAAGCAGGAGGAAATTCAACGAATACTGATGGTACGTTTTCTCCAAATGCAAATGAAATTTTAGGTGTTAAAAATGATGGTAATAAAACTAGTGCAAAAGGTAACTATGCAGAAGTTATCCTTCGTGCCAATGTTCCAGGTAACGCGACAGCAGGAAACGTAGCATTCTTAACACGTGTTGCATATCAGTACGTATAAAAAATAGTTACTTCAATGCAATGAGGTAGGGGGAAGCAAATTGATTTTACAAAATGATAAATATACACATTCTCCTGTGGCACAGGATTTTATCTGGGTGGCTGAGTATCCTGACGGTACTCATCTCCCAGAATTTGATTTTAATACAAAAGAAGAGAATAGCTTTTATAAGATTGATAGAAATAAGCTTTTCCGATTCGGATTAATTGGTCATGGTAATAAAATTTATTTTGAACGTGATGGTATTTTCAGTATAGCAGGTCATCGCATTCAGTTCTTTTATGAGTTTGATGGAAAAACTATACCTTTAAATGGCGATTTTAAGTATGACATTAACGATATTATCACATTTAAAGATGCAGAAGCATCAGGACTTGTGGCTGGTTTTCAGGGAAACGGAATGCTATCGAACCGCATCACTCATTACAGCTTGGGGTATAAAACGAATATTAATGTAGAAGGTATTAACTTTCATTTTAAACCCATTGTAAAACTTCCACTTAACCAACCTGCCATGATTAATTTACGAATGGTAGCTGATCAGAAATTAGATGGAAAAGTGATTATAGTAAATAATGGACGAGTAGCTTTTGAAACTAAAGCGCCTCTTGAACCTAATATAGGTGGTGAATTGAATTGGATCATTCAGTAAAGTTAACAAGAGAACAACTTCTAAATACCCTTTATGGTACATCTTATAACATGGATGGGAGTGTAGTAAAAGATACTGAAACGATTCGAAACTACACAATAGAAGTTATAGATAAGAAAGTTCACTTAAAAACATTTAATATACCAGTTCAAATCTTAGTAGAAAACGAATGGTGTGATATTGAGAGTGTAGTAAGTGATGAAGATTTAAGCCTAATATATTCAACATTTCAAGAAGTTCATCTGGACAGTGAAATAATTTTAGACACAGATGATCCAACAGGTATTTCTGTACGAAGTCGTGAACGAGTTCGTGATTTATCTAATTTAATTTCTGAAGCAGGTATAGATTTGCCGAGGGAATTTACTTGGGTAGACGGGGCATCAGAGACAAGTGGCGTTATTATTTTACCTCAAGATGATTATGATAAAGTATTTATTGCTACTGATCCGGATAAAGATGGAAACCCTTTAATTGTCTTTATTGAACAAAAAACAGAAAAAAATCAAGAAAGACCATACTTTTTAAAAGAAAAAGGTAAGACATATATATATGTTGACCATTTCTCTGGTGGAGGGGGAACACAATCTAGTCCCTATTTAGTTGAGGATGAAAAGGATTTACATAATGTCCGAAGTAACTTAGGTGCTTACTACACGCAAACAAAGGATATTATTATGACTAGTTATCAAACTGGTTCTGGTTTTGCTCCAATTACTAGCTTTAAAGGTTACTATGATGGTGCGGGATATGATATTAAAGATTTATATATTAATCGTACCCAATCTAATGTGGGTTTGTTTGGTGAACAAACCGGGGGGACTATTAAGCGTGTTCGATTAGTTAATGTAAATATTGTGGCCAACGGATCAATGGTAGGTGCTTTAGTAGGAAAGTCTGATGGAGATGTTGAGGATTGTGCCGTAATTTCGGGAACAGTTAAAAATGAGGGGAGCTCTGCTCAATATACAGGTGGCTTAGTTGGTTACCAAAATGCAGGGAGAATTGTAAGAAGCTATAGTCATGCGGATGTGATGTCTTCAGGTAATAACTGTGGTGGTTTTTTAGGAATTGTTAATGGTGGATCTGTATCTCAATGTTTCTCAACAGGTTCTGTTACTGATTTAACAGTTGCTAAAAACGCTTCGTATCATGGGGGGTTTGTAGGTTCAGGAAGTGTATCCTATTGCTACTACAATCTTACAAAACAAGGCGGAGTAGCTAAAGGTGGGGGCACTGCACTTAATGAAGCAGACATGAAAAAAGCTTCTTCATACTCGTTTGATTATCAGAATTATTGGCATATTGGTGATTATAAAGTAAATAGAGGATATCCTGAGAATAGAAAATTTATTAAGTTTAAAAAGGGTAAAGGAATTTCAGAGGACCCGTTCCTCATTTATAATCAATTTGATTTAGAACAAGTCCGTCATTTCGCGGACAAACATTTTCGTATGGAAAATGATATTATACTGAACTATCCTAAGTCGGGTTCTGGTTGGCTACCAATTGGAATGGGGATGAGTAATTATGATAATGGCTGGTGGGCTAATGTTTTTGAAGGTACTTTTGATGGAAATAATAAGGCTATAGGTAACCTTTATATGTATAGGCGTTCAGCAAGTAATGTTGGGCTATTTTATCAATTATCTGGTTCTGCTATTATAAAAAATCTTATTATTATTGATGTTGACATGGAAGTTGGAAATGAATCGGGAATTGTGGTAGGGAAAATGTCCGGTTCTTCTAAATTACTTAATGTAAGTGTAAAGATGTTTAACACATTTAATTATAAAGTCTTTGCTAAAGCAGGAAACGGAAACGGATCAGGAGGAATGGTGGGCACTATGGGTAACGATACCACTATTGAAAACTGTCTTTTCGATGCACCTATGCAGCAACAAAGTGGATATTTTGGAGGAATTGTTGGAACTACAGATAGGACAGCTTTAATTTCAAAATGTACAGTATCAGGTATCTTTGATCAAGTTTCCGGATATATGGGAGGAATTGTTGGTAATATTCCTTATATCTCCTATTACAGTAAATCTAGTCAAAGTATCAAAATACAAGATTGTGTTGTTCACGCTAATATGGCGAATGCATCTAATAATTCGGGTATTATTGGTGGAATTCATTGCAGAAAAGAACAATATTATAATACTAATACATCAGGTCAATCTGGAGTATGGGGAGTAACAATTTCTAGAGTTATTATCACAGGCTATGCTAGAGCGTCAACTTTATCGTTTTGGACATGGGATTCTAACTATGGAGAAAATCCATCTCCTGGATATTTCATCAATGGATGGATTCTTGATAATAGTTTCTTTAATAGAAATAAAACTAATGCAGGCTCTTATAATACACTTGATGCCAAATATACACCAGAAATTCGACATCCTTCCACCTACGGTGCCTATGACTTTGTGAATATTTGGGCATTCGATGAAAAAAATCGAGATGGGGATCCCGTATTAATAAAACACATCCCACCAAAACTTCCGATTTTAGGTTTTAGAAATGAAATAGGCCTGTATTATACGGATGAAGCTGGTAATATTTTACGATATTTAGAATATGGAACTTTGGTAGCGGGTAGTACCTCTGAGGCTTATCCAGTATGGTTGCAGAATAATGCTGATTTTCCTGTTAAAGATATGAAAGTTTGGGTCGATCCACATACAGTTAAACCTGGAATTACAGTCCAATTAAGTTTATCAAATAATCCTTTTGTACCTGTAGATGAAATACCTTTCCCTGGAACTATACCTATTGGAGATGCTAGACAGTTTTATATTAGGTTCTTGTCCGAAGTTACAGTAACAGAGGGTGGTACATTTGATATGAAGGCAAAAGCAAGTCCTGCTTAATGAGCTTTTCATCTCAATACAATGGGATTGGACGTGATTAGAATGGCTTATCCGTTAAAGGGACTGACTTTACATTTACACTCTGCGTTAGCTAACCAAGGTTACTCACAGGGTGTAAATACATCCCCTGTTAATTCTTGGTTTGATTTAGCAAGAAAAGGGCATAACGGAAGTTTGATAAGTTTTAACTTCTCGCAAGATAAGACTTGGACAGGTATGAATATACCTACGGATCCTTATTCGCTTTACTTTAACGGCCTTAACAATCACGTGGTAATCCCTAATCATTTGGAATTACTGCCAATAGACTCAGGTTTTACTTTTGAAACTTGGGTCAAACCAGTTAAGTCAGGTTATGTGGCATCTTATGGTGCGGGAAGTGAACGAGGGTTTTCACTTTATTTTGACTTAGATACTCGTGAAATTCGGGTTCAAATAACAACAGAAACAAAGAAAATGTCTTTTGTTTTTGCTGAAGTTAACGTAAAGGCTTGGCAACATGTAACTTTACTGTATGACGGGGAACGTTTATGGGGTATGATCAATGCAGCTCCGCAGGGATTTAGCTTACCTGTATTGGGGGAATACGTTAATACAACAGCCCCATTAGTATTAGGTAAATCATCAACAGCAAATAATAGTTATTTTGAAGGAAATATAGCAACTTTTAGAATATATCAAAGGGCACTTAGTTGGGATGAGGTAACGAATAGTTACAATGCAGGTTTTCTTATTACCGACAATAAAAGTGAACTATCTTCTAAGGGATTAGTATTATGGCGTGATGAGATAGAAGCTACCTTAAATGTAAGCATAATGTCGCGAGCAATAGCGAAATATGAGACAGCCAAAGTAGATAGTCAAAATTTAAAAGGCTTCATAGATATTATGAAACCTGAAGATATGATAAGTTCTATTATAATTAATCCAAGTATTAGAATAGCCGCTAACTATGAGATTGATAAATTTGGAGAAGAAGATTTAGTTGCTACAATTAGTGTCACACATTTCCAAAAAGATTTAAGATGTACATTGAATATCAATCCTATCAGTTATATGCGTTCTGAATATAATATGGAGGGTTATGGATCTAGCGATTTTAAATCAGAAATTAGAGTATGTACACATAACAATCTATTTTCCAATATATCTATTAACCCTTATGCCAAATTAGTAGGCCATTATGAGATTGATGAACAATATATTTCAAGTTTACTTTCTGAAGTAAATGTATTGACGTATCCTGCACATTTAAAATCAAACATTATAGTGAATATGAAAGAAATTCATTTGTCTGCTAAGTATGAAACGGACAAAGCTTCATATCATGATTTTAAAGGTGCCATTTCTGTAACATATTTTAAAGATTTACCTTCCAATATTGGAGTTAATATAAATGTAGATAGATTAGTAAGGGCTACATACTTTACTGAGCCTTCGTATTATAGTGATCTTTATTCCGAGATTTTTGTAATGGGTACGAATAACTTGGAATCAAGTATACACATCTCTACTAATTCATATATAAGAGCAACCTATGGAGTAGATGGTATTACCATTAGAGATTTCCTTGCAAATCTTACTGTAAGAGCTGTACAGGAACTTCCCTCTACTATTAACGTAACGACCCGTTCATCCATGAGAGCACAGTATGGTATGTCTGGGATTATCATAGATGATTTGGTTTCAAAAATTACTATTACTAGTCTTTCAGAGCTCGATGGTACCTTAACGGTAGCTGTAAAAGGAATAATGTCTGCCAGCTATGAAATTTCGCCAATCTTTATAGCAGATTTACCTATGGATTTAGGGATTAAAGAGTGGAATGAATTATATGGAGACATGTTCATTAATTTGAAAAACAGTATGATGGCTACCTATGAAATAGCGCCTATTTATTTTGAGTGGTTATCATCTAAGTTATCGATTAGAGTAACTGAAAATTTACAATGTAAATTGTTTGTCTCTAAGCCATTCGTATTAAGGGCTAGTTATGGCATGATGGAAAGGCCAAAGTTTAATATGAAACTGTATCCGAATAAGGATGCATTTATTCGTGAATTTTTCCCGAAATTAAACTATGGTTCAGAAACACAGATGTATATAGGTAGGACTGGATCACCGTTTCCTGAGAAATATCGTTCCCTTGTGGGATTTGATATTTCAACAATACCTACAGTAAATACTGAAATAGGTAAAGCTATTTTACGACTGTATTATGATGGGAGAGGACAAGGTTCTCAGTCTGTTCAGGTCATTGAAAGTAATAGTCAATGGAATGAAACAGGTGTAACGTGGGCTAACCAACCTCAAGCTGCAATAGATGGATTTTCTGTAACTAGAGTAATAGGTGGAGCAGCTGGATACGTAGAGTTTGATGTTACGCAGTTAGTTAAGCAGTGGCATATATATGAAAAACCTAACCTTGGTTTCTTAGTGCGGGCAGTAGAAGAGTCCGAAAATTTATCTAGAGGATTTTATACAAAAGAAGCAATCGAGCGAAGACCAGAGTTAGAAGTTACATACTATGACATGCAGATATATTCTGATGATCATGCGTATATTTCAGCAGAAATCACAATTATTCAGAATAAGGTAAAAGATTTAATTGGTAACATTCTTGTTAGAGATAATAAAGGATTTGGTAATCTATCATCTAGTTTATATGTTCATCAACCTAGGGAGTTAGAATCCCGAATTTGGATTAACCATCCACAAATTATAGGTAGTATTGTATCTAGACAAAAAGATTTTAGTGAAATTCTTGCAAAAATAGCTATTAAAACAATAGGTGCATCTGACCTTGATGGTTATATTCGTGCCAATGAAATAGAAAAACGTTCGAGTATTTATGTTCTTTATAGAAATGATTTGAGCACTAATATTACCGCTCGTGTATGGGGGAACCCTATAGTTAATGGTGGGCAAATAGCCTCTACTATGAGTATTACTGAAAATAATAAAGTCTCTAGTGTTTATGTTCTTTATAGGGATGATCTCATTTCTAATTTTGATATAAGAGTATGGTCTAATGATACTGACTTGCAAAATAATCTACTCATGGAATTTGAAATCACACGTAATTTTGAGTTGCCTGGTAGTTTAGATGTTAAAGAGCGAGTTGAATTAGATAGTACAATTGGAATTAGGGTTGAAGAATGTACGGATCAACATTCTGAAATGTACGTTAAGTATAGAATGGATTTAGAAGGTTATGGTAACATAGGAAATCCTAATTTAAAAACGTACATTAATGTTTGGGAGAAATCTTTATTAAATGGCCATGTAATTGCAAGACAAAATAATGAGAACAATCTTCCTGCGACTATTCATATTCCGCTAGGTGGGTGGGAGGAAATTCCTTCTTCGATTAATCTACGCATGATGTATGATGTTCCAGGTATTGTAACAGTAAACTCAGGTAATTTACAATCGTTTATTACGATTCCTATTAATGCGCAAAAAAATCTGGTTTCCATGTTAAATGCGCGAGTGAGAAGAAGCTCAGATTTAGACAGTATATTTGAAATAAATTCAGGTAACTTCTATTCAGAACTAACTGTAAGAGCTATAGGTCATATAGATTTTAGAGGTTATGTAAGAGTTAAACAAAATACTGAAGATAGGCTTCCGATTAAGGGGTATGTAAGGCCTTGGGTTAACTTGTTCTCTAGTATTACTGCTAGTAAGCCACGGTATAGAGATTTAGCCTCTTCTATTAGAATAAGACAAACTGGTGCAGTGATACTAGAAAACTCTATTGTAGTAAGAGTATGGGGTGACTCTTGGCTTGATGGCGGACAACTAGATGGAACAATAGCTATTCGAATATGGGATAACCAGAATCAAGAATCGAGTATTAGTATTAGACGAAGTGCTGAAATCGGATTAAATGGATTTATTCAAGCTAAACAAGTTAGTGATTTACCTTCCAAGATTGCCGCAAGACAAATTGCCTTAGCAGATTTAGCTTGTGAAATAGCTTGCTATGATCATTTTAATTTGTTCGGGAACGCTACTGTACGAGTATGGGGTGATTCTCAAACAGATGGTGGTTTACTTAATGGTAAAATTACCGTAAGACAGTCTTCGAATAGTAATCTTGTTGGTTTAGTTGAAGTATTTGAACATTACAGTGTAAATTCCACGGTTATTATAAGGCAGAGTGATAAGGAAGATTTAAGTAGTACAATTGCAGTAAGACGATCAGCTGCATATGATAAACTTGGAACAGTAGCTGTTAGACAGTCCGATAAAAGTGACTTACAAGCTTATAATTTCTTTGTAAGACAAAGTGATAAATCACAGATATCGGTAACAGCTTTAATTAAGCGTGTTAGCAATTTAGAGAGTAGTATTGAGGTCGTAACAGCATATCCATATGCCTATATAATGTAAAAGAGAAAAGTAGCCTACCATTTCACTGGGTAGGCTATTTTTTATGATTAAATTCTTATAATTTCTATTGAATAAGATAATAAATTTATAAATATATGAATCATATAAATTCTTATGATTTTGCTGTAAAAATCAATTTTCATTGTCTAAAGAACTTTCAATGGTCTAATTAAAGTAACTTTTCTTAACGTATTGTGTTGTAGATAGTGTTTCTCTAAGAAAAGTGTAATCTTTTTATTTTTGAGTAATGTTAGAGGGAATATATAAATCTTCTACTTAAATTGTTTAATAGCGTAAATATTTCCAATGTAGAAAGTTAGTTTTATGTATAGTGACATGAAATTTTTTTAACTATTCTATGTAAGAAGCTAGATAAGACTCAATGATAGAAAGTGATAACTGCCTTAAGTTATAAGGATAAATGAAATAGGAATACGTTTTATCTCTGACAATACATGGAGATAAAAATTTTGAGCGTATTTCATGTGTAACATCTCTTTACCTTGTAATAATTCACATTAGGTTATGTCTAAGGTAGGAGAATTTCTAAAAGTAGGAGGCTATTATATATGCCTAAACAGGGAAAATACAATCTTGTTGAAATTGGTTTGATCAGTATAGCACTGTGGTGGGCAGTTCTATTGTTATCTCCCATTGCTACATTTAAAAATTCTGTATACAGTACTATGGAGCAAGTTATGCCGGAACAGTTATGGGGCATGCAATGCTTATTTATATCTTTCTTCTTATTATATGGGGTGGCTACAGATAATAAGATTATTAGAAGTATTGGATTGTTAATTTCTATTGGATTTTGGACATTTGTTTCCGTTTCCTTATGGTTAAGTGATAGTGCTACAACAGGTACAAGTTATTTTGTTTGGGCACTTATGGCCGCAGGTCTCTATCTTAAGCTGATGAAAGTAGGTGACGGTTAATGAAAGATAGTTTAATTTCTGCAATTGCTTCTGTATTAGGCATGTTTATTACAGGAGGTTTTGGTTACTTAACTTCTAAGAACAAACCAACTTCTAACACCAGTATCGATACAAGTACAAACCGTCATTCTTTATCTGATGACGAAAGGCAGTTTCGAATTGAACTCAAAGATATGATGTTAACATATCAAAATCAGGTGAAAGAACTAACTCTAGAGGTTGCTAGATTAACAAAAGCGAACCTTCAATTAGAAGTACAAGTAAGACAATTAACGGCTCGTAATGAGAGTCTGGAAACGCAAGTGCATGAATTAACCACTGCGAATAGAGAATTAAAAGAAGAGGTACAAAGGAGACGCAATAGTATTACGGAATAAGGTGACTCATGGGAAATGCATTCAGAATAATTAGTTATTTCAAAGGCAAGGACTACCTCTATCTGTTTTTATATTAAATATATTTATTATTCTAAGTAAATGTTAAACCATAAAATATTCTCCTTATAATAATGCAAATCAAGTGTTGCAATACGAGATTGATGTTCTTCATTTTATTCAGGCATGAGGAGGTCTTGATGTGGGATTTAAGAAAAAATTTGAAATTGAAACGGATTATCTGGATGAAGGATCAACCAAGCGTCCTGGTAATCGCATTTATGTTCAATTTATTGTTGCGCATGATATAGAGCATCCAAACTTAACAGCAAGAGAAAGTGTAGATTATTATCAACGTACACAGAATCAATCAAATACTGCGGTACATTTTCTCGTAGATGATAAACAAATTATTGAGTGTATACCTGCTGTGACACATGAACCAGAATATGCCTTTCATGTAATTTATGATGTTAATACTAGTAATGCATTATATGATACATGTGCTAATAATTCTGCCATCGGAGTGGAATTATGCTACGGTGAAAAAATTGATAAGGTAGATTCGTATAAGCGCTATGTTTGGCTGCATGCTTATATTTGTTATAAGTTTGGACTAAATCCTCGCCGAGATATTATAGGGCATGATGTACTAGATTCTAAGCTAAGAAGTGATCCCACTAAAGGACTAGAATTTGTAGGTAAAAGCTTTAATCAATTCATTATGGATGTAGTAGACGAGTTTGAAAGTTGTACAAAGGACACCAATATGATAGCTAAACAGGTATCGGTCAAAAATGGAAAGTTATATACAATACGTGCAACTGATACGCTTCAGTCTTTAACCACACAATTTGGTATAAAAGCAGATTGTTTAAAAAAACTAAATCCAGAACTGGACATCCATGCATTGTATGAAGGACAAAGTATTTTAATCGAGTCAGGTTCACCTCAATTAGGCAAGAATTACATCAACTTAGAACTAGAAGAGTATATGAGGAGCCCTCCTGTTCGACCATATCCAGGAAAGCCTATAAAACGAGGCGATAGGGGACGGAATATAGAGGCGATTCAAAGAACATTAAAATTGAGTGTTGATGGCGTATTTGGTAAGGAAACAGAAGAAAAGGTTAAAGAGTATCAGCGTAATTCTAGTTTCTTATCTATTGATGGTGTAGTTGGTATGCAAACTTGGTATGCACTATTTTAAATTGGAGGAATAGAAAATGAATGACCTTTTACAGTCAATGCTAGAGAATGGAGCATTGTTAGTGATTTTAGCAATTCTAACAGAATCTCTTACAGAGATTCTAAAAAACATGATACCTAATAGAACTATTCAAGATCGTTTTACGTATCTGTTATCTATTTTTGTAGGTATTTCTTTAGCATTTGCTTTTAATTTAAACTTCTTTGACTTGAATGGATATGGAAAATATATATCCATTATATCTGCAGGATTATTGGCAAGTAGAGGAGCAAATTATGCGAATGGATTTTTGAAAAAATTTGATATTTTACGTTAAAAAAGGATGGGGTTAAAGTATGGGATATATTGTTGATATTTCAAAATGGAATGATAATATTAATTGGACTGTGGCGGCGAAAAATCTAGATCTTGCTATTTGTCGTGTGCAATATGGTTCATTGAAACGTGATAAATTGTATAATCAGCATGTGCAAAAATTAGAAGCATATGGCGTCCCGCATGCAGCATATGCTTATGGGTGTTATGTAAGTGTTAATGATGCAATTGTGGAAGCAAAAGATTTTATGGCACGAGTTAGTCCAAATGCTAGATTCTTAGTGTTAGATGTAGAAGATGATACACTCGCAAGTTGTGGACCAAGTAAATTAGCTGCAGCATCTCAAGCATTTATTGATACATGTAAAGCGGCAGGATGGAAAGTTGGTTTATATGTAAGCCATCATATGTATGAAAAATATGGGTTAAGTAATGTAAAAGCTGATTTTTTATGGGTTCCACGCTATGGCAATAAGCCGAAATATAGTTGTGATTTATGGCAATACGCAGACAATACAACAGGTGGGTATGTATCTGGAATTGGGAATTGTGATGTTAACCGTTTGAATGGTGACAAATCTCTTAAATGGTTCTTGGGAGAAGAGGAGAACAAAACGTTTTATCGTATCTACCTTGGTGACTTTAATACGTCTGAGTGGAAGGATGCCACAATGAATAGAGTAAAAGAAATTCTACCTGGTTATGGTTTGTGGGAGGAAAATTTAGGGGATGATAATTATCGAATTATTGTAGGAGATTTTAATACTAAATCATGGGTTGATGAAACATTTAATAAATTAAAATTAGCTCTTCCTAACTATGGTATGTGGATTCAAGAAATTTAATAAATAAGCGGATTCTTTATTTAAAGAATCTGCTTATTTTTATGTATAAATAAAATGATTTTTAAGAAGTTATATAGTTTGAATCTTCTGTAAATTAATGTTATATACTTTTTTAATTAAGTTTTATTGCGAGCAATCATTGCATTCAGATAGGTTTTGATCTAAGCGGCTTATAGCTTGTTGACGAATATAATATAAAACTCGAGAGCTATACTTGCTTATATTGTAACCACATACATCTAATAAATCTTTGAGTTGTTCTATATTCATTATACAGTTTAATTCGATCATTTCTTCTGCAATTAGTCCTATTTCACTTTCATATTTGGACAATCGTTTTGACTCAAAGTTGTTATCTAATTTATTCTTTATACGGTTTAAAGCACGATTAACTGTCATTGGATAGACATTTAATTTTTTTGCTATCTGTGAGTTATTGTTACCATCCATAATAAGGTTGATTACTTGAGTTTCAAATTCGGATAAATCGGAGTTTTTAAGTAGATTTTCTACATAGATTTTATCCATTACTTTACTTTCATAACCTATTGAGTAATCCTCGGGTTCAAAGCTTTCAAGTGAATTTAAAGAGGTTAATTCTGAAGCGAATCGAAGAACATTTTCAATGCGCTCTACAGTAACATCAAGTAATTTTGCTAATTCTTCAGCTTTTGGAAAATAACCTAGTTCATTTTCAACTTTCTCCATTTGTTTGAGTAGATCTACTGCACTTCGACTTAAGCGTACAAGTCTAGAATCATTATAGAGTAATTGGTTAACTTCCCATATAATTGGCCGATAAATATAAGTAGTAAACTTAATTCCTTTATTAAAATCAAAATCTCTAATTGCTGTAATAACAGCTATATAAGCATGTTGAAGTAACTCTTCTTCATCCACGTTAAATTTGTTTTTCAGGGATTCAATGCTTCCTTTATAGTGAGCAATGATTGAGAAGAGAAATTCTTTATTTTCATATAAAAGTTCAGAGAGTAAATCAGGATCCTCTTGGCAAGCTTTCAATAACACATTGTTATGTAAGTCAGGTAAATTATCTTTTCTAAGGTCAATATATCTTTGGGAAGGCACTTTAATTCACCCCAACTCTATTAACGAAGAAAAAACTGTTGGTTAATTTTAAGAAATAAGGTTGATGTAATGAATCAAAGTATGGGTCCCAATTTAAAGTATTTAGATTGAAATATAATGTCTTTAGTAACTTGTTTTTTGTCATTTTTAAATCCTCCTATTTGTTGAATCTGCATACTAACTGTCGTTATGAGAAGTTAATAGGTTGCGATGGAAAAAGTAGAATGATCTAAAACGGGAAGAAAATATAGATGTATTAAGTGAACAGATGGAGTCTACTTGTAAGTATGTAATTAGAGGTTAGAAAAAACTATTTTTATATTAGATTTTTAAAATCTAACAACTATTATTAGGGATATTTCGATAGCTACTATGAAAAAGGAGGAGTAATGATTCTGTTTTATTCAAACGAAATTTCAGTTAAACAAAACTAAAAGCAAAGAAAACTTTTTAAAGAGTAATAAAGCTGTTAAAAATTGGGTTTTCTTAGGAGGTGAAGAAAGTGGCATTGACTCCACATGGATATAGAATATATTGTGATAAAAAATTGGAGGATGTTATTTCTATTTTAGATGAAAACTTAGAAATTAAGATTGATGGAATAGTATACAATGTCATATTAAAGACAGGGGAATATAAAACTTATCATGAGCAATTTGAAAGTGAACTTCCTGAAATGATTACAACTATCTTTCAAGATAATAACATTCCTGTGTTTTGTAAATTAGGTGGGGTATATGATTTTTCTAATAATCGTACTGTATTAGTATTTGAGCACATGGATAAAAAGAAACATCATGATATTAATTTGATTGGCGGCTCAGCATACGATTTATTAATTGGAAAAGTATTAAATACGGAACCATTTGCAGATGGTACTTATTATAAATTTATGGAGATTCATAGCAATATTTTAGTGGTATACCCTGATATGTCACAAATACTGTCTACAATGTTAACAAGACAGTATGGAAGGTATACTCTTAGTGGAACAGCTATTATTAGAATGAGTATGTTTGAAGAGATAAAAAGTTCTATTTATGTAGCAAGTGCATCGCGATTAGAGGGAAGTATTTCAATTCGCAAATCAAGTAACTCTCATATTAAAGGAACTATATCAATACCTATAGATGCTTCTCATGATATTGGCTCGTTCTTAATTATTAGGAAATAAGTTCGCAACATTCTAGTAAAGTAAAACGACTATAAATATATAACTGTATGGGATAAATTCCATATCAAACTAATTAACCTATTGAAGATTTAGAGTAAGATCAGGTGTAGATGAAAGATTATAATCTAGGAGGTATTTAAATATGAAAATAAATAAATTTAATATTTCTGCGGTCTTTTATTTTAAAAGTGGAAATTCAAAGAAAGTTGATTGGTTGGAGGATAAATTAGTAAAAAAGTTAAAGAGTGAGACACAAGAATTAACTGAAGGTCTTAGCTTAGAGGAAGCAGATGTTTTTTTTCAAAGTAAGTTTAAGGAATGGCAAGAAAATGGTACTACTATAATTCGTAAAAATGCTAAAGGTGAAAATTCTATCATATCCTTTGCAGAAGTTGAATATATGACCATGTTAGTTAGCTTAGCTAAAGATCTCTCTCTAGATACAACTGAGTTGAATGAAGATGAATCTAAAGCAACAAGAAGTATTCAAGAACATCCTGCATTTAAAAAATAACAATGAATAAGGCAGCATCATTCAAAAAATATATATTTGAATATAGAGAACTTTCCTTTTGGGAAGTTAAACAATATGACTATACAAAAGGCTAGAATTATTCTACAAAAAATTAAATAAAAAATTTTGTAAATCCTTATAATGAATGCGATACAAGAGGGAGGATGAAATATGAGGGCAAAAGAAATTTTAACTAAGTTAGGCACTTTAGAGCAAAAGAGAGATGAGGTAAGTTCTGCATTAATTGAGACTTCCTATAGAGAAGCAAAGTTAGTTTTAGAGGACTCTCTAAAGAAGTACCAGAAGAAGGTGGATGCTTTTCTTAATACAGAATTCGAGCCTTTATCATCAACAGCTTTTCTAATGGTTTCCCACAAGCATTTAAATCTCAACACTGGTGATCAAGTTCAGTTGAATGTAGAAGCATTAACTAGTGATGGGATTACAAAGAATGTTACAGCTGAACTTCGTCCGGCTATGTTATTTAAAGATATAGATAATTTATATAATAATAAAGGTTTAATTACAGCGGTAGACATTAGTAATTATAAATTTGAAGAACGAACAGTTGAAATTGTAAAGACTACCAATGGTTTTGGTGTGGGTGATGATAGAGAAACACAAGGGTTACAAGTTATAGCAACGAATAAACGAAATGAATATCGAATTGTAAATTTAAAAGGTGACTATTTAGGGGTTACTTTCCAAACAGATGGTAAAGAAGAAGTTGGTGATAACTGGTTAATTTATGTATATTGGGCGAGTACAGGCACTACTTATTCTGTCAAAGATAAATATATAGCAAAGGTGAGCCCTGAAGGAATTGTAACAGGCCTTAGCGGAGGAACAACAGATATAGTCATTACAAATGGGGTGCATGAAGTATTTGTACCAATTACAGTCGTAGGAAATGAAGCTCCTGAACCACCAGCTATTACTTCTGTGGATAATATGGAAAGCGGAGTAGAAGTTAGATTTGATTATAGTACGTCACCTGATAGTGAGAGTTATAACATTTTTGTAAATGATGTATTAGTTTTAACAGGTGTTGAGCATTCACCTGCTAAATTAGATCATAACATTTTTAATGATAAAGTATCTGTAATTGAAATGACGGCAATTAATTTAGAGGGTAAAGAGTCTGAAAAATCTAATGCATTTCAATATAAACCATCAGATGAATTACCGACTACTTAAGATTTTTTAATGTGAATGTAGAAACATAGTACATTATTTTTCATAAGGAAGTACAGGTATTATAGCAAATTTAATATTTAAATTAGATATAGAAAAAACTCGCAACTAAATTGATATATATATCGACTACTATAATACCAGTACGAAATAGGAGAGGTAAACGATATGGAATTATCTAAGAAAATTAGTCGATTAGTACAGTTAATTCAAAGTGGCGAAAATTTGTCCATTAGTATCGATATTAATTCCGGACTTGCTAGAATTTGTGACATGGATTTTTCTATGGAAGAACAAAACAAAATTATTCATGGTCACATTGATAACACATGGTTAGTCCAATGGTTTAATTACTTGCAAAAGGCAATAAAAAAAGAGTTAGACCAAGGTGAAAATAATACCTTGAAACATGTAGATTTGCTTGGGGTACAACATTTGCAAGTAAGAGATAACAATGAGGAAAAAAGTCAATTGAATAAAAAGGCTAAGAATGCTTCTGAATCAAATTCTAATAATGAAGCAGATATGAGTAGAAATCTTTATATTGCCGAGCTGGAAAAGAACTATCGTAATATGGAGAATCGGCTTAAAAAAGCAGAAGATTATGTGGAATATTTAGTGAAACAACTAAATGTAAAAAATGTAACGGAGCAAAACTTACAGTATCCATTACATTTTTCTAATAGTAGCAGCAAAATAGAAAATGCAATGAAAGTTAAGAATAAAGAGATTCAAAATGTTATTGATGCAATGAAAGATATTGAGGTACCTTATGGATCGTTTATAAATCATCAAATTAACGAAGTGATTATAATTAAAATTCATAATGATTCAGGGATTAATTATATTGTATCAGGGGACTATGATTCAGCAATTTTAGTGTAGTTAATAAATGAGATTTAGAGGATATGATTTTAAGGTTGGTGATAATTTAATATGCTATTAAATACATTTACAACGGATCAGTGGAAAAAGCATAGAGAAAACCTCGCTAGTAAGTTAAAGGAGATACATATCGAGCATTCCATTAAACGAATGGTAAGATATGATTCCACTTCACTTGGTTTACAAGATTACCATCTTTCTTTGGTATTTGATATTGAAAAAGAACGTCTCTATATTTGCAATAAAGCATCTAAAAGAATGATTGAAAGTACTTCTATAAGACGTTTGCAGGAAATAGAAATGGTTTTAGTAAATTGGTTAAAAGAAATGAAGGAAATTATTAAATAAATTTATATGAGGATTATATTTAGGTTGAGGAGATATGGATAATAAAAAAGTTAAAATCTATAGATATTATAAGGGTGGAATTTATCTCGTTACTGGTAAGGGAAAACAAACAGGAACTGATGAAGAAATGGTAATTTATGAAGATGCTAAAGGAAATACTTGGATTGAACCTCAGAGTACTTTTATGGCGGATATTGAGGTATGCGGAGTAAAAGTTCCTCGCTTTGAGCATTTAGGTAATTTCTATAAAAGTAATTAAGGAGAGGGTTAATTTGTTAGGCAAGCGAAAATATATGGTTTCTGGTCATGATGCAGAAGGAAAATATGTAGAAAAAGAAGTTTGGGCTAGTTCTGCTCGTAATGCATTAAATATTTCTCAAGAGTGGAATGACGGTAATACATATACGGTAGCTCGTAAGGTTGGATGCGGCTGTGGGGGAAATTAAGTAGACATAAATGTATGCAAATATATAATTGTTTTATATTTATATACAGTATAAAGGATTTATTAGCGTCCTTCCTTATAAATACTTTACAGGAGGTAGGAATAAAATGTTTGAAATTAATACAGTTGAAGAATTTAAAGAAAAGATAGTAGAAGGGTTTGTTTTAGTTTATTTTTATACTACTTGGTGTGGCCCCTGTAAAATGATTACACAGGATATTAAGGAATTGTCAAAAGAAATTGACGATATTAAATTTATTCAAGTTAACGCTGATCAATTTTTAGATATCACTAAATTGTGTGAAGTTAGTACGATTCCAACGCTTCTGTTTATGAAAGATGGTAAAAATATTGAAAAAAAAGTTGGATTTACTCCTAAGCAAGAAATTCAGGAGTTTATTGAGGCTAGTAAATTAGCAAGCCAAATGGAGGCTGAAGAGGAAGTATTAGAAAAAGATGCCTTAAATTGAGAAGAAACTTGAAAAGGTAATACCACAAAGGTGTGTCATTTGACACACCTTTTCCTATAATGGGCTTACTATATTTGGTTAGGAGGTTACAATCGATATGCCTAAACTCAAAAGTATTATGAGATATGTTAAAGAAATAGATAAAATGATTAAAGATTTGCGTAAGGGTATGGCACATAGCCATCCATACTCAGTAGATGCTTTACGGCAATATGTAGATGAATTAGAAGCTATACGTGAAGTAATCATGGAATCAGGACTTGAATCTGGTGAAAACTTGGATACATTAATGTATAAAATCAGGGAATGTATAAGGGAGTGCGTGAGACCTTCTTATGCACGAAAACCACAAGTTTTACCTTATCCAAAACCAGATCCATGGGTACCACCTGTTACAGTCACAGGGGTTAATATTATTTTCGTTGTGGATATTTCTGAATCCATGTTTGAAGGAGGGGGACTTGAACCTGGAGGTCGTGTTAGAAACTTATTAGTTGCCACAGCAAATGAAATCGAGCGTTATGCTAAAGCTGCTAAAATCCCATGTAAAGTATCATTAGTAGCCTATGCTGATCCTACAGACAGAGCAGGAAAGAATAGGCCGAACTTTTGGAGAGTTCTACTGAATAAAAGTGTAGATGTACAAGGATTAGCACAAGCATTTTCTGATATTAGTACGCTAACATTTAATCGAGGATCGGATTTCCCTGAATCTGGTATGTCTGCAATTTATCATTCGATTGATCAAGTGATAGATAAAAGTGTAATAAATGGTAAACCCGTAGAGAATTCTCTTATTCTTGTATCAGATGATAGACAAAAGTTAGAGGGCAGTAGCGAACCTTCACATCGCCTGTATAAAGAAGTTACATACGATCAGGTTGACGGGAAGCTAAATAGCCTTAAAGTATTTAATCGTTATGCGTTAGTGCCTATGAAAACTATATATACAGTTCTTCCAGGAAGAAAAGGACCTGGGAAAATAGGGCCAGGGAATTGGAATAGTCCTATCATTCCTTTCTTTAGACAGTGTAGAGAGTACTTCCATGTAAGCTCTTTAAAAGATGTAAGCGATTGGATCACTTGGACATTAGATCCTACTAAGGCTCCGAAAAAAAAGTGAGGAGGAAGTGACAATGACAATTAGATTTGGAGATTTGTATGAGGAAATCTTAGCTATTGAAGATGCTATGCAGCGTATGAGAGATGATATAGCTAGTTCAGATTGTTCCTCTATTACAAAATGTCGTTTGGAAATAGAATTAGAGATGCTTGAACAAAAATTATATGAATTAGAACGTACAAATATAGATTTTGAATTATTAAACTTTGTTACAATTATAGAATCTATTGAAAGATGCTTTAATTGTATTGATATTCCAGGTGAATTATCTCATGATATAGCTCTTGTACCATATGATACAGCAAGCAATTGCGGAGGTAAAAAGAGACAATTATCACTTAAAGATATTGAATTAATTAGCGTATTTGAGATGAGTACTAGAAAGCCCGACAAACGACCAAATGTATTTGAATTTGTTAAGAGCGCAATGCCGTATAAAATCCTTACAATTGCATCAGAGAAGTATATTGTATCGTATGACTCGTTACGTAATGGTATTGCGGTTAAAGGGTTCAATAGGCAAACAGGGGAGTCAGTAACGAACTTTGGAAATATTTCTAGAATTGATGTGAAATTAAATGATTCGGCGCGTCAGAAATATGGCATAGAATGGGTAACTGCATGTAAGGTTTTATTAACAACACCTACACCAATGGTTAGTATTGCACCGTTATCGTTAGCTATTGATGGTAATCCGAGCACCATGCCTAGGGTTGAATATACAAATGAGGCAGAAGTTGAAATGGTATTTCAATTTTTTGTATAGATAATTAGGAACTAAAAAGATAAAAAAACGTACAGAAGTGTACGTTTTTTTATTATCTCGTTTAATCAAAGTGGCAATTATAATGTTTAATTCATTTTCTATTAAATTCACCTAAAACGTTGAATTCAGGAAGGTGTTTATTTTCTGTTTAAATTGTTGATGAAATAATCTGTTCAGATCTAAATCACTATTAGAAAACTCTTTAATTTCCTCGATTGAAAATGTACCACCCCAATATGGAGAGGTATGAATATCCGAATGGAATGTCACTCCTAAATGGGTAGAAGGAATGGCATTTAGCATAATGTTTGAAATTTCTTTTAAAACGTCTTGGGAAACATCTTGTGGTACATCAAAAATTAATTCATCATGTATCTGTAATACGATGTGTATATCATGCTCTTCAAGTATAGATTTGTAATTCTCCTGTAGCCATTCATCTCTATCTAAGCATTTTGTACCATCTGGCCGGGTGGGATAAAATAAATTTACCATGGCTTTTTTTACTTGTGTCGCAGAAGTTCCTTGTATTTTAAAGTTACAACTTTGCCGTTTTATTTTCTCTAATCTCCAATCTGAATTTTTGTTCTTAAAGGTGGAAGAAGAGGTAGCTTTTAAAATTGTTTCTTTAAAACGTCTTTTTCTACCAAACAAATCTTTTACATAACCATTAGTTAAAACTTCTCTATGTGTTTCAGATTCCCATCTTAAAAAGTTGGGTAATTGTTTTTTAAATTGATTAATTAACGAAGTAGCTGCTGCTTTTGTAATATTTAATTGATCAGATAAACCGATTTCTGTTATACCATATAAGGTCACTTAAACCCCTTAGTTTCCTAAGGGAGTGGACTATACCTTAGCAACTATTTCAAGTTACTTCTCACATTAAGCGAACTCGTTAGATTGGTTGTTTATATAACCGCGGAACGCTATAAGTCTCTGCACCTGCCATTCATATGAACGCTTTGGCACAGGATTACCATATGCTTATACACTTAGGTTTCCCTGTTTTGAGTGAGATTTTAATTCGGCAATCCCTTTACCGAATACAATGCTTTTCATTTCTTTTCTAAGCGATTCAAAAGCATTTGCCAGAGAAGGAATGGTAGTACTGTTTAGTTCCTTCATATTATATATCTTCAAGATATATAGACATTCTGGGGTATCTGACCATTTATTTATAAGCTGTTGTATATGATGCTGAGTCTCTTTTAATGTTTCTCTTTTATAATTTCGAATATCCTCAAACAAGTTATAAGTAAACCCCTTAATTTGGCAAGTGATTTGACTATGTACATCTAAACCTTTCTTAAAAGCTTCAATTAGAACCGGTTCTTGTGTTACTATTGCGAGCCAACGTAATTCTTGTTGTATGTATACCGCCATTTTCATGGTATTTGAACACTCCTTAAAGGAGCCGGATTAGACTATACCTTCTGTTGCATTCCTGCAAATAATGGGCAAATTTTGTGACCACTAAGCCCATAGCCTACCGTATAAATGAGTTCGATGGATTTATCAATTTTGGTTGATAGACGACTCATTATTTTGTTAACTATGAATCAAGATGATAATTAACAAGCAGTCGTTGCACTTCTTGTCACTAGAAGCACAGGATTCGCTCCACCGTTACATGAGGGCGTTCCCTGTTTTGAGTAGGTTTAGATTAACGACTTCAGCCAACGTTTTGTAAACTGAAGTCAATACTGGTGAATAATCTACCTCTTTCTGCTCTAAAGGCCATACGTATAAAATCAGCTTTACTTGGTACTTGTTGTCATTGTAGTAATGCAAGGCTCTTTATCCTTGCTCTCTTTTTTCAAAGAGTATCGGACTATATCATCACCCTGTTGTAGAAGGGTGGATCGCTTTCGTGCTTATTTCACCTGTTCTAGGTTAATTTAAGTAGTCTCTGCACCTTTCTAATATCCCTATTAGACTTGGCTCAGGATTGACATAGGTAATTACCCTTAGCTTTCCCTGAATTAACGATCTGCTTACACATAAAGTTACCTTTATGCAGCCCACAACTTTAGGTTTGGTGACGAGCAACTCATACGGCCTGTTTTAGTTCCTACAGAGTTATAGATAGGATGAATTTTATTATCGATAGTACCTTGTTGTTCTTTGGGTAGGGAGTTGCAAAAAGAACTTATTAATTTCACTAAGCGACGATATTCTAGAATTAGAGGAATTACAGGATGCATTGATAGATTACGTATCAGCGTTTTTCTATCAGTTTTTAGCTTGGAAATCAAACTTTTGCAACCTTTGTCATATTCCATGATAGGTTTTAGAATAGCGTTATCAATATAAAGTTTTTGGGCCAAATGGGCTGGAGAATTTATATTAAACAAAGTGCTTGTTAATTTATTTACGCTATTATATTTATTTTGTTGCTTAGGTGGGTGCATACAATTATTTAATGTGATAGTAGAACCTAGGTGATTCAAGATTTCTTTTTTTACGGATTGTAATTTCGCTTGGAGTATTTGTTTTACATCATTGCTTAGAAATTCTTCATTAATTTTAATACCTTTTCTTTCAGCGGTAGTAAGTACAGCTATTAAAGGCATCTCTATTTCTCTAAATAATTTATATATATGAACAAGATTAAATTTAGGGTTTTCAAAAATCCTTTTCTGATACTCGAATACAGACTTTAGCATAAAAATATCATAGCAAGCGAAGTAGGTAGCTACATGGTGTTGTAGCTGATCATAGAGTGTCTTTTCAAACATATATTTTTTACTATCCATGGTATTTAAAATGGTTCCTTTTGAAATAAGACGGGGTAATACATATTCTTTATACCATTCTTTTACACCTTTTGGATGGTTCTCATTTAATAGGTTTGCAGCTATCTCAGTATCCCAAAAGATATTATATGTAATGTCAAAATTACACCAATTATATAGAGCATGAATGTGTTGCTTACTGTTACTAAGTATTAATAAGGTATCTTTCTCTAATAGTGGTGAGAGTTTTTTCATCGTGTATTCTAGACTTAATGTAGAGATATTCTGTGATAATCGATGTTTAAAAGGCTTAATAGGTATATAAAAAAAACTGTTATCCATAAATCCAATCGTAATTGAGATGATTGAGTCTTTAAAAGGATTCGAACCAGTGGATTTCGTATCAATAAATGTATAAGCTTGTGAATGTAAGGTTTTATACACCTTATACTTGGTAATGAATTCTTTAAATTGTTCAGGGGTATGTATTAAGTAGTAATTTAAAGGTAGTTTTACTGAATTATTAATTCCGTGAACATATTGATTTTGTTTTATCGTAATCTTTTTTTTCTCATTTTTTTTTGTACGAGTTTTTTGCGTGCTTTCTTTTACTTCGCGCTTATTTAATAGTGTAAAAATGTCCTGATTGGATTCATTTGATTTAAAAAACAAAATTTACAACTCCTTACTTCAAAAAGGGACGACATAATCGTCCCTTTCTATATTTAATAATAGAAATTAAAATTCCATACCGTTTTCTAAAACGGTAATTTATGATTAGTAGTTCTCAATTGTTCCTTTTCATCAAAACCTTCAGTAGTTAATGAAAGAGTAGGGGAACTACATTGAAACTGTGCTTGCTGTAAATTGTATATTGTTGAGGCTGCATTCATAAATTCTTGGATTTCATCAGGACTATGAGAAGTTATATATGTTGATATATCAAGCATTTCAATTTCATTAAAGTCTGGCTTCTTTAATATAGGTTCTTCATCCACTGAAGTATAATGGTATGGTTTAGCTGAATAAGTGGTATCATTAGCACCTGTCCCACTTCTAGAGATAGTGACAAAATCTTTTGTAGGATCAATCACGTAAAGATTAAAGTCTGTGTGTAATTTTTGAATGTGAGTTTTCGCTAAAGAGACTAGCTTAATCTTATTATCTAATGGATCATATACACGTAATTTAATCTTCAAATTCGGATATTTACCAGGATTAACGTGACAAAGGGGGCACACATCTGTCCCTGGACAACGTATATATTTGGGTTTTAAGGTAGGTTCATAATGCTCGCGAATACCAACCAGATTTTCATACCAATCGATAAATAAAAGTGTAAGTGGTTTTTTATCTTTAAACGTAAGAAAGGTGTTTCCCACTTTTAAAATTGCATCTAATCCTTTTATTGTCGTCATACTTTATTTCCTCCTTAAATTGACAGGATATATAACTTCATTCAATTGTTATATATCGATATAAAGGTTTATTTAAATTAACTTTGTTTATTCTGTTTATATAAATAAACAGAACTTAAGTTTTTAAATGCAGACTGTAAGTTATGAATCTAGTCAATACTTAATAGTAACAAATCAATAATTAAGCTTAATAATTTTCCAATAAAGTTCATGTAATGAATGGTTATATATATAAAAGAGGGCTGAAATCTAATAAGAAACAGATAAACGCCTTTGAAAATTATTGTCGATGTTGTATACTAGTTGTATATACTAGACTGATTAATAGTTATCGTAATAACTAATTAAATAGTTGCGGAATTTATAATGAAAATAAAAGTTACTTTTGTTTACAAAATGTTCTTAATTGTTTTACAATATTTTTAGGTGATTGTTGTTTGAGGTAGTAGGGAACTAAGTATATTAACAACAATAAATGCTACGCAATTTCTTTAATGCTCTTGTTGAGTGCGATTTATTAATTTTAAGTTCGTTTGCGATTTCAGCTAAATTCATACAGACTCCTAAGCCGTCATATAGCATGTATTCTATGACATGTTGTTCAGTCGGAGTAAATTTGTTTCTATGTATTTCAAAATCTGCTTTAACAATTGAGAATTCATATCCTTGTTCGTAAGACTCTTGGCAAAATGTAGGGCAATTGTTTTCACTAGAATCGTCTTCAATAAATCCATCACAATAAAATACTGAAGTCGAATTTTGTTCTACCATTCTATTTGTATAACGATAATAATCAACCACGGTTCTTTTAATAATTGTTTGACAGAATGAAGGTAGCTTTTCAGATGGAACTGTTGTTTGTTGAAGAGATTTCATTATACGCAAGATACAATCTTGTTTCACATCTTCTTTATCTTGATTTCTCACCTTAAATAATTCAAAATTAAAAATTTTAGCTATAGATTCAGAGTTTAGTATTTCCATTATTAAATCTTGAAAGTTTATAGTTGCTGTGTTCATTATATAAATCCCCTTTATTTGAATGAATTAAAATTTACTGCTTAGTAAACTAATTGAATTTGTATTTAATTTATCTAGTAACCCCATCTTAAGTAAGTCATTGGAGTCGATTTTTGAATCTTCAGTGAATTGGGGTGGATAAAGAGTATGATTGACCGTGAATCCCTCCTGTATTAAGTGTTTTGTTGCTTTTTGTGTTGCATCTTTTCCAGCTTTGTCATTGTCAAAAAATAGATCAACTATCTCTATACCTGCTAGATGTAATTCGCGTATTTGGTTTTTAAATAATAATTTCCCGTTAATTGCAACAGCAGGAATACCTACTTGATAGTTACTCATTGCATCTATAGGAGATTCTACGATACGAACTCTTTTAATTCGATTGGCTGATGTTCGTAATTGATTAATTAAATGAAGTCCAAATAAAATATCTTTTTTGTTTGGTAATCCTTCGTTGATAAATTTTGAACCGTTATAATTGCTTCCAATTTTTCGTTTTTGTAAAAAGCGAAGATCCCCGTTTCGAGTACGTTGCGGAAATACGATACATTTATTTCTGACATCTATTTTTATTTCGTAAGTATCTAAAGTCTTCATGTTTATTCCACGCTGATTAATTAAATAGGACATTGCTACATTGTAAATTCCTTGATTTTTAAATTTTTCCTCATCCAATTTTTTGAGTGTTTCTTCAGATAATGTATTTGCTTTTATACATTTTTTTCTTGTAGCTAAGATTTTTGTAATGTCTAAAGGTTTACGATTGTCTTCAAAATAGTAATTTGATAATAGGGCTTTTAATCCGTTGCCTCGTTCTAAAACAAAAGCGGTTTCAATTACACAATCTATGGTTCCTAAGTATCCACAACAGAAACAGTGTGTGTGATAGGGAGGGGTTTTAGAAATACCAAATGATGGTCTTGTTTCTGTATGATTCGGACAGCAACACATTATATAATTGCCGTTATCATTTTTCTTTGAAAATGCTGCATGGTTACTTTGATATCTAAGGGAATACTGATACTTAAAACGCAAATCATCTATTAGACTTGGTATATCAAGTGATGTATTTTCGAGAATTTCTACATTTTTTGCTTTTTGCATGTATTTTCATCTCCATTATTAAGACTAGAAGAACTGTTTTTCATACTGATTGTTTATGGTACTAATCAGTCCGGTATCAAAGTTATATCGCACAATGAAACTTTGACCACTAGCATTGCCACGATTTTTTATAACCTGTACTTTAAAGGTATTTTCATTTATTTTGATAATAGATATACCTTTGCTAGCATCTTGGAAAATTGCATAAGTTTCCCCGATATCTTCACCAGTCATCGTGCTATCATTTTGACTTTTTTTTATTCTTTTAGCGGACTCTCTGTTAGCTTGTGCTACTACATAACCTGGAATTCCTGTTCCTAAAATCATTTCACGTACTGCTGCTGATATATCAAATAATCTTTGTCTTAAATCCCCAAAATTATTATTGGAGCTATTTAAACGTACTTTGGATAATTGATCTAAAACAAAGCGAGTATGTCCTTCAGACTCAAGGACGCGTTGTATTTCAGTAACTGTATAGGGGCGACCACCATTTTTTTGAATATCATAGATGACCATATCTTTTTGCTTTTTCCTTAGTTGATCTAAAAAGAAGATATAACGGTCTTTTTGTTCAGCTGACATAGTACCACGTTGTATGCCTAAATTTGATACACCAGCCAGGACATGATCCCAATTTCGGGCAATTTCTTCGGCACGTTGTTCTAAAGCAAAGTATGCAGGGAAATCCCACTCGATATTACTATTCCAAGCGGACATTAACATAAATGAGGATATTAATGTTTTGCCCATATTAGATGGTGCGAAAACAAGAAAATAATCAGTTTCTTGCCCATCACTTACTAATCCATTAGTCACTAAATCTAATGTTTTAAAGCCTGTAGTCGCTCCTAAAATTTCATTTTCATCTCTACCATGAATTGATAAGTACTTACTCTTACGTGTATCCGCCATTCCAGTATATGAGTATCCTTTGTTGTCAATATTCGCAAGTTTTAACATATTCGTGGCATTTAATTTAATATCTAAAATAGCTTCTACAGTTTTCTTTTCAGCGACAAGGTTTGCTGCTTTTTGAAGAAAGGGCTTGAATTTTCTATGTAGCCAATCTTCTTTCAGAGCATCTACTACAAATTCTGTTTTTTCTAATTCGACCATTTCAAATTCTTCAAATATATTCATTACGGTTTCTATTGTTGGAAGTTGTTTTTGTAATTTTTTAAAATTTTCAATGTAATTAAAAATATCTTTATGTATAGGAAAATGTTCTTCATCAAGGCCATTTTTATCAATTGAAGACCAATCTCTGTTTTCTAATATATGGTTTAATAGTTGTAATTCTTCAATGGATGGCATAATATAAACTCCTTTTCATCTAATCTCGACATAATAATCGATGTAATAATGGAAATAGTTGCGATTTTTTTAATAACAAAACGCGGAACTTATGTTCGTTTTTAGGGCGAAAAATTAGAACTTATGTTCTTTTATAATTTAAAATAAAACGTATGTTCTATCTTTGCCGAAAAATAAAAGAACTTATGTTCGTTTTTGGGGCGTAAAAGAATAGAAGATTAAACCAGAACCCTAATGGAATAAAGCATCTTACTATCCAAAACAGATATTGCTGCTTTATTATGTTCTGATTAACTTCTTTTGTTTTACAGGTATTTATATATAAGGATTTAATACATTTCTACTCAATTCATAAGCTGAAAATTTAATCATGTAAATTAGTATACTATGGAAATATATTAATTGTAATACTATTTTTACATATTTATCATATTATTGTTAAATGGATTCTAGAAAGACCCCGTTACATGACGAGATCTTTATATAATTGGCTTCAGAATATAACTTTTTTCTTGTCTTCTATCACGACCTCCTAATTGATATACAACAGTATTAAATAACATACGAGATGTAATAATATCCCCAAGACAATTCTCTTGTTCTAATTGTTGGAGTGTAAGATTAGAAGTGAAAAATGTTGATTTTTTGTTTTCTTTACGAAAATCAATTACATCATAAGTAAAATCCTTAATATAATTTGTAAATCTCCCATTTCCTATATCATCAAGTATTAGTAGGGGAACCGTCTTCATGAGTTTTACTTGTTGTAAAACTTTTTGTGTGAAATCTTCATCATTTAATTGATAAATTTGCCGTAGATCATTTGCCCATGAACCATACTTAATATAGAGTACAAGCGGAGACTCAAAATTAAATAAAGAAGGATTCATTACTGATTTAAATATATATTCCATTGCAAAGGCTATAGCAGTATATGATTTACCAGTTCCTTTTTGTGGATGTATAAAAGCGAGGTTATTTCCATTCTTAACAATTTCCTCTATTGAATTAAAAGTATCTATAATGTAGTCTTTGTACATTCTGTTATCCGTGTCGATTAAGAAATTTCTTTTATTTGCATTTTGATATTCTAAAGGAATTTGAGAAAGCTTTAAAGCTTGATTAAGTAAGATATAACCGCCACACTCAGGATTCATTGTATAATCCTGTGGCAGGGGAGTAGTACCATTTCTACGTTGGCACCAATCTCTAACGACACATTGTGTACAAGTAACATAAGGTTCATTCAATATTCACACCACCCATTATGCTTATAAATTATTTATATGATTTTGTAATTTCAAAACTGTTATATAATAGATTGATTTTTAAATATAAAATTACTAGTCAATACTTCAATATTTAATTCTTTTTTCTCTAAAACATGAAGGAATAAAGCATTTAAGTGATTTATTGTATTTTGCTGAATCTCCATATGATGTAATGAATATTTATTTTGATTAAGAAAAGACAATATTGAATTCTTGCATTTCATAATATCCTTCCAATCATATTTTTTTGCAAGTGTATCTATTACTTCCCATATCATTTCTGATACTTTTAGGAGTGGAATTTTATCACATTCTATTATGTAGTATCGATTACTTTTTCCACGACCTGGGACCTCTTTTTTTATAAATCCTTTTTCAACTAATTCATTAATATAACGAATAATTGTATTTATTGAGCAGGAACAAGATATAGACAATCTATAAATACTTGGGAATGCAAATTCTCCTTTTTTATAAATGTAATTCAAAATGTTAGAATACACCAATTTTGCGTGAGTACTTAGGCCAATACAGTGAGCTACCATGCTAGGAGTGCTTATATGCCCTTTGTTGTATGAGCTATTGTATATAAATTCTCTTTCTTTTGAATTTGGTATCGTTTTATACAATTAAAACACCTCTTTCTATTATAAGTATCGTTTTATATGCTGAAAAAGTTGAGGGGAATTTTAAGGAAATAAAAAATAATTCTACATTCAGATAAAAAATAATCCAATTTACCTATAATACTATTAAATAAAATCCAATAAACACGTAGTTTTTTAATAATGGAAAGCTTTAATTGTTTATATTCTTGCGTAGTTTGGGTTTGATTATAAAGAGCGATTATAAAGCGGGTATTACAATTTGAATAGTTTAGAGGTGATGATATGAAGAGTAATTGGAAATCACATCCGATTTGTGAATTGGGAGATCAAATTGGAAAAGCTATTATGCTTACATGTAAAGAAAATGCATATATTGGTGGTTTAAAAGACATCACTGAAAAATTCATTATGATTGAAGTTGGTGAGGGGATGGTTATTGCTGTGGACCGCACTGTATTAAATGATGAATCAATAGAACTACATGTTGTGGGAGGATAAAAGATTGTCTGATTTTGTTATAAGTGAAAATACGCGTAATAGTATTAGTACTATTAATGCTCCTAGACCAAAATTAGATCCCCGAGATCCTAATATTGGGAAAATAGCACTGGTTAAAGAAGGGGCATATAAGGGTCTAAAAGGTATAATATATCCACCTACTAAGGAATTGAAATATGATGGAGAGTTTGTAAAAGGATTTACAGGGCATTATGAAGTAGAAAAACTCTATCATGTAATGTTCTTTTTTGAAGATGGTACATTTTTTTGTGCAATGGAGACAGATTTAATGGATTTAGAGGTAGAAGGGGGGATATTCATTATTGATGACGGAGATGGAACTGTTGCAAAACCCTATGGATGTGGTGAAAGATTATATACGTCGGTTCCAGAAATTTATCATGAATTACCTTTAAATAAATCAGGTTATATCATTATCAATACCTACCAAAGCAGGCGGGTAGATTCTGTATTTAAAGTGTTTTGGATTAACGATCTTACTACACCAATAGGACAAACTCATACACGCGTGCATGGAGTAGTTTTTAATAGTCCACATGATATAATATTTTATTATGATCCCAGGTATAACCCAAATAAAATAGTCATTAAGAATGATTATATAGGAAATTGGTATCATAAAGTCAATTGTCTTACAGAACTTGATGGCTCAATATTTAAGCCGTATACCTGTGGGACTAATATTGTTCTTAATAGTCCCATAGATATGAAAAAGTGTTTTTTTCAACTAATTGAACGTACAGGGGAAGTTGAAGTTGTATATAAATACTTGGGAGATCCTAAAAGTGAGGCTTCATTAGAAGTGTTTTGGCAGAATGAAGTCATAGGGAAAGTAAACACTAAGGAAAAAAATTTTGAGGAGAAAAGCATTATCTTTAGTGTAGATGAAATCAAAATGTTTAATCCTCAGGTGAGAGTTACAGTACATGGACACTGGGAAGTGAAAGTAAAATGTCCGGTAAATAAGGAGATATTACAGTTAGGAGAACAGAATTTTTGAGTACTAGTGGTATGGGTTCGTTAAAAGTTGAACTAACCCCAGAAAGTTTGACAAGTCGTTTCATTAGGCAGCTTTTAGGGCATGAGTTCGATATTGTACCGGGCTCATGCCTTTTAATTTTGCCTTAATTCGTTTGTGATTATAATAATCGATATATTTTTCAAATTCTTGTTTAAAGTGTTCTATGCTTTCAAAATCTTTTAGATAAAGAAATTCAGATTTCATAATACCAAAGAAACTTTCAATAATCGCATTATCGTAACATCTTTGATACAAGTGAATAGGTTGGTCTTGAATCAATTGTATAAGCGATTATCTCTCAATTAAATAGATCTAACATCGGTGATAAGTAGAGCTTCTCGCCGCATAATTTAAATTCTGTTATGTCTGTAACTCATTTTTCGTTTGGCTTTTCAGCCTTAAAGTTACGTTCTAAAATATTTGGCGTAATCTTACCTACTTTCCCTTTATAAGAGCGATATTTTTTCATACGAACTAGGCTCTTTAAACCTAACTCTTTCACAATTCGTTGAACTTTTTTATGGTTGATTTTGTGTCTTTGGTTCATTAACTCATCGCGAATACGGCGATATCCATAACGACCTTGGTGTTCATCGTAAATGTTTTGAATTAAGACCTTTAGCTCTTTATCTGGATGATTAGAATTCTGTATCCAGTAATAATACGTACTTCGTGGGAGTTCTGCTAATTTTAAAAGTGCCTTTACCGGAAATGCTTTCCTTAGTTCATAGATTATTTGCGCCTTATCTTGTTTGGTGATTTCTCCTTGTTTTGAACTAAGGAATTCAACTTTTTTAAATAAGCATTCTCCATACGCAAACGCTCCAATTCAGCTTGTAATGCTTCTACTGACTCTTCTGTTTGTGTTTGTTTCTTAATTGATTTTTGATTGTCCTTAGTCATAGATTGATGCCTCTTTTTCTTAGATTTAAGGGCGTCTACTCCTTTTTGACGTAGCTGAATACGCCATTTTCTAATAAGTCCAGATGAAGAAATATTAAAAATAACTGCCGTTTCGTTTGGAGACGTCCCATTTTCGAACATATAATTTAGTACGCCTAGTTTATACTGTACAAAATACGTTGTATAGTCTTTTTCAAATGCTCGGATTCCATGATATTCAAATTGTTTTATACATATTCGAACCACTTCGTGATTCGTTCTCAATGATTTCGCAATATCTTTTATACTCTCACTTCCATCTTGATAATGTATTGCTGCATTCATTTTGTTTTCTGAAGTAAATTTAGTCATAAAAAAATTACACCTCCAATTGTTAGACACATTCTAACAATTGGAGGTGTAATTCATAAGAAGTAACCTGTTTTTATTTATACATTAAAAAATCGGCGGAGTAACAGAAAATAAAACTATCGCGTTTTTTTCAAAATGATTTACCCATTTATGCTTTAAATAAGCAGGTATCTTTACACTGTCACCAGTTTCTAATACGTATTCTTCCTCGTTTAAATATAATGTGATTTTCCCATCTAAGACAAATGCTAATTCTTCTCCTTTATGTTCTAGCACATTTTCTGATGAAGCTGTATTAGGCGGGACGGTCATAATTGCTGTTGCTAAATTTCCAGTGAAATCAGGTGAAAGCATTTCATATGATAAATTATCGATAATCATTTTCTTTCGTTTATGGGAACGTACAATTAAATCGTCTGTATTTGTATCTTCAAGTAAAAAGCTAAATGTTGGCACATCAAGAGCTTTAGCAAGCACTTTTAATGTTTGAATAGAAGGGTTAGCCGACCCACGCTCAATTTGACTTAACATAGATGGTGTAATATCGGCCATCTTTGCTAGTTCTTTACTAGTTAAACCTTTTTCTTTTCTTTGTTTTTCAATTTTTTTACCAATATCTATATTTTCCATAATGAAAATCTCCTCAAGGGTTATTAAATTATATTTAAATAAATTAAATTAAAATTAACTAAAGTGAACGATTTGTGTTAAACTATATTAAAATTAATTTAATTATAATTTATTATATGGTGAGCTACAAGGATATAAGGAGGAAACAAAATGAAAGAAATAGGGGCATTACAAGCAGAATACCCATTAGTGAATAAACTTATTGCAACAAAAGAAGTATTTTGGATAAACCCACACATAGAAAAGTATGAAAGGGCAATAAAAGATTCACCACTTAATGAAGAGAATGTAAAAGATGCGGAAGAGAGATTAAAGCGTTTTGCGCCATATATTGCGAAAGTTTTTCCTGAAACGAAAGGGACTAACGGCATAATCGAATCACCTTTAGTAAAAATACCTTCTATGAAAGAAGCTTTAGAGACAAATTACAAGCAACCTATTTTAGGAGAATTATTATTAAAATGTGATAGTCATCTCCCGATATCAGGATCAATTAAAGCTAGAGGCGGCATTTATGAAGTGTTGAAACATGCTGAGCAACTAGCATTGCAGCACGGAATGTTAACAGAAGAAGATGATTATTCCATTTTAGATAGTGATACATGTAGAGAGTTTTTCTCGAAGTATTCAATTGCGGTAGGTTCTACAGGGAATTTAGGACTTAGCATAGGAATTATGAGTGCGAATCTAGGTTTTAATGTAACTGTTCATATGTCAGCAGACGCAAAAGAATGGAAGAAAAGTTTATTAAGAAGTAAAGGTGTAAACGTTATTGAATATGAAGATGATTATAGCAAAGCAGTAGAAGAAGGAAGACGACAGGCAGATGCGGATCCTAGCTGTTATTTTGTAGACGATGAAAACTCACATGATCTATTTTTAGGATACTCAGTAGCAGCATCACGATTACAAAAGCAATTAGAAGAGTTAGAGGTTGTAGTAGATGAAAATCACCCTTTATTTGTTTACCTTCCGTGCGGAGTAGGAGGAGGACCTGGCGGAGTAGCATTCGGTTTAAAGTTATTGTATAAAGACAACGTTCATTGTTTCTTTGCAGAGCCAACACACTCACCATGTATGTTACTCGGCTTAATGACAGGCCTTCATGACAAAATTGCCGTTCAAGATATCGGAATTGATAATGTAACAGATGCGGATGGACTTGCGGTAGGAAGACCGTCTGGATTTGTCGGGAAAACGATGGAACCATTTTTAAGTGGAAATTATACAGTAAACGATGAAGAGTTATATAGATTGTTAAAAGAACTAGCTGATACGGAGAATATTTATTTAGAGCCTTCTGCACTAGCAGGTATGATAGGGCCAGTGAAAGTGTGTAAAGAAGATGAGTATTTACAAAAGCAACAGTTAACAGAGAAAGTGAAAAAAGGTACTCATATTGTGTGGGGAACGGGTGGAAGCATGGTTCCTAAAGATGTAATGAATGAATATTATAGGAAAGGTTTGGAATTAACGATATAAGAAAAATGAGGCTAGTTGTAGCCTCATTTTTTCATGTACATAAAAATCTTTGTTATTTTCACAATAGTTCTTTATAGTATATATAAAGGATAACTAATATTGAATAAATATAACAAAAAAGCTTTATTTTACATAATAAGAGGATGTGTATACGATGTCATTACAGACTAAATATATAGCGGGTATTTCGCTTGGGGTTATGGGTGTCGGCTTTGCGGCTTCTATCCCTTTTCAAGGAACGGTAGCTGGAGAGATTATACAAGGTGGATTTGAAGCTGGATTGGTTGGGGGACTTGCGGATTGGTTTGCGGTTACTGCTTTATTCCGTCATCCGATGGGAATACCAATTCCGCATACAGCTTTGTTACCTAAAAACCGTAAACGGGTAACGAAAGGGCTCATTCATACGTTAGAAAATGAATGGCTAACGAAAGAAAGTATTACGAATAAAGTAAAAGAGATGCAGTTAGCACAAATGGTACTGCAAATTGCTGAGAGAGAAATGCAGTCTGATGCTGTGAAAAAGGGGATTGTAACGATTGCAGAGAAAGCAATTGTAACAATAGATACAGAAAAGTTAGCTGTTATTATTGAAAAAGAATTAAAAACATATTTACATACAATTAATACAAGTAATATTTTACAAGTGCTTGTTGATCAATTAGTTGTGCAAGAATATGATGAAAAGACACTTGATTACATATTAGTGAAGGTAAAAGATTGGACAGCGCAAGATGAAGCTCGTTACCAGCTCGGTAGCTTAGGTATGAAGGCGATGGAAAATATAAAAGTAGATGGATTCTTGCAGTTTACTTTGAAATCATTTATGAATATTGTAGATGAAGATAAAATTGGCGGTATTTTGCAGAAGTTTATCATTAGTAATATTAACAGCTTACAAGAGGCTGATAATAGCACAAGACAACTTATATTAGCGAAGATTCGTCAAGAAATTATCAATGTAAAAGAAAATGAAGCTTTATTACAGGAATTAGAAAATTGGAAAGAAAAGTGGATTGCGAATTGGAATGCTACTGACAAAATAAAAGAGATGCTAGAGCAAGTACAACAAAGAGCAGTTGCTTTTGTAAATAATGAAGAATTTGCTAATCAATATGTTATTCCATTTTTACAAAAACAAATGAATAAAATAAAAGAAGATGAACAGACAGTTCAAAAAATAGAAGATTGGTTACAAAAACAAGTTGTGAATCTTATTGAGAAGAACCATTCGAAAATTGGTAAGCTTGTACAAGAAAACCTTGATAAGTTAGACGATAAAACGTTAATCGAAATGATTGAAAATAATGTCGGTAAAGATTTGCAGTGGATCCGAGTGAACGGGGCGGTTTGCGGATTTATGATTGGATTAGTGTTAGAAGGAATTAAAGCGATTATATAAGAAAAACCTTCCGCAATTGCGGAAGGTTTTTCTTATTTTTCAATAACGCTCATATTTAAATTATAAGTTTTCTCAATATTTAACTTGTGCGTGCCATTTCCAGTTTTAATTGAATTTTTATACCAATGTTCTTGGTTGTTTAATTCTGGATGTTCTTCTGAAGAAGTATTTTCTTTTTTTGTTAAATCTTCTACTTGTTCCCAAGGTGTGCTTCCGTGTGTTTCTTTTTGATTCGTTACTGCTGTTAAAGAAACATCACTCTCTTTTGCAAGATGGACAGACACTCTTGAGCTTTCTTGTACAAACCAATTATTTTGTAATTGACCTGGATAAAGAGATAGTTCGTTATTTGAAGCACGGATTTCCACATTTTTATTTTGTGGAAGAACAAGCGTTGGTTTCACTTGTGGTGCTGAACTAAATAACGTATGTTGAACAGGTAATGATTTTAAATTGATATACATCGTTTCTCCAGCCGTTTGAACTGAAAGGAAATCATCTTGTTTTAAATTGAGTTTTTCATTTGCTTTCGTCGTCATTTCATAAGTTCCCAAAAGGTGAATTTGATTTGTATTATTTCCCTCTATCGTTAGAGGCTGACGCCCTGCATCTACTACAATTTTTTTGATAGATTCAGGTATATCAAATTGTCCGTCTGGAATATTACTCGTTTGTCTCGTTGTGTTAATAGAATGACGAAATTCTTCTAGTAATCCAGTTGATAATAAACAGTAAAAAGCAATTCCGACGCTTCCTAAAACGCCGATAAAGAAAATGCTGAAAATATCATATTTAATAAATGATTGTTCCTTCTTAGAAAATACAAGGTATAGTAAAACTTCAGCTCCAAGTATGATAAGTAAAACTGGCCACCATGCAGTTAGTGTATCTAATACTTGAATTCCTTTTACGACTGAAAATAGTAAAAAGCATCCTAACGATATAATAGAAAGCCCCATTGAGAATGTTCCAACACGCCAAGTCCTCATTCGCTTGTCCCACCTTTGTTTTCTTTATTTCCAAGTAACAATTTAAAGCCGCCGCCAATTAAAAGGAGCGCAACGATAGATGTTTGGAAATAGCGATAATATAGTTCACTAAGATGAATATTAAATATAGTTACAAAATAATCATTCAAAATAGGAAGGACTGTTTGATCTAATAAATAATAAACACCGAGTGTAATTAATCCGATACCAATCCATCTTTGATGATTTATAAAATAATCGATAATGGGTTCGTCTTGTACTCGTTCTTTTCCGTATTTTGCTGTTTGCTGTAAAGCATCAAAAAAGCTATAGAACCAAATGATTGGCACTAAAAATAAAAACGCAGAAAGTCTTAATAAGTCGAGTAAATAAATAGATAGTAAAAAGGCTGCCATAAGCTGAAGACCACGGCGTTGTAAGCCTAAATACATATGACCTGCTCCGGGGAACATCGCTAAAATAGAAGCAAATGTTTTATTTTTCTTTCCTTGCTCGCGGTGCTCTTCAAACTCTTCGAAAATAGTACGATCATCTAATTGCTCGCCACGTTCTTTTTTCTGGAGTTGCTGAACAACGTCAAAGAAATTGTAAATCCATAAAACAGGTAATGTAATAAGGAAGATAAGAAAACTTTCTTGCGATGTTAAAAGTGCAACGAAAATGATCATACTTCCGATTCCTGTGCAAGCTACTAAAAATGTAAGTCCGCGTTGCATAAGTCCTAATTGAAAATGGCCAAGTCCAGGGATGATGGATAAGAGAATGATATAAAATCGTTCGCTCTCTTTAGAGGATTCTATGAATTCTCCGGCAGCTTGTTTTTTCGATTGATTAATAATAGTGATAACTAAATCTAATAAATTGATTGCCCATAACACGACTAGTAAAAATAGAGAAAGAAAAGCAATATCACGGGCTCCTAATGCTATTGTACAAAATGCTGCAAAGATAAATAGAAATACAGCCCCTCCGCTATATAAAATAAACCGTCCAAATTTCTTTAAATATAAATGTCCAAGCCCAGGAATTAGCCCTAATACAAGTGCTAAAAAGGGATTTTTATTCATGCTTTGAACCTCCGTCCTTTTTCGATGTGTCTACCGATTTGTTTACAATTTGTTGTGAGATAGAAGACTCGTTATGTTTTGAAGATTTCTCTAAATTTGATGTCGCTGTAAAAATATACTGAAATAAACCACTTACCATAAAAATAATTGTAGCCGCAGTCGCAATTATGTAGTGAATGATCGTGCGCTTTAGTGAGGTTGTTTTTATATTTTCATTAGACTGTAGTGTTTCAAAATTAATTTGCGTCATAACTTCGTTCGTAAATGAATCATCATTTATCATTGGAAGGTTTTCATGTTGTTCATCAATACTTTCCATATAAAGTGCTAAACAATGATCACATTCATAAAGATGTTCTTCCATAGATTCACGTTCATTGCTTTCTATAAAATCTAATGTATAATTGCGCCAATCTTCTTTTGAATAATGCATCATAGAAACTCTTCCTCCTTCCAATGTTTTTTAATCCATTTTCTTGCCCGATACAGTTTCATTTCGACTGTTTTTACTTCAATGTTTTCCTGTAAAGCAATTTCTTGATAGCTTTTTTCTTCTAAGTAATGTGCGAGAACGACGTCACGGTAATTTTCAGGAAGTTCTCTCAGTTTTTGAGCAATGAGTAATTTCTGCTCTTTCGTCAATAATAAAGCCTCAATATTATGAGAGGACTGTATATTTTCCTCAGTTTCTTTACATAAGGAGAGTTCTTCACTTTCTCGAGCTTTCTTCCTCTTATAATCAATAGCGTGATTGGTGGCAATACGTGCCATCCACGTTTTTAATCCGCGAAATTGATAATTTGGGAGAGAGGCGTGAATTTTTACGAATACTTCTTGTGTAACATCTTTCGCATCTTCTTCATGTCTTACAATAGAAAAGATAACTTGAAAAATATAACGACGATATGTTTGCACGAGGATACGAAAAGCATGTTCGCTTCCTTGTTGTGCTTTTTCAATTAATTGTTTTTCCTCAATGGGTCTCTCCCTCCTTTTTGACGCATTCTATTATATAGACGTAAAGAATGATAAGTCACCCTACACATTTTGTAAAAAAAGAATAATATATTTTTTGCAGAACAGCTAGATGAAAAAAGTGTGAAAAAATGGTAAGCAGAAGTATATAATGAGCAAGTAGGAAATGTTACACGGAGAAAGGATGTGAATGTTAGTAGGAGGAAGGTCCATACTAACAAACATGAAAATTAAAATATTAATAGCAGACGATAATTCTTTTATTAGAGAAGGCATGAAAATTATTTTAAATACATATGAAGAGTTCGAAGTGGTAGATACAGTAAATGATGGAGAAGAAGCTGTAGCATATTGTAAAAAGCATGAAGTTGATATTGCTCTTTTGGATGTTCGTATGCCAAATATGAACGGTGTAGAGGCGACGAAGTTTATTTGTGAAGAGACGAAAACAAAACCGCTTATTTTAACGACGTTTGATGATGATGAATATATTTTGGATGCAGTAAAAAACGGAGCGAAAGGGTATTTATTAAAAAATAACGATCCGGAGCGTATTCGTGATGCAATAAAAGGGGTATATAATGGCCAAACTGTTATGCAAGATGTAGTTCTCGATAAAATTAAGTCCAATTTAATGGAAAGTAAAGAGGAAGAATGTAAAATAGATAAAAGTCTTTTTACTGAAAGAGAGCTTAGTATTATCGCATTAATTGCAAAAGGTTTCTCAAATAAAGAAATTTCGAAACAGCTTTTTATATCTGAAGGAACAATTGCAAATTATATTACATCAGTTTTAGGGAAAACGGGACTTGAACATCGCACACAAATTGCGATTTACTACTTAACAGGGAAAGTAGATTAATGATATGGAATTTTGGTTAACTGTAAGTAAATTAATTGTCTTTATATATATTGTGTTCAGTTACATACATTCAAATGTTACGAACTTACCATGGGTTATATTTGCTTTGCTTTTATATCTTTCTGTAAACGTGCTAATCTCTATATTAAAAAAAGATACGTACAAAAAAATATTGATTTGTATTTCAATTAGTGTAGTTATGTTATTAACATGGAGGGTTCATCCGTTTTTTATTTTGTTTTTACCTTTGAATTTATACGAAATTACATTCCATTACATAGACAAGAATTGGTCACGCTTTGTTATTATGATGCTTCCAATTACAATTACAGATGAAAGCATTCGAATGACTTATGGATTAATTGTTGCATTTTCTTTTCTCGTTTTAACTATGGCAGATCGATATATATCACGTGTAGTAAAGCTTGAATCGCAAAATGATAAGATGCGAAAAGATATGCAACGACTTACGAAAAGCTTACATGAAAATAAAGAGTACATAAGACAATCAGAATACACATTTAAGCTAGAAGAGAGAAATCGGTTATCACAAGAAATTCATGATAAAATTGGTCACTCGATGACAGGTGCATTAATTCAAATGGAAGCTGCAAAGAGATTAATGGGGATAGATAAAGAAAAATCTGCGGAGTTATTACAAAATGCAATTCATATTTCAAAAGATGGAATTGAAAGTATTCGCATTACATTAAAAAATATGAAGCCACCAACTGAGCAAATTGGCATTCACCGTATGAAATTATTCATAGAGGAGTTTGCTAGTAAGCATGATGTAAACATTCCTTTCGTATATAAGGGAAACTTAGATATGATTTCTCCCATTCAGTGGAAAATTATTGGTGAAAATGTTACCGAGGCACTAACAAATGCGATGAAATATGCTGATGCGACAGTTATTTCTATAGATATTCATGTGCTTAATAAGATGGTTAAGGTGCAAGTGAAGGATAACGGAAAAGGCGCAGCTCTTGTTAAGAAAGGTCTCGGTATTATGGGGATGGAGGAGCGAACAGCGTCTGTAAACGGGAAAATTATTGTAGATGGAACAAGTGGTTTTTCAGTGACGATGTTGTTGCCGATATAAGAGAATGGGACGAAGATGAACCATCTCATATGAAAAAAGTGAATAATCTCATGTGAAAAGAATGAACTTCTGCACTGAGCAGGTTCATTTTTTTTGTTTATACTAAAAGCAGAGAAACCGAAATAGGGGTGAAATGATGAATACATTAGAAATTAAAAATTTAACGAAAAAATTTGGTGATTTCATCGCGGTAGATAATATGTCTTTATCTATTAAAGAAGGAGAGATATTTGGCTTTTTAGGATCAAATGGTGCTGGTAAAAGTACAACGATAAATATGATTGCTGGGTTGTTAAGAAGTAATGAAGGTGAAATTAGCATATTAGGAAAAAATATAAAAAAACATAATCGATTTGCGAAGATGAATATCGGTATCGTTCCGCAAGATATTGCGATTTATGAAGAGTTAACTGCCTATGAAAATGTGAAATTCTTTGCTGGATTGTACGGTTTAAGAGGAGCAGAGCTAAAAGCAAGAGTAGAGGAAGCGCTTCAGTTTGTGGGGCTTAGTGATAAACAGAAAAGTGATCCGAAAAACTTTTCTGGCGGGATGAAACGAAGATTGAATATCGCTTGTGCGATCGCTCATAGACCGAAGTTAATTATTATGGATGAGCCGACAGTGGGAATTGATCCACAGTCAAGAAACTATATTCTCCAGTCTGTTCGAAAATTAAATGAAATGGGAAGTACCATTATTTACACGAGCCACTATATGGAAGAAGTAGAAGAGATTTGTACGAAAATAGCAATTGTAGATCACGGTAAAGTAATTGCAGAAGGTACGAAAGAACAGTTAAAAGCGATTATTACTGATACGAAAGATATTTGGGTTGAAGTGAAGTCAGTAGAAAATTTAGATGTAAAAAAGTTAAAAGAGATAAACGGTGTGAAAGCTGTTCAAATTGAAGAGAACGTAATTAAAGTAAACTCGGATGCAGGAGTAAACAATTTAAATAAAATTATTCAGCACTTCATTAATCATGATATTGAAATTCGTTCGGTAGAGGAGCAGGCCCCGAACTTAGAAACAGTATTCCTTACGTTGACTGGAAGAAACTTACGAGATAAATAAAAGGTAAATGAAGAAAAGGTAAAGGGAGGTTCATCAATTGAACATCTTCAATATTGCAGTTATGCATATTAAAAGAGATTTCAGAGACGTAAGAACTTTAGTTTTTATGTTAGCATTTCCGGTTGTACTTATGCTTGTGTTAGGAACAGCGTTAACGAATGCATTTGATAGCGATAGTCAAGCGATTAAAGATATACAAGTGCTCTACAAAGATGAAGCGAGTAGCACATTTTCTCAATCGTTCGAAGCATTTACGAAAGAAGTCGATAAATCGGGTATTCATTTTAAAAAAGCTTCCGAAGGTATAGATGGGAAAGAAGAAGTGAAGCAAAATAAATATGCTGCTTATGTAGAGTTAAATAAAGATGGTGCAAAATTTTATGGAAGTGACAAAAGTAGTGTTGAGGGAAGTATTGTGGAAGGAATGCTTACAACATTTGTTGATAAGTACAATGTAGCGGCCGAAGTTGCAAAAGTAGATCCTAGTAAGGTGAGCACAGTTTTTTCAAGCGGAAATCATAATGATTATATAAAAGAAACATCTTTACAAGCTGCGAAAAAACCAGGTTCTATGGATTACTACGCGGTTGTAATGACAACGATGATTGCACTATATGCTGCGATGGGAGCGAGTTCTTTAATTCGAGGAGAACGAATACGTAAAACAGGAGATCGTCTCATTGCTGCACCTATAAGTAAGGCTGAAATATTCATTGGAAAAGTACTTGGTAGCCTAGTAGCAAATGCTCTGTGCATATTACTCGTCATGTTATTTAGTAAATTTGTTTTTCAAGCGAATTGGGGCGACCATCTTGGAATCATATTTCTTATTTTATTAACACAAATTTTTCTAGCGATTAGCTTCGGTTTAGGAATTGGATATATTACAAAAACACCGGAATCATCTAGAGCAATTATTATGGTTATTGTGCAATTATCCTCTATTTTTGGTGGTGCATATTTCGTAATAGAAGAAAATTTCGTTACGAATTTATCACCATTAACGTGGGCAAACACAGCTGTTATGAAAATTATTTATGCAAATGATGTAGGAGCAGCACTACCGGTAATATGTTTAAACCTTGGCATTTCAGCACTCTTTTTATTAATTGCAATTATTGCATTACGTAGACGGGAGGGGCTATAGTATGAAAGATATTTTATGGCTCATACAAAAAACGTTATCTGTACTTTTGAAAAATAAAAAAGGGTTATTCATTATTATTAGTTTGCCGATAATTGGAACACTAATCTCCTTCTCGATGTATGGGAATATGGGGCAAGGGACGTTAAATATCGGGGTTATTAATAAAGAAAATCAATCTATAGCAAATGATACGGTGAAATTTTTAGAAGGATTAAATCATGTAAAGGTAAGTAAAATTAAAGAATCTGAAGTAGAAGATAAACTCACTTCCAAAAAACTTGATGGAGTTATTACATTAGATTCTGGTTTTTCAAAAAGTGTTCGAGAAGGGAAACCAAATCATATTGAAATTTCATCGATTAAAGGTGATCAAGTAACAGGATTTATAAAATCATATTTATACAATTATATTGATAATGTAGCAGCTATTAATAAAGTAGCAGGAACAGATCAAAGTGCATTTGATACTATGTACGCAGGATATCAAAAAGGTTCATTTAAAATGAAAACTGAGACGCTAGAAGATACTTCGAAAAATAAAGATATGACAAACCAAACGATGGGTTACCTTATTATGTTTATGCTATTTTCAGCAGCGAACTTATCAGGTTATATTTTAAAAGAAAAAGAAAATAGAACGTATTTTAGACTCTTATCAACGCCGATAGATGGGAAGAAATTCATATTATCTAATGTCGGGGTAAATATGCTGCTATTAACAGTACAAATTCTGATTACAATCTTATTCCTAACGAATATTTTTCATATAAATATCAATATGCCTTTCATAGTGATGATTGGTGTACTCATGCTATTTGCTTTAATAGCGATTGGAATATCGTTAGTCCTTGTCGCTTTTTCGAAAAACTCAGCATCAGCAAATGCACTGCAAAATATGATTATTGTACCGACATGTTTACTGGCTGGATGTTATTTTCCTTATGACATTATGCCAAAAGCGGTACAAAAAGTAGCTGATTTTCTTCCGCAGAGATGGCTATTAGACACAGTATCAAAACTACAACAAGGAATTCCAATTTCAGATTTGTATTTAAATATTTTAATCTTATTTGCCTTTGCGGTAGCATTCTTCTTAATTGCTATTTATAAGTTTGGAAGAAATAATGATGCGAGAAACTTTGTTTAATATGAAAAGGGTGTGACGTTAAGTCGCATCCTTTTTTGTATGAAGCATGAAATCTAAATTTGAATGACAAAATAGAAAGGTGGAAAGAAAATGAGCGGAAGGAAATCAAAATGATTAAAAAAATATTGCGAGTTACTTCTATTGTAATTACTATTTTCGTTTTTGTTTTAATTTGGATGCATATTGACGTTACGCTCGGAAGAAAAATGGAAGTCGGGAAAAATATGCCGACAGAGTACGCTCCTCATTATAGTGATTTTCAATTATATGTAGAAGGAAAGTCATTTTATAAACAGTTATTTACTGATATAAGAGAGGCGAAGCAATCTATTTACACGTACTTTTTCATTTTGTCGGATGATAAAAGTAGCCATACTTTTTTAAACTTATTAAAAGAGAAGGCGAGAGAAGGAGTAAACGTATATTTATCTGTCGATTTACTTAACGATTTATCATTTGAAAGAAAGGTGAAAAAAGAATTACAGGAAAGTGGCGTGCATTTTACATATAGTAGAAAACAGGAATTACCATTCGGGTTTTATTCCCTACATCATCGTAATCATCGCCGTATTACGACGATTGATGGAGAAATTGGCTATACGGGTGGCTTTAATATTGGGGACGAGTACTTAGGGAAAGATAAGCGATTTGGATATTGGCGTGATTATCATGTACGGCTTAAAGGAGAAGGAGCAAAAGATTTAGAGGAGCAATTCGCTTTAGATTGGAAGCGAGATACGAAAGAAGATATAAAGAGAAGTACGAATAAGGCTAGCAAAGGGAATACATTACATACTATGACTAGTTACAATGGCCATTACGTTGCTGAGAAATATATAGAGCTCATAAAACAAGCTCAGCACTCAATTGTAATTGCAACGCCGTATTTTATAGCGAAAAATAAAGAATCTATGAATGCTTTAATCGCGGCGCAAAAGCGTGGTGTTACAGTAAAAATACTTTGGTCATATAAACCAGATCTACCTCTTATAAAAGAAGCGGCGTATCCATACATACGTCAGGCTGTTAATAATGGGATTACTGTATATGGGTATAAAAAAGGAATGTTTCATGGAAAGTTAATGCTGATTGATAATGAGTTAACTGTTATAGGTACAACAAACTTTACTTCGCGTAGCTTCAATATAAATGATGAAATGAATTTTTATATTTATGGTGGTCCTATTGTAGGACAAGTTAATAAGGCGTTAACAGAGGATTTTCATGATTCGAAAGAAATGACGAAAGAGTTTTTTGAAAAGTTATCTTTTTGGGAGCGTTGTAAGGAGAAAGTAGCGGGATTGGTTGACTTCTATTTGTGATGATGAATTAGGAAAGGGTGCCTACAAAAGACACCCTTTTTTGGTGGGAAATCATTATTTTTCATGCACCAGCAATGAAGCATCATCATTAATCAACGTCCCTACATGCTCCCCTAAACAAATTCGTTTCATCACTCCAGGCTCATCAAAGTTAAAGACATGTGCTGGTAAATTGTAGTCTCGGGCAAGCAGTAATGCTGCTTGATCCATGACTTGTATATTTTGTCTAACAACATCATTATAGTTTAGTTTGCTGTACATTTTTGCTGATTTGTTATGCTTTGGATCACTTGTAAAAACGCCGTCGACACCTTGTTTTGCGACTAATATGGCATCACTATTCATTTCAATAGCTCTTTGTACGCTTGGATAATCTGTCGTCACGAACGGTTGCCCGTTTCCGCCTCCAAAGATAACGATATAACCGTTATCTAAATGGTGGACTGCACGCAAACGAATGTATGGTTCAGCTACTGCATTAAATGGAATGGAAGTCATAACGCGCACTTCTCTATTTGTTTTACTTGTTAAAACACCGCGAAGCATTAAGCTGTTAATAATTGTACCTAACGTACCGATATTATCAGCTTCTACGCGATCAATTCCCCATTCTTCAGCTAGATGACCTCTAAAAATGTTACCGCCACCGATGACGATGGATACTTCGATACCTAAATCAACAATGGATAAAATTTCGTTTGCGATATGTTCTAATCGTTTGGAGTTAAAGCTATTTCCAGTTTGATCGGCAAGTGCACCGCCGCTTAATTTAATTAAGACACGTTTATATGGTCTCATAACTATTCCCCCTATATAGATCGCAATAAAAAAGGAACAAAGGCGAATGCCTTTGTTCCTTTTTAAGAAAATGAAAAAGAAAAGAAGAAGATAGGACGAATTTCTTTGTATAGTTTCTCATAACATCCACTCCTTTTCATTTCGATTTTTTTAAGTATATATCTTTTTGATTATACGAAACAATCTGATTACTTATCAAGTTTATTTTATCGTTTTTTAACAAAATGGTGTCAATGAAAAAAAGAAGAAAAATATTTGAATTTTTTGTGACGAACTTGTAGGTTTTTGTATGATTTTGTAGGTTCGCTTATAAGATGTGTAAGTAGCTTTTATAAATTCAAATTGAAAGCGTTCGCATGAAGGGGATGAACATAAATGAAAAAATTCGGATTGGCAACACAAATTTTTGTAGCGCTTGTTTTAGGGATTGTAGTAGGGGCAGTCTTTTATGGCAATAAAACGGCGATTTCTTATATCACACCAATTGGAGATATATTTATTCACTTAATTAAGATGATTGTAGTACCAATTGTTATTTCAGCATTAATTGTTGCAGTAGCTGGTGTAGGAGATATGAAAAAGCTTGGGAAACTGGGCGGTAAGACAATTCTTTATTTCGAAATTATTACGACAATTGCTATTTTAATGGGATTACTTGCAGCGAATATATTCCAACCAGGTACTGGTGTTGATATGAGTAATTTACAGCAAAGTGATATTTCTTCTTATAAACAAACTGCAGATGCAACCGAGAAGAAAGGTTTTGCTGAGACAATTGTTCACATTGTACCGAAAAACGTATTTGAATCGATTGCACAAGGTGACCTATTACCGATTATATTCTTCTCAGTATTATTCGGCTTAGGAGTTGCGGCAATTGGGGAAAAAGGAAAGCCTGTCTTTAACTTTTTTGAAGGCGTACTCGAAGCCATGTTTTGGGTTACAAATCAAGTGATGAAATTTGCACCATTTGGTGTATTCGCATTAATTGCCGTTACGGTTGCAAAATTTGGTGTAGCGACATTACTTCCGCTAGGAAAACTAGTGCTAGCTGTATACGTAACTGTTATACTATTCGTTGTGATTGTATTAGGTATTAATGCACGAATGGTTGGCGTAAACATTTTTACATTAATGAAAATTTTAAAAGAAGAACTGATTCTTTCGTTTACGACAGCAAGTTCAGAAGCTGTTTTACCTAATATAATGAGAAAAATGGAAGAGTTCGGTTGTCCAAAGGCAGTTGCCTCTTTCGTAATTCCGACAGGTTATACATTTAACTTGACTGGATCGGCTATTTATCAAGCGTTAGCGGCATTGTTTGTTGCACAAATGTACGGTGTGCACATGTCATTAACGGAGCAAATAACGTTATTATTCGTTCTCATGTTAACATCCAAAGGTATGGCGGGAGTTCCAGGTGCATCGTTCGTTGTTGTATTAGCAACGTTAGGTTCAATGGGGTTACCACTAGAAGGTATCGCGTTAATTGCGGGAATTGACCGCATTTTAGATATGATTCGCTCATCTGTCAATGTATTAGGAAATGCATTAGCGGCCATTGTTATGTCGAAGTGGGAAGGCGAATTCGATAATGAGAAAGCAAAACAATATGTAGAAACAGTCAAAGAAACAAAAGCAGCATAAGAAATCGTTAAGGAGTGAATAATCATGGCAACATTAACTGAAGTTAAAAATGGTGTTCGAATTGAAAAAGATTTTTTAGGTGAAAAAGAAGTGCCAAACTATGCATACTACGGCGTACAAACAATGCGTGCAGTAGAAAACTTCCCAATTACAGGATACAAAATCCATGAAGGCTTAATTAAAGCATTCGCAATTGTAAAAAAGGCTGCAGCGCTTGCTAATACAGATGTAGGAAGATTGGAATTGAACAAGGGCGGCGCGATCGCAGAAGCCGCTCAAGAAATTCTTGATGGAAAATGGCATGATCATTTCATCGTAGATCCAATCCAAGGCGGAGCAGGTACTTCAATGAATATGAATGCAAATGAAGTCATGGCCAATCGTGCTCTTGAATTATTAGGAATGGAAAAGGGAGACTATCATTATATTAGTCCAAATAGTCATGTAAACATGGCGCAATCAACAAACGATGCATTCCCAACGGCGATTCATATTGCAACATTAAATGCATTAGAAGGCTTATTACAAACGATGGGTTATATGCACGATGTATTTGAATTAAAAGCAGAGCAGTTCGATCATGTTATTAAAATGGGTCGTACACATTTACAAGACGCTGTGCCAATTCGTCTTGGACAAGAATTTAAAGCATATTCTCGCGTACTTGAACGTGATATGAAACGTATCAAGCAATCACGTCAACATCTATATGAAGTAAATATGGGAGCAACTGCAGTTGGTACAGGCTTAAATGCAGATCCAGAATATATTGAAGCAGTTGTAAAACATTTAGCTACAATTAGTGAACTGCCACTTGTTGGTGCAGAAGACTTAGTAGATGCAACGCAAAATACGGATGCATACACAGAAGTATCAGCAGCACTGAAAGTATGTATGATGAATATGTCTAAAATTGCGAATGACCTTCGCTTAATGGCATCAGGTCCACGTGTTGGCTTAGCGGAAATTATGTTGCCTGCTCGTCAACCAGGTTCATCTATTATGCCAGGGAAAGTAAACCCTGTTATGCCAGAAGTAATTAATCAAATTGCGTTCCAAGTAATTGGTAACGACCATACAATTTGCCTTGCTTCAGAAGCAGGACAGTTAGAATTAAACGTTATGGAACCAGTACTTGTTTTCAACTTACTTCAATCTATTAGCATTATGAATAACGGTTTCCGTGCCTTTACAGATAATTGCTTAAAAGGAATTGAAGCGAATGAAGATCGCTTAAAAGAGTATGTTGAGAAGAGTGTAGGAATTATTACAGCCGTGAACCCTCATATCGGTTATGAAGCAGCAGCTCGCGTTGCGAAAGAAGCAATTGCAACAGGTCAATCCGTTCGAGAACTTTGTGTGAAAAACGGTGTACTGTCACAAGAAGACTTAGAGTTAATTCTAGATCCATTCGAAATGACGCACCCAGGGATTGCAGGAGCAACTCTTTTAAAGAAAAATTAAAAGAAGAGGGGGGACAATCCCCTCTTTTTTGTTTACAATATAGAAATGCTATATATGAATAGAGGTAGGGATGTTATGAGTAAGTTTACAGTAGCTTCTAATGGTTCATTAGAAACGACATTAAGAGGAGTAGAAGTATTATCGACACCACTTTTAAATAAAGGGGTCGCTTTCACGCAAGAAGAGAGAGAAGAATTAGGTTTAAAAGGGTTATTACCGCCAGCAGTTTTAACATTAGAAGAACAAGCACGCCGAGCATATGAACAATTCTGTTCTCAGCCGGATGATTTATTAAAGAACGTATATTTAACAGCGTTACATGATCGAAATGAAGTATTATTTTATCGTATATTAACAAATCACTTACGTGAAATGTTACCAATTGTATATACACCAACAGTCGGTGTAGCAATTCAAAGGTATAGTCATGAATACCGTAAACCGCGTGGTGTGTATTTATCAATTAACGATCCGTCGGGTATCGAAGAAGCATTCGCCAATATCGGTGCAACAGCTGAAAACATTGATTTAGTCGTTGTAACAGATGGAGAAGGCATACTTGGAATTGGTGACTGGGGTGTTGGTGGTATAAACATCGCAATCGGGAAATTAGCTGTTTATACGGCCGCAGTTGGTATCGATCCTAGCCGTGTATTACCGGTAATTTTAGATGTGGGTACAAATCGTGAGGAACTATTAAACAATCCATTTTATATTGGAAATCGTCACCCTCGTATAACTGGTGAAGCTTACGATGAATTTATTGATACATTTGTACAAGCAGTGAATAAACAATTCCCGAAAGCACTTTTACATTGGGAAGACTTTAGTTCTCGAAATGCACGAAAAATTTTAGATAAATATCGTCATGATATTTGTACATTTAATGATGATATTCAAGGTACAGGTGCAGTTTCACTTGCTGCTGTGTTATCGGCAGTGAAAGCTTCTGATGTACCATTAAGTGAACACCGCGTTGTTGTATTTGGTGCTGGTACGGCTGGAATCGGTATCGCAGATCAAGTTAGAGATGCGATGGTCCGCGTAGGCGTATCTGAAGAAGAATCATATAAGCGTTTCTGGTGTATTGATCGTAACGGATTAGTTACAGATAATATGGAAGACCTTCTTGATTTCCAAATTCCGTACGCAAGAAAAGAAGCGGAAGTAAGTGAGTGGAAGCAAAATGATATGATCGGACTTGCTGAAGTTGTGAAACATGTAAAACCGACAATTTTAATTGGTACATCTACTGTTGCGGGCGCATTTAAAGAGGAAATTATTAAAGAAATGGCTTCTCACGTAGAAAGACCAATCATTTTACCAATGTCGAATCCAACACCGCTTGCTGAAGCAAAGCCAGCAGATGTAATCGAGTGGACAGAAGGAAGAGCATTAGTTGCAACAGGAAGTCCATTTGAACCAGTTACATATAACGGTGTAACGTATGTGATTGGACAATCAAATAATGCACTTATTTTCCCAGGGCTTGGTCTTGGAACAATTGTAGTACGTGCAAGCGTTATGACGGATGGAATGTTCGCAGCAGCTGCTGAAGCAGTTGCAAGTATGGTAGATACAAGTCAGCCAGGAGCACCTATTTTACCAGAGGTCGAAGAATTACGTAATATCTCAGAAATGGTTGCAATTGAAGTAGCTAAAGTTGCAGTTGCAGAAGGTGTTGCAAGAGTGAACTTAAGTGATAACGATATTAAGATGGCAGTGAAAGAAGCAATATGGGAGCCGGAGTACCGCCAAATAAAAGCGGTAGAAAAGGTTAGAATATAGAAAAAAAGCCCGTTTATAACAATAAGCGGGCTTTCGCTTTACTACTGAAAAAAAGTATAGGAAGTGGCACCTTTGAATTGGAATCAATTATGGAAGAAAGATATGTCCCTTTTAATTATATTAATGGTCGTTGTTCCTATTGCTGGGGAGCTGAACTTTCATCCCTTTAATGATACGTTTCGAGTTAGCTTCGGTACACCGCTATTTTTCTTTTTATTATTATTTTTAAGAAGAGTACCAGCAGGAGTTGCAGGTATTCTTGTTGGTATATCTGTAGTCTTATTCCGAGTATGTCTTGACTGGATCATGCAAGGTTCATTTCATATGACAGAATCATTTTATTTGCGTTATCCTGTGTTCTTCTATTATTTTATTTATGGCAGTCTTTTTTCGCTTTGCAGGGTAAATAAGTTCCATCAGAAACCAATCATTATTGGATGCCTTGGCATTTCAATTGAAATTGTTGCAAGTATGTCAGAACTTGCGTTCTATCACATGTTAGTACTCGGTACAACAATAACGATTTCTGAAGTAAATAAACTTATTATTATTGCTATTTTTCGTAGTTTCTTTGCACTTGGTTTTTTAAATATGATGAATTTATATGAAACGAAATTAAAAGAATCGCAAGTTCGAAAAGAAAATGAAAACATGTTAATGCATCTTTCTAATTTATATGTGGAATCTGTTCATTTGAAAAAGACATTACAAAATGCAGAGTTAATTACACAAGAAGCATATCAACTATATCGAAATTTACAAGCGAACGATGATCCCAATAGTAAAACAGCATTGAAAATAGCAGGAGAAGTGCACGAAATAAAAAAGGATAATCAAAGAATTTTTGCGGGATTATCTAAACTGTTATTAGATAAAAATGTAGCTGAGTATGTAGAAGGACATGAGCTTACAGAAATGATTGTAAGAATAAATGAAAAGTACGCTGGAATGCTAGAGAAAGATATACGTTTTTCTAAATATATAGAAGGTGAACACGCTGCATATCACGTGTATACAGTGCTATCAATCTTTAATAACTTAGTTGCCAATGCAGTGGAAGCAATTGAAGATAGAGGTCTCATTCATATTGATTTATATAAACGAGAGCAACATGTAATATTTGAAGTAATTGACGATGGCCCTGGTATTGCACAAAAGTATAAAAAATTAGTATTTAAGCCCGGGTTTACTTCCAAGTATGATCAAACAGGAACACCGTCAACAGGCATTGGACTTTCTTACATACATGAAATGGTAACAGAGCTAGGCGGAGAAGTAAGATTAGAAGACAATGAAACCGGAAAAGGGTGTAAGTTTATCGTTTGTTTACCGGAGTGCAGTTTAAAGCGGGAAGGGGAATAGATTTGTTTTATTATATCGTAGACGATGATGAAGTTTTCCGTTCAATGCTGTCGCAAATTATTGAAGATGGAGATCTTGGAGAAGTAATTGGTGAGGCGGATGACGGAGCTTTTATTGAAGCGGATCAACTAAATTTTAAAAAAATAGATATTTTATTTATTGATTTGTTGATGCCGATGAGGGACGGAATTGAAACAGTTCGTCACATTGCGTCAACTTTCACGGGGAAAATTATTATGATTTCTCAAGTGGAATCGAAGCAGCTTATAGGTGAGGCATATACATTTGGTGTAGAATATTATATTACAAAACCATTAAATAAAATCGAAGTTGTATCTGTTGTACGCAAAGTGATAGAGCGTATTAGATTGGAGCGTTCTATACATGATATTCAAAAATCATTGAATAACGTGTTTCAGTGGGAAAAACCGCAATTGCGTACTGAACCAGTACAAGAAGGAAAAAAGATAGGGGATTTAGGGCGCTTTTTACTATCAGAACTCGGTATTGCGGGAGAGAATGGAAGTAAAGATTTACTTAGTATGCTGGAATATTTATATGGTCAAGAAAAGGCACAGACATTTGACTTTGGCTTTCCTGCGTTAAAAGAAATTTTTCATCATATTACGATAAGGAAATTAGGGGATATAGCTTTAGAGGCGGATATTGATAAAGAGAAAAAAGCGTCTGAACAAAGAGTACGTCGAGCTATTTATCAGTCGTTAAATCATTTGGCTTCTTTAGGACTAACAGACTTTTCAAATCCAAAATTTGAAAGCTATGCTCCAAAATTTTTCGATTTCACTGTAGTTAGAAAACGGATGACAGAAATGACGAAAGATGAACTTGCATCTTCTGGTCATACGCGAATTAATACAAAGAAGTTTATTCAAGTGTTGTATTTTGAGGCGAAGAGGTTGATGGAAATAGAGTGAAGAAGATGCTTATAAATAAGCATCTTCTTTGTTAAATCAACATTTTATATTTTCTCGTGGAGCATGTAAAATGTTAAGTAAGAGAAAATGGTTTTATATTAAGGAAGTGTCAAAGCGATGAGTTTCACATTGAATAAATCGATTATTAAAGAAGTGTGCGGAGAGACCTCATATAAAAGAGGTGAAGCCTATTATAAATCAAATAAAGTGATAATAAATCATTATGATAAAAATAAAGAAATTTGCGAGGCTACAGTAAAAGGGAACGAGGATTTCCATGTTACAGTAGAAAAAGCTAAAAAGGGTGATGTTGTTGCAAAATGTAGTTGTCCTTCATTATCGTCTTTTCAAACGTATTGTCAACATGTTGCAGCAGTATTAATACAAATAAACTATAATCAACAAACAGGTGGAATGAGCTCCACTAGTAACAGAAACGATCAATTGACAAGTGGTATGTTTCAGCTGTTTGCGGACAAACCACTGAGGCCAAAAAGTAAACAACACCGTTTTGATACACGCGAAATATTAGATGTTGAGTTTATATGTACACCAGTAGCTACGAGAAGTGGGGGGGCTCTACTTGGAATTCAATTGAAACTTGCCAAAGTGTATTTCATAAATCATATTAGAGAATTTCTTTCTAAGGTGGAGAAAAGAGAGTCTTTTCATTGTTCAAATGAATTTACATATACGCCAGATGTACATAGTTTTAAACAAGAAACGGATGCGATTATCCAGCAGCTCATTAAAATGTATCATAACGAAAAAATGTATGAGGATGCGCTAGAAGTACATGCGAAACAAGATGAAAGTATGATATTCATACCACCAGCTTCATGGAAAGATATGCTCTCTTCACTTTCTAAAGTTGAATATGTACAGCTGAAACAAAATGAACGACTGTTTCAGGGATTACAAGTTTCAAAAGGTTTGTTGCCGTTACACTTTGAATTTAAAAAGGGAAATAATGGCGGATTTACACTTCATATAGATGGTCTAAATCGTGTACGAGTTATGGATATGTATAACAATGCACTTTACGATGGGAAATTATATCACTTACACATTGAAGATTGTATGCGACTTATTGAATTACAAAAGATGATAAGTCGCTCAAATAGTAATCAGTTTTATATTCCAGAAAGTAAGATGGAACATTTCGTCGGGAAAGTTGTACCAGGATTAATGAAGCTCGGAACTGTACACATTGATGAAGTAATATCGGATCGTGTTGAAACACCTTCGCTAAAAGCGAAATTGTATTTAGACCGTGTGAAAAATCGCTTATTAGCAGGTCTTGAATTTCACTATGGGAACGTCATGATTAATCCGCTAGAAGAGGATGGACAGCCGTCTGTTTTTAATCGTGATGAGAAAAAGGAAAAAGAGATTTTAGACATTATGAGTGAAAGTGCCTTTGCAAAAACAGAAGGCGGTTACTTTATGCATAATGAAGAAGCTGAGTATAACTTTTTATATCACGTCGTGCCAACATTAAAAGGTTTAGTTGATATTTATGCGACGACAGCAATTAAATTGCGAATTAGTAAAGGGGATGTAGTTCCTCTTATTAGAATGAGAAGAAAAGAAAGAATTGATTGGTTGTCATTTCGTTTTGATATAAAAGGAATACCAGAAGCAGAAATTAAAGGTGTATTAGCGGCTCTTGAAGAGAAACGTAAATATTATCGATTGGCGAACGGTTCTTTTTTATCGCTAGAGAGTAAAGAGTTTAATGAAATTAATCAGTTTATAAAAGAATCAGGTATTCGGAAAGAATTTTTACATGGAGAAGAGGTAAATGTTCCGCTTATTCGGAGTGTAAAATGGATGAATGGACTTCATGAAGGCAATGTTTTAAGTGTGGATGATTCTGTTCAAGAGTTAGTAGAAAACATTCAAAATCCGAAAAAATTAAAGTTTGCTGTGCCAAATACTTTAAATGCAGAAATGAGAAAGTATCAAGTATATGGGTTCGAATGGATGAAAACACTTGCTTATTACCGTTTTGGCGGTATTTTGGCAGATGATATGGGACTTGGAAAAACGTTGCAAAGCATTGCTTTTATAGATTCTGTTTTGCCTGAGATTCGAGAAAAGAAGCTGCCTATATTAGTCGTTTCACCATCATCTCTTGTTTATAATTGGTTTAGTGAATTGAAAAAATTCGCCCCGCATATTAGAGCGGTTATTGCAGATGGAAACCAAGCAGAGCGCCGGAAGATTTTGAAAGATATAGCGGAATTTGATGTCATAATTACGTCATATCCATTACTGAGAAGAGATATAAGATTATATGCAAGACCATTTCATACACTATTTCTTGATGAAGCACAGGCGTTTAAAAACCCTACAACACAAACGGCAAGAGCTGTGAAAACAATTCAAGCTGAATACCGTTTCGGACTAACGGGGACACCTGTAGAAAATTCATTAGAAGAGCTATGGTCTATCTTCCATGTCGTTTTCCCGGAATTATTACCAGGAAGAAAAGAGTTCGGTGATTTAAGGCGTGAAGATATAGCGAAGCGAGTGAAACCATTCGTATTAAGACGGTTAAAAGGGGACGTATTAAATGAGTTGCCAGAGAAAATAGAGCACTTACAATCATCGGAGTTATTACCCGATCAAAAGAGTCTCTATGCTGCTTATTTAGCGAAGTTAAGGGAAGAAACGTTGAAGCATTTAGACAAAGACACGTTACGTAAAAATAAAATTAGAATTTTAGCTGGTTTAACGAGATTGCGACAAATTTGTTGTCATCCCGCTTTATTTGTTGATGATTACAAAGGAAGTTCAGCTAAATTTGAACAACTGTTAGAGATTCTAGAGGAATGTAGAAGTACAGGGAAGAGAATATTAATTTTTTCTCAATTTACGAAGATGCTTTCTATTATTGGTCGTGAGTTAAATCGACAAGCAATTCCATACTTTTATTTAGACGGGAGTACACCAGCGCAGGAACGTGTAGAGCTGTGCGATCGGTTTAACGAAGGAGAAGGAGAGCTATTTCTCATTTCTTTAAAAGCTGGTGGTACCGGACTTAATTTAACTGGTGCAGATACAGTAATATTATATGATTTATGGTGGAATCCAGCTGTTGAACAACAAGCGGCCGATAGAGCGTATCGAATGGGACAAAAAAATACAGTGCAAGTTATAAAGCTAGTAGCTCAGGGAACAATTGAGGAGAAAATGCATGAACTGCAAGAAAGTAAGAAAAATTTAATCGCTGAAGTGATTGAGCCGGGAGAAGAGAAATTGTCCTCAATCACAGAGGAAGAAATTCGAGATATTTTAATGATTTAATATAAAAAAGCTATGCCTTCAAATTGATGAGGGCATAGCTTTTTTGTTGTAATAATTATATTTTGTTTTGTACAAAGTAAAGAAATCAAATGTTATTTAAATTACTTCTTTGTACCTTTACTTTTGTACGGTTTGGCAGCTGCCTTTTTCTTTGCACTTGATTGCCAACGGTTCCATCCTTTACTTCCTGTACCTTGTCCTACACCTTTTTTCGGTTTTGCTTTCGTTTTACTCATATGATCACTCCGTTATATAAAAATCTTATTTGATAATAGTCAATGATTTAGAAAATACTCTTTATAAATGACTATGATTACTTTAAGTAAAAATAAACTGCTTGAATGCTATAGTATATCATGAAATTGCAAGTAAACTGAAAGGAATTATAAAGAAAATGAAAATAATAAGAAATACTGCGGATTCTATATTCCGAACGATCACATTAATTGTTGTGTATACGTTAGTTTCGATCAGTGAAACATTTTTTGGATTGACGAGGCAGAAAAAGTAAAGATGTTAAATTAACAACAATCAATAAAGCCGTAAAATAAAGAATTGAAAAACATTTTAAAACTTTTTGTTGACTTTCTTTATTTTTTGTATAGAATAATCATTAATAAAATGTTTCAGAGATGTGACAACAAAACGACTATGAAAGGACGAGTAGTAGTAGGACGTAGTTTAAGCGAGTCAGGGGTGGTGTGAGCCTGATACGAAGCCTATTATGAAGAACCTCCTGGAGTTGCTAACCGAAATCCTTTATAGGAAAGTAGACTTAGCCGGGTACTTCGCCGTTACAAGAAGAACAGTATCGAGATATTTTATCTCCGTACTGTATAAGTGAGCAACCTCTGTTGCTAATTTGGGTGGTACCGCGGAACCAAAGCCTTTCGTCCCAGTTTTTTGGGAAAGAAGGGCTTTTTTTTGTTGGCTTCTTTTCACAACATCCAAACATTTTAGGAGGAAACCACCATGTATCAATCATTAATGACAGTAAGAGAGACTCAAATCGCAATTAAGGAAGTTAAAACATTTTTCGAGGACCAATTAGCAAAACGCCTTGAACTATTCCGCGTATCTGCACCATTATTCGTAACGAAAAAATCAGGATTAAACGATCACCTGAACGGTGTAGAACGCCCAATTGAATTTGATATGTTACATTCAGGAGAAGAATTAGAAATTGTTCATTCACTAGCGAAATGGAAACGATTTGCATTACATGAATACGGATACGAAGCTGGTGAAGGTTTATATACAAACATGAACGCGATTCGTCGTGATGAAGAACTTGATGCAACGCATTCCATTTACGTTGACCAATGGGATTGGGAAAAAATCGTTCAAAAAGAATGGCGTACTGTCGATTACTTACAAAAAACAGTACAAACAATTTATGGAATATTCAAAGATTTAGAAGATCACTTATTTGAAAAATATCCGTTCCTTGGAAAGTATTTACCAGAAGAGATTGTTTTCATTACTTCTCAAGAACTAGAAGATAAATATCCAGAATTAACACCGAAAGATCGTGAACATGCAATTGCGAAAGAACACGGTGCAGTCTTTATTATCGGAATTGGTGATGCACTTCGTTCAGGTGAAAAGCACGACGGACGCGCAGCTGATTATGACGATTGGAAATTAAACGGTGATATTTTATTCTGGCACCCAGTACTACAATCTTCATTTGAATTATCATCAATGGGAATTCGTGTTGATAGTAAATCACTTGATGAGCAGTTAACGAAAACTGGTGAAGACTTCAAACGTGAGTATGATTTCCATAAAGGTATATTAGAAGATGTACTACCATTAACAATCGGCGGTGGCATTGGACAATCAAGAATGTGCATGTACTTCTTACGTAAAGCACATATCGGTGAAGTTCAATCTTCTGTATGGCCTGACGATTTACGTGCAGCTTGTAAAAAAGAAAACATTCATCTGTTTTAATAGAAGTGAGGGAATAGCTTAAATATAGAGCTATTCCCTCTTTTTTATAAAACGTCACTTGCTTATTTATTACCGAGTTCTTCCGCTAAACCGATTAAAATTCCTTCGACTCCACGAATGTAGCAGAGACGATACGAGTTCTCGTATTGAACTACTTCGCCAACGAGCTCTGCACCATGCTTAGTGAGTCTGGATACCATTTCGTCAATGTCTTCAACGGTGAACATGACGCGTAGATAACCGAGGGCGTTTACAGGAGTATTTCGGTGATCTGATATAGTAGGTGGGGTGAGAAATCGCGAAAGTTCAATTCGGCTGTGGCCATCTGGAGTGACCATCATAGCAATCTCTACGCACTGAGAGCCGAGTCCAGTTACGCGACCAGCCCATTCACCTTCGACAGTGGCTCGCCCTTCGAGGTTCAAGCCAATCTCCTCGAAGAAAGAGATTGCGTTATCAAGGGATTCTACAACGATGCTGACATTGTCCATTCGTAGTAATTTGTTTTTTGCCATAGTCTTATCTCCTTATGTATAAAAGTTTATTATTTAATCATCCTCATAATTATACTACTAAGTAGTTACAAATTCCTTTCAGTCAAAAACACCTTGTCATAGTATATGAAAAGGTGACAAGGTGTTTTTTTATATGTCATATAGCATCTTGTTAACGAACAGCATTTTATTTAATAGGAAGGAAGTAGATTAATATGATTTTTTTATAAGCGTTACTGAAAATATCAAATTAGCTCATTTGCACTAAAGGCTCAATTTTCGCCATAAATGATTGATGCAACGCCTCAACACCTGTTACTAAATGAAGGCGGTCAATAACGACAGACACTTTAATTTCTGATGTACTTACCATTTTAATATGAATATTTTCTTCTTTTAAAGTAGTGAACATATTTGCAGCGACACCAGGGTTAGATACCATGCCAGATCCTACGATTGATACTTTTGCTAAGTGATTTTCATGTTCTACAGATTCGTAGTGAAGAGTTTCTTGATTTTGTTCCAAAACTTTTAAAGTTTCTCTTAAATCATTCGAGTGAATGGAGAAGGAGAGATGTACAGTTCCTTCATTTGTAATACTTTGAATGATGATATCTACATTAATGTGTGCTGCTGCTAATGTAGAGAAAACTGTTGAAAGCGAGCCTTGTTCTAGTCCTTTAATTGTGACACGTGTAATGTTATCCTCAAATGCAATACCTTTAACGATTGATTGTTGTTCCATGTTACATTCTCCTTTTACAATTGTTCCGTTTTCTTGTTCCATACTTGAGCGAACTTCTAAAACTACGTTATGATTTTTAGCAAACTCAACAGCGCGCGGGTGTAATACGCCAGCACCGAGATTAGCAAGCTCTAACATTTCGTCATAAGAAATTTCATCTAATTTGTAAGCATCTTTTACAACTCGTGGGTCCGTCGTATATACGCCTGTCACATCCGTATAAATATCACATTTTTTTGCTTTAAGTGCAGCGGCTAGTGCGACAGCAGTCGTATCAGAACCACCACGGCCAAGCGTTGTAATTTCATTTTCTACACTTATACCTTGGAAACCAGCTACGATAACAATCGTGCCTTCAGCAAGATAAGATTGAATACGATCTGTATGAATGTCAGTAATCCGTGCACTACTATGTACAGATTCTGTCGTAATACCAGCTTGCCATCCTGTTAATGAAATTGCATGATAGCCTTTTGCTTGCAGTGCCATTGTTAATAATGAAATAGTTACTTGTTCTCCTGTAGATAGAAGCATATCCATTTCACGTTTACTTGGATTTTCTGTAATAGCGTTAGCGAGTGCGACAAGTTGATCCGTACTTTTTCCCATTGCTGAAACGACAGAGACAACGCTATGACCTCGTTCATATTCTTCAATAATTAAATTTGCTACATGTTGAATGCGTTCGACGCTTCCGACAGAAGTGCCACCAAATTTTTGAACAATTGTTTCCATTGCAAATTCCTTCTTTCGTCTATTTTTAAGAATAGATTAGGAAATATATAAATCCCAATACTCCTGTAGTTACCAGAAAGACAAACAAAAAACACCATCTCAAATAAGTGAGGATGGTGCTGTTACAGGAAAAGGGAAACAGAAAACGGAGCTAATAAAAAAACCGCCAAAAAAGGAATATCATAAAAAATGATATCTCTTTTTTGTAGATAGCTCTTCATACGTACACGTCTGTACATATGACAGTTCTGTTTCTATTCGAAAACAGCCCCAATTGATAAATGCAGAGAAATTTATCAATTTCGGCAATACTTCCTTTCATCTAAGTTCATAGACATCTCTGTGTCTCCATTAGAATACTCATAAGTATCGCAACCTCTATCTCACGTTTTAGGCGAGAGTGTTTGATTTATGAAGTTATTGGTAACATTTGTTTTATAATAATTTAAATTTTTCGGGGAATCAAGTGTTTTACATATATTTTAAAAATTCTTTCTTTTTACAGAAAAGTTTGTGAAAAATGTAGCAAAATAAATTCATTGCATGTACATTAAACTTATAGTGCATAGGAGGTGGGAGAATGAAAAGGAAACAGCCTATTTATGTTGCGACAAAAATGAACACGACGATGGAAAAATTATGGAGATATACGCAAGAACCAGATATACATACAGAGTGGGATGCTCGCTTTACTGAAATTTCGTATTTAGAGAAAAAAGAAGGAGAACCACAGAAGTTTTTGTATAAAACAAAGATTGGATTTGGGCTTGAAATAGCTGGAGAAGGGGAATCAATAGGTGAAATAAGAAAAGAAACTGGTGAAAGAATTTCCTCATTAAAATTTTGGACGGATAATACATTATCTCTTATTCAAATAGGACGTGGTTATTGGAAGTATACGCCGAATAAAGAATACATCCATTTTGAGACACAATATGATTATGATACAAGATTTGGTCGTATAGGAAAGGTAATAGATTCCTATATTTTTCGTCCGTTATTAGGTTGGGCGACAGCTTGGAGTTTTGATGCCTTAAAATTATGGTTAGAAAAGGGGCTTCATCCTAGGTTACTAATTAGAAGAACAATGACGTATTGGCTCGTATGCTTTTTATTTGCTTTTGTATGGATATATCAAGGGATAGTGCCGAAACTACTGTTTACTCATTCAGAAGAAGTAAAGATGCTTTCTGTATTAATTGGTTCAAATGAAAGTAGTGTATATATACTTAAAATAATTGGGGTGTTAGAAATAATTTTCGGTGTCGTATGGCTGTTGCCAATAACAAAACGAAAATTATTTATATTGCATATTATTGTATTACTAGTTTTAACGTTAGCGGCAGGATTTACGAATATTGCAAGCTTTACAGGGGCGTTTAATCCGATTACATTAAATGTTCTTCTAATGGGGTTATCAATTGTCGGTTATATAAATAGTTTCGATTTACCAAGCGCGAAAAATTGCAAGAGGGCGAGAAAGGGATAAGTGTATGGCTAATATGTATGAACGATTATTAGGGGATACCTATAAAAATCTTCATCCTGAATTGCAGAAGCGTTATGCCATTACAGAAGAGAATAGTTTTACAGGGGAAGGAAAGATGGATGAAATTTACGGTGGCTCTTTTTTCGTGAAATTTATATTGAAAATTGCATCGAAGTTTCGAATGTTTTTCTCGGAACGAGGAGAGGAAATTCCATTTACGATACAAAACATAGCTGAGCGAGATGAATATGGACAAGAATTAGTAAGGTGGAACCGTACTTTTTATTTTCATAATAAGAAAAGATATTTTAACGCAGTTATGCAATTGGATGAAAACGAAAATGAAATTGTAGATTATTTTGGCGAACCACATTTACTCGTTTCTACACTACATTTTCATATCGATGAGTTAGGGGCAATGCATATTGCTTCAAAGAAACAATGGTTTTATATGTTTGGAAGAAAAATTCCGTTGCCAAAATTCTTGTATGGTGAAGCAAAAATTGTTGAAAGTTATGATGCAACACTACAGTGTTTTCGAATTCATGTACAAGTACGAAACCCGTTAATTGGCTCGCTTTTTTCATATAAGGGAACATTTGTGGAAAGGAAATAAACGATATGAAAAATATAATATTTGGGCTTGCTGGTTATGTTGTTTTTCTATTATGTGAGCGGTCGAATATAAATCCTGTTGAAGCAATTATATTATTATCTGTTTTATTATTTATACCAATGTCACTTTGTATTATTGATAAAAGAAAAAGAGATGGATCGTATTTATTATTTTATAAATTCGTATCGTTTTTATATCCAATTGCAGCAATTTGTGCAATGCTAGCTTTCGTCACAAATCACTATGTATTTGCGCTAGTTTGGTTTGTATATACAGGAATTGTTGCGTTATTTGGTGTAAGTAGATTGCTAGAAAGAGGATGGAAGCCGTTAGAAGAGACCGCCATAGATAGTGCGTTTATTTATTTGTTTTTAGGTGGTTTTTGGTTTTTTGCTTCAGTAGCAAAACTTTCAATTATGCAGTTTAGCTCTGACATTGTTTTACTCACAGCTGCACATTTTCATTATTCGGCGTTTCTATTGCCATTATCAGCTGGTTTAATAGGGAGAAAAAGAGAAAAGAGAAGTAAAGTATATGATGTTATTATGTTTATCATCATGATTTCACCTATGACAGTCGCAATAGGAATTACATACTCGAGAATATTTGAATTTTTTGCAGTGTTTCTATATTTATGTGCGATTTATGGGTATGGATTTTACGTTTGGAGAGCAAAATTTAATGCTATCAGTGCAAAGATTCTTCTAATCGTTTCGTCTAGTACACTCATGGTTACAATTATGTTCTCACTTATATACTCATACGGGAATTTGAAGCATGTAATGACGATTACAATTGCTCAAATGGTTTGGATTCACGGTGTTGTCAACGGAATTGGAGTAGCGTTACCGGCATTTGTCGGCTGGATGATCGAAAAGAGTGTTCCGAATTATAAATACTATGGGAAACCAATGAGTAAATTAAGAGGAAGTGTGGCAATTGGTGAGGCTTTTTTATATAGCGGCAATTTAGTAGGCAGTAAGGAATACAATGGTTTAGTTGATAAAGTAAATGACTTTCATAGTGAGTCATTTGACGTGACGAAGGTACCTTTAAGTATTATTCGTTTTTATGAAAATACAACAGAGTATGAGTTGCAATCAAATATTAAATGGGCTCGTTGGTTCCGCCCATTTGCATTTTGTTATGAGAAAATGAGCAAGCGTGTAGGACAAATACATTTAGGAATGGGCGACAAGTGGGAACCGATGCATGGCTCTATCATTGGTGTAATGGATGAGGAAGATGGAAGAGAGAATGTAAGGGCTTGGCTAAGGAAAAATGAAGCAGGTGAATCTATTTTTGTAGCTCTTTATTCAAAGCATACAAATAAGGATGAGACATATATGAATATCGCCTTACCTTTACCTTATTCGAATATGACAGGAGTTTTGAAATTATGTAATAAGAGTAATGATTTAATCATTACTAGTAAGCTAAGAAGAAATGGTAAGGGAGATGAGGGTATTTATTTACATACTCGGTTCTTAACAATCCGTTTACCGTTAGCAGAGACTTTCGTCATTACAGAGGATAAGGATAAAATGTTAACAGCTCATCATAGCATGTGGATATTTGGACTTAAATTTTTACATATTCATTATAAGATTGAAAAAATTACTTAGAAGTAAGAAAGGCTTGGACAGGTTTCCAAGCTTTTTTTATGTATGAGTAATTGTCATAGAAATTTGTTTATTTAGCTCATTATCCCAAACACGTTGAATTTCAAAAATGCCTGTTTCAAAAAATAATGGGAATCTTTCTTTAAACCAAGTTTGCATAGGTAGCTTTAGTGCTGTATCGATTGGTATCCATAATAATTCGCCCTCAGGAGGGTTTAAAAGAAGTTCACCTTCAAATGAGTCTGTCCAGTAGTTAAATACCATGTACCGAACATTACCTTTCGGATTTACATATTCATCTAATCCTTTAAAAGTTAAATTCGAAACAAGTAATCCAGTTTCCTCTTTTACTTCTCTTATAGCGGCTTGAACGATACTTTCGGGGAAATCTACTTTGCCGCCAGGAGCGATGTAGCCAGGGAAACCTCGATGGTTGGGGCGTTTTATGAGTAAAACTTCATTGTTACGTTGGATCATACACATTGTATAGATCTGGTGTTCGATGTTATGTGAATTTAGAGGCATAATGATGTATTCTCCTTTATATTTTTTGATAATTTTACCATAACATAATTGTTTCTTATATAATTAGAAATTGAATATTATAAATTTTCAGTTATAAATTATAAATTCTATAGTCATTCGAAAAGAGGGAAGAGACATGCAAGGAGAAATACAAAAGGAGAAAAGTTTAGGTTATGTTGGTAAATTATTATTACCGGTTAAAGTATCACCACACTTTAAATTTTTATGGATTGGACAATTACTCTCGGCCTTAGGTAGTTCGATAACTATGGTCATACTCCCAGTTGTTGTGTATTCATTAATTGGCTCAACAGTTGTGATGGGAATGACAATGGCAATGTACATGCTACCTAATATTCTCGCTTTACCGTTTGCAGGTTTAATTGTAGACCGAATTGATCGGGTTAAATTAATGTTATTTACGGATATACTCCGCTGTATATTAATGCTATTACTTGCATCGCTTATATTTATGGATTTATTAACAATTACAGTTTTATACATTCTCGTTGCCTTATACGGACTTATGGAAGGGATATTCCAACCAGCATATTCTGCTGTAAGAGCGAAAGTATTCGTTCCTGAAATTCGTAATGCAGCTAACGCACTCACTCAAATGAGTAATCAAGGTATACGATTAATTGGACCAGCACTTGGTGGGTTAATCGTATCGGTTGCGTCTGCAGGGATAGGTTTCGGACTAGATGCAGTAACGTACTTATTATCATTTTTATGTTTATTATTTTTAAAAGAAATTAAGTTTGAAAAAGTAAAACCCATTGAAAAGAGTAAGCTTAATTACAAACAAGAGTTTATGGAAGGTGTATTAGTTTTAAAAAGTCATCCGTGGCTGTGGATTACAATTTTAGTTTTTTCTTTTATAAATATTTGTTATGCCGGCATTATCGTCGTGTTAATTCCGTGGTTATTTAATGTTCATCATCATTTTGAAGCTTACGTGTATGGACTTGGCATGGCCTTTTCTGGTGGTGGGGCTGTAATTGCTGCATTAATATTTGGTGGGAAAGAGCGGTGGCATAAGAGAGGATTACTGGCTTATGGAGGTGTTTTAATGAGTGGTATTGCTTTATTAATTATGCCATTCATTTCTTGGGCACCCGCTTTAATATTCTTAATGGCAATTGAAGGATTTGGCATGATGATATTTGGACTCATTTGGGAAACGAGTTTACAGGAACTTGTACCAGAAGAAGCATTCGGAAGAGTGGCAAGTCTTGATATGTTGGGTTCTTTTGCTTTATTGCCATTAGGGTATGTAGTTGTAGGCTGGTTAGCTACTGTCATAGGTGGCGAGATAACTATTATAACACTAGCTAGTTTAGTAATTTTAACAATTGGAATAGCATTGTCTGTACCGAGTATTCGTCGATTTAATTGATTATATGGGAAAAGAGGGCTAGACCTATATAGAAAATAACCTAGCATATAATCAACCAGTATTAATAAAACAACTTTGTAATGAAAAGCCTTCCATACATATTTGGCGCAAAAAATTAGTATCGAAGCAACAAAATTAGAAATCACAAAAGAAGTGACGGAAGCGATACAAGCAGGTTTCAAAAAAGAAGACTAAGCCCTAAAGAAATTAGGACTTAGTCTTCATTAAATACAAATGTTTGTTTCATTTTTTTACCTTCATTTATCGGGTGGCCGTTATAAGAGAAATTCTTTTCCTCCCAAGTGATCACAACTTTAAAATTATGACTATTAAAGTCTAATGGGAATACCATGTAGTCAAAGCTTGTATGACTTTTGGAAACATTTTCATTAGGTGTAGTAGGTTTAAAGGTAGCTTTAGAGGTAGGATTGTTATCAAGTATTTCCACAGATACGTTTGATACATCATGACCGATGTTTTTTACGAGTAAACTATATGTATCAAATACACCTTGCTTTGGCTGGATTGCTTGCTTGTTTGAGTTATGAGATTTATCAATTTCGACATACCATTGTTTAGACTTTGACGCAATCGGTAGTGACTGAAATGTGTAAGCACTAGCTTGCATTGGTAGTGCTAAACATATAAGCGTAAAGAGAGTTAATATTTTTCGTTTCATTTTTTTAGAGCTCCCATTCTTTAATGGATTTACTTGTTATTATCTTCTTTTTACAAGTAAATATACCATATAATGTAAAGTGGGTATTGTGAGTAGTGAATTAATATCTTATTCACTACTCTTATAGCTGGCATAATTACGTATGTAGTAAGAAAGAATAAATTTGTTTTTTCTATACTTAGATTGCCGCCCTTTTTAAAAGGGCTATTTTTAGGTTTTAATAAAAAGAATATCCTAAGAGTTCCGTATAAATTATTTATTTTAATGTAGTTAAATGTGCTTATATATGTGAAATTAGAGAAGGAAGCTGTGTAGAGATGTTTCTACACAGCTTTTTAGGATATGAAAAAAATCCCAAAAAATATGTTAAAATAACATTGTCATACAACAAGGGGGCTTTGTTTTATGGAAAATGTACATCTTGCTAAAGTAGATTTAACGAAAAAAATTGAATCAAAATCTAAGTACAACAAGAAACTCGAAAAATATCAAAGGCGCTTATTAGCATTACAGCAAATTTTGAAAGAAGAAAAAATCGCGGTTATGCTTGTTATGGAAGGATGGGATGCGGCTGGTAAAGGTGGGGCAATTAAGCGGGTGACGGAACATCTTGACCCACGTGGGTTCCAAGTAGATCCAATTGGAGCGCCTGCACCTCATGAAAAACGTTACCATTATTTGCAACGTTTCTGGCGCAAAATTCCACAGTACGGGCAAATTACCATTTTTGATCGCTCATGGTACGGTCGTGTGTTAGTTGAGCGTGTTGAAGGTTTTGCTACAAAGGAAGAGTGGATGAGAGCATATGATGAGATTAATGATTTTGAAAAACTACTAACAGATGACCATTACATAATAGGGAAGTTCTTCTACCATATAAGTAAAGAGGAACAGTTAAAGAGATTTAACGATAGAGAGAAAAATCCTTTGAAAAGATGGAAAATTACAGATGAAGATTGGCGTAATCGTGAAAAATGGGATGAGTATGTTGAAGCGATGGAAGACATGTTTGAAAGAACAAGTAAGCAAAATGCGAAGTGGCATATTATTGAAAGTAACGATAAATTGTATGCCCGTGTGAAAACGTTAAAAATCATTATTTCATTCATAGAGGATTATTTCTTAGAACATGGTATAGAATTGCCTTCTTATTATTATGAAATGAAAGAGGATATTGAAGTTTTGCAAGATGTAGGTGTGAAAGAGTAAATAAGAAAATGGCCCTGTGAATTGGTAAAACCAAATTATGGGGCTTTTTTATTTAGAAACATTTTACAAATAACAAAATAAGGTATATAATCGATAATCATATTAATATTGTTAATATGATTATCGATTATATACTATGTGGGGGTTTTACTTTGAAGGGAAGAGATGTTGTTTTAGGTTTATTAATGGAAAAGGAATTGTCTGGTTACGATATTAAAATTGTGTTTGAAGACGTATTTACTCATTTTTTTGATGGAAGTTTTGGAATGATTTATCCAACGTTACGACAATTGGAGAATGAGGGGAAAATAAAAAAAGAAGTTGTCATGCAAGAGGGAAAACCGAATAAGAAAATGTACTTTATTACAGATGAGGGGCGTGAAGAATTTTATCAATACATGCAGACGCCTGTAGAGAAGGATGTTTTACGTTCGGATTTTTTAATGAGAATGTATTTTGGTAACTATAGTGATGATGTAACAATAAAAAAATGGATTAAAGATGAAATTGAAAGAAAAGAAGCGTACATTGCAGATCTTCGATTGAAATATGAAAAGTGGAGAGTAGGTATTACTTTCGTCGAAGAAATTTCACTAGATGTAGGTATTGCATCGTATAGTGCACAAGTGGAGACTTTGAAGAAAAAATTAGAAGAGTTAGAGGCGAAAGAAAACAATAAAACAGAAGAATGAAAAACGCGTTCACAATAAATAAAGGGGTATATAAAGATGGAGCAAACAAAGGGTATTAAGATTGTCTTTTTAATGTGTCTAGGTATCTTTCTTTGTATGATTGATACGACAATTATGAATATAGCTTTACCGGCAATACAATCGAGTGTAAATACTTCATTAGAAAAGATGTCTTGGGTATTAAATGTTTATACAATGACGATTGCAGTACTCGCCATTCCGTTAGGGCGGATAGCTGATATCTTTGGAAAAGCAAAGATGTATATTCTTGGTTTGGTGATTTTTGGTGGTGGATCGGTACTTTGCGCTTTTGCTAATACAGGTGATTTTCTTATTTTTTCTCGTTTTATACAAAGTATTGGGGCAGCGATTTTATTTCCAACAAGTATGGTAATTGGTGTATCAGCTATGCCATTAGCTAAGAGGCATGTTGCGCTTGCGATTTTAGGAGTAACACAAGGATTGTCAGCTGCTATGGGACCAGTGATAGGTGGAATTATTACGCAAAATTTAGGATGGAGATGGGTGTTCTTCGTTAATGTTCCGGTTTGTATAATAGGAATCGTGTTATGTTGCATCATGCTACAAATAAAAAATGAAGAACGTATTATCTCAAAAATAGATTGGATAGGACTACTATTAAGTAGCACAGCAATTTTTTCATTTACTCTCATATTAGTAAAAGGTAATACATGGGGATGGCAAAGTAATATTGCTTTGTCTTGTTATGCAATTAGCACTATTTCTCTTATTCTATTTGTTTTAGTAGAACGAAAGATTCATAACCCAATGGTGAATTTAAAGTTATTTCAAGATCGAATGTTTGTCGGAGCGTCTATCGTTGTTATATTAAGTAATTTATTTTTAATTGGAGTTACTGTATTGCTTCCAACGTTCTTGACGAAACTACAAGGTCGGACGGAAATTGAAGCGGCTTTTTTAGTGACACCTATTTCAGCAATGATATTTTTAATCTCACCAGTTGCAGCAACTTTAATTAAAAAACTCGGAAAAGTAACTATTATTTTGTCAGGATTTCTTGTTATGGGGCTTTCCTACTATTGGTTGCAAATGATTGATGTTAATTCAACAAATATAGAATTTATTATTCCATGTATGATATTAGGTGTTGGATATGGTTTAGTAGTGGGGCCAATTACAGTTTTAAGTGCGTCTTCGTTTGAAGGAGAATTATTAACTGCTTCTCAAAGTGTTGTATCAATGTTACGACAAGTTGGAATTGTATTGGCGGTCGCAATATTTGTCTCTAACTTAACTCACAATTTAACTGTAAATAAAGAAAAAGTATATCGTTATGCAGAAGAAAAGGTGCGGAATATTCATGTGAATAGTACTGAGCAAACTGAAATTTTACAAATGACTAAAGAAAAAATAGAGAATCAAAGTTTAGAGTCAAATATAAATAAGAAACAAAATGCAATGACAATAGGATTAAGTAAAGAGAAGAAGGAAGAATTGATTCGCGACAAGACGGATGAAATATTAAGAAAAGTTCCAGTAGAATATAGGGATGTAAAAAGAAAAGAAGTTATGAGGCAAGTGACAAAAGAAGTTGAAAAACAAGAGGAAAGTATAAAGAAAGAGGTACTCACATTTTCAAATGATGTGAATCATTATGCCAAGAATCAGATGGCTATGAGTTTTACAGATTTATATAAAGCAAGTGTGCCAATTATTTTAATTTGTGCTTTCGTAAGTTTGTTGTTTTGGGAAGGAAAAGCTTTGAGTAAAAAGAGAAGGGGAAGATTAGTAGAAGAAGCGTAAAGAAAAACAGGCTATAGCAGCCTGTTTTTTTCATTGTTTCCTCCTTGCATATTGTGAATAGTAGTATTTTTAATATAGCATGGGATAAGTCGAGTATGATTAGAAAGTTTTTTAGAATGAAAGGGATGAATGGAAAATGCCATTGAATATGTAACGTTATACATAGTACATTAACAAGAGGGCTTAATTTTAAAAGGAGGATGGGGAATTGCTAGATAAGGCAGGGGCTTTAATAGATAATCATGTGTACACAGAAGAAGAGCAACAAAAACTATACAAACGAACGTTAATAATCGTCAGCATTTCACAAATGTTTGGCGGTGCAGGACTAGCTGCTGGTATTACAGTGGGAGCACTTCTTGCGCAGCAAATGCTTGGAACAGATGCATTTGCAGGATTACCAACTGCTATGTTTACATTGGGATCGGCATTAGCAGCTTTCATAGTAGGGAAGCTTTCGCAACGATATGGACGCCGGATAGGTCTTGCAACAGGGTTTATAGTAGGTGGATTTGGAGCAATTGGTGTTGTAATGGCAGCTTTAACAAATAGTATTATTCTTTTACTTATTTCTTTACTCATATATGGTGCCGGTACAGCCACGAATCTACAAGCTCGTTATGCAGGTACAGATTTAGCAGATAAGAAGCAGAGAGCAACGGCTGTTAGTATTACGATGGTAATGACGACTTTCGGTGCAGTTGCAGGACCAAATTTAGTAGGGGTAATGGGAAGTTTTGCTCATTCAATTGGAGTTCCTAAACTTGCAGGTCCGTTCATACTATCGGCAGCAGCATTTATACTGGCGGGTCTAGTTCTTTTTGTTATGCTTCGTCCAGATCCGTTAATTATTGCTAACATAATAGAAAGATATAAACAGGAACATACATATAAAGGGCAACCAATAACAGAAGAAGCGAAAGAAAATAAACGAGGTATTACAGTTGGAGCAATCGTAATGATACTTACGCAAATAGTGATGGTTGCGATTATGACGATGACGCCAGTTCATATGGGACACCACGGTCACGGTTTAAGTGCAGTAGGACTTGTGATAGGTTTTCATGTAGGTGCAATGTATCTTCCATCTCTCATTACAGGAATGTTAATTGATAAAATTGGCCGAACTACAATGAGTATAGCTGGTGGAGTGATTTTACTTGCAGCGGGTGTCATAGCTGCGATAGCGCCAAGTGATTCTTTATTATTATTAATCGTTGCTCTTTCTTTACTTGGGCTAGGATGGAACCTCGGATTGATAAGTGGTACAGCACAAATCGTTGATTCCACAACACCGTCTACACGTGCTAAAACACAAGGGAAAATAGATGTTTTTATTGCGCTAGCTGGAGCTTCTGGTGGAGCGATGTCAGGTATGGTAGTAGCGAATTCAAGTTATGCAGTATTGTCATTGGCTGGAGGCGTGTTAGCGTTATTACTTATTCCTGTTGTGATATGGTCTCGAAAAGGGGCAAGAAATTAAATGAAAAAGAGGTTCTAGTTACTGACTAGAGCCTCTTTTTATACACTTAAATTAAATTCCACTCTACAATAAGCCCTAAATGCGTAAGTCCGCCACCAAATCCGTATAGTAAAAGTGTGTCTCCGTTATTTAATTTTCCTTCTTTTATAGCTAAATTTAAAGCGAGTGGAATGGTGACTGTATTCCCCATATATTCCACGCTCGTTAATGTTTTTTGTATTGGAATTTGAGATTTTTCGCAAATAGATTCGATCATTCGTAAGTTAGCGCTGTGGGGTATGAACCAGTCTATATCATCTACTGGCATATTTGCGGTATGTAATAAATTTTTTATGCCTTTTGGCACTGTGTGTGTTGCCCATTTATATACTTCTCTTCCATTTTGAACGATTTTTTCATTTGTTTGCAGTGGTGTGCCATTCATAGTAGTAGATAAGTTTGTTCTGTATAGATGAATGCCGCCATTACCGTTTGTTCCCATGTGAGCAGCGATAAAGCTTTGGGTGTTTTCATCTCTTTCTAATAAAATAGCTCCAGCACCATCACCGAATAAAACACAGGTCGTTCTATCGGTATAATCAGTAACTTTAGATAATGTCTCTGTCGCTACGACAAGTACTTTTTTATGTGATCCAGAAGTGATTAAGCTATTACCGACGTGTAGTCCATATGTAAAACCAGCACAAGTTGCATTTAAATCAAAAGCTATTGTATGAGGTATGTTGAAGTATTGTTGTATTTGGCAAGCAACACTAGGAAAAACGTAATCAGCAGTAGTAGTAGCGACAATGATACAGTCGACATCTTCTAAGTTTTTCTTATATGTTGTACATAAATTTTCAATCGCTTTAATGGCTAAGTTTGAGGAGTATTCTTCTTCGCTAGCGATTCTTCTTTCACTAATTCCTGTTCTTTGTACAATCCATTCATCATTCGTATGGACCATCTTTTCTAAATTGTTATTAGACAATATTTGATCTGGAACATAAGTACCAATTGCAGTAATACGAGATTTAGAATGCATAGGAACATCTCCTAATTTTTATTTTTATAACCTGATACTAATATCAGGTTATAAAAATGTCAATATAGATTTTTGGTGTATTGAACGACTTAACTTACTATGAAGGGATTTATCGAGTGTTGTAAAAATAATATAAGAGAAGTTTCTAAAATTGATAATTGCTTTTGTTATTTTTGTTGTGAGAAAAACTCGCAAAAAATGACGATTAAAGTAAAAATATAAAGATTTTCTTTAGCGTGATATAGGTTGTTAAACCTTGTGAAGGCGAATTACTTATGCTACACTTTATGTAACTTAAAATGAACGGAGGGGCTTCCTTTGATCTTAATCAGATTACGTCTCAATACTTTGTGCCAATAATTGAATAGCGCTCAAAGGCTCTGTCTGTGTACAGAGTGAACGGGATTGGTCTGCCTATTTTAAAGGAACCCTTTATTAAGCTTATATGTGAAAAAGAGGGAGGGACGAATACGCCCTCTTTTTGTTTTGCCTTTATAAATAGAATGGGATTGTATAGGTGAACACTTATTGTGGATACGTATATAATCTTGGGACTTTTTGACTATGAGATAGGATGAAAGCATAGCTTTCTTCTATTTCTTTGGTGAACCCTTATCCGTTTACGAAAACACAGGCAGCGACCTGTGTTTTTTATTTTACGTAATCGAAATGGAGGAATAAATATATGGAAGAAGTATTACAAAGAGCAGTTTTAGTTGGAGTAAATTTAGGTAATGAAGGTGATTTTGCATATTCGATGGAAGAGTTAACAAATCTTGCGGAAGCTTGTGATGTAGAGGTAATTGGGCAAGTAACGCAAAATTTACAACGAGTAAATCCGTCGCATTATATCGGAAAAGGAAAGATTGAAGAAGTAGCAGCGTATGTAAAAGAAATAGATGCGAATATGGTCATCTTTAATGATGAATTATCTCCTTCACAAATTCGAAATTTAGAAGAGGATTTAGATTGTAAGGTAATTGATCGTACCATTTTAATTTTAGATATTTTTGCGCAACGTGCGAAAACGAAAGAAGCACAGCTACAAGTAGAAGTAGCACACCTTCAGTACATGATGCCTCGTTTAATCGGTCTTCGTGAATCGTTAGGAAGACAGAGCGGCGGCGTTGGTACGAAAAATAAAGGTGTCGGTGAGAAGAAGTTAGAGTTAGATCGTCGTAAAATTGAAGAACAAATTTCAGTTTTAAATAAAGATTTAGAAGCGCTCGTTGCCCAGCGTCAAACGCAGCGAAAGCAACGTAAGAAAACTGAAATACCTGTAGTAGCATTAGTAGGTTATACGAATGCAGGAAAGTCTACGACGATGAATGCAATGCTTGAAATTTATAATGGTACAGAAGAAAAACAAGTATTTGAAAAAGATATGTTATTTGCGACGTTAGAAACATCTGTACGAAATATTGATTTGCCAGATAATAAATCATTCTTATTAACAGATACAGTTGGATTTGTAAGTAAATTACCACATCATCTTGTGAAGGCGTTCCGTTCAACATTAGAAGAAGTAGCGGAAGCAGACTTACTTATTCATGTTGTAGATTACGCAAATCCAAATTATGAACAATTAATTGATATTACAAATGAAACGTTAAAGAAAATTGGAGTAGAAAATATTCCAACAATCTATGCCTATAACAAATCAGATATGGTGGATGTTGAAATTCCGAAAGTACAAGAAGACCGCGTGTATTTATCTGCGAAGAAACATGTTGGAATTGAAGAGCTTGTAGAAATGATTCGTTCCCATATTTATAAAGAATATACGAAATGTGAAATGTTAATTCCGTATGATCAAGGACAGGTAGTTTCGTATTTCAATAATCATGCACACGTTTTATCTACGAGTTACGAAAACGAAGGTACCAAATTAGAAATAGAATGTAAGACGAGTGATTACGAGAAGTATAAGCATTTTGCAATTTAATGTAAGAGGCAACCCAGTATGTGATTGGGTTGTCTTTTTTTGTACTGTTTTACCGCTGAAAGTTACAAGGATGCAAGCCAATGACGGGAGTTAAGTTATATTTCTGGAAAAAGAAATGAAAGCAGTATAGAATAGAAATGTTTCAAAAGTCAGAATTTATTACACCTACTGTAATAAATATATATTTTGTACAGAAAGGGGAGATTCACATATGCAGGCAGTTTCACACAAAAAAACTGTAGAAACACCGACAATATATCGAATTTTATTTGCGATTAGCTTTGGGCATTTTTTAAATGATTCGATGCAAGCAGTTGTGCCGGCGTTGTTTCCTATTTTGGAAAAAACGATGAATTTATCCTATATGCAAGTAGGGTGGATTGCGTTTGCTTTAAATATGACGTCATCGATTATGCAACCGGTGTTTGGTATGTATTCAGATAAGAAGCCATCACCATTTTTATTACCACTCGGTATGTTTTCAAGCATGCTTGGAATGATTGGACTCGCGTTTGCACCAAACTTTATTATTGTTATTATTTCTGTTTTATTTATTGGTTTAGGTTCCGCAGTTTTTCATCCAGAAGGCGCTCGTGTTGCGTATATGGCGGCAGGTGCAAAACGAGGGTTAGCGCAAGCGATTTATCAAGTTGGGGGAAACACGGGGAATTCCTTAGCTCCTATTTTTACAGCGCTAATTTTCGTTCCACTCGGTCAAATTGGTTCATTAGGTTTTACAGCATTTGCAGCAGTAGGAATTGTATTATTAATTTTCGTATCGAATTGGTACAAAAATGAATTAGCAACCGGCGCTGTAAGAAGGAAGAAGAGGGCTGCGCTTGAGGCGGAAAATGCAATTGTAAGTACACACATTAAATTCGTTATTATACTTCTTGTTTTTCTTACTTTTGTACGCTCTTGGTACGGTGCTGGTATCGGGAATTTCTATCAATTTTACTTAATAGAGCATTACGGTTTATCTATAAAAAATGCCCAGTATTTCGTATTCGCATTTATGATTGCTGGTGTGTTAGGAACTTTCTTCGGAGGACCGTTAGCAGATCGATTTGGTAAGAAAAATATCATCGTATTTTCAATGTTAGGTTCAGCGCCACTTGCACTGTTATTACCACATGTCTCACTTGTGTGGGTCGTACCGTTATTTTTATGTATCGGTTTTATTAGTTCAAGTAGTTTTAGTGTAATTGTTGTATATGCACAAGAGCTTGTACCTGGAAAAGTGGGAATGGTGTCAGGATTAATCGTAGGTCTTGCGTTTGGACTTGGAGCATTAGGTGCAGTAGTTCTTGGGAAATTAGCAGATATATATAGCCTGCAATTTATTATGCTATTATGTAGTTGTCTACCATTAATTGGACTCACTTCATGGTTACTGCCAAGTGATAAGAAAACGATAGAATAGGGGATGGGCTATGAAATTATGTGAAAACGTAACAGAATTAATAGGCGATACACCTGTCGTCCGATTATCTAAATTTATTCCGGAAGACGCAGCAGATGTGTATGTGAAACTAGAAATGTTTAATCCATCGCGCAGTGTGAAAGACCGTGCTGCTTATAATTTACTTCACGTTGCAGAAGAAAATGGTCTCATCAAACCAGGAGATACAATCATTGAACCGACAAGCGGGAATACAGGGATTGGTTTAGCGATGAATGCAGCAGCTAAAGGGTATAAAGCGATTTTAATTATGCCAGATAATATGTCAAAAGAGCGTATTAATTTATTGAAAGCATACGGAGCAGAAGTAGTTTTAACACCAGCAGAACAAAGAATGCCAGGAGCAATTGCGAAGGCGTTAGAATTGCAAAAGCAAATACCGAATAGTTTTATTCCGCAACAATTTGAAAACCCAGCTAATCCGAATATTCACCGCTATACGACTGCGCTTGAAATTTATGAACAAATGGATAGAGAGCTTGACGCCTTTGTTGCAACGGCAGGAACAGGCGGAACGATTACAGGGACTGGTGAAACGTTAAAAGAGAAATTACCAAACTTATATATTGCAGTAGTGGAACCGAAAGGATCTCCCGTTTTATCAGGTGGTGTACCAGGTCCTCATAAACTAGTAGGAACAAGCCCAGGGTTTATCCCGAAAAACTTAAATACAGAAGTGTATAACGAAATTATTCAAATTGCAGACGAAGAGGCTTTAACGACAATGAGAAACTTAGCTAGACAAGAGGGATTATTAGTTGGTCCGTCTTCTGGAGCATCTGTTTACGCTGCAATCATGATAGCGAAACGCCTAGGCGTTGGTAAAAAAGTTTTATGTATTGCGCCTGATACAGGTGAACGTTATTTGAGTATGGGGTTATTTGAATAAAAAGGATAGAAACACCTTAATAGTGAATAACTGCTATTAAGGTGTTTGTTTTATGGAATAAAGAGGGGGAGAAGAACAATGAAACTATTAAAACCAACCCATGAATATAGTGAGCATATTACAGCGTATAGACACGCGTTTTTACACTTAGGGGAACAACCACATGGAAGTAGTTCTTTACAAAACTTTGATTCTCTTGATGAATGGTTTGAAAAAGTGAGTAAACAAGAATTAGGAGAAAATTTACTAGCTAATCGAATGCCATCTAGTCAGTTTTTAAGTTTTGAAAAAGGAGAACTTATAGGTTTTGTGAATATTAGACATAGATTAAATCCAGAATTATTACGGGAAAGCGGTCATATTGGATATAGTGTCCATCCGAATAAACGTCGCCACGGTTACGCTACGAAACAACTAAAGCTTGCATTAGCTGAAGCGCAAAAATTAGGATTGCAGAAAGTATTAATAACTTGCGATAAATCCAATATCGGTTCTGCTAAAACGATTCAAAAGGTCGGCGGTGTGTTAGAAAATGAAATAGTTTCTTCTCGTACTGGTGAAGTTATTCAGCGCTTTTGGATAGAAATATGATGCAGTAGGAATTTGAAAAGGTAATGCAAGCTGTAATATCGAAATAGATAAATGGAATATAGGGGATTACTGCAATTTTAGGGGGAAATGAAATGGGATTAAAAGAGAAAGCGATAGAGATGTCAGAGATTTATAGGGAAAATCCGAAAGTAGAAGCCATTATTTTAGCGGGTTCAGTAGCTAGAAAGCTTGAAGATGAACATTCAGATATAGAATTACATATTTTATGGTCAACACCGCCGGAAGATGAGGATCGTAGGGCCCCTATTTATCATATTGATGGGAAAATATTATCGTATCATCCGTATGAGGAAGAAGAATGGTCGGAAACGTATTTAACGAAAGAGGGAATTAAATTAGAGATTAGTAACTTTTTAACAGAGACAGTAGAGAAAGTGATTTCGGATGTGGTGGATCAATATGATATAAGTTATGAAAAACAATGTATTGTATCATCCGTTCATGATGGTGTTAGTTTGTATGGAGAAGGGAAAGTGAATGAATTAAAAGAAAAAGTAGCGGCATATCCAGATGAACTAGTAAAACGGATGATTTCAGAAAATCTATGGTTAAGTAATCGTTGGCACAATCGAAAGGCGCTTTTAAAACGGAAAGATTGGCTTATGCTTTATGACGTTATTTGCGAAGTACAAAGGAACGTATTCGGTGTTTTATTTGGTTTGAATAAAATGTACGTACATCATCCAGCGTTTAAATGGATGCCTAATAATGTGGAACGAATGACTATTAAACCTGAAAAATTATATGAACGTATGGCGGACACATTAATAGGGAATCCAGAAAATAGTGTGCAGGAGTTAGAGTTGCTAATAGAAGAAGTGTTGCAACAAGTTCATACATACGCGCCAGGAGTAAATGTGGATGAGCAAGAAAAATCTATTTTTTATTTTGTGAAATAGAAAACAGTAATAAGGGGGAAGTTATGGGTTTTTTTAATAGGTTTTTTAAAAAAGTTGAAAAAGTAAATGAGCAAGAAGCCACTCTTCATGAATTAAGTGAAGAATTGTATGTTGAATCACCGGTAGAGGAAGCGACTAGTTACTGGGTATCAATGGCACAAAATATAATTGTTAATGCTGTAAAGGCGGCTGACAATGATGTGGAACGTGCTTTCGTATTATTGAATTTGAAGAAAGGTGAGGCTTCATTTGATATTTTTTATCAAATAAATGGGCAATTGTATTTCTGGGATCAGCTAGAAAATGTGACGATAAGAAATAGAATTCAGAACGAGTTGTTACCGCAAGCTCCAGAAGTTTCAAATGCAGTAAATGAGCAATTTCGTGAAGCTGATCACCCTATAATTTCGTTCGCACAATTGCAGTTTGAATGGGAAACGAAAGCCTGGTTCTCACATATAATTTGGGAAGATAACCTTGCTGCTCAATTGCCCAAAACTCAAATTTTAAATGAATGGTTTCGTGTAATTAAAGAAGAAACGAAAAATAGACCACTGGATAGTGATGCGAAATTTTCTTGGTATCCATCAAACTCTTAAAAACTAATACAGATAGAGATAGGTTATGTTTCTAGATGATTTTTCTTCTGGAATAAGTATCAATAATACGTAATTCTTTTTCTATTGCCTGTTAGAATTCGTTATGTACTAATCTACTTGTTTTCTAAACTAAAACTTATATTTCAAATTTTTAAATAGATTGTAATACATAAAAATTCAAAATATAAGTTGACACTATTTTTAATGTGTGATAAAAATGATAGTAATCAATTCGGAAAATAATATTTGGGCAATGAAAGGGTATAGTAGTGAATATCTCCCTATTTCAGAGAGCTGATGGTTGGTGTGAATCAGTATATAGATTATTCATGAAGTTCGTCCTGGAGCATCTTTCATAAATCTCGCATTATGAGGAAATGAAAGACGGTAGTTTATACCGTTATCAAATAAAGTGGTGAAGATTGTTTCACAACTAGGGTGGTACCGCGATATTTATCGTCCCTACGTATTTACGTAGGGACGTTTTTTATTTAGGTCCTAACTTTGGTGTGGCTTCATAACTAGGGTGGTACCGCGATATTTTATCGTCCCTACGTTTTTGCGTAGGGGCATTTTTATTTAGGTGGTTTCTTAGTATTCTTCACAACTAGGGTGGTACCGCGATATTTTTGTCGTCCCTACGTATTTACGTAGGGGCGTTTTTTATTATTAGGGAGGAAGTGAACGTATTAGAAAAGAGTATTGATAGAACAATATAAATACCGAATTGTAACAAAGAAAAAGAGACAGAGAGGAGATTAATAAATGAATTCACAGCAATGGACATCGAAATTAGGTTTCGTATTAGCTGCAGCAGGTTCGGCAATTGGTCTTGGGGCGATTTGGAAATTCCCATATATGGCCGGCATTGGAGGAGGCGGAGCGTTCTTCCTAATTTTCATCGGTTTCACATTATTAATTGGTTTACCGCTATTATTAGCTGAATTTGTTATTGGAAGAAGTACACAAAAAGAGGCTGTTGATGCATATAGAGAGATTGCTCCTAAAACGTTATGGCCTTGGTTAGGTAAATTAGGAATTGTAACATGTTTCATATTACTTTCTTTTTACAGTGTTGTAGGAGGCTGGATTTTATTATATTTATGGAATGCAATTACAGGTAGACTATGGGAAGGAAATGGAGCATACGAAGCTACGTTTGGTGAAATCATTTCCAATCCATATTTAGCAGTTGGATCACAGCTATTATTCATTCTTATTACTATTTTCATCGTAAGTAAAGGTGTACAAAATGGTGTTGAAAAAGTAAATAAATATTTCATGCCAGCACTATTCGTTTTATTCTTTGTATTAATCGTTCGTGCACTTACATTAGATGGTGCTGGAGAAGGAGTTCGTTTCTTCTTACAACCTGATTTCTCACATGTAACATCAGAAGTTATTTTATACGCAATGGGGCAATCGTTCTTCTCGTTATCTGTCGGGGTAGCCGTTATGGTAACGTATAGCTCGTACTTACCGAAAGAAGAAAGCTTACCACGTTCAGCATTTTCTATCGTAGCATTAACTCTTGTTATTACATTACTTGCAGGACTTGCAATTTTCCCAGTTGTGTTCGCATTCGGAATGGAACCATCTCAAGGACCAGGACTATTATTTATCGTATTGCCAGCTATTTTCAGTAAAATGGCATTCGGAAAATTATTCTTCATCGTTTTCTTATTACTATTCTTCTTCGCTACGATTACATCAGCAATTTCGATGTTAGAAATTAGTGTTGCGTCGTTAACATCAAAAGGTAAAGGGAAACGTGAAAAAATGGCCTTAATCGTAGGGTTATTAATCTTCGTTGTTGGGGTACCATCAGCATTATCATTCGGTATATTAAGTGATCTGAAGATTTTCGGAAAGACAGTCTTTGATTTAGCGGACTATGCAGTAAGTAACGTATTAATGCCACTTGGTGTATTATTAGTTTCTATCTTTGTTCCTTTAAAAATGAAGAAAGATGTATTAATGAAAGAGCTAGGTGTAAGTAAAAATAAAGGTTATAAACTATTCGTATTATGGTTATTCTTACTTCGCTTTATCGCACCAATTGCGATTATTATCGTATTCTTAAATGTACTTGGCATTATATAAAAAGAAAGGTGGCGTATCATACAAAGATACGCTACCTTTCTTTTTATTTTGCTCTTTTTTGCAATTCATTTACTGTTACGAACTGATAGCCCTTCTTAGATAAAGAATCTAAAATACCTTCAATCGTTTTTAAATTGTCATCAGACTCATCATACATAGAATGCAGTAAAATGATAGAACCTGGTTTTACATTTTTATTAACATATTTAATTTTATCAGCCGCAGATTTATAAAAAGTATCGGGCTCAAGATCCCATATAATCGTTTCAATATTATTTTTATTTAAATAATAGGGTAGTCCAATTAATTTTTTTCCGTTAGGCGGTCTAAAATCAATTTCGTCTGTAAATCCTGTTTGGCGGATTAATGAATTCGTTTTTTCTATTTCATCTTTAATAAAAGAAGGTGTTTTGAAAATCATTCTTTTATGAGAATATGTATGGTTTCCAAGCTGGTGCCCAGATTGCGCGATAGCTTCTCCTAATGATAGACTTTTCTCTAATTCATTTCCAATTAAAAAGAAAGTAGCTTTAGCGTTGTATTTATCTAGTAACGGTAATATTTGTTTTACATTGTTAGTAGGGCCATCATCAAAAGTTAAAGCGATCACTTTTTCATTTGTTTCTACGCGTTGTGTTAAATCTCCAAATAATTGAAAGCTTCTTGCGTTCATCAATTTGTATGTTCCGAATAATGCCGTGATAATAAAGAATAGTGTAACGATTGTAATGATAATTTTTTTCCTCATAACGTAACCTCACAATGATTTTTGATTCAATAAAAAGTATTATATCAAAATTAATTATTTATTGCTGAAAAAGTATGAAGATGCAAGGAGAGGGATTTTATCATATAATAAAATGCAAAAGGTATATTAGGAGGTGTTTATATGGCGATTATAATTCAATTGCCAGACACTGCAACGTCTCATGCAAAGCCAAGTATGGAAATGGCGATACTTTGCGTGAGGTAGACAAGTAATATACAATCGCCTATATGAGCTCGTATCATTTTTTATATTTGGCTTTGCACCTTATTGAAATGAACCATAAAAAATAAGGGGCGAGCAGAAATGAAATACGTAAAAGCTAATGCTGTTTTACCAGAGAGTTTAATTACTGAAATTCAAAAGTATATACAAGGTGAAACAATTTACATTCCGAAACAAGAAACGAAACATTATAAATGGGGTACACGATCTGGCGGAAGAAAACAACTAGATGAAAGAAATAAAGCAATTAAAGAAGCGTTTAAAAGTGGGATTGCTATTCATCAACTTGCAGAAGAATATTTTCTTTCTGGGGAAACGATTAAAAAGATTGTGTATTCTAAATGAGCATAAAAGAGTCTAGTTCAAATATTATTTTGAACTAGACTCTTTTTGCTTTGTATGTATTGGATATATAGGGTGTGAATGGGCATGATAATAGAAAAAATGAATCGCAATAGTATTGTATAGAAATGTGAATAGGAATAAAAACGTTATATTTCATATTACAGAAAGGTGAACACATATGAATCATCTTGGACAAATAACGATAGAACTTTTTGTTGGTTTTTTTGTTTTATTAATTGCTACTAAAATATTAGGGAAAACACAAATATCACAGCTAACCCCTTTTGATTTTATTTCTGCGATTGTAATCGGAGAACTAGTTGGAAACACTGTATATGATCCTGAGGTGAGAGTATGGTCTATTTTATACGCTGTGTTTGTATGGGTAATATTAATTTACGCAATAGAAGTAATAACACAAAAATTTAGAAGGACAAGAAAGTTCTTTGAAGGATACCCTTCTATTATCATTCGTAATGGGCATATTGATAGAGAACAATTAAAATCAAATCATTTGGACATTAACCAATTACAACAAATGTTAAGACAACAAAAAGATATATTTTCAATCCGAGAAGTTGAATATATGATATTGGAGCCTAACGGAAACATAAGCGTTCTGAAAAAAAGTAAATACGAATCTCCTACTATAAATGATTTAAGTTTAAAACATAAGCCTGTATACTTACCAATTTCATTAATTAGTGATGGAAAAGTAGTTAAGGATAATTTGAGGGAAGCGGGATTTGATGAAGGATGGCTTTATAAACAAATTAAGCAAAAAGGAATTACTAAATTTGAAGACGTATTATATGCGGAATGGAAAACAGATGATGGCTTCTTTTGTCAGGAAATGCAGCGGTAGAGAATAAGTGATATATGTAATGTTTGTTTCTAAGTTATCTTTTACATATCAAAAAACGTAATCATTGTATACAATAAAACTAGATCAACAATTTGTATGGAGTGATAAAGATGGAAGCGTTTATTAGAAGTGATCAATATAATTTTATAAAATCACAAGCTTATATTTTAGCAAACGGGCATGCAACGGCAAACGATAGAGGTGTAATTCAAGCGTTAAAATCACTTGCGATCGAAAAGATAATACATGTATTTGAGAATTTAACCGATGAACAGAAAGAGTTAATTGATACGGTATTAACAGTTCAAAATAGAGAAGATGCAGAATCATTTTTAATGAAAATAAATCCGTATGTAATTCCGTTTCAAGAAGTTACAGCACAAACATTAAAAAAATTATTTCCTAAAGCAAAAAAGCTAAAACTTCCCGATATGGAAGAACTGGATATGAAAGAATTATCTTATTTAAGCTGGATTGACAAAGGATCAAGCAGGAAATTTATTATAGCGAAAAATGATAAAAATAAGTTTGTTGGTCTGCAAGGAACGTTCCAAAGTTTAAATAAAAAAAGTATTTGTTCATTATGTCATGGGCATGAAGAAGTAGGGATGTTTTTAGTTGAAATTAAAGGTGATGTACCAGGAACTTTCGTTAAAAAGGGAAACTACATTTGCAAAGATGGTGTAGCTTGCAATCTGAATATGAAATCGCTAGATAAATTGAACGATTTTATTGACCGCTTGAAGAAATAACGAGAAAACCTCTAGTATTTAAACTGGAGGTTTTTATTTTTTGAAGAAGTAAAATAAGCTTTCTTTGTAAATGTAGATTTATAATGAAATTTGATAAAAATATCTATTATGATACAGTTGCTTATATGCAAGGAGGTAAAACATGGATTACATTTTACCGAAAGAAAAATTGAAGCGATGGCCAAAAGATACGATAGCGGCGGGGCGTGGTCATACTGTTGGTCTTAAATCGGATGGCACGGTAGTAGCGGTGGGCCGGAGTAAAGAAGGAGAATGTAATGTATGTGGCTGGCGAGATATTGAAGCAGTTGCAGCAGGCAATGTTCATATGGCGACGAACACAGGTAATGCTCATACAATCGGTCTTACATGTGACAATACTGCGATAGCAGTGGGTTGGAATAAGCATGAACAATGTGATGTAAACGATTGGCATAATATTGTAGCGGTTGCGGCAGGGTGGCGTCGTACTATTGGCCTTAAATCGGATGGCACGGTAGTAGCGGTGGGCCGAAATAAAGAAGGAGAATGCAATGTAAGCAGTTGGCAAGGTATTGTGGCAGTCACAGCGGGTGACTGGCATACAGTCGGTCTTAAATTGGACGGCACATTGACGACTGTGGGAAATAATCGATATGGTCAATGCAATGTAAGTAGCTGGCGAGGTATTGTATCAGTCAAGGCTGGGTATCTTCATACTGTTGGTCTTAAACGAGACGGTACGGTGACAGCAGTGGGGAATGATAAACATAACCAGTGTGATGTGAGTGGCTGGATAGATATTGTAGCAATAGCGGCTGGTACGAATCATACAATCGGACTAAAATTAGACGGTACCGTGGTGGCCGTGGGCTGGAATGAGTATGGTCAATGTAACGTAAGCGATTGGCGCGATATTGTAGCGATAGCGGCTGGTTGTGCACATACAGTCGGACTAAAATCAGACGGCACGGTGGTCGCGGTAGGTAATAATGAATTTGGCCAATGTGATGTAGGTAGCTGGCGCGACATTCGGTCGCCTGGCAAATAGTCAATTTACAATAAATGATTAGTAATATTATTCTATTTTAGGAGTAATTATGGAATAGGATATGTAGAAAATAATTAAACTTAAATCTGCTGAATAAGAATCTCTTTTAAAAAGGGATTCTTATTATTTTTCGTAAAATGAGGGTCTAAATGGAATTTTTAAACAAACTTTCTTTCAAAATTACAGTAGAAGATATAAATAAAGTATAGAGGAGATAAAGGAATGCTTAAAAGGTTTTTACTTTCTTTACCGGATGTTTTACTTATATGTATCGTTCTCTACATAACGTACACAAATTCTTTTAGTTTTGGACAGATGTTAGTAATTTCAATTGCAATCGGAATTATTGGTGGTCTTGCTATTAGAATTTGTAAGGATGTATTCATGTATATAAGGTGGACAATTAAACAAAGAAAAACTTGAATATGTTTAATTGTTATTAGGAGGGAATGAAATGACTAAGAAAAAGAATAGAGTGAAAAACGAGATAGTACTTTGGTCACTAACAGCAATTGTTCTGTTAATTGTATGGTACTTTTATCAAAAATAAAAACGCATCGTACTAAAAAAGCACGATGCGTTTTTATTATTTTTTTTGCCAATTTTCTTTAATAAAGTCTTCACGGCCAGATTCTTTTTGCTCAGTAGCATATTTCTCTGGATTCTTTTTATAGAAATGTTGGTGGTAGTCATCTGCTTCGTAAAAAGGTGCAGCAGGACGAATTTCAGTCACGATTGGATCTTTAAACATACTGCTTTCTGCAAGAGCTTGTTTTGATTTTTCAGCAAGCCCTTTTTGTGTTTCGTTATGATAAAAAATAGCGGTACGATAAGATGGACCACGGTCAAAGAATTGTCCGCCATCATCAGTTGGATCGATTTGTGGCCAATATAAGTCTAGTAATTTCTGATAAGGAAAAATAGAAGGATCGAATGTAATTTGAACAACTTCTAAATGTCCAGATGTTCCGGTTTTTACTTGTTCATATGTTGGGTTTTCTACATGACCTCCTGCATAGCCAGAAAGTACTTTATGAATACCAGGAAGTTCATCAAATGGTTTTACCATGCACCAAAAGCAACCGCCTGCGAAGGTTGCGAGTTCGTATGTTTTTTCGGACATTGCTGTAATCCTCCTAAATGTATATGTTTTATATAGTATTATATAAATTGTTTTATTGCGCAATAAAAAAGATTTGAAAATATATGTTTTTTATAAACAAGATCCTCCGCTCACATCAATTAATTGTCCAGTAACCCAGCGGCTGTCTGGAGAAGCAAGAAATGCAGCAGTATCGGCAATGTCTTCTACTTCACCTAAGCGATTGAAAGCGGAAATAGTAGTAGCGTACTGCTTCATCATTGGGTCGCTCAAGAGTTCTGCATTCATATCTGTTTTAATAAATCCTGGAAGTATTGCATTCACCGTTATTCCTCGTGCTCCAAGCTGTTTTGCTAGCGTAAAAGTCATTGTATTAATAGCGCCTTTCGTCATACTATATGCAACAAAATCAGGTAAAGAAATGCGGGTGGCAGCGGATGAAATATTAATGATTCGGCTATTGTCACGTAAACGTGGTAGTGCTTGTTGAATGATAAAGAATGGTGCTTTTGCATTTACTGAAACCATTCTATCAAAAAATTGTTCAGTCGTTTCTTCGATAAAAGCACCAGGACCAATTCCAGCATTGTTTATTAAAATATCAAATTGTGTTTCACCAGTGCGCTTTTGTAATTCAGTATCTAAAGCGTTATAAAGGTTTTCTACACCGTGTAAGGATTCTAGATTTGCGCCGATAGAAAAAGCTTGGCCACCATCTAATCGAATTTCATGAACAGTTTCTTCAGCGTCATCTTTTCGATTACCGTAATGAACAGCAACTAATGCACCGTCGTTTGCTAAACGTTTTGCAATAGCACGTCCAATTCCACGGCTTGCTCCTGTAACTAATGCCACTTTTCCTTTTAACATAGTTTTCTCATCTCCTCATAATTTTTTCTTTATGTAGTAGTGCAAACATACTTAAGCAATATATGAGTGTATGTAAGTAATTCATTCCAATTTTGATTTGAGAAAAAATAAATAGAATGAATTTAGATTTTTTTTGAAAAAACATGTTGACAAGGAAAAGAACAACGTCCTATAATACGTGTAACAAATAAAAGTTAATTAAGAATTTTCTAACTTTATATGTTGTATATGCAAAGAAGAGGAAAGTAGATGATTATGATCGTTTCAGAGAGCTACTCCAAGGCTGTGAGGGTAGTAACAATCGAATCATTGAAGATCACCTCGGAGCATCGCTTGCGAAAGGGAAACTGAGTAGAGGGCGGCGGCATCGTCTCCGGTAAAAGGACGGGGGTCTAATTGGACCTACGAAGCTTATATTTCGCGAGAAGTATAAGGAAGCTGAGTGGTAACGCGAAACTCTCGCCTCAGCAATCAAAGCTACTAAATTGTAGTAGTTGATTGCTGAGGCGAGAGTTTTTATTTTAGAAAATAGAATAAGAGAATGTGTGGAAGAGGAGAGTAAATGATAAAGATTGTTTCAGAGAGCTGCCCCGAGGCTGTGAGGGTGGTAACAATGCACTCATTGAAAATCACCTCGGAGCACTACTTTTGAAAATTAGTAAAAAGTAGCGGGTTTGTTCCCGATAGAAAAACAAAAGTCTAATTGGACTTGCAGAGCTTATATTTCGTGAGAAGTGTAAGGAAGCTGAGTGGTACCACGATTCCCTCGTCTCAGCAATGGATTGCTACAAGTATGTAAGTAATCGATTGTTGAGACGAGTATATTTTTAATATTTATATACTGAATATTCTGTTAAAAATACTCATCTCAGCAATCGATGTAGAAATAGATTGCAAAAAATAGAGAAAAAAAGAGGAGCGATGTGAGATGGGAAACCAGTACATTTACATGAATGGGGAATTTGTAGAAAAAGAAAAGGCAGTTGTTTCAGTATATGATCACGGCTTTTTATACGGAGACGGTGTATTTGAAGGGATTCGTAGTTACGGAGGAAATGTATTTTGTTTAAAAGAACATGTAAAACGATTATATGAATCGGCAAAATCTATTTTACTTACAGTCCCACTGACAGTTGACGAAATGGAAGAAGCAGTTTTACAAACGTTGCAAAAAAATGAGTATGCGGATGCTTACATTCGTTTAATTGTTTCACGAGGAAAAGGTGACTTAGGGCTCGACCCTAGAAGTTGTGTGAAACCGAGCGTTATTATCATTGCAGAACAATTAAAGTTATTCCCTCAGGAATTTTACGATAATGGATTAAGCGTTGTATCTGTTGCATCAAGACGTAATACGCCAGATGCATTAGATCCACGCATTAAGTCAATGAACTACTTAAATAACGTACTTGTAAAAATTGAAGCGGCACAAGCAGGAGTGTTAGAGGCTCTTATGTTAAATCAACAAGGATATGTTTGTGAAGGTTCTGGCGATAATGTTTTCGTTGTGAAAGATGGAAAAGTATTAACCCCACCATCCTATTTAGGAGCATTAGAAGGTATTACGAGAAATAGTGTTATCGAGCTATGTGAACGACTGAGTATTCCATGTGAGGAAAGACCATTCACTCGCCATGATGTATATGTAGCGGATGAAGTATTTTTAACAGGAACAGCAGCGGAGTTAATTCCAGTTGTAAAAGTTGATTCGAGAGAAATTGGAGATGGGAAACCAGGAAGTGTAACGAAACAATTGACCGAAGAATTTAAAAAATTAACGAGAGAAAGAGGAGTACGTGTTCCCGGGCTGACGGAAAGCTTAGCATAAATAAGGAGAGGAGTTAATTGAAATGAAGCAGCAGTATACAGCGTATGAGAAGTTACAGTGTGAAGAAATGACAGGCGCTGGGCACGTGATTCAATGTTTGAAAAAATTGGGTGTAACGACCGTTTTCGGCTATCCAGGCGGAGCGATCTTACCAGTATACGATGCGTTATACGAAAGTGGTTTGAAACATGTTTTAACTCGTCATGAACAAGCTGCCATTCATGCGGCTGAAGGATATGCGAGAGCTTCTGGAAAGGTCGGGGTAGTCTTTGCTACCTCTGGCCCAGGGGCGACAAATTTAGTTACCGGCTTAGCAGACGCTTATATGGATTCGATTCCTTTAGTTGTCATTACCGGCCAAGTTGCAACGCCTTTAATTGGTAAAGATGGATTTCAAGAAGCGGATGTTGTCGGAATTACAGTACCTGTTACGAAGCATAATTACCAAGTTCGTGATGTAAATCATGTATCACGAATTGTGCAAGAAGCTTTTTACATCGCCGAAAGCGGACGCCCGGGACCAGTATTAATCGATATTCCAAAAGATGTTCAAAATGCAAAAGTCACCAGTTTCTTTAATGAAGAAGTTGATATTCCGGGGTACAAACCAGAACTTGTACCAGACAGTATGAAACTTAGAGAGGTAGCTAAAGCAATTTCAAAATCAAAGCGTCCGCTTCTTTATATTGGGGGAGGTGTCATTCATTCAGGTGGATCCGATGAACTTTTTGAATTCGTAAGGGAGAACCGTATTCCAGTCGTTTCAACTTTAATGGGACTTGGTGCATATCCACCGGGAGATCCATTGTTTTTAGGGATGCTTGGTATGCATGGGACATACGCTGCTAATATGGCGGTAACAGAATGTGATTTACTACTTGCATTAGGTGTTCGCTTCGATGATCGTGTAACAGGAAAATTAGAACTTTTTTCTCCGCACTCGAAAAAAGTACATATTGATATTGATCCTTCTGAGTTTCATAAAAATGTAACTGTAGAGCATCCCATTGTTGGTGATGTGAAAAAAGCGTTACACATGTTGTTACATATGTCTATTTATACACAAACAGACGAATGGCTTCAGAAAGTAAAGGCATGGAAAGAAGAATATCCACTTTCTTATAAGCAAAAAGAATCTGAGTTAAAACCACAGCATGTGATCAACTTAGTAAGTGAATTAACGAATGGTGAAGCGATTGTCACAACAGAAGTAGGACAGCATCAAATGTGGGCTGCTCACTTCTATAAAGCAAGAAAACCTCGGACGTTCCTTACCTCTGGAGGATTAGGAACGATGGGGTTTGGTTTTCCAGCAGCAATTGGTGCTCAGCTAGCTAAAAAAGAAGAACTTGTCATTTGTATTGCAGGTGATGCTTCTTTTCAAATGAACATTCAAGAACTACAAACAATTGCTGAAAATAACATCCCTGTAAAAGTATTTATCATAAATAACAAATTTTTAGGGATGGTAAGGCAATGGCAAGAAATGTTTTATGAAAATCGTTTATCAGAATCAAAAATTGGATCGCCAGATTTTGTGAAAGTGGCAGAAGCTTATGGAGTGAAGGGATTAAGAGCGACAAATTCAACAGAGGCGAAACAAGTGATGTTAGAAGCATTTGCTCATGAAGGTCCTGCCGTAGTTGATTTTTGTGTAGAAGAAGGTGAAAACGTATTTCCGATGGTTCCGCCAAACAAAGGGAATAACGAAATGATTATGAAGAGGTGGGAAGAATGAGTCATACTTTTTCACTCGTTATTCATAACGAGCCAAGCGTCTTATTACGTATAAGTGGGATTTTTGCTCGGCGTGGTTATTATATTTCTTCTTTACATTTAAATGAAAGAGATACAAGTGGTGTTTCTGAAATGAAACTCACAGCAGTTTGTACTGAAAATGAAGCGACATTACTTGTTAGTCAGTTGAAAAAATTAATTGATGTACTGCAAGTAAATAAATTATAAGGAGTGTATGGAATATGAAAACATATTATGAGAAAGATGCAAATGTAGAGTTATTACAAGGAAAACCTGTTGCAGTAGTTGGTTATGGATCACAAGGTCATGCGCAAGCACAAAATTTACGTGATTCTGGTGTAGAAGTTGTAGTTGGTGTTCGTCCTGGTAAGTCGTATGAAGTAGCGAAAGCAGATGGATTTGAAGTAATGTCTGTTTCAGAAGCGGTTCGAACCGCACAAGTTGTACAAATGTTATTGCCAGATGAACAGCAAGCTTATGTGTATAAAGCAGAGGTAGAAGAGAATCTTCGTGAAGGACAAATGTTACTTTTCTCACATGGATTTAATATTCACTTCGGACAAATTAACCCGCCAAGTTACGTAGATGTAGCGATGGTCGCGCCAAAAAGTCCAGGTCACCTCGTTCGTCGTGTATTTCAAGAAGGAAATGGTGTTCCGGCATTAGTGGCAGTACATCAAGATGCAACAGGAACAGCATTAAGTTTAGCTCTTGCGTATGCAAAAGGTGTAGGCTGTACACGTGCAGGCGTAATTGAAACGACATTCCAAGAAGAAACAGAGACGGATTTATTCGGAGAGCAAGCAGTGCTTTGCGGCGGGGTAACTGCGCTTGTGAAAGCTGGTTTTGAAACATTAACAGAAGGTGGATATCGACCTGAAATTGCATACTTTGAATGTTTACATGAATTAAAGTTAATTGTTGATTTAATGTACGAAGGCGGTTTAACGAACATGCGCCATTCTATTTCAGATACGGCAGAGTTCGGAGATTATGTAATAGGATCGAGAATTGTTACAGATGAAACGAAGAAAGAAATGAAACGAGTTTTGACAGAAATTCAGCAAGGTGAATTTGCGAAGAAATGGATTTTAGAAAATCAAGCAGGGCGTCCAACGTATAATGCGATGAAAAAAGCAGAGCGAAATCATCAGTTAGAAAAAGTAGGGGCAGAGCTTCGTGAAATGATGAGCTGGATTCATGCACCGAAAGAATTAGTGAAAAAATAGAGTAAGTGATTGTAAGTGAAAAATACGTAAGAGGGGATTTGACAAGATGAGAAGTGACATGATTAAAAAAGGTTTTGATAAAGCGCCGCACCGTAGTTTATTAAAAGCAACTGGTTTGAAAGATGAAGATTTTGATAAACCTTTCATAGCGATTTGTAATTCTTTTATTGAAATTATTCCAGGGCATAAGCACTTGAACGAGTTTGGGAAACTTGTAAAAGAGGCAGTTCGCGCGGCAGGTATGGTACCATTCGAATTCAATACGATTGGAGTTGACGATGGTATTGCGATGGGACATATCGGTATGCGTTATTCTCTTCCGAGTCGTGAAATTATTGCAGATTCAGTAGAAACGGTTGTAAATGCACACTGGTTTGACGGCATGATTTGTATCCCAAATTGTGACAAAATTACACCTGGTATGATGATGGCTGCACTACGTATTAACATTCCGACTGTGTTTGTTTCAGGCGGCCCGATGGCAGCAGGAAAAACATCTAAAGGAGAAGTTGTCGATTTAAGTTCTGTTTTTGAAGGAGTAGGAGCTTATCAATCTGGGAAAATTTCAGAAGAAGAATTAAAGGATATTGAAGATCATGGCTGTCCATCTTGTGGTTCTTGTTCCGGAATGTTTACGGCGAACTCTATGAACTGTTTATGTGAAGTGTTAGGTTTAGCTCTTCCTGGTAACGGGAGTATTTTAGCAATTGATCCAAGACGTGAAGAGTTAATTAAACAAGCAGCAGAGAAATTAAAAATTTTAATTGAAAGAGATATTAAACCGAGAGACATCGTAACGGAAGAAGCGATTGATGATGCGTTCGCGCTTGATATGGCAATGGGTGGATCAACGAATACAGTATTGCACACATTAGCTCTCGCACAAGAAGCGGGTTTAGATTACGATATGAATCGCATTGATGCCGTTTCAAGACGTGTACCACATTTATGTAAAGTAAGCCCTGCTTCCAATTGGCACATGGAAGATATTGATCGAGCGGGCGGGATTAGTGCAATTTTGAAAGAGATGAGCCGAAAAGAAGGGGTGCTTCATCTAGACCGAATAACGGCTACCGGGCAGACGTTAAGAGAAAACATTGCTCATGCAGAGATTAAAGATAAGGAAGTTATTCATTCTCTCGAAAACCCTCATAGTGAAGAAGGGGGATTACGTATATTAAAAGGAAACCTTGCGAAAGATGGAGCGGTTATTAAAAGCGGTGCAACAGAGGTAAAGCGTTTTGAAGGACCTTGCGTTATTTTTAATTCACAAGATGAGGCGCTTGCGGGCATTATGCTTGGAAAAGTGAAGAAAGGCGATGTAGTTGTTATTCGCTATGAAGGACCAAGAGGTGGCCCTGGTATGCCAGAGATGTTAGCGCCAACTTCAGCGATTGCTGGAATGGGATTAGGTGCAGATGTTGCGCTATTAACGGATGGTCGTTTCTCGGGTGCTTCACGTGGTATTTCAGTAGGACATATTTCACCAGAAGCAGCTGCGGGTGGAACGATTGCACTTCTTGAACAAGGGGATATTGTATGTATTGATGTTGAAGAACGCTTGCTAGAAGTAAGAGTTAGTGATGAAGAATTAGATAAGCGTAAAAAAGAATGGAAACGACCAGAAGCGAAAGTGAAAACTGGCTGGCTTGGACGTTATGCACAGATGGTAACATCGGCGAATACAGGTGCAGTTCTAAAAATCCCGGATTTTGATTGAGCCAATTTAAAAGAGATAAGGATGATATATAATGGTGCAGAAGGTAAAGGAGAGAGTGAAAATTGAAGATATCTTAATGGCTCATAATTGCATGAAAGATATCGTTATTAAAACACCGTTACAACGTGATACAGTTTTATCTGAGAAATATGATTGTGACGTTTATGTAAAACGAGAAGACTTACAATTGATTCGCTCTTTCAAAATTCGTGGTGCGTACAATTTAATTCAAAGTTTATCAAAAGAACAATTACAAAACGGTGTTGTATGCGCGAGCGCTGGTAATCATGCGCAAGGAGTTGCTTATACGTGTAATTTATTGAAGATTGCGTCAAAAATCTTCATGCCGACGACAACACCTAAACAAAAAGTATCACAAGTACAATTTTTCGGTGGTGATTTTGCGGAAATCGTATTAGTTGGTGATACATTTGATAGCTCTTTCCAAGAAGCGCAGCGCTATTGTGAAGAAAATAGAATGACGTTCGTTCATCCGTTTGATGATCCGTATGTAGTTGCTGGTCAAGGGACAGTTGCAGTTGAAATTATGCATGATATGGAGAAATCGGTTGACTTTATTTTTACAGCAATCGGCGGTGGTGGGTTAGCATCAGGTGTTGGTACATATGTGAAAGGTGTTAGTCCTGCTACAAAGGTTATTGGTGTAGAGCCGATGGGAGCTGCATCTATGAAAGAGGCTTTTCTTCAAAATGAAAATGTCGCATTAGAGAAAATAGATAGTTTTGTTGATGGGGCAGCTGTTAAAAAAGTAGGAAAGTTAACATTTGAAACTTGTAAAGATGTAATTGATGACATTGTTTTAGTACCAGAGGGAAAAGTTTGTACGACGATTTTAGAACTGTATAAGAAAAATGCAATTGTAGCTGAACCGGCTGGTGCACTATCTATTGCAGCGCTTGATTTATATAGAGATGAAATAAAGGGTAAAACAGTTGTATGCACGCTAAGTGGTGGAAATAACGATATTGATAGAATGCAAGAAATGAAAGAACGTTCGCTCATTTACGAAGGATTAAAACATTACTTCATTATTGAATTCCCGCAACGTTCAGGTGCGCTAAGAGAATTTCTTGATAAAGGATTAGGACCAGAAGATGATATTACGCGCTTTGAATACATTAAGAAACATAATAAAGAAAATGGTCCAGCGTTAGTCGGCGTAGAGTTGAAACATAAAGAAGATTATGAGCAATTAATTACTCGCTTTAAAGAAAATAATATTCAATTTATGGAGCTTAATAAAAATCCTATTTTGTTTGATTTACTTATTTAATAGAAGGAAAGGGATAACATACGGTTTTACTAGAAATAAAAAAGATAGATATAAGCAGTAGAAACGCTACTTGTATCTATCTTTTTATAGTTAAACTAAATATTTTCCATATTCAAGAAGGATAAAGCTAGTTAACCAAAAGAGTATCGCAATACGAATGATTACATACATAGTAAATTCAAAGGTAGTAAGTTTTCGTTCGCGTTTTATTTTTTTTAGAAGTCTAACAGAGAAAATTGAACATAAAAGTAGAACGGCTATAGATATTTTATAAATATTCTCTAACAAACTTACATTTTCTAATAAGTCTTTCAGCATGTTCATCACCTATTCTGTAATGTATGTTACAGAGAAATAGATCTTGAGCTGTCTAGTTTCGTTTGTTTTTTATTTTCCCTGTAGCATCAATTTCTACATCAGTTGAAATTGTTTGTAAATATTGAAGAGCTTTTTTCTTTTCTCCCTCATTTACAGGGGAAACTTGGTTGTTGCGAATGATATAAGGATTGAATGACATTTGGACATCCTTTCCTTTAAAAGTTAAAGTTAATACGCCAGTTTCAGCGCTTTTCCCATTCACATAACTCGGGAATAAAAAGTTACCTAATGAGTAAGCGATAGGAACTTTATTATAATACTCAAACCCTTGTAACCAATGTGGATGGCTTCCGACAATTGCGTTAGCTCCTGCTTCAACCATTTTAGGTACATATTGCTTTTGGTATTCTACCGGACGATTTGATTTTTCAACGCCCCAATGCATATAGACGATTAAATAGTCTGCATCTTTCTTTTGTTCTTTAATTGTTTTTGTTACAAGATTTAAATCATAGCCATTCGCAACGCCAGGTTTATTCTCACCAGCTATCCAATTAGAATCAGGCATAAATCGAACGAAGGAAAGAAATTTGAACTTTTTCCCTTTTACGGTCATTTCTCGTGCTGTATATGCATCTTTCGCATTTTTTCCGGCTCCAATGTAAGGGAACTTTAATTTTTCTACGTGAGAAATCGTATCTAATAATCCATCTTGCCCATAATCAAGTGTATGGTTATTTCCGATATTTACGATGTCATATCCAGTGTTTTTTATAGCTTGTAGCGTGGATGGATCACTTTTAATCCAAAACAGTTGTCCAGGAGCTTTCTTTTCTCTCGTTGTAAATGCTGACTCTAAATTAACGAAAGAAATATCAGCTTTTGTTATTTCTTCTTTTACATGTTGGAATGGATAATCAGCCCCATTTTTTTCGATTACAGGACGTAATTGCCAATCGAACATTGTATCACCAGAGAAAGTGAGTGTAATTTCCGGGTCTTCTATTTTCTTTTCACTTGTTGAAGCGGTTTTACTAGATTTGTTTTGCAAATCGGGTTTGTCTTTCGCTTTTGAAGTAAAAGAGTAGTTAATTAATAAAACAATTGGTGTAATGCAAAAGGCTATTAACAGAAATCGTTTTAGTAAAGTTTTCATAAATACCGTCCCTTTTGAATTTATACCGCAATTTGTGGGCAATAAAACTCACGTTAATTAAAGTTTCACATTATGTATTACTACAAAAAAAATTGCGGTTTATGTTGTGGAAAACATTTGTTAATATTCTTAATATTAAGTTAACATATAGATAACCTGTAAATCAATGTATAAACCAAAATATAGAAATAAAGAATTCGAAGGGTGAAGAATAAGAAATGGTTATATTAGGAGCAGTTGTAAATGGGATTTGTATTATATTTGGTACTTTACTAGGTAAATTATTTAGTAGGATTCCAGAAAGTATGAAGGGAACAATTATGCATGCAATCGGTTTAGCGGTTACTGTGCTTGGGCTTCAAATGGCATTGAAAAGTGAAAATTTTCTTGTTGTCATACTAAGTTTAGTGATTGGTACCGTCATCGGGGAATGGCTACAATTAGAGAGAAAGTTAAAACTGTTAGGAGATTGGCTAGAAAATAAAGTTGGATCAAAAGGGAAAGGGAGCATATCAGAAGGCTTTGTAACTGCTACTTTAATTTTTGCAATAGGTGCGATGGGCATACTTGGTGCACTCGACAGCGGGATTCGCGGCAATCATGATATTTTATTTACAAAGGCGATTATCGATGGATTTATTTCTATTATATTAACGACAACTTTAGGAATTGGTGTAGTATTTTCGGCGATTCCAGTTATTTTATACGAAGGAGGGATTGCGGTTTTTGCAACACAAATTAATAGTTTGGTCCCGAAAGAATTAATGAATCAATTTATAGTGGAAATGACAGCTACAGGTGGTATTATGATAGCCGCTATTGGATTGAACTTACTTGGTGTTATTAAAATTAAGGTGGCAAATTTATTGCCAGGTATATTGGTAGTTGGAATAATCGTTTCACTTATTTATGGTTACGGTTTACTAGTAAAGTAATAGGGGGTGGAGATACATATGGAGGAGTATAAATTTACAAAACGTGTTCATAACATATTGAAGATTGCAGCAGAAGAGGCAGAAAGTAATATTATTCAACCAGCTCATCTGTTTATCGGTATGTGTAAAGAAGGTACTGGAGTTTGTAGCGAGTTGTATATGTATTTGTTCCGTAAAGTGGGGATAGATTTTTCAGAAAAACTTTCAATACGAAAACAATACGATTCACCGTATCAAGAGTATGAAAAAATAGGACAATATAAGGTATCTTATAAGGTGCTAGAAATTTTACAAATAGCGAAGAAACGTATGGAACGTTTCCAGCAAGTAATAATGAATGAAGGACATGTTATATATGCACTATTTCATGTAGATACGTTTATTGGAAATGTACAAATAAAAAAAGATATATTACGTATTATAGCTGAGCCAAGAGATTTAGCGGTCGATCTAAAATGTTTTGTTCCTACTTATAATCATTTAATTTGTACTGTTAGAAAGGCTAGCCCTTCTGATTTTGAAAAATTAGCAAGTTTTGTTAAAGAGGAATTTGGTGAACGTTGGTTACATTCAATAGAGTATGGATTTCGTACATATAAAGATAATTTACCTATTTATATAGCAGAACAAGAAGAAGTGATAGTAGGTTTCGCTTGTTATGATGTAGTGAGAGGAAAGAAGGGATTGTTTGGTCCAATGGGCACAGCGAAAAAAAATCGTGTGAATGGTGTAGGGAAGCAATTGTTATATCGTTGTTTACATAGTATGAAGAAAGAAGGATATGAATACGCAATTATTGGACAAGCAGGTCCGGTTGAGTTTTATGAGCGATGTTGTAATGCACGTTTAATACCGGTAGAGAGTAATTAACCAACTCCATATATGGGAGTTGTTTTTTTTATGAAAATAATGTAGAGATGTAGTGATTTTCACTAGAAAATAGCGGGTTTTGTAGTAAATTTTACAAATAAAGCAAATTACTAAACTTTTTACAAGAAAGGGTGTAGAATGGGTATCTAAAGAAAGAAGGTGTGAAAATGGCCAGCTGGAAACGAAATTTGATGATTTGTTGGCTAGGTTGTTTTACCACTGCAGCCGGTATGAGTTTAGTAATTCCTTTTTTATCTTTTTATATTGAGGAATTAGGAGTAACTGGCACTTCTAGTATTGCACAGTGGTCGGGACTTGCATTTGGTATAACATTTTTAATGGGTGCGATCGTATCACCAATATGGGGAAAGCTTGGTGATATACATGGACGGAAATTGATGCTTATTCGTGCGAGCCTTGGTATGGCGATTATTATGACGCTTATGGGGTTTGTAACGGACGTGTATCAACTAGTCGCACTACGATTTTTGATGGGAGCGGTATCTGGTTTCCTTTCAACGGCGATGACATTTATTGCAGCAGAAACTCCGAAAGAGCATTCAGGTTGGGCAATTTCCACAATTTCAACTGGGGGCGTGAGCGGTTCTTTACTTGGCCCATTACTTGGTGGTTATTTGTCGGAGTTAATTGGAATGCGCCATGTTTTTCTTGTTACAGGAGCTTTTTTATTCCTTTCTTTTCTCATCGTTTTTTTCTTCCTACATGAAGAGAATCACTCCGCTCAAGCAAAAAAAGTACAACAGAAAAAAGTATGGACGATGGTTCCAGCAAAGCATTTAATTATTAGTTTATTTGTAACAACATTTATTATTCAACTTGCGAACATGTCAATTCAACCTATTATTACATTGTATGTAAAGAATTTAGAAGGCCCAGGAACAGCTCATATTGAAATGATTGCAGGCGCAGTCATGTCTGCGACAGGTTTAGCGATTATTATGGCAGCTCCTAAGTTAGGTAGATTATCAGATCATATCGGTCCTCAAAAAACGTTAGTTGTAGCGTTGTTTGCTGCAGGAATTATTTTTATTCCACAAGCATTTGTAACCTCAGCTTGGCAACTATTAATTCTTCGCTTTTTATTAGGTATTGCACAAGCAGGACTATTACCTTCCGTACAAACTCTACTAAAACAACATACACCAACCCATGTAACGGGAAGAATATTTGGGTATAATCAATCGTTTCAGTTTTTAGGAAATATGATTGGACCAGTACTTGGTGGACAAATTGCAGCACATGCGGGCTTCCAATATGTTTTCTTTTCTACTTCATCACTATTATTTATTGCGTGCATTTGGGTTTATTTTCATAATAAGAATGAAGAGGTATCAGAGAAACGACATTTGGAAGTTAGTTAACTAAGTGAATGAAAAAGAAAAAGGATGAAGCCAACGATTGCTTCATCCTTTTCTTTAAAATTGGAGACAAAGATAACTTAATGTACCAAGCTCATAACTGCGGTGAATGACTTCACCGTTATTTTCACCACTTCCCATAGCGATAAATAAAGGAACAAAATGCTCTGCTCTTGGTACTGCCAATTGTGCATGAGGGGCATTGTTCTCCCAATGAAATAATGCATCTTTATCAGTAGTCTGCATATGTTTAATAATCCAATCATCAAATTCAATTGCCCATTGTTCGGGGGTAGTTTGATTCCATTTCAGTGCTCGTAAGTTATGAACGGTAACACCGCTACCGATTACTAAAATATCTTCTTGTCCAAGTCCTTTTAGTGCTTCTCCAATTTCAAATTGTTCTTTTGCAGGAAGGAAAGGATTGACTGATATTTGTACGATAGGAATATTTGCTTCTGGATACATGCGGTGCAAGAGTGTCCATGAGCCATGATCTAAACCTCTCGTCATATTATGATGGACTGGAATACCTTTGTTTTTAAATTTCGTTTCTAACATAGATGCAATGTTAGAAGAACCTTTCGCACGATATTTAATTTCGTATAACTCAGGAGGAAAACCTCCAAAATCATAAATTGTTTCATATTCGTTATCTGATGAAGAAATCGTTAATACTTCGCTTTCCCAGTGAGCAGTGAAAATAACAATTGCTTTCGGTTTATATGTTTCTCCAAGTGTTTTTAAAAACCTTGTATAGTCTGTATCTTGAATAGCAAGCATTGGTGATCCGTGTGCTAAAAATAATGATGGCATCATAATAGAAACCTCCCAAAAATATAATAATTACTTTATGTAAGTAACTATATAATTTTACGGATGGTTCGTCAACATATTAATTTAAGAGCTAATTAGAAAAGTGAGTCATTTGTCATAATGAAGGCAATTGCATATAATACATAGTAAGAATAATGAATGGATATTCATTTTTAAAGATACATAATAGAGTTGGGAGCTGACGAAATGAACGTACAGGAAAGTTTCGTTACGGCATTGGATGGATCAGAAATTTATTTACGCAAGTGGTTACCAGAAGGAGATCCGCGAGGGATTATTCAAATTGCACATGGTATGACAGAACATGCAGGTGTTTATACAGACTTTATTGCTGCGTTATTAGAAGCGGGGTATGGTGTTTATGCACATGATCATAAAGGACATGGGAAAACAGTGAAAAGAGAAGAAGATTATGGTCATTTTAAACCAAATGTAGGTTGGAATGAGGCTGTGTCTGATGTTATTTTTGTATCAGAAACGATAAGAAAAGAGCAGACATGCCCGTTATTTTTACTTGGACATAGTATGGGTTCTTTTTTATCAAGACGTGCTGTACAACTTAGGGGTGAACTATATGATGGGTTTCTGATTTCAGGAACAGGTGGAAATCCAGGGCTTTTAGGAAGTATCGGCCATAAAGTAGCGACAATCGAGATGAAACTACGCGGGGAGAAAACGAAAAGTCCAATGCTAAACTTTTTATCTTTCGGAAACTTTAATTCGAACTTTAAGCCAAATCGTACAAAATTTGATTGGTTATCTTCAGATAATAACCAAGTTGATAAATATATTGCGGACCCGTTATGTGGATTCATTTGTACGACAAGTTTTTATCGAGAATTATTTTCTGGTGTATTAGAAGTAAATAAACTAGAAGAGTTCAAAAAAACACCGAAAAACCTTCCAATACATATTTTTTCAGGAGATCGTGATCCTGTTGGGGATATGGGGAAAGGTGTAAAAGAAGTGTATGAAAATTATAAAAAATGTGACGTGAAAGATGTAACACTGCGTTTATATGAAAATGGGAGACATGAGATGTTTCATGAAGTAAATCGAGATGAAGTATTTCAAGATTTGATTTTATGGTTAGATAAGCATATTGTATGAGAAGAAACCTCACTTTTTTGAAGTGAGGTTTCTTTGAGAGAACGGAGGAATAGTTATGAGTGAATTTGTAAATAAAGAATATGTAGAAATAGATTTTCAAGATGTTTTGATTAAAGAAGAGGAATTGAAGAATTGTACTTTCATAAAATGCCGTTTTAGAGGGATAGATGCATCGGAAATTTCTACTGAAAATTGTAATTTCATAGAATGTGATTTTACCGGTGCACTTTTTAACGCTTCTATTCATAAAGTAACTACATTTGCGAATTGTAAGTTTGTTGGTGCGAATTTATTCGTATCGAAGTTTGAAGAATGTAAAATGACCGGCTCTGATTTTGAAGAAGCGAATTTAGACGGAATAACTATCATATCGGGTGATTGGTCATATACGAATTTAAGGTTCGCCAACTTAAGTAAACAAATATTAAAGGGTATACGTTTAATGGAAGCGGACCTATATGAATGCAATTTAGAAAAAGCAGATTTACGTGAAGCGGATTTAACCGGTGCACAATTAGGTAAGGCGAAACTTAGTGGTGCAAATTTAAAAGGAGCGGTAGTTGATAGAATTGATTTTACAAGTTTTGATTTGAAAAATGTGAAATTAGATATAGCACAGGCAGTTGCAGTAGCAAGATGTTATGGGGCTAAGGTGAACTAAATGATTTGTAAAACCGTTCAAAGTGCTGAACGGTTTTACAAATCATAATAGTAGTATAATAGTAAATGAGGTGTTCATACTATGGAAGATAAAACATTAGGTATACTACTAGATGTAGTTGGAGAATTATTTTCAGATGAAATATCAATTGCCGTTTCGAATACGAAAGAATATATTTACTATCGGCCAAGTAAACGAATTGATTTAAAGATTAGTGCTGGGGATCCTATTAAAGAAGGAACGATTGCTCATAAAGCAATGGTAACGAAGCAAAAAGCCTCTGAGTTTATTAACCGGGACGTTTTCGGTATTCCTTATCATGGAATGGCCGTACCGTTTTCAAATAATGGGAAGATTGAGGGGTGCGTGACGGCAATTTATCCCGCTTTAACGGATGGAAAGTCAGTCGTTACTTTAAAAACAACAGACGGATGGGTTCCGGTTCCTTTTTCAAAGGTCATGTATTTAGAAGCTAAAGATAAAAAGACGTATGTGAATTCAGAAGAGTTAACAGGAACACATAAGTACTCGCTACAAGAATTCGAATACTTGTTGCCGAAAGATTCCTTTATTAGATGCCACCGTTCCTTTATTGTAAATGTTAATCATATTAAAGCGATTTACCCTGATACGCATTCTACTTTTGTACTTTCGATGGATAACGGAGAGAGGGTACCAGTGAGTCAGTCATACGCTAGCTATTTTCGTAAGCTTCTAGGATTCTAAAATTTTCTGCTTTAGAACCTAGATTTGCTTTTTTATCTGAATTTTCGGCATTCTGTACAAAAATCCCTATTTTGATAGTGTTAATGTGTAAAATAATTATGAATATTCATTGAGAGAGGGATTACATATGGAGAATAATTTAGATAGAATTAGGGATCAACGTTTCAAAGATCGAGTAGTTACACCTGAAGAGGCAGCTTCATGGATTGAAAGTGGAATGACTTTAGGTTTAAGTGGATTTACACGTGCTGGGGATGTAAAAGCAGTCCCATTTGCGCTGGTGAATCGAGTGAAGAACGATAAATCTTTTAAAGTAAATGTTTATACAGGAGCTTCTTTAGGTTCGGATGTAGATAAATTATTTGCTGAGGCAGGAATTTTAGGGAAAAGATTGCCTTTCCAAGCCGATGCGACTATGCGAAAAGGAATTAATAACGGAGACTTTTTATTTGTAGATCAGCACTTATCTCATACAGCAGAGCTACTCCGTGCTGACGTTATGGATATAGATGTCGCTATTTTGGAAGCGGTTGCGATTACTGAAGATGGTATGATTATTCCAACCACTTCAATTGGAAATTCCTTAGCATTTTCCTTAAATGCTAAGTCCATTATTATTGAAATGAATATGGCTCAATCTACGCAATTAGAGGGGCTGCATGATTTATATGAACCAGGTAAACAAGGGGAAAGACTTCCAATTCCGCTCGTAAAAACGGATGATCGAATTGGAACAATTGGTATCCCGATAAATCCTGAAAAAGTGAAGGGGATTGTGTTTACGAATCAACTGGATTCACCATCGACAATTGTTCCTCCAGATGAAGAAACTGTCATTATGGCACAACATTTAATAGAGTTCCTTCGAGAAGAAGTTAAAGTAGGCCGATTAACAAAGAGTTTAGCACCGTTACAATCGGGAATTGGTTCAGTTGCCAATGCAGTATTGCACGGCATGCTAGATTCGGAGTTTGAAGATTTAGAAGTGTATTCTGAAGTTTTACAAGATGCGGTCTTTGATCTAATGGACGCTGGGAAAGTTAATTTCGCTTCCTGCTGCTCGATCACGCTTTCTGAAGAGAAAATGCAACAAGTATTTTCTAACTTTGAAAAATACCGAGACAAATTAATGATGCGCCCACAAGAGATTTCTAATCACCCTGAAATCATTCGCCGCCTCGGATTGATCTCGATTAATACTGCTTTAGAATTAGATATATACGGAAATGTTAACTCTACTCACGTTTTAGGTACAAAGATGATGAATGGTATTGGTGGTTCTGGTGATTTTGCGAGAAATGCACGTCTAGCTATATTTGTTACGAAATCAATTGCAAAAGGTGGTAACATTTCAAGTATCGTTCCTTTCGTTTCTCATGTAGATCATACGGAACATGATGTAGATGTTATCGTCACTGAACAAGGGTATGCTGACCTAAGAGGATTAGCGCCAAGAGAAAGAGTGGAACTAATTATTGAGAATTGCGTACATCCAATGTATTGTGACCAGCTAAGAGCTTATTACGAAGAAGCACAAACAAGAGGTGGACAAACTCCTCATGTTTTAGAAAAAGCTTTTTCTTGGCATACGAATTATGCTAAAAATGGCACAATGCTTGAAGAGGTAGTAGAAACTGTTTAGAAGTGTAAAAATGATTCTTAATATAATATGCTATAAAGATTGAAAGAAAAAGAGCGCCAATTTTCAGGAATGGCGTTTTTTTCTTTTAAAAAATTGTTACTTATTATGAAGAATTATAAAAGTAATCTCTTGTTTACGGAAATAAGAGGGTTTTTAAATTACTTTCGAATCATGTTAAAAGTTTATATATTAAAGGTGAGGAGAAAGAATCATGAAGATAAGAACAGCGTTATTAAGTGAAGCAAATGAATTAAGTGAACTCACACTACATTTAAAAGCAACGTGGAACTATAGTGAAGAATTCATACTTGCTTGTAAGGAAGATTTAACAATTACCGATGAGTACATAAAAAATAATTTTGTATATGTTTTAGAAAACGATAATACGAAGATTGGGTTTTTCTCATTTTTACATAACGATAAAGCTCTCGATTTCTTATACATTCATCCTCGTTACAAAGGAAAGGGGTATGGAAAAATAATGTGGAAGTTTGTAATAGAGTAAGCAAAGGAACTAGGAATAAAAAGCTTTACGATTGATAGTGATCCGAATGCAAAAGGATATTGTTTGAATATGGGAGCAAAGTTAATCGGAGAGACACCATCAACGGTCTTTAAGGACCGATTACTGCCCCTTGTGAAATGTGATGTGTAAAACTATTAATAGTAGGAGAAGCTGAGAATGGATCATATAAAGGGAAAAAGAATATATGAAGCACTAATGAGATCTTGGTCAATTGAAACAAGTTCAAAATGGACAAGTGAAAATCCAGCAAAGGGACAGTGTGGTGTAACGGCTCTAGTCGTTCAAGATATATGCGGAGGGAAAATTAAAAAGACAAAAATAGGGGGCGTGTGGCATTTTTATAACTTTATAGATGGACAGAGGTTTGATTTTACAGAGGCTCAATTCAATGAAAAACCGAATTATTTGGATGTGGAATCAAATCGGGAAGAAGCATTTGCAGATACAAATGAAAAACAATATAGCATTTTGAAGGGAAAAATAACGAAAGAATTCAAATTATCTTTTGACTCTTAATCTTTAATAAGTTACTATAATGGTGGTAACTTATTAAAGGGAACTTCATAGAGTTGAAAGGGGAAATACTTTTGAAAACAACTTATGTAAACGCTGCAATTGTAACGATGAATGAACAAAACGAAGTGATAGAAAATGGATATATCATTGTAGAAAATGATCAAATTATAGATGTAAAGAGCGGAGAATTCTCTAATGATTTTGAAGTAAATGAAGTAATTGACATGAAAGGAAAGTGGGTTTTACCAGGGCTTGTAAATACACATACACACGTTGTAATGAGTCTCTTAAGAGGTATTGGCGATGATATGTTATTACAACCATGGCTTGAGACGAGAATTTGGCCACTTGAAAGTCAGTTTACGCCAGAGCTTGCGGTCGTTAGTACGGAATTAGGATTACTTGAAATGGTGAAAAGTGGTACAACATCATTCTCTGACATGTTTAATCCAATTGGAGTAGATCAAGATGCAATTATGGAAACGGTATCAAAGAGTGGAATGAGAGCTGCTGTTTCAAGAACCTTATTTAGCTTCGGAACGAAAGATGATGAAAAGAAAGCCATTGAAGAAGCTGAAAAATATGTGAAGCGTTACTATAATGAAAGTGGTATGTTAACTACGATGGTTGCACCGCATAGTCCATATACATGTTCCACAGAACTGTTAGAAGAATGCGCACGAATTGCAGTAGAAAATCAAACGATGGTTCATATTCATCTTTCGGAAACAGAGCGTGAAGTACGTGATATTGAAGCACAGTACGGAAAACGTCCAGTAGAATATGCAGCAAGTTGCGGGTTGTTTAAACGCCCAACAGTTATTGCACACGGTGTAGTATTAAATGAAAATGAGCGTGCATTTTTAGCAGAACACGATGTTCGAGTAGCACATAACCCAAATAGTAATTTAAAACTAGGTTCTGGTATAGCGAATGTAAAAGCGATGTTAGAAGCAGGAATGAAAGTAGGAATTGCAACAGATAGTGTGGCATCTAACAACAATTTAGATATGTTTGAAGAAATGCGTATAGCGACTTTACTACAAAAAGGTATTCACCAAGATGCAACAGCGTTACCGGTTGAAACAGCTCTTACACTTGCGACTAAAGGAGCTACTGAAGTAATCGGCATGAAACAAACAGGATCACTTGAGATTGGAAAGTGTGCTGATTTTATTACGATCGATCCATCTAATAAGCCGCATTTACAACCAGCAGATGAAGTGTTATCGCACCTTGTATATGCTGCTAGTGGAAAAGATATAAGTGATGTCATTATTAACGGAAAACGTGTCGTTTGGAATGGCGAATGTAAAACGTTAGATGAAGAGCGTATTATATTTGAAGCGAGTCGTTATAAACGAGGTTTGCAAAGATAGGTATTTTCAGGATGTGGAGAAAGTCTTCTCCACATCCTGTTTTTGTGTCTGAACCTTTTTTGTGCCAACATTGATAAAAAGAGGGAACGGATATTTTTAAATGATAACCATTCATGAAATCATGATATGTTATAAATTTTATAATATATATGCAAAGAAGGGATGGAATGAGCACGTAAATTAAGGTAACACAGGAACAATTAGAAGAAGTTGCTAAAACAGTAAGAAATACGAGATCATCATTAGAATATATACATAAAGACTTATACTCTCAAACTGAATATATAGCTTCTCAGTGGAGCGGAGCAAGCAGTGATCGTTTCTATCAGATGTTTAATGAAGCAAAGCCAATGATGTTTAACATTTTGCAAGAATTAGATAAAATCGCAGTAGAATTAGAACGTGCAGCTGTTAAATTCCGAGAAGCGGATGAATTGTATGGCGGAAATTTAGTTAATTCTAATATTCAAGAAGGAGCCATGTGTGGAAAACTCCCTCCAAAATCAGAAGAGTCATTTTTGAATAAAAAGGATTTAAATGCTGCGTGGACTGGTATTTCTACTGGTTTTATAGATGGTGCTGTAGATGCATGGGAAGGATTTGTAGCTTTAGGAGATAAAGAAACCTGGTTAAATATGCGAGATGCGATTGTAAACTATAGGGAGACTCTTCCTGCTGCATGGAACACTGTATCAGATACATTTATGAATAAATTTTGGAATGGGGATCTGGAAAGTAGAGAGCATTATGTAGCTTATGGTATAGCAACGTTAGGACTCGGACTTCTGGGGGATAAGGGTCTTAGTAAAGCAGGACAAGTTGGGAAGGTAGCTGCTATTACAGGTTTTACTAAAGGAAAATCACTTGTAATTAATTCCCAGGCATATAGAAATGCATTACATATATTAAATAACTATGAATTTAAGGGTGGTAATCCTCTTTCATATGCGGGAGTCGGAAGTATTCAACAGTACTTGCAGAAAGCAGCCCCATATACTTATGAGGGTCCAAATGGTCCGAAAACAATAAGATTAAGATTGGGTGAGTTAGCGGGAAATAAACATCCAGTTACAGGAATTCCGTATGATTTAGATGGTTTCCCTATTTTTAAAACTGTTTCTGAAGTTAAATTAAAAGAAGCAGATTTTAAAAAATCTAGACCAACACATGATAGAATATGTAGTAAAGCATTATACGAACAAATAATGAAAGACCCTAAGTTAGCTGCAAAATTCACAGAAGAAGAAATAGAGTTATTTAAGCTAGGCGAGGTACCAGAGCATTATACATGGCATCATCATCAAGAAGCAGGACGAATGCAACTTGTTGATTATGAAACACATAGGAAAACAGGTCACACTGGTGGATATAAAATTTGGGGAAAAGACAGCGATAAGTAAGGAGGAGTATATATGAGCAACGTTACTTGGATTGGAGTAAATAAAAAAGAAATTACAGATGAAAACATTCAGAAAGTAGAACAATATTTCAATATTAAATTCCCTATGGATTTTATAGAATGTGTAAAAAAATATGATAGTGGCTATCCAAGACCCAAAATATTTGATGTACCCGGACAGGATGAGAATGTATTTAGCAAGCTTTTAACTTTTGATTTAGAAAGTAGAAATTCAATCATCCAAGTTTATGATGATATAAAAGATAGATTAGCAAATAAAGTATATCCCTTTGGTAAGGATTCATTTGGGAATCATCTGTGTTTTGATTACCGTAGCAATCCCGAATTACCAACAGTAGTATTTTGGGATCATGAAGAAGAAAACATAGAGGAAGCAATATATCCTGTTTGCTCAACATTTACAGAATTGCTTGCTAGTCTACGTGATTTCGAAGAAGAAGATTGAGGAAACTAAAAAACGGCCTATTTACATAGACCGTTTTTTTATGATTTACTAATTTTCCAACCATCATCCGTTTTCTCTAGTTCAATTACGATTACTTTTTTGGATTTTATAGTTTTTAAGATCTTTGCTAACTGATTTCATTAGATCTGTATTTCCCCCCCACAAAAGCAACGGTTTTCTTCGCTTCAGGAGTGAATAACTCTCTGAAATCTTTTGCGTTTCCTTCGTTTTCATTTTCTTCGGGATCATGATTATTTTCACATGCTGTAAATACGCTGTGAGAGGATACACGAGTAATTAAAATTAAAGATGAACGGCCAGTTGGATATTTTGGGATTATAACTAAAAAATTCACCTTATTATTTTATATGTGTTTTTTGTTGAAAATCAAAAAGATTCCAAGATAGTCCGTACCCTTTTAAAAAAAACTTTTTTCTTGAACGAATAAATATTCAAAAGAATGTCGCATCTTTCTGTTAGTATTTCTGCTATAATATATTACGCTTTATAATATTTTATATTTAAGGAGAACAACTCATGAAGCGAAAAAAGAGCCATTTAATGGTAATGGCACTTGTTACATCTTTATTATTAACAGCTTGTAATAATAAAGCGGATAAAAGTGACATAGAGGTTAAAAAACAAGTGTTAAATGTAACAGTATCAGAAGAAATTCCTTCTCTGGACACTGTGAAAACAACAGATGGTACATCAGCGCACGTTATGCAGAATATATTTGAAGGGTTATATGTATTAAATGATCAAGATCAGCCTACTCCAGCCATAGCAAAATCGTTTAAAAGAAGTGAAGATGGTAAGAAATATACATTTGACTTGCGTAAAGATGCAAAATGGTCAAATGGGGATAATGTAACAGCAAATGATTTTATGTTTGCGTGGAAACGTGCAATTAACCCTGAAACAGCATCTCAATATGCGTCCATGCTCTTTTATGTAAAAAATGCGAAAGAGATTAATAAGGGAGCAATGTCTCTAGATGAACTTGGAGTTACGGTTATAAATGATTATAAGTTAGAAGTTGAACTAGAACAGCCAATTCCGTATTTTTTACAGTTGTTAGCATTACCTATATATTTACCACAGCATGAATCATTTTTGAAAGAACAAGGAAACAATTATGCATTGGAACCTAGTAATCTCATATATAACGGTCCATTTGTATTAGAAAAATGGAAGCATGAACAAGAGTTTCAATTAAAGAAAAATGCTACATATTGGGATCAAAAGAAAGTGAAACTAGACGAAATAAACTTTCATATCGTGAAGGATACAATGACAGCTGTAAATTTATATGAAGCCGGAGATTTGGACCGGGTACCTATTAATTCGCAAGTTGTAGACAAGTATAAGGGGAATAAGGAATTACATATGTCGAGTGATTCTGGAATTGCTATGCTTCGTTTTAATGAAAAAAATACCGCGTTAGCAAATAAAAAGGTGCGTCAATCTATTTCATTAGCGTTAAATAAAGATGATTTCGTTGCTCACTTTATTAATAACGGAGCAAAACCTGCAAGTGGACTTGTACCAGTTGGTCATGTAAATGAAGAGACTGGCAAAGATTTTAGAAAAGAAAACGGAGATCTTTCTCTATATGACTTACAAAAGGCGAAAAAGATTTGGGAAGAAGCGAAAAAAGAACTTGGAGTAGGCGAAGTAAACCTTGAGTTTCTAACATTTGAACAAGATAACGCAAAACGTATGGCAGAATATATAAAAGGTGACTTAGAAAAGTATTTGCATGGATTAACGATACAAATTAAACAACAGCCATTTAAGCAAAAATTACAGTTAGAACAAACAGGTGATTACGATATAACTATGGCAAATTGGGGACCTGACTATAAAGACCCAATTAGTTATTTAGAGTTATTTACGACAGGGAATCCGAATAATAAAATGAATTATTCTAATGTTCGTTACGATGAATTAATAAAGAAAGCGAAAACGGATTTTGTACTAGATAGGGAAAAACGATGGGAAGCGTTGCGAGAAGCCGAGCAGGTATTATTAGAAGATGCTGCGGTGGCGCCGCTTTATCATATTGGCTCAGCGTATGTACAAAAGGAGTATGTAAAAGGGATTGAAAAACATCAATTTGGTGGTGTTTATACTTATAAGAATGCTTATATTGCTAATGAATAAATACAAAAAACCTTACTTTTTAAAAGTAAGGTTTTTTACACATGAATTCTATTAAACCGATTTTAATAAAGCGTAAAAATTCGTATCATATGGGATATCATCTTGATACATATAATTTTTTAGAACGCCTTCTTTTTCAAAGCCTAATTTTAATAGTACTTTATTGGAAGCTTCATTTTCAAGAAATACAATTGCCCCGATCCGCTTTAAATGAATCGTATGGAAACCGTATGATATAACCTCAGAAACAGCTTCAGTCGCATATCCTTTTCCCCAGTGTTCAGGTAAAAAGGCATAACTTATATTGGCTCGTTTATGCTCAGAAGACCAATCGTGAAAACCAATGGTACCGATGAGTTCTTTCTTGTCTTTTAATTCGATTCCCCATTTTATACCGTTTCTTGCATTGTAACTGAGCTTAAAGTTATGAATGATTTGTTTCACTTGATCAACATCTTGTAACGGTTTTTGGCCATAATAGCGCAGTACATTAGTATTAGAAAAGCATTGTAATATACGCGGTGCATCTTCTTCGGTAAGTTCTCTTAAAATGAGTCGGTCTGTTTTCAATATAGGAAACATGCTTTCACTCCATTTCTTTTGAAACTAGAATGTGTTGTTATTATATAATCTAGTCTGAAAATAAAGATTATTCAAGAGGGGAGTATGGTTTTAATTTATGATAAAATTAATTGTGGAATATATTTCAAAAAGAGGTTTGTATATGGAGAAAAATTCAATTTTAATTGTAGATGATGATCAAGATATTGTTCAATTTATAAAAGTGAATCTAATGCAAGAAGGTTTTAAAGTTTTTAGTGCTCATAACGGAGAAGAGGCTTTAGAAATAATAAATAATAACAGTATTCAACTTGCTATTTTGGATATTATGATGCCTCAAATGGATGGTATAGAACTTTGTAGAAGGGTTAGAGAGAAACATAGTTTACCAATTATGTTTTTAAGCGCGAAATCATCGGATGTAGATAAGGTAATTGGATTTAGTACTGGGGCAGATGATTATATTGTGAAGCCGTTCAGTACAATTGAATTTATCGCAAGAGTGAAAGCTCAATTAAGAAGGTATACATATTTCAACCAAAATGCTGTTCAAGTAATGGAAAAGAAAATAAATATTAGAGGTTTAGAAATAGATGAAGTGTCGAGAACAGTAATGTTATATGGAGAAACAATGAATCTTACGAAAACTGAATATGATATTTTGTACTTAATGGCCGCTGCAAAGAATCGTGTGTTCACTATTGAAGAAATATATGAGAGCGTTTGGAAAGAAAGAGCCTATGAAAGTAATAATACAGTAATGGTTCATATTGCAAGATTAAGAAATAAAATTGAAGAGAATCCAAAAGAGCCGAAGTTTATTCAAAATGTTTGGAGAGTCGGATATAAAATTGAAGATTAAATCATTACAAGGCATTAGAGCTAAGTTTTTTATTGCATTCATATGTAGCATTTTGTTAGCAACTGTAAGTATAATAGCGTTTCAAATTGTAATTGGAAATATATATAGTCATGTTACTGCGTTAGAGGAAAAATATTCATTTTTATATTTTATAGTTTTTTTGATTTTTACTACAACATACTTTGCATTCATGACAAAAACGATGATGAAAAGATTATCTCAAATTAATAAGAACGTGAAGAAAATAAGTGATGGTAATTTTGAAATACATATACCTATTTCGAAAAGCGATGAGATTGGTGAACTAGCGGCAAATGTTAATAGAATGGCGAAAAGTTTAAAAGAGTCTATTGAGAATGGAAAAAAATTACAGGAAATGAAAAATGAAATGATTAGTAATATTTCTCATGACTTACGAACGCCAGTTACATCTTTAATAGGTTATGCGGACCTGTTAGGAAATAAACTTCATTCAAATGGAGAAGAATGTGAAGAGTATGTAAGTATATTAAAGCGAAAAAGTTATGAATTAAAAAATCAAGTAGATGATTTATTAGAATACTGTCAAATAAATTATAGAGAGATTGAATTACATAAAGATGAAATAGATATGAAAGCATTAATTGAACAAATCATGATTGACTTTGTACCACAATTAGATGATGCCAATATGAGCTTTTATATTAAAAGTGATGAAGTGCTACATGTAGAAGTTGATGTGGCACTTATAGTGAGACTATTTGAAAATGTAATAGGTAATAGTATTATGTATGGAAAAGATGGAAAGGAAATTGCAATTGGAATTTCCAATAAAACAATGAATGTTGAAGTAGAAATTAAAAATTTTGGACAATGCATTCCGAAAGAGGACCTTCCTTACGTTTTTGAGAAATTTTATCGTAGTGAAAAATCACGTAGCTCTCATACGGGTGGGAAAGGAATAGGACTTGCAATTTCGAAAAGTATAGCACAGCTCCATCAAGGGGATATAACTGTACGTAGTAACGATAAAGAAACAGTTTTTACTGTAAAATTACCGCAGTATAAAAAAGTAAGAAAGTCGTAAGTATTTCTTTCATATGTCGTAATTTTTACTTTGTATCATTGAGAAAAAGGATATGAGAGTAGGGATACGACATGTGGAAGAAATTTTTATTAGTAATTATAGTTCCTTTTTTAATTATAAGTTGGAGTTTAATTTATGTAGCTAATGGTGTTACATCAGTCTTTGTTTGGTGGAGTATACAGGCTTTTAGTGTAATTTCAGTTTTTCTCTTAATAGGATCAGTAATAATGTTTTTTTTGAACGGCATTTTTAGAAAGCGGATAGATAGAACGCTACTTTTAATTATTCTGTTTTCTATCATTGGAGCTTGGCCTGTCGGTTGGTTTGCTAATATAGGTAGAATTGCTTATCCAGCAGATATACAATCGATGAGTCCTAAAGCAGTAGTTCGTGTTCCTTTGAATGAACGAGCATTGATAGGTTGGGGTGGTGATCGGTTAGAAACGAACTATCACGTTATAAAACCAAATGAAAGGTGGGCATATGATATCCTTATGCCGCCTGCTGAAGTGAAAAGTAGTATGTTAGAGGATTATGGAATATATGGAGCAGAAGTAATGGCACCAGCTTCTGGAACAGTTGTATCTATTAATAATGATGAAAAAGATGTAGTTCCAGGAGAGGATGATTTTCAGTCGATGGCGGGGAATCATATTTATTTACGACTAGATGAATCAGGGACATTTTTGATTCTTGCCCATTTAAAGAAAGGCTCAATTAAAGTGAGGGAAGACCAACATGTAAATGAAGGAGAGGTTCTTGCTCAAGTCGGTAACTCCGGAAGTTCAAGTGAGCCGCATTTGCATATTCATCATCAAAGGCAGGATCCGTCCAAAGTAAATATGTTTTTTGCGGAAGGATTGCCACTTTACTTTCGAACTGAAAATGGTGTCATGATGCCGGAAAGAGGGACATACATAAGTGGTAAGTAGAAGAAAATCATTTCATCCAAAAAGGGTATTCCAAATTAAAATTGGAATACCTTTTTTCATTACCCTACAAACGTTTGATACAGTAAGAAAATATTTAAAATGATAACGAGTGCTGCAATTATCCATGCGATAAATGTTGTTATACGGTGGTTAACGAGTGCACCCATAATCTTTTTATTACTTGTAAACATAATAAGTGGCACTAGTGCAAATGCAATACCAAATGATAAGACGACTTGACTCATAACGAGAGCGTAAGTTGGATTTACACCTAAAGCGATAATAACTAGTGGTGGAATCATTGTAATAAATCGACGTAAATATAACGGAATATGCATGCGAATGAATCCTTGCATAATAATATCACCTGACATTGTACCGACAGAAGAGCTTGATAAACCTGCTGATAAAAGTCCAATCCCAAATAATGCAGCCGATACAGGACCTACTAAGTTGGTAAATTGAGTGTAAGCAACATCTAAATCTTCAACGTGCATACCGTTTTTAAAGAATAGTGCAGCTGCTACAATTAACATACTTGCATTAATTGCTCCAGCGATAACCATTGCAATAATAATATCGATAAATTCGAAACGAAAAATCTTTTTCTTTTGTTCGTCAGTTGTTCCAACCACGCGGCGTTGTGTTAATGCAGAATGCAAGTATATTGCATGCGGCATAACTGTCGCACCTAAAATCCCTGCTGCAAGTAATATACTGTCTACACCTTGGAATTTCGGAATAAATATTCCTGAAAGAAGGGGACTTAATTCTGGTTTTGCATAAAAAACTTGGATCCCAAATGCTATTACTACAATAAAGATCATCCCTGTAATAATAGCTTCTAGTGAGCGAAATCCTCTGCGTTGAAACTCAAGAATAATAAATGATCCGACTGCTGTAATTAAAGCAGCTGGTAACATAGGTATTCCAAATAATAAATACAATCCGAGTGCTGCCCCGATAAATTCAGCTAAATCTGTAGCCATAATAACGAGTTCACCTTGTATCCATAAGCCGATAGACACAGGCTTTGGAAAGTTTTCACGAGCTATTTCGGGTAAATTGTTTCCTGTAGCAATTCCTAATTTAGCCGATAAAGTTTGGATTAATACAGCCATTAAGTTAGAAGCGAATATAACCCATAATAGTAAATATCCATATTGTGAACCAGCTGCGATATTTGTAGCAAAGTTGCCAGGATCAATATAAGCAACGGACGCGATAAAAGCGGGCCCTAAAAATGGTAACAGTCTTTTCCAGCCTTTTGTTTCTCCACTTAAAGCTAAGTGAGCTGATTGTACAGTTGTACTTTCAGAAGGGAGATGTTCATCTTTTGTTATATCTTTATTCATAGTAGTTTTCCCCTTTAAAATGTTAACTTGATGAAATTATTGTATTTATTCTTACTCATTATTTCAATACATTTAAATATGTTATGTGATAATTTCATTTGAACACGAAAGTTTCCTTAATGCAAATTATATGCCTTTATGCAATGGATGGTGTGATAATGTAAAATGAATTGGGAGTTTATGGTGTGATGACATGGGGAAACATAGTGAATTAAAGGGCTGTTTTTGAAATTTATGTGAACATAAAGCCGATAATACAGCATATTAATTGATGGAATTGCATTTGTATGATATATAATATATTGGGATTACAACATAACCATAGTGTTTTGATGTGTAATCTTGTTTTTTTATTTTTGTTAACTGATAGAAAATAGTATAAAGAAAAGAAAATGGGATTCATTTTCTTATTATATATGTTTTGATATGAACGTTAACTTATACATGATTTTAAAAATTAGATAGGTGGTAGAAATACATTGGCAACTACAAAACCATACAGAGTATTACTATATTACATGTACACAACAATTGAAAATCCAGAAGAATTCGCGGCAGAGCATTTAGAATTTTGTAATTCACTTGAATTAAAAGGAAGAATTCTTGTAGCAAAAGAAGGTATTAACGGAACTTGTTCTGGAACTGTAGAGCAAACAGAAAAATACATGGAAGCAATGAACAATGATCCACGTTTTGATGGTATCGTATTTAAAATAGATGAAGAAGAAGGGCATGCATTCAAGAAAATGCACGTACGTCCTCGTCCAGAATTAGTTACACTTCGTCTAGAAGATGACATTAACCCACACGAAATAACTGGGAAGTATTTAGAGCCAAAAGATTTTTATGAGGCAATGAAACAAGAAGATACAGTTATCATTGATGCACGAAATGATTATGAATTTGATTTAGGACACTTCAAAGGTGCGATTAAACCTGATATTGAATCATTCCGTGAATTACCAGATTGGATTAGAGAAAACAAAGAAACACTTGAAGGTAAAAAGATTTTAACTTATTGTACAGGCGGAATTCGTTGTGAGAAATTCTCAGGTTGGTTAGTTCGTGAAGGTTATGAAGATGTAAGTCAGCTTCACGGCGGAATTGTAACGTACGGAAAAGACCCAGAAGTACAAGGTGAGCTTTGGGATGGACAATGTTACGTGTTTGATGAGCGTATCGCTGTACCAGTAAATCAAAAAGAACATGTTATCGTTGGTAAAGACCACTTTACAGGTGAACCATGTGAGCGCTATGTAAACTGTTCAAATCCAGAATGTAATAAGAAAATTTTATGTTCTGAAGAAAACGAAGCGAAATATTTACGTGCATGTTCTCATAAATGTCGTGTAAGTCCACGTAACCGCTACGTAATACAACATGAATTAACGGAAGAGCAAGTAGCTGCTGCATTAGAGAAAATCGAAGCAGGGAAGTAAGCTGAATTCGTATAATAAAAAGGTACTCCAAGCTTTATTTTGGAGTACCTTTTTTGTTATACGGTTCTGTCATTTGTCGGTAATTCGATATATTTGAAAAATCGCTGATAAAAATTTCATTTACTGCAGCATACCACATATTTGGAAATAACCTTCTTTAATTTTTATCCTCTTTTTCTTTTACAGCAGACAGTACAGTTTGTTTTACCCATGCTTTTCTTCTTTTGTGCTGCACAGCCCATTGGTATAACCCTTGAGCCCCTAAAATAAGTGAAATGACAATGCCGCTAATCGCAATTAATAGAGCGAAAAATTCAAGAGGTGACGATATTTTGTTTGAATCGGTGTTTCTTAGAAGATCGATCATAGTAAACCCTAACATTTGGCCTACTACAGAGTAGAGCGTTAAAATTAATAATAAGAGACTATCTTTTTTTGAGGCGACATTTTCTTGATATTTAAACAAACTATCAAGATTTTGTTTCGCGTTCGAGTATAAAACCTCAATATTAAAAAGTTTTCTTAAGCGGAAGAAAATATCTTCACTTTGTGATTGAGATACTAATTCTAAAGAAAAATAATTAGCAGTGAACGAATTAATCGAATAAATTAATTTCTCTATTTCATTAGTATCTTGTTCAATATTTAGCTCAGCATAGGCGTTTGCCATTTTTAATAAAACAATTTTATGGAATAGGTTTAATAATAAAGCGTAATAAAATTCTCCGTACATTTGACTAGCAAGTTTATCGATTTCGCGTTCTCCTTCATTTGTTACACATGTAAAAATATGTTCTTCCATAATGAAATAACGATTTGGAGCCCATCTCTGGTAAGCGTGTTTTTTTAAATAGTTATGAATGTAAGGAAGGTTACTTGCACTCACATATGGCTTACCATCACTTGTTAATCCGGAAAGACTGGAAGTACGATAAACATCCACTTCATTAAGTTCCATACCTTCTTTTAGTGACAATAAAGTTTGGACGTACATTCTCTGGTCTTCAAAGAAAGGGAAGGTTTGAAAGTATGAACTTCTTAATCTCTTCTTTTCAAAGAAATCAGTTACGCCATGAAATAAATAACCAAAAATGAATTTTTCAACTTGGGAATACTTTTTTCCGTTACATTCAATACAAATAGACTCATTTGTATCAGTTTTAGTTTCAAGTACACGGAAGCGATCTGCGAATTCGATTGCTTCAGATAAAGTCATGTTTGGAGCAGTGTTTACTTCTGTTCGAATTGTTAAGAAGCCAAGTTCATAAGGACAAAGTGTTACATCAATAGAGTGTATCTTGAATGGAATTGAAATAAGGTTTGTTGTTAAATGTCCAGTTAAGTTAAGATCTTTTGAATAACGTTGCAAGCCCTTTTGATGCTCTGAGTGAGGAAAGAGAATTTTATTTGTAAATGAGAGATAGTATGCTTCCATATTTTGATGTGAAACTTTAAACTCCCCATAATATGTATTTTCATCATCGAGATGATCGAGCCGAAAAGGACGAAAATCGTTTTTTTGTAAGAAAGGGAACATATTTTGTTCATATCCAGTTTTAAACGAAAACGGGAATATAAATTGGAATATAGCTGTTGCTACACCTTTTTCCTCAATTGTTTGTATTGCCTCCATCTACATTGTTTCCTTTCCATATATGCTATAGAAACAACATGCCCAAATTTATTTGAAAATAACCACTGTTTTATACTCAATTGAGAGTGAAAATTCAGCTTATTTAGCAGAGGACATGTATAATGTTATGTATACTAAAAGTTGTAAAATTGTATTTTGAAAAGGGGGATGCTGTATGCGGATTTTAGTATTAGGCGCTGGTGGAGTCGGAGGGTTTTTTGGTGGCAGATTAGTCGAAAAGGGAGAAGATGTTACATTTCTTGTTCGTAGTAAACGGAAAAAACAATTAGAGGAAAGAGGACTTGTAATCCGAAGTGTTAACGGGGATTTTTCCTTCCAACCGAAATTAATAACGAAAGAAGAGAGAACTTCTCCATTTGATGTCATTTTATTTTCAACAAAAGCGTATCACTTAAACGAGGCTATTCAAGATTTGAAGCCGTTTGTTGGCGAAAATACTGTAATCATTCCATTGTTAAATGGTATCGCTCATTTATCACTACTACAAAAAGAATTCGGCGAAGAAAAAGTAATTGGCGGTTTATGCTTTATCGAGACGACATTAAACGATCAAGGAGAAATTGTACAAACTAGTGCTGCCAACAGACTTGTGTTTGGAGAAATTAAGTCTCAAAATTCAGAGAGAGTAAAGCATATTTCTAAAGCATTTGCAGGTACGAAGTCTAGTTTTGTTTTAAGTGAAAATATTACGCAAGATATGTGGCATAAATATTTATTTATTACTGTAATGTCAGGTGTGACAACGTTAATGCGTGCACCAATTGGACCAATCCGTGAAAGTGAAGGCGGCCGTGATTTTATCCGTAATGTGTTTGAGGAATCTGTACAAATCATGAGAGTATTAGGAGCTCCAGTAAAGGGAAATATTGCCCAGGAACATATGAAAACGATTGATAAAATTTCGTATGATATGAAGTCATCGATGCAGCGTGATATGGAAAAGGGTTCATTTATTGAAGGGAAGCACTTGCAAGGATATTTACTGGATGTAGCAGAGAAATTTTCTATAGCGGCACCATTATTAGGAACTATATATCAAAATTTAAAGGTGTATGAAGAGATGACCTTTAACAAATCTGTAATAGAATTAGATGTATGAAAAAATAAAAAAGATAGCAATATATAAGTGTATTGCTATCTTTTTTATTTTTTTGTATGACAAATCATTTATTTCTTTTCGTTCTATCTGTCAAATTTATTTCCTGTTCACGTTTACCATATAACTGATTAATTTCATTTGCTACTGCATCTAAATATGAATCGGAAAAAATAGGCTTCTTTTCTTTAGACATATGGGTCTCCTTTGTGGATTTTTTAGTATTCATTATGTATATTTCTCAGCGGATTATGCGCAATCATTTTAATTTTTTTCTTATTAAAAATTTTTGTTTACTTTTTGAAAATAAAGGAGTATTATAATCCACAGTTTCAATTTTCTAAATCGCTGAAACCGCATGGTACGGGGGACCCGTTTTTACGGATTAGTACATAATCCGATGGGGTGAATCCTTGAAAAAGGTAGGGCTACTCATAGGCCCGAATCCGACAGCTAACCTCGTAAGCGTTATATTGAGAAGGAAGGTGGAGCTTGTGCGACAAAAAAAATAATGTCTACAAGTCTATTTCGCTATGGCTTGTAGACATTTTTTGTTTTCTGAAGAAATAGTTTACTGGCTGTAACAAGCAGAAAAGTTCGTACAAAATTATTGGAGAGTGGACAGCATTGGTTTCATCTATTAAAAGATTTTTAATTGGAAGACCGTTAAAATCAACGGAGCTTGGAGAACAAAAGCTTAATAAAACGAAAGCTTTAGCTATTTTATCTTCTGACGCATTGTCATCAGTTGCTTACGGTCCAGAGCAAATTTTAATTGCTTTAGCAGGTGTTGGAGCGATCGCCTATTGGTATTCCATTCCGATCGCTGTTGGGGTATTAGTATTATTGACAGCCCTTATTTTATCTTATCGTCAAATTATTTTTGCTTATCCGCATGGCGGGGGAGCGTATGTTGTATCAAAAGAAAATTTAGGGATGAATCCAGGCTTAATTGCTGGAGGATCTTTATTAGTTGACTATATTTTAACTGTTGCGGTAAGTGTGTCCGCGGGTACAGATGCAATTACTTCTGCGTTTCCTAGCTTACATGCACATAACGTAATTATTGCGGTTATATTTGTTATATTAATTACGATATTAAATTTAAGAGGAGTAACGGAATCAGCTTCCGTGCTAGCATATCCTGTTTATTTATTCGTTTTAGCACTATTTATATTAATTGGTGTGGGCATATATAATATTTTAACTGGTCATGTTTCACCTACTTTACATGCGCCGATTGGAACACCAGTTGCAGGAATTAGTTTATTTTTATTACTAAGAGCATTTGCATCAGGTAGTTCTGCTTTAACAGGTGTTGAAGCAATTTCAAATGCAATTCCGAACTTTAAAGATCCTGCGCCAAACAATGCTGCAAAAACATTGCTTGCAATGGGTGCATTACTTGCTGTGTTATTTTCAGGAATTGTATTTTTAGCTTATTATTACGGAGTGACTCCGAGTAAAGAAGTAACAGTTGTTTCTCAAATTGCTGAACAAACATTTGGACGTAATTTCATGTACTATTTCATACAAGGTACAACAGCTTTAATATTAATTCTCGCTGCTAATACAGGCTATTCTGCATTTCCTTTATTAGCGGTTAACCTTGCAAAAGATAAATTCATACCGAGAATGTTTACGATTAGAGGAGACCGTTTAGGTTACTCAAACGGTATTATTATACTTGGAGTTGCTTCGATTATTTTAATTGTAGCTTTCCAAGGACAAACAGAACATTTAATTCCACTATATGCAGTAGGTGTATTTATTCCATTTACACTTTCTCAAACAGGGATGGTATTAAAATGGCTTCGGGAAAAACCTGAAGGATGGGCTTTAAGATTAACGGTTAATTTAATTGGTGCAGTTATTAGTTTTATCGTAATGAGCATGTTCTTTTTAACTAAATTTGCACAAGTTTGGTCGATACTTATTTTCTTACCTGCAATCATATTCTTATTCCACAGAATTAAGAAGCACTATGATGCGGTAGGTGATCAGTTAAGTTTAAAAACTTGTGAACCACTTGTTCCGATTAAGGGAAATGTAATCGTCGTTCCGGTAGCTGGTATGACTCACGTAGTAGAAAATTCATTGAACTATGCTAAGGCTCTTTCGGCAGATCAAGTTATTGCTGTATATGTTGCTTTTGACAGGGAAGAGGAAAAGAAATTTGAAGAGAAATGGAAAAAGTGGCAACCTGAAGTTAGGCTTGTTACATTACATTCTCATTATAGAAGTATTATCCAGCCGCTAACGAAGTTCATCGATACAGTGCAATATAAGGCAAGTGAATCGAATTACCGCGTTACGGTCGTTATACCACAGTTCATTCCGAAAAAAGGTTGGCATAACATTCTTCATAATCAATCCAGTTTACTCATACGTGCGTATTTACTTTATAAAAGAAATGTTGTTATTACGACAGTTCCATATCATTTGAAAAAATAAGAAGATTTTTTAAGGATAGCTTCGTGAAAATGAAGCTATCCTTTTTGTGTATATGCTATGCATAATTGCATATGGGCTCGAAAATTATATTTATATAATTTTATCAGTTATTTTCAAGTAGTGTTTTCTGTTGTGATATGTAGATATTTCAATCTATAAAGTGAATCGGATTATATTTTGAAATAAGGACACGAAAGCTTGAAAATAAAGGGAATGAAAATACTTCTTTACGTTATATAAACAGCTGTGTTTAAATGACCTTACAGTACAAAACATATATGAAAACAAAACGAAATTTCATATTTACGTATGTTGTTTAGTTTAAAATGAATAATATTTTTATGTAATATATTCACTGTGTGAATGTGGGGATTTCGATGAAATAGAAAATTTATACAATATTATTCATACTAAACACATATGAAAAATAATAAAATGTTTTGTGATGATAAGTAAGTACTGTAGCAATACGAGAGAGGTGGTTCGTACATGGATCGCGGTGAGAACGTTCTCTATTTTAACCATCTCAAATTATAGGTAAGAAAATAGAATAATAAAATGCGATAGTAATAGTTGCTAATACATAGGAGGAGTTAAAGTGAAAAAGACTTTAATTACAGGGTTATTGGTTACAGCAGTATCTACGAGTTGCTTCATTCCTGTAAGCGCTTACGCTAAGGAGGGGCAAACGGAAGTGAAAACAGTATATGCACAAAATGTAATTGCTCCAAATACATTATCCAATTCAATTAGAATGTTAGGATCACAATCACCGCTTATTCAAGCATACGGATTAATTATTTTACAACAGCCAGATATTAAGGTAAATGCGATGAGTAGCTTAACGAATCATCAAAAGTTTGCAAAGGCGAATGTACGAGAATGGATTGATGAATATAATCCGAAGCTAATTGACTTAAATCAAGAGATGATGAGATACAGCACTAGATTTAATAGCTATTATAGTAAGCTCTATGAATTAGCAGGAAACGTAAATGAAGATCAGCAAGCAAAAGCAGATTTTATGAGTGCATATGGAAAATTACAATTGCAAGTACAAAGCATCCAAGAGAGTATGGAGCAAGATTTATTAGAGTTAAATCGATTTAAAACAGTATTAGACAAAGATAGTAACAACTTATCAATTAAAGCCGATGAAGCAATAAAAACACTGCAAGGATCAAGTGGAGATATTGTGAAATTAAGAGAAGATATTAAAAGAATTCAAGGTGAAATTCAAGCTGAATTAACTACTATTTTGAATAGACCTCAAGAAATCATTAAAGGTTCTATTAATATTGGTAAACAAGTATTTACAATCACAAATCAAACTGCACAAACGAAAACAATCGATTTTGTTTCTATCGGTACTTTAAGTAATGAAATTGTAAATGCTGCAGATAGTCAAACGAGGGAAGCAGCTCTTCGCATTCAACAAAAGCAAAAGGAGTTATTGCCACTTATTCAAAAGTTATCACAAACTGAAGCAGAGGCGACTCAAATTACATTCGTTGAAGATCAAGTAAATAGCTTTACAGAATTAATTGATCGTCAAATTACAACTTTAGAAACGTTATTAACGGATTGGAAAGTTTTAAATAATAATATGATTCAAATTCAAACAAATGTCGAAGAAGGCACGTATACAGACAGTAGTTTACTTCAAAAACATTTCAATCAAATTAAAAAAGTAAGTGATGAAATGAATAAGCAAACAAATCAATTTGAAGATTACGTTACAAACGTTGAAGTACATTAAACAGAAAAATAATTAGCGATATAGGGAGAGAAGAAAAATGACAAAAAAACCTTATAAAGTAATGGCTCTATCAGCACTTATGGCAGTATTTGCAGCAGGAAATATTATGCCGGCTCATACGTATGCAGCTGAAAGTACAGTGAAACAAGCTCCAGTTCATGCGGTAGCAAAAGCTTATAATGACTATGAAGAATATTCATTAGGACCAGAAGGCCTAAAAGATGCAATGGAAAGAACAGGTTCAAATGCTTTAGTAATGGATCTGTACGCTTTAACAATTATTAAACAAGGTAATGTTAACTTTGGAAATGTATCGTCTGTTGATGCGGCTTTAAAAGGGAAAGTAATTCAGCACCAAGATACAGCTAGAGGAAATGCGAAGCAATGGTTAGATGTATTAAAACCACAGCTTATTTCAACGAATCAAAATATCATTAACTACAATACGAAATTCCAAAACTATTATGATACTTTAGTTGCTGCAGTTGATGCAAAGGATAAAGCGACTCTTACGAAAGGCTTAACTAGATTATCAAGTAGTATTAATGAAAATAAAGCACAAGTGGATCAGTTAGTAGAAGACTTGAAGAAATTCCGAAATAAAATGACTTCGGATACGCAAAACTTCAAGGGTGATGCAAATCAAATTACATCTATATTAGCTAGTCAAGATGCAGGAATTCCGCTATTACAAAATCAAATTACAACGTACAATGAAGCAATTAGTAAATATAATGCAATTATTATCGGTTCATCTGTTGCGACAGCTCTAGGACCAATTGCAATTATCGGTGGTGCAGTAGTTATTGCTACGGGCGCAGGAACACCGCTAGGAGTAGCATTAATTGCAGGTGGTGCAGCAGCTGTAGGCGGTGGTACAGCTGGAATCGTATTAGCGAAGAAAGAGCTTGATAATGCACAAGCAGAAATTCAAAAGATAACAGGACAAGTTACAACTGCGCAATTAGAAGTAGCTGGATTAACGAACATTAAAACACAAACAGAGTATTTAACAAATACAATTGATACTGCAATTACAGCGTTACAAAATATTTCAAACCAATGGTACACAATGGGATCAAAATATAATTCTTTACTTCAAAATGTGGATTCAATTAGTCCAAACGACCTTGTTTTCATTAAAGAAGATTTAAACATTGCGAAAGATAGCTGGAAAAATATTAAAGACTATGCAGAAAAGATTTATGCTGAAGATATTAAAGTAGTAGATACGAAAAAAGCATAATTGAATACGAATCGTTAGAGCGTTAAGTGTTGATGAATGATTTGAAGCTCCTGTTCAGTTGTGAGCAGGAGCTTTTTATACTCTTATAAAGAAAATAGGTGAAAAGTATGCAGAAAAGATTTTATAAAAAATGTCTTTTAGCGGTAATGATTGCTGGGGTGGCAACGAGTAACGTATCTCCTTTACATCCTTTTGCAGCAGAACAAAATGTAAAGGTACTACAAGAAAATGTGAAAAACTATTCTCTTGGACCAGCTGGATTCCAAGATGTAATGGCACAAACGACATCGAGTATATTTGCAATGGATTCATATGCAAAATTAATTCAAAATCAACAAGAGACGGATTTAAGTAAAATAAGTTCGATTAATAGTGAATTTAAAGGGAATATGATTCAGCATCAAAGAGATGCAAAAATTAATGCAGCATATTGGTTAAATAATATGAAGCCTCAAATTATGAAAACGGATCAAAATATTATAAATTACAATAATACTTTTCAATCGTATTATAACGACATGTTAATAGCGATTGACCAAAAGGATAGCGGAAAATTAAAAGCGGATTTAGAAAAGTTGTATGCGGATATTGTAAAGAATCAAAATGAGGTAGATGGATTATTAGGAAATTTGAAAGCTTTTCGCGATAGAATGGCGAAAGATACAAATAGTTTCAAAGAGGATACAAATCAGTTAACAGCGATATTGGCAAGTACGAATGCTGGTATTCCAGCTCTAGAGCAACAAATAAATACATATAACGATTCGATTAAAAAGAGTAATGATATGGTCATTGCTGGTGGCGTACTTTGCGTAGCGCTAATAACATGTCTTGCTGGCGGGCCGATGATTGCGGTTGCAAAAAAAGATATCGCAAATGCAGAAAGAGAGATAGCTAATTTAAAAGATAGAATTTCAGGAGCACAAGCAGAAATCGTAATTTTGACTGATGTAAAAAATAAAACAACAAACATGACGGAAACAATTGATGCAGCAATTACAGCACTACAAAACATATCAAACCAATGGTATACAGTAGGTGCGAAATATAATAATTTACTACAAAACGTAAAAGGAATTAGTCCGGAAGAGTTTACGTTTATAAAAGAAGATTTACATACAGCGAAAGATAGCTGGAAAGATGTAAAGGATTATACAGAAAAATTACATGAAGGTGTGGCAAAGTAAACAGTGGGCTAGTTCCGCTGTTTATTTTTATTCCGTTTTTTTGTGAGAGTTGAACTTGTAATTTTATATATAAGTTTTCATGTGTTTTATCCATGTGTGTATAAAAAATCTTTTTGTTATCGCTCCCTTTGATAGAATCCATTTTCACATAGGTTTTTTACCGAATTTTTTAAAAATTAAATTTTACGGCTTGATAATTCGTTTAAAATGATTTAATCTTATGTCAAATGATATATTTATCTATCAAAAATGCTTTTGTAAAGATAAAGGAGTGATTGAGAATGTTAAACGCCCCAGTGATGGTAAGCCTTTAGGTGCAACCACATTGAAAAGATTGGGAAGAAATGAGTGAGCTTTCACAATAAAGAACTCTATAACTTTATGTAGTGTTTGATGCCCTTTGATTAGATTTTTTTTAAAAACAAACCAATATTAATTGAATCAAAGTTTAGAAATTAAATATATGAGTAGTAGAAAAAAGCCATTAGTTGTTATCATGTCTTGATGAAAAACATAAAAAATAGGCAAGAAAAATTCTGAGAAAACCTGTTCAGAAAGTATGGTATGAAAGCAAGTTAGTGATGGGAATTCAAAACCAATTTGATAAAAGTGAGGTAAATAATATGACTTTTGAAGAAAAATTACAAGCATATGCAGAACTTACGGTGAAAATCGGTGTGAATATTCAACCAGGGCAATACTTATTAGTCAATACATCAGTGGATGCATTGGATTTCGCCCGTATAGTTGTGAAAGAGGCTTATAAGGCTGGGGCAGGGCGTGTTCATGTTAATTTCTCGGATGAAGAAATGGAACGTGCTTACTTTGATTATGCCTCAGATGAAGAATTTAATCGCTTCCCAGAGTGGATAGTCAAAATGAATGATGAGCTGATCGAATGTAAAGGAGCATTATTAATGATAGATGCTACAGATCCTGATAAATTTACAGGTATTTCATCTAATCGTCTAGCTACCTATCAAAAGGTAGCAGGAGCTGCTCTGAGCAACAATCGCAACGCCGTAATGAAGGATTCAGTAGCTTGGTCTATGGTAGCAGTTCCTTCACCAAAGTGGGCATCGAAGGTGTTCCCGGATTTAGCAGCTGAGGATCAAGTACCAGCATTATGGGAGGCTATTTTTAAAGCTGTTCGTATTGGTGAAGGCAGTGCTATTGAAAAATGGCGTGAACATGTAAAAAATTTAGAATCTCGTGCGGTCCTACTGAACAATAAAAAATATATAAAGCTTCACTATACAGCGCCAGGTACTGATTTAACAATTGCATTAGCACCACAGCATAAATGGATTACTGGAGGTGGTAAAACTCCTGATGATACTATCTTTATGGCTAATATGCCGACCGAAGAGGTTTATACGTTACCGATGAAACAAGGTGTAAATGGCTATGTAAGCAATACAAAACCATTAGTTTATCAAGGGAATATTATCGACGGCTTTAAACTGACATTTGAAGAAGGAAAAATTGTTAAAGCTGAAGCACAGGTAGGACATGATTTATTACAGGAGCTTATTAATGTGGATGAAGGCTCGTGCTATTTAGGTGAGATAGCACTTGTACCAAATGAATCACCAATTTCAGCATCGGGAATTTTATATTTTAATACATTGTTTGATGAAAATGCATCGAACCATTTAGCGATTGGTAAAGCTTATCCAACTTGCTTAGAGGATGGAAGAGATTTAGAAAACGATCAGCTTGAAACGTTAGGTGCAAATATTTCAGTAACACATGAGGATTTTATGATTGGCAGCAGTGAGATGGACATCGACGGTATTCTACCAGATGGAACTGTAGAACCAATTTTCCGTAAAGGTAGCTGGGCATTTTAAGTTTTTAATTTGAAGAAAGGAGTAGAGTGGATGAAACGGTTACTAAGCATAATTGGTGCAACTATATAGGGGGTTCATCTGCTTTTGCTTAGGCTGAAAACTACCTCTTTAATTAGAAGTAAAATACATTCAAAGGAGATAGGCCAATGAATTTCTGGGAAGTTGTTTTGATAGTAGTGAATTTTAGTCTATTGAGTTGGATACTGTTAATAGGCAGAGAAACGAAAAAGTGGTCTAAATTAGCTACTTTGATTGCCGTTGTAATGGTTACAGTTCAGTTATTGGCAGAAGGTTTTAGGTGGCAGATGATTCCGGCATATGTATCCCCAGTTATCTTAATTTTATGCTATTTATTAACTGGGCGGAAAAAGGGCTGTAGAAGTTGGGGTATATTCATAGTTAAGACCTCGTTGCTATGTATCTATTTGTCTGTAGCAGTGGCGCTACCCTTACTTATGCCAGTATTTTCATTTGAAGAACCAACCGGCCCACATAGGATCGGTACGAAGGTATATCATTGGATTGATCATCAGAGAAATGAACCATATTCGAAAAATCCAACCGATCGGCGCGAACTGATGGTGCAAATTTGGTATCCTACAGCTGAAAAAAGTAAAGGGGATCCAGAACCTTATATTCGTAACATAAATGAGCTTTCCAAGGGATTGGAAAAAACATTGTCCATTCCTGCATTTGCATTCAGCCACATGGAATTGGTAAAATCTCATTCGTTTATGGATTTACAACTCTCAGATTCAGAGAATCATTATCCCATATTACTTTTCTCTCATGGTTTTAATGGTTTTCGTAATCAAAACACGTTTCAAGTTGAGGAGTTGGCTAGTCAAGGATATATTGTTCTAAGTATCGATCATACCTTTGATGCTGCAGCTACCGTCTTTCCAGATGGTCGAACTGCTTACGTACAGCCCATCAATTTAACTGATGAAGGGGATAGCCACATAAAATTATGGGAGGAAGATGTCAGCTTTGTCCTTAATCAGATAGAGAAACTTAATCAAAACGATGAGATCGGCTTCTTTACAGGAAGAATGGATACTTCGCGAATTGGAATGTTTGGTCACTCTTACGGTGGAGCTACCGCAGCACAAATACTTGCAAAAGATTCTCGTGTCAAAGCAGCTATCAATATGGATGGTACATTGTATGGAGAAATCTTTCCTGAAAGTGGAATTGGAAAACCATTTCTACTCATGAGTGCAGAAGAGCCTGATGAAGCAGATCCCTATGAAGTGAGGGAGCGATATGGACGTGGGTTAGCTGGTGGTGGTATGTCAATGGTCATACCTCATACGGATCATACAAGCCTCACTGATTTACATTTGTTCTCCCCTCTGTTGCAGAGCCCAGGTGAAAACCCAAAGGAAGTTCATCGTATTATCAACGAATTCAGCCTGGCATTTTTTGACCAGTATGTAAAACAGAAGGATGACGGCTCAACCCTTAAAAGGCTGATGACCAAATACCCGGAAGTGAATTTGAAAGTAAACCGATAACTTTATGCAGAAAGAAGCTTCATTATAAAATATTCAGTAATTAAATGAAGTGCAACCGGATTTAATAAAAGTAGAAAAATTACTATAAGTATTAATGCGTCATGAAAAATAGTTTAAAAAACCTAGATAAGGTAATCAATTTCTCTACTAAGAAAGCGATTCGAACCATTTCCTTTGGTTCTTGTATTTATTACATTAAATAATTTAATTTCTTCATCGTTATCTAAATAATGAAATGCTAAAAATGAAACATTCAAAGTACTATCAGTTTCAGTAATATAATTCTTTTTGAAAAGCTACATTCAGCATCTGGACACTTTATTTGAGATTGTTTATTATAATATCAAATGATATATTTTTCTATCAAAAATGACGAATTTATACAGAAAAAGGGAGAGATTGACGATGAAGAAAGACTTGTCAGCGTTGAAGGAAGCGAGATTTAATGCAATTCTTGATTCGGCTACTATATTGCTTGTTGAAAATCCTACTGCTTCGATGAATGAAATTGCGGAATATGCGGGAATTGGAATTGCTACACTCCATCGCTACGTCGAAAGCAGGGAGAAATTGATGCTGTTCTTAGGCCATCGGGCTATACAACTGGTAAGTGATACTGTAAACCAGATTCCACTGGATGAGGAAAGAAGCGAAAACTATATCCCGGAACTCATTGAAGCGTTAATCCCTTTAGGTGACAAAATCTATTTTCTAGGTCATGATGCATCTGTATTTAACAACAAAGAATTAGGTGAAGCAGAAGAGAAGCTGAGGGAACCCTTACGACGCGTTATTGAGCTGTTACAACAAAGAGGTTATTTTCAGCAAACGGTTAGCAGCGAATGGATTTTGAATACGCTTTATGCTCTGCTTTTCCATACTTGGGAACAGGTACATGAAGGAAATGTGGCTAAAAAATCTGCTGCAGAGCTTGTTTTAAATACATTTTATTATGGTTTTAAAGCTAAGGATGATTTGAGAGGTAAGTGAACTGATTCAAATCCATGATAATTAATATCAATAATACAGAAAGCGAAAAGGAGGACTGGGAAATGAATCAAATCTCTATTGTAAAGGCTGTTCATCAATCCATGGTCGGCGCCCAGTTAAATGTAATGGCATTGGAATACATGGCGTTTCCACTTGCAGGATCTGAGGAGAAGAACACAGTCGAAGGGACATTTTGTAAGCTCTGGCGGCAGGAGAACAACCGTTTTAGTCATCAATACGCTTATGAAGCTCAAATGGACGGGAAAACTTTAGGGATGATTACTTGCTATCCCATACCCGTTTTAAACCGTCTTGCCTGGTCCACTTTTAAACAGCTGCTTTCATTCCGAAAGCTGGGTTTTGTTATTTATAACATTTTGAATATCAAAATGCTTTATTCCATGTTTACCTTGAAGGAGGGAGAAGATGACGAGTTTCACATCGGAACAATTGCCTTATTGCCCGAAAGTCGAGGACTAGGGATAGGTACCAGACTACTTAAGTTTGCCGAGGAACAAGCTTCCCTGCAAGGCTTTGCCAAATGCTCTCTGACGGTAAAGAAAGAGAATCAACTTGCCATTAAATTGTATCAGAGGATAGGCTACCAGATTACAGGCGAAATTAATAAACCAAAGTTATCGTTGTACAGAATGGTCAAAAACGTAGAATCTTACAACCGTTTATAAAAAATTTGTACCGTATCAGGGTACTGCCACATACCTATCAACCGAAATATTCTGAATTATCAACAAAATAAAAATGAACTTTTTGTTACAAGTTAATACAAAATTTCGTTCTGGAGGCACTAAAAAATTTTAGCTTGATAGTGATGGGATGGGGCCTCTATATAAAAAAACACAGTTTACACTCAAACTGTGTTTTTCGACGTACAATGATTTATCAACATCTCTTATTATTCTTTAAAATCTGCAACAGAACCAGGATTTCCCCTCAAAGTATAAATTCCAAGGGGAACCGTTTTTTTTATTTACTTATATACGTACAGCTGTACCACTGACAGCAACCATTAACATTCCATCACGAACAACTTCGTAATCTACGTCAATACCAACGATAGCGTTCGCACCTTTTTCTTTTGCAAGTTCTTTCATTTCGCCCATTGCAATATCACGAGCGTCTTTTAGCTTACTTTCATAAGCACCAACACGGCCACCGACAACATCACGAACGGAAGCGAATACATCGCGGACAATATTTGCACCCATAATAGCTTCACCATTTACAATATCAATATACTCAATAATCTCTTTACCTTGAATTCCAGAAGTTGTTGTTACAATCATGACTGACACTCTCCTAATATCTTATAATTTTTGATTAGCTTTCTTATGCCATAGAAAAAGTATTTTTGGCACCAGAAACAAGTCTAGTTTCTTACAGAATGAAACCAAGGCAATTGTTTAACATGTGTATCGCTATAACATATGCAATGGATCTTTTAGAAATAAGATAAGCCGCAGTAAGTATCAACGATCCAGGTAAATAAATAGCAATATCCGAAAGTTGGTTCGTATGAAGAAGTGTAAAAATCATAATCGAAATGATAGATGCAATAGCAGTACCAATATGGTAAGAAAAACGATTTATTAATATGTGACGAAACACAATTTCTTCAAGTATTGGACCCAGAATACCAAATACAAGCAATGTAAATACAAGAGGTACCTCCGCACCCGTTTCAAGGAGCTGCTCTTGGTTCTCTGGTTGACCAGTTGCTAGAAAACGCATAACACACTGTTCCACAATTACCGTAAATAAAACTACCATAGGAATACTTACTATTTTCAAAATTGTCTTCTCTTTAAAATAAGTAAAACTTTCAATAATTTCTTTCCTAAAGAAAATGATTCCTACAATAGCAGGTACAGTAAAACCGATGGCACTAAGAACAAATTCTGATTCAACTAAATTGACATTAGCTAAAAGTGATATGCCAAATAATATGTACAAGCCAATTTGAAATGGTACAAACATTGTAAAGATTATGAGCATAATGATTTCTTTTTTATTCATTTTTATAAAGTTCACTGTATTGCCCCCATAATTAAATTACCTATAATTTTTGATTTTTCTCTCTGCATAACGTTCTCCTTCTAAATATATTTATATAAGATTATAAACCGGACGGTTCGGTCCGGAACCTAATGATACTATAAGTTTCTAGTTTTTTAAACCCTTTTTATAAAGTATTAACAAAATCCAAATGGAAAAAAAGCAAATATATTTATATCTCAGTTTCTTTGGTACAATTTAATTCCAGTAATCATTAATGATTACCCTTTTATAGAATGAAGTGAAAGTGGGGATAGTTCAAACACTTTAGCTAAACATATTAATCAAAATTATATATAATAATCATATGTCTATACGTTAAATTTAACTATATATTTTTACACCTACTACGAAGTTAGGTGAAATTAGTTGTATAACATGACTGAATTAAATAATTGGTCATGTTAATTTTGACAGAAAATTCATTTGAATGATATAGATAATACAATTTGATTAATCTCTTTTCAAACTGTATTGTTTGAGGTTCACATAATATAGGGGTTGATAAGATATTTTCGCTCCAAACTTCTTTATACTTACAAAAAAATTCAAGAAAATAGATGGTAAATATCACCTGGAATATTAAGCTCGTTTTTATTAGGAGGATTACAAAGCATGACTAAAGTTGATAAGGTTAAAGAAAAAATTATTGAAACATCTTTATATTTATTTAATACTAATGGGATAACTCGCACATCCATCCAGGATATAATGACAGCTACTGAACTACCTAAAGGATCTATTTATCGTAGATTCAAAAGTAAAGAAGAAATTGTCCTTGCTGCCTACGACAAAAGTGGTGAGATTATGTGGAGTCATTTTCATAAAGCAATGGAAAATAAAAAGACAGCAATCGATAAAATCCTTGCAATTTTCCTTGTATATCAAGATGCAGCTAATAATCCTCCTATTGCTGGAGGCTGTCCATTACTTAATAGCGCAATTGAAAGTACTGGAGTATTTCCAGAATTACAAAAAGCAGCAGCAAAAGGTTATGATGATACAGTAATGTTAATGGCTTCTCTCATAAAAGAAGGAATAGAGAAACAAGAACTTAAAGAAGATATAGAGGTTATATCACTTGCTTCCTTTCTTGCATCTTCAATGGAGGGGGCTATTATGGCAAGTCGAGTATCTAACGATAATATACACCATCATTATTTTATTGAACAAATAAAACATCATCTTTTCACTTATTCTAAATAAGTGGGAACTTGCATTGTTTTCATCCAATTTTTATAAAATTAAATTGAATACATACCCCTTATAACCAGTATCTTCTGTTTATAAGGGGTATTTGAATAGTTTTTAGACGATGGTTTATGTTTCTTATTGAACGGTTTCATTGTATATAATAAGTGGAATATAAGTTCAGTTAGATAAAATTCGGTAGTCGAATTTTTTTGCATAAAGCTGTATAATGCTTGTAACGAAAGGGAAATACAGGAAGGGATTTGTAATGAGTTACTATGGAAAAAGATAAACAACAATTAAGCGTTGAAGTTGCAAGATTATATTATCAATCAGATTATAGTCAGCAAGAAATTGCTAACAAATTAAATATTTCAAGACCGACGATTTCTAGATTGTTAAAGTACGCGAAAGAAAAAGGGTTTGTTCAAATTAGCATCGCCGATCCATTTGCGGATTTAGATAACGTTGGGAATTTACTGAAAGAAAAATACAACTTGTTAGAGGCACATGTTGTATTTTCTCCAGTACCGGAATATGCAACGATTACAGAGTATATAAGTAAATATGCTGCTGAGTATATGGAAAAGACAGTTAAAAATGGTGATATTGTTGGTGTAAGCTGGGGAATGACTATGTATGAAATCGCTAGAAAAATCGTACCGCAACATGTAAAAGGGGTAGAGGTTGTCCAGCTAAAAGGTGGTATTAGTCATTCAAGTGTAAATACATATGCGAATGAAACGATAGCTTTATTTGCAGATGCTTTTCAAACGACGCCAAGAAATCTACCTCTTCCAGTTATATTTGATAATGCAGTGACAAAAGAATTAGTAGAGCAGGATCGACATATTCATCACATTATCGAAATGGGGAAGCAAGCGAATATTGCAATTTTTACTGTAGGAACAGTGCGAGATGAAGCGCTATTATTCCGATTAGGTTATTTCGATAAGGAGGAAACAAGTTTACTCAAAAAACAATCGGTCGGTGACATTTGTTCACGTTTCTTTGATGGAGACGGAAATATTAGTAGTGAAGAAATTAATAAGCGGACCATTGGAATTGAGTTAGAGGAACTGAAATTAAAGAAACGCTCTATTTTAGTTGCAGGTGGTAATAGAAAAATAAAAGCAATTGATGGTGCGTTACGTGGCGGGTATGCAAATGTATTAATTATCGATCAGCATACAGCAAAAGAATTGTTACATTATCAAAAAGATTAGAAATAAAAGGCGTTCTCAAAATGTTAATTTTGAGAACGCCTTTTATTTTGTTATGTATGAATGATAGGTGTTTTTTTGAACACAAATTGCCTTTTTAAAAATAATTATGGATATGGAGATACATACTACCATTGTTAATATAAAAGTTTTGATTTTAAATAGGAATTGTTTCTTAGTTAGAATGCGCTTTATTTACTACAAGAAAATTCCTTTTAAAAAAGAATGAACAAAATTTCAAAAGTGTATTTACATTTGTTCAACTAAGAGTTAGAATGAAGTTGTTAAAAGATATGAGGAGTGAAGATAATGAACATTGCAAAGTTAATTGACCATACAATTTTAAAAGCTAATACTACTAAAGAAGATGTTATGAAAGTAATCGAAGAAGCAAAGGAATATAAATTCGCTTCTGTTTGTATTAACCCAACATGGGTAAAATTAGCGGCTGATGAACTAGCTGGACATGATGTAGACGTTTGTACTGTAATCGGTTTCCCATTAGGAGCAAGCACTACTGAAACAAAAGCATTTGAAACAAAAGATGCTATCGCAAAAGGTGCAACTGAAGTTGATATGGTAATCAACGTAGGCGCTTTAAAAGATGGCGACAACGAACTTGTTGAAAAAGATATTTATGAAGTAGTACAAGCAGCAAAAGGAAAAGCTCTTGTAAAAGTAATCATTGAAACTTGTCTATTAACAGATGAAGAAAAAGTACGCGCTTGTGAATTATCAGTAAAAGCTGGTGCTGACTTCGTAAAAACTTCAACTGGATTCTCAACTGGCGGAGCAACTGCTGAAGATATCGCATTAATGCGTAAAACAGTAGGACCAAACGTTGGTGTAAAAGCATCTGGCGGTGTTCGTACACGTGAAGATGCAGATAAAATGGTAGCTGCTGGAGCTTCTCGCGTTGGAGCAAGTGCTAGTGTTGCAATCGTATTAAATGATGCAAAAGGTGCTACAGATAACTACTAATCGATAAAAGGTTAAAGCAATAGATATACGTTTAAAGTATATCTATTGCTTTAACAATTAAAAAAATGTAAGCGGATACGAATGGGAGGAAACGGCTTATGAAATACTTAATCGGTGTTTTTGGCCTCGTATTGATTTTAGGTATCGCTTGGCTTGCTAGTAATGATAGAAAGAAAGTCAAATATCGTCCAATCATAACGATGGTTATATTACAATTCATTTTGGGGTTTCTATTATTAAATACAAGTATAGGGAATATATTAATTAGCGGAATAGCAGATGGTTTTGGAGAGTTATTAAAATATGCCGCTGACGGTGTGAATTTCGTATTTGGTGGATTAGTAAATCAAAAAGAGTTTTCGTTCTTTTTAAGTGTATTAATGCCAATCGTATTTATATCAGCCTTAATCGGTATTTTGCAACATATTAAAGTATTACCTATTATTGTGAAATCTATCGGTCTAGCATTAAGTAAAGTAAATGGAATGGGGAAACTAGAATCATATAATGCTGTTGCTTCTGCGATTTTAGGACAATCTGAAGTATTTATATCAGTTAAGAAACAACTAGGGTTATTGCCAGAGAAAAGAATGTATACATTATGTGCATCGGCAATGTCTACAGTTTCTATGTCTATCGTTGGATCATATATGGTGTTATTAAAACCACAATATGTTGTAACCGCTTTAGTGCTTAACTTATTCGGTGGCTTCATCATCGCTTCTATCATTAACCCGTATGAAGTTACTGAGGAAGAAGATATGTTAGAAGTACAAGAAGAAGAGAAAAAGACCTTCTTTGAAGTATTAGGGGAATACATTATTGATGGATTTAAAGTTGCGATTACAGTAGCAGCTATGTTAGTCGGTTTCGTTGCTCTTATCGCATTCATTAATGCAGTATTTAAAGGTGTAATCGGTATTTCATTCCAAGAAATTCTTGGTTATGCATTTGCACCATTTGCATTTATTATGGGTGTACCTTGGCATGAAGCAGTTAATGCCGGAAATATTATGGCAACAAAATTAGTATCAAATGAATTTGTCGCAATGACAGATTTAGCACAAGGAAACTTTAATTTCTCAGATAGAACGACAGCAATTATATCTGTATTCTTAGTTTCATTTGCAAACTTCTCTTCAATTGGAATTATTGCAGGTGCAGTTAAGAGCTTAAATGAAAAGCAAGGGAATGTAGTCGCAAGATTTGGTTTGAAATTACTATTCGGTGCAACGTTAGTAAGTTTCTTATCAGCAACAATCGTTGGCTTATTATTTTAATAGATTCATATAATATAAAAAGGAATGGTGATTGTAATGAGAATGGTAGATATTATCGCAAAAAAACGTGACGGCAAAGAACTAACGACTGAAGAAATCAAATTCTTTATTAATGGATATACAGACGGAAGTATTCCTGATTATCAAGTGAGTGCGCTTGCAATGGCAATCTTCTTTAAAGATATGACAGATCGCGAACGTGCAGATTTAACGATGGCGATGGTTGAGTCTGGAGAAACGATCGACTTATCAGCAATTGAAGGAATTAAAGTAGACAAACATTCAACTGGCGGTGTTGGTGATACAACAACTTTAGTATTAGGACCATTAGTTGCTGCTTTAGATGTACCAGTAGCAAAAATGTCTGGTCGTGGTTTAGGACATACAGGCGGAACAATTGATAAATTAGAAGCGGTAGAAGGATTCCACGTTGAAATTACGAAAGAACAATTCATTGATATTGTAAACCGTGACAAAGTAGCTGTTATTGGACAAACAGGAAACTTAACACCTGCAGATAAAAAGATTTATGCATTACGCGACGTAACAGGAACTGTTAACTCAATTCCTTTAATCGCAAGTTCAATTATGAGTAAAAAAATTGCAGCTGGTGCTGACGCAATTGTACTTGATGTAAAAACAGGTGCTGGTGCATTTATGAAAACAGAAGAAGATGCAAAAGAATTAGCACATGCAATGGTACGTATCGGAAATAATGTAGGACGTCAAACTATGGCTGTTATTTCGGACATGTCACAACCGCTTGGTTTTGCGATTGGTAACGCTCTAGAAGTAAAAGAAGCGATTGACACGTTAAAAGGTGAAGGTCCAGAAGATTTAACAGAATTAGTACTTGTATTAGGTAGCCAAATGGTCGTACTTGCGAAAAAAGCAAATACGTTAGAAGAAGCTCGTGAAATGCTAATTGAAGTGATGAAAAACGGAAAAGCAACTGAGAAATTTAAAGAGTTCTTAAGCAATCAAGGCGGAGATAGCTCAATTGTAGACAATCCAGAAAAAATGCCACAAGCGAAGTATGTAATTGATGTACCTGCAAAAACTTCAGGTGTTATTTCTAACATTGTTGCAGATGAGATTGGTATTGCAGCTATGTTACTTGGTGCAGGTCGTGCAACGAAGGAAGATGAAATCGATTTAGCAGTAGGATTAATGTTACGTAAAAAAGTTGGCGATGCAGTAAAAGAAGGCGAGCCATTCGTAACAATCTACGCAAATCGTGAAAATGTAGAAGATGTAAAAGCAAAAATTTATGAGAACATCTCTATCGCTGAAACAGCAGTGGCTCCTAAATTAGTTCATACAGTTATTACTGACTAATCATCATTTCATTTACTTTGAGGGGGAAATAATATGGATAAGAAAAAATATATTGAAGAAGCAAACAAGATGTTATCGAAAGCGTATATTCCGTATTCTAAATTTCCTGTTGGCGCAGCGTTAGTTACGAAAGAAGGGAAAATCTATACTGGTTGTAATATAGAAAATGCTTCTTATGGTTTATGTAACTGTGCAGAAAGAACAGCAATATTTAAAGCGGTATCAGAAGGGGAGCGCGATTTTAGTTACTTAGTTATTACAGGAGAAACTGATGGACCGATTTCACCATGTGGTGCGTGTAGACAAGTAATTGCTGAATTCTGTGATCCGAAAATGCCTGTATTATTAACGAATGTAAAAGGTGATGAAAAAGAAGTGACTGTTGAGCAATTACTTCCAGGTGCTTTCTCAATAGAAGATTTAAAATAAGTTGAAAAGTGAACTGCACCTCCAGTTGTTAGACACGAATAACAATTGGAGGTGCAGTTTTTTACTTTATATTGCGGTGAATTATTTACTGATATTTCGTCCTCTTTTTCATCAATTTATTATTTTACCACATGTGAAATTTTAAAAAATAAATATTAAATATTAAATATTAATGTAGTGTAAGTACAATATAAATTCCCAATTAATATTAAAAGATGATAGGCTATTTTTATAATTGAATTACCTTTCGTACTCTAAAAAACGCCCTACCAACAAAGGTTCTCTATCAATATAAAAATCTATACTAATATGGTATAATTTTCATGCTCTATTAAGTATAGAAGGGGTTTATACGATGGGACAATTTCAAAGTAATTTTCAAAGCGCTACACAAATCGCAACGCAAATGAGGGCAGCTTCAGATACAATCCAAAGCGCAACAAATCGTTCTATAAAAAAGGCGACACGTACTACGCTTTCAGTTAATTCAAAAGCACAAGAAGCGAACCAACAAGTTTTAGATTTGACGAAACAATTTTCCACCGCCTTTCAACAAGCGGTCGATAATATTCATTCGGTAGCCAAAGAGTTTGAGAGAATGGATCACGAGCTTCACAATGCTTTCCGCTAATATGACCACCTTCGTAAAGATAAAACTTTAGGAGGAAAAAAATGGATCGAGATATCAAAAAACAAATTAAACAGTTAAATCAAAAATTACGAAGTGTATTTGAAGAACAGGACCGAAATCAATCCGCGCTTCGAACTCAGGAACAAGCGGAAGCTGATTTTCACGAATTTAAAAATCGAAGCAACCGCTTATTTAACCGTATTTTAGAAACTTGGCACAACGATAAAGAGTTATCTCATTTCTTTATAAATATCCGTCAAGAAGCACAACACATTGAGCGAAAACTTACATTTGAATTAGAAAATCAAAAAGAAACATTACTTAAAGAAAGACGAGACCTTAGTGATTCAGAAAACGACCTATCCTACCAGCAACAACAATTAGCAAGGGAGGTCAATGCATGAGTTTAAATATGTATTTGGGAGAAGTACAAAGCCAAACTCAAAGCATGAATGCTGTATGTACAGCTACCATTCAAGGTATGGAACAAGCCATTCAATCGATTGATGCTTTTACAAGTGATACCGTTCTATAAGGGCAAACTTACGATAGTGCAAAAGCATTTTTCGCAGAAACCTTTCGCCCTTTAGCACAAGGAATCATATACTTATGTGAAGAATTAATCCGTCAGAACGATGCATTTCCAAGTCAATTTCAATCACAAGTAGCTCAGGCAGATGTAATTGAACAAGAAATATTAGAACAAATTCGAGAGATTGACCGAATGAAAGCAAGTATGGAAGCCATCACTCAAACTATGCCAATACCAGGTATAGACGCTATGGCAAATCTTTTTACTGTCATGAGGAAAAAACTTCAAGAAAAGTTAGACCATCTACATGAATTTAATCAAACGTCTAGCAATAACTATGCTACAGCAATTCAATTAGCTAATAGTATTGCTACAGGTCTTGCAGAAGTACAAAGTGGAAAAGGTTTTAGTCCTGCAAGTGGTACATTTAGTACACAAGTATTGAATATGGAGTGGACGACTTCTATCCAGGCGATTACAGAAGATAGGAATCGTCAGGCTGATAATTCAATTGAAGAAGGTGCAATGTGCGGTAAAATTTCGCCTAAATCTGACTTCGAGAAGGCTTGGGAAAGAGAGAAAAAGGATCTAAGTGATGCATGGACTGGTATTTCTACAGGTTTTGTAGATGGTGCTGTAGATGCATGGAATACTTTATCAGATTCATTCATTAATGATTTCTGGAACGGAGATATGGAAAGTAGAGAGCACTATGCTGCCTATGGTGTAGCATCATTATTAACAGGTTTTATTGGTGATAAAGGTCTTAGTAAAGCAGGACAAGCAGGGAAGTTAGCAATCGCTGGCAACCTAGCAAAAGGAAAGTCGTTTATGACTAATTCTGCTGCATATAGAAATGTATTAACTGATTTTAAGTTGAACACTGGAAACCGTTTGGCTTATGCTGATGTTGGAGGAAGTTCTATAAAATATGAACTTGGTGGGGCATACCAAGAAGCGAAAGACTTATTAAATCAATTTGCGGTTTCAAAAGAGGAATATAAAGATTTAAGGAAGAGAACACCCAATAATAGGATAAGAAAAAGCGTAAATACAGACGTACCCAAAATTGATCCTGTATATGGTTATGAAGTGGAAAAACTTGAAGCTGACCACATTGTTTCAATGAAAGAAATAACGGACATGGAAGGTTTTGACCTATTACCGAGAGAACAACAAATAGAAGTGCTTAATATGGATGTAAACTTTGTTGGACTTGGAAAACCAACAAATGCTTCTAAGAATGCAAAAGATTGGAGTACATGGCCGGGGCACCCTAAATACGGCGGAAATTATAAGACTAGAAATGTTAGAACGTGAAGCAGTGGCTAGAGAAGCTTTGAAAAAATCAATAAAAGAGAGGTTACAATCCATTGAAAACAATAGTTAAAAATATAGGTGGTAAAAAGATAATAGCTACAGCAGAAGAACATTTAGGCCCCCAGATAGAAAAGTTATTGTATTTGCTAACTAAAGTAGAAGATAACAAATTAGTTGATAGATTTTCTATGCAAGTTGGTTGGTCTATTTTTGTTCTATCCAAACGTGAAGATGGGTATCATATTATTGCCCCAGATTATACAAAAAATCCATTTAAGGATACTACAGATGATCTAACAATTGCTTTATGGGTGCAATTAGAACAAGTGCATTGTTTACGTCAGTTAAATATTGACGGTGAAACAATAAAGTTTAGCGATAAAATAGTGACTTCAAAAAATGTGTTACAACTAGATGAGGTTTATTTACAAAGAGCTAGGGATTGTGACAAAGGTGATTCTGGTTGGTATATCGGTCCTGTCGATGAAACAGAAGAAACTGACGGTGAATTAGAAGCATATTACGCATATCAGCTACTAAAAATTAGACCTTCAATTATTCAAGTTTTAGCCTTACCTTATGAATATCTGGTAGTTTTTGAGAAAGATAAAATCAAAGCCATTTTAGATGATAATGATGTCGATGTTTGGAATGGAGTTACAAACTAAGATTAGTTAAGTTCTAAAATAATTGAGAGGGCTTAACCGCATGAACTCAAAAATCCCAGAAATTCTAGGAATATTAGACGGTTATGAGAAAAGGGTAATTTTAGTAATTATAGAAACTGAAGCAATGGTTTAAATTAAGCTAGAAACTTACAGGATGGAAAATAATCAATAATGAATAAATTATAAAAGAGCATCCCACCATTAAAAACTGAACTGCACCCCAATTGTTAGACACAGTCTAACAATTGGGGTGCAGTTTTTCTATGGTTAAATTCACAACTGATGAAAAAATATACATCGTTCAACGTTATTTGAACGGAAATGAAAGTTACCGAGAAATTAGTAAAGCTATTGGTATAAGAGACACCGCAATTTTGAAATGGGTAAACCAATATAAACAAAATGGCTTTTTATTTGAAAATAGGATGTAATATTTTATTCATATTCCGTTCATAAAATTTCCGTAAAATGATTGTAGCGAATATAGAAAGTTTGCAACAGGAGGAATAGAATGAAGAAATTATATAATGCGGCATTTATTTACTTAATTATTGGTTTATTATCAGGTGTATTTGCAAGAGAGTATACGAAAGCACAAGGAATTAAAGGATCCACAATGTTGCAATTAGTGCATACACATGTATTAGTGCTCGGTTTTGTATTCTTTTTAATTGCTTTCGCTTTATGTAAAGTGTTTCATGTACAAGAAACAAAGAGCTTTTGTGCATGGTTTGTTGTTTATAATGTAGGAGTAATCTTTACTATTGCTACAATGCTATGGAGAGGTCTTTTACAAGTAAATGGAACTGACTTTTACGGTTTAAGCCATATGGCTGGATTAGGTCATGTTATTATAAGTATCGGGCTCGTTTGGTTTATGATTTTGCTCAAAAAGTCTTTTAAATAGATAGGAGTGAGAAGAGTATGATAGCACTTTTATCAAGTGTCATAGCGTTTTGTATGACTGTTGGAGTAATGTTTCTACGTTTTAAAGCAGCGAAAAAGCCGGTAACGAAAAAGAAAATTATATTACCACCAATTTTTATGAGTACAGGCGCGATGATGTACTTTTTACTAGAGTTTCGATTAACATCGTTAGAAATAGTCGAGGCAATTAGTATAGGGCTTATTTTCTCTATTTTTCTTATTAAAACAACTAAGTTCGAAATAAAAGGCGAACATATATTTATGAAACCGTCAAAAGCATTCATATTTATTTTAGTAGGCTTATTAGCTGTACGCGTGGCATTAAAGTCATATTTAAGCCAATCAATTGATTTGGCAGAGTTAAGCGGAATGTTTTTCTTACTTGCATTTGCGATGATTGTGTCGTGGAGAATTGCGATGTATCGCTCGTTTACTAAATTAGAAAAGACAATAAACAGAGCTGGAATTTCTATATAGGAAATCCAGCTCTGTTTATGTTTTATTGAAATTCTTTAGCGCGGAACTCATTTGCTTAATTTTAAACGTATTTGAGCATCTTGTAATGCAACTGGTGTAACGTTAAGACCATTAGGATCAACAATTTTTGTATTTAATAAAATGGAATCTAGGCTTCCACGAAATGTTTCTGTATAGTTTTGACGCAACATTTGTTGTTCTTGTTTTTCATCAACTGTTAATCCAGATGTTCTTTCTTTTTTTGATAATTCATTAATACGGAATAAAATGTTTTGCATTTTGTTCACCTCTTATTTAAATTTAAATTAGTAACTTACTAATTTATAGTTATTGTAACTTGTTTAGTTGTCTGTGTCAATACTATCTAAAATTTAGTTAAAAATTGACGAAAAATTATAACAATAATAGAATGAAGTGTATTGAATAATTAGTTTCACAATTATACATAAAACGCTAGGGGGATTATTATGAAATCAACATTTTTTGCTCAAAATAGAGAACGATTAGCAAACACATTACCAGAGGAATCCATTACGATTTTATTTGCTGGACAAGCACCTCATATGTCAGCCGATGCACATTATAAATTTGTACCGAATCGTAATTTTTACTACTTAACGGGAATCGGTGAACCAAATGTTATTTTTATGCTGAAAAAGTTTGGGAATAGTGTAGAAGAGACACTTTTCATTGAAAAATCAGATCCAGTAATGGAAAAATGGGTTGGGAAAACAGTTTCTAGCGAAGAAGCAGAGGGAATTTCAGGTATAAAGAAAGTTGTATATTTAGATAGCTTTGAAAAGACAATGTCAAATATACTTTTTACAGAAAATGCGAAGCATCTATATTTAGATATAGAAAGTCGTGAGTGGAATGGTATGGAGACAAAAACATTAGCATTTGCTAAACATGTAAGAGAAAAATACCCACACGTAACAATTGGTAATGTATATCCGAACATTTGTGAATTACGAGTATTTAAAACAGAAGAAGAAATTGAAATTATTAAAGAAGCGATTGCTATAACGAAAGACGGTATTTACAATGTACTTAAGCATGCAAAAGCAGGCATGATGGAGTATGAATTAGAAGCACAATTTGATTTTACACTGAAATCATCTGGCATTAAGCACCATGCATTCAATACAATTTTGGCGAGTGGGAAAAATGCTACAGTTCTTCATTATGAAGATAATGATGCACAAATTCAAAATGGTGATTTAGTATTGCTAGATTTAGGCGCTCAAAAAGACTACTATAACGCTGATATTAGTTATACATTCCCGGCAAATGGAACATTCTCTAGTCGCCAAAAACAAATTTATAATATTGTATTAAAAGCATTAAAAGAAACAACAGAGATTATTAAGCCAGGATTAAAGTTCGCTGCATTAAATGAGCATACAAAAAAGGTACTGGCAGAAGAGTGTAAAGCAATTGGTTTAATTCAAGAAGATGAAGAGTTATCAAAATACTATTATCATGGTGTCAGCCATTTCCTTGGTTTAGATACACATGATGTAGGAACATATAAAGATAGAGTGTTAGAAGAAGGTATGGTTATTACGATAGAACCAGGTCTTTATATTGAGGAAGAGTCAATTGGTATTCGAATAGAAGATGATATTCTTGTAACGAAAGACGGGTATGAAAACTTGTCAAAAGATATCATTAGAGAAGTTGAAGAAATTGAAGAATTTATGAGTATAAATAATGAACATGTAAAAGGAAACCAAGCTGTAGTTAAATAATAAAAAGTCATCACTAATTTATTTGAACTTTATCTCGAATCGCGGACAATTAAAAAATCCATGATTCGGGATAGGGTTCTTTTATCTTCGAAATACTAATCTTTAATTATTAATCCTAATAAAGTTGCAAACTGAACAGCTTGATATGTTGATACTTTACATCCTCTTAAATCGTTCACTGAAACTGTAAGCGTATCAAAGCTAGAAGAACTAATATCTATCCCCTTCAGTGATGTCTGATCAAAATTAGCTTCATCAAGACTACATAATTGGAATTCAACTTTTTTAAGTTTACAGTCAAAAAAATCTGCAATATTTAATGAAGTTTCATTGAAGATGATTTTTTCTAGTTTGGAATTTCCAAATGCCGCTAAATTCAAAATTGAATTCTCAAATTTAACATTTCCTAAGCTAGATTCTGTGAAATTTACTCCGATTAATTTACTGTTTTTAAATTCGACTCTGTGAACAGAAGAATTGCTTAAATTAACATTTGATAAATCACAGTTTTCAAAACAAACATCTGTAATATCAATATTGCTAAAGTCTGTATTAGTAAACTTACAGTTTTTTATCACCGCATCATATAATCGTACTCTATCTACAGATTCATTTTCGAAAGTGGAGTCTATAATTTCACACACTTCCAATGTTGGATCTTCTTCATAAAAAATATCTTGAAAATTCTTTGAAGATAACTCTGGTGAAATTTTTGGTCTATCAATTTTCATCGTATATCAATCCTCTTCTATTTGATATATTTGTGTAATTTGAGTCTATTGTCTGTGAAGAACATTAGTTCTTATTATACAAAAATCTAAGTTCTTTTGTGAAGAGCATTTTAGCTACATTTTTCTTATTTAATAATAGAAGTGTTATTGTTTCTTAAGAAATAACGTCAAAACAAATACGAGAACGGCTAATATAGTCGCTACAAGGAAAGCATTTTGTATTTCTAAAATATTCGCCTCTTGTAATGTCTCCACTTTTAGTAATCTTCCAATTAGCTTACGTAAAATCTAGTTACATCTCCTTATTTTCTTGAAAATCAACTTCTATAATGATTTTGAAAAAGGAGGGATTTTCCATGAAGCGATTTGTATTAAAAGCTGTTACGGTCTCTGTAATATTTTTAATTGCTGCATGTTCTTTGGCCACAAATACAACAAATGATCATAAAAATATGAAAGATAAAAAAACAATACAGACTGAAACAGCTACAAAACCATTGAAGGTTGAAAAAGGACCAGAAGTTACTTTAATAGCGAAAGAAGAAAAGCAAAAGTTAAGTAACGGTGTTATTGTTCCAGTCTGGACATTTAATGGATCATCTCCTGGTCCAGAAATTCGGGTGAAAAAAGGTGAAAAGGTGAAAGTGACATTAAAAAATGAATTATCTGCACCAGTATCTATTCATTGGCATGGATATCCTGTCCCAAATAACATGGATGGAATTCCAGGCGTGACACAAGATGCAGTTGAACCAGGAAAAAGTTTCACTTACGAATTTGAAGCGAACGTACCAGGAACGTACTGGTATCACTCGCATCAAGATTCTGTAAATCAATTAGATAGAGGTTTGTATGGAGCGCTCATTGTAGAAGATACAAAGGAAAAATATGATAAAGATTACACATTAATGTTGGATGAATGGGTTACAGATAAAGAAGAAATGAATAAGCAGTTAAAAGAAATGACAAAAGGGCAAATAGGTAATAAATCTAAAGGTAATGAAAATGAGGAAAAGAATGATGATAAGAACGGCATGGATCATTCTGGTATGGACGTGGGCAGTGATCAAAAAGACTCTAGTAATATGGAAGGAATGGACCATGGAAATATGAAGATGGAAGGTCATGATATGAGTATGTATGATTTATTCACAATCAATGGAAAAAGCGGTGATTTAGTAGTGCCATTGAAAGTGAATAAGGGAGATAAAGTTCGTTTTCGACTCGTTAATGCTGGTTATCTATCACATGATATACATGTTCACGGTCATGATATAAAAGTAATTGCGACAGATGGTCAACCAATAAACGATCCAAAAGTTATAAAGGATAAAGTAATTTCAATCGCACCGGGCGAACGTTATGATATTGAATTTACTGCTAATAAAACTGGGAAATGGTATGTTGAAGACCATTCGAAAAATAAAGGTGCAAAAGGAATGAAAGCTGTTATTGAATATGATGGCAGCAAAGAGATGAAAGATAAAGCAGACGAAAAAGAAAAATTACCGAAAGTAGATATAATGAAATATGGTACTAAAAAATTAGGTAGTTTCACGTTAAATCAAGAGTATACTGCCACATATAATATGGACTTAAATACGCAAATGAATGGAAATGAAATGGTATATACAATTAACGGAAAGGTATTTCCGGATATTGACCCAATTCAAGTAAAAAAGGGTGATTTAGTAAAAGTGAAGTTGGTAAATCGTTCTAAAATGGATGATCACCCAATGCATTTACACGGGCACTTCTTTCAGGTGTTGAGTAAAGATGGAAAACCGATAAAAGGTTCTCCAATTGTAAAAGATACATTGAACTTAAAACCAGGAGAAGAATATGAAGTAGCCTTTGTAGCAGACAATCCCGGTGAGTGGATGTTCCACTGTCACGACCTACATCATGCTTCAGCAGGGATGGTAACGGAAGTGAACTATACAGATTATAAATCTGACTATGTTCCAAACCAAAACATTCCTAATAAGCCAGAATAATAGGAAGCAGTTATCCTATGGATAGCTGCTTATTCATTTTTGTTGCAAGTACTAATGTATATGTTGATTATGCCCAGGTGAAGGTGCAGGTGCAGGAGTATGATCTGGGAATGTCGCGAATACGGCAACGATAATTACTACACTAATTGAAAGTAATAACAAAAAACGCTGTTGGATAAAAGTAGAAAAGTTCTCCGATAACAATTGAATTATACAGGACATAGTAATCGTTATAGTAAGTAAAAGGCTAATGAACAATATACTATGAGCTTGTTGAGCATTTAACATTTCTGTAATCATTGCTCCCATCATACTTGCCATTAATCCAGAGAACATTCCTTCTAAAGCAGTATATAGGTGAAAACGTAGACCCACTAAAAAACCGATAAAACCACTAATTAAAATAGCAAGTAAAGTAGAATATAGTAATTCCCCCTTAAAGAGAATGCCTAAATAAAAACCAATACTTAAACCGATACTCATACTAAAAGACATAATAAATACCATATACTCCATTAGGGTACCCTTACGTTTGGAAATATTGGATGCAATAAGAATTGAGGTACAGCAAAGTGTTAAGGTAGTTAACGTATAAGCAAACATTATGATACCTCCTTGTCCTATCGTTCATTTCATCATATGTGTACTTATGATAATTTATATCTGCATATTATCTGCACAATTTCATAGATGTAAGCAAAGGAACGCTTGATTTTTTAGGGCGTCTTTTTTAATTGTAAGCATGTGAAAGAAATTGTTATATTATGAGTTTCTATTGTGAAGCCATAAAGAATAAGCGTATAATATTATAGGTCTCACATTTGCGAGACAAACCGCGAATGATAAATAAGATTGTTGTTTTATCATCGCTTCTAAACATATAGACAATGAAAGTAACACTGGAATACAGATAGGGAGTTATAAAATGAAATTAATTATTGCCGAGAAACCAGATCAAGGGTTGGCTCTTGTTTCACAGTTTAAATATCGCCGGAAAGATGGATATTTAGAAGTAGAAGCAAATGAGTTATTTCCAAATGGAGCGTACTGTACATGGGCAATTGGTCATTTGACGCAGTTATGTAATCCAGAGCATTATCACGCAGAGTGGAAAAAATGGTCACTTAATACATTACCGATGATTCCAGAGCGTTTTCAATTTGAAGTAACAAAGTCAAAGTATAAGCAATTTAACGTTGTGAAACAGCTGTTACATAATCCACAGGTAACAGAAATTATTCACGCAGGCGATGCTGGGCGTGAAGGGGAACTAATCGTACGAAATATTATTAATCTTTGTAACGTGCAAAAGCCTATGAAGCGTCTATGGATTTCGTCTTTAACGAAGCAAGCTATTTATCAAGGGTTTAAAAATTTACTTGATGAATCAGATACAATTAATACGTATTACGAAGCATACACAAGATCTTGTGCTGACTGGGTTGTTGGCATGAATGCATCACGTGTGTTTAGTATTTTGTTAAAGAAAAAAGGAATGAATGATGTATTTTCTGCTGGTCGTGTCCAAACACCAACGTTAGCATTGATTGTAAAGCGTGAGAAAGAAATTGAAAACTTTAAGTCAGAGCCTTTCTGGGAAGTGTTTGCAACCTTTAATATAGAAGGAAAGAAATATGACGGGAAATGGGAGAAGGATAATGAATCCCGCTTAAAAGACCCTGATATGGCGAATAAAATTGCGGCATTTTGCCAAGGGAAACCGGCTGTTGTGAAGGAAATGAAAACGGAGCGTAAAGAGTTTCAGCCGCCGCTTTTATTCAACTTATCATCACTGCAAGCAACGGCAAATAAAGCCTTTAAGTTTTCACCGAAAAAGACGCTTGATATAACGCAAGCACTCTATCAAAAAGGGATTGTTTCTTATCCACGTTCAGATTCTAACTATGTTACTCAAGGAGAAGCAGCGACTTTCCCTGATATTTTACAGAAGTTAAGTCAGTTTGATGAATATAAAGGTTTATTACCGGCTCCGGTTGAATCCATTATGAACAATAAGCGTTATGTAAATGAAAAGAAAGTAACAGATCACTACGCGATTATTCCGACAGAGCAAGTTACAAACCCAAGCAGACTATCAGGTGATGAAAAGAAAATATACGATATGATCGTAAGAAGGCTTATTGCAGCTCATTATGAAGTTGCAATCTTTGACTATACAACGATTGTAACGCTTGTAGATGAACGTGCTGAATTCATTTCAAAAGGAAAACAGCAAATTCAAGAAGGTTGGCGTAAAGTTATTTTCCAAGACGATAAAGATGACGAAACCATTCTTCCAATTGTAGCTGAAGGTGAAGAAGGAAAAGTTGTAAAGGTGAAAGTGAAAGAAGGAAAAACACAGCCACCGAAGCGTTATACAGAAGGACAACTTATTACGTTAATGAAAACAGCCGGTAAGTATTTAGAGAATGAAGAGCTAGAGAAGGTATTGAAGAAAACAGAAGGTTTAGGTACGGAAGCGACCCGCGCGGGTATTATTACGATGCTGAAAGACCGTAAATATATAGATGTAAAGAAAAACCAAGTGTATGCGACTGATAAAGGAAAAGTATTAATTACCGCAATCGGTGACAAAATACTAGCTTCACCGGAAATGACTGCGAAATGGGAACAACGTCTTGCGGAAATTGGTGAAGGTACAGCTTCACCAGCTACATTTATGGAACAGACGAAAAAGCTATCAGCTAAAATTATTGAAGACGCAGTGGAAATGTCTGAGAAGTGGGATTTCACGGGACTACATGTTGAATCGATTGAACGAAAAGGATCGAAATTTACAACGGGTAAAAAGGTTGGTAGCTGTAAAAAATGTGATGGCGATGTAATTGATAAGTCAACGTTTTACGGTTGTTCTAACTATAATACAACGCAATGTGATTTCACCATTTCAAAGAAGATATTAAGTAAAACAATTTCGCAAAAGAATATGACAAAGCTCTTAAAAGGTGAAAAGACTGATTTAATTAAAGGCTTTAAAAAGGGCGAGAAAACGTTTGATGCGAAATTAGAGTGGAAAGATAATAAGATTAATTTTGTATTTGAGAATTAATTTGTTAAAAGAGCATGACATAAAACTGTCATGCTCTTTTGTTTTTTCTTTTATATAAAATTTAACGATAAAAAAAATCCTTTAAATAATAATTTTTTATTGTAAAACGATAAATTTTGTATTAAAATCAAAATCATAATAAATGAGTGAGGTGCTTTTGTTAAAAGGTAACAACCTTATTTTTAAAATTAGAGGAGGTATAACTATGAACATTAACAATTTGATTGTTAAACATATGGATAACCCCCATGAGTTGGAGAAGATGTATAGAAAAGATCCGAAAGCTTTTAAAAAAGCATTCTCACAAGCATGGGACCAAAACCCTGATTCTCAAATTCTAGGTGCTTGGTATGAAAGGTTGCATTTTAAGGAGAAAGTAAATAAAGAAAAAACATCTTTGTTTCAAAAAGGTTTCTTATTCATGGGCCTTTTAGCTATTCTGGCCGGCATAAGCACTAGAATCATTTTCCACTTTGTTGAGCAGGAAGCAATTGCTCCAATTAATTTGGCTTTTGGTGTAATTCCCTTTATTGCTGCTTATTTTGTTTACAATAATAAGCCGAAAAAAAGTATTATTTATTCCCTTATAGCGTTATTCCTAGTTTCCGGGGTGTATCTTAATACGTTGCCAATAAATTATAAAGACAGTACCATACTTGCGTATTTACATCTTCCTATATTTTTATGGGTCTTAGTAGGGCTTGCATTTACAGGAAATGAATATTCAAAAGGCAGTACAAGATTAGCCTATATTAAATTTAATTTAGAATATTGTCTTCTCTACGGGAGCATGGCAGTGAGCGGAATGATACTAGCAATATTCACCATGCGTTTATTTAGCTTTGTTGACTTAGATATAGGAGAATTCTATTTTAGTAATGTTGTTTTATTTGGAGCAGCGGCTCTCGCTATTGTGACTGCATACTTAGTATCAATGAATCTTAAGCTTGCTAAAAATATTACACCATACATATCTAAAATTTTTAGTCCTCTCGTCCTGATTACCTTGCTTATCTATCTTATAACGGTAATTTTGGTCGGGAAAAATCCATTCTTGGATCGCAATTTCCTAATGGCCTTCAACGGAATACTGCTTGGTGTATTGGCTGTTACTATATTTTCTATCGTTGAGAGTGACTCAGACGAGAAAAAGAGTATTTCAGATTATATAAATTTTGCCTTAATTGTTCTGGCACTTATTATTGATACTGTTGCATTGTCAGCCATCGTATTTAGACTTTCTTCTTACGGGATTACACCTAATAGACTAGCTGTTTTAGGTGTAAACATACTGATCTGGGCAAATCTAATTTGGATTATGTTTTCCTATATGCGTTTCTTGCAAAATAAATCAGGACCAAAAGCTATCCAAGATGCCGTTACGAAGTATTTGCCAATATACGGACTTTGGGCAGCTTTCGTCATATTTACGTTTCCTATCATTTTTAATTAGAAAGGATCTGTTAATGCGGGAGTGGTGAGGGCTAATAATCATTGGGGGATGAACAAAACCCCCAATGATTAAAGTTTCACTTTATTATAATTGGTATTATTACGTTTGTAGTTTCGGTAATTTCATTTGTAATGATAAATAAGAAATAAGTGTTGTATGTAATCTTTCCATAATAAAAAACGTCCCAAAATGGGACGTTTTTTATTATGCGTATTGCCGTTTTTTCTTAATAAGCAACAAAACTTGTGACACACAAGCTAGTACTGGTAACTCAATCAATGGTCCAATAACGAGTGCAAGTGCGATAAGAGGCTCATCTGGAAAAGCGGTCACAGCGATAGCGAGTGCAACAGGTGAGTTTCTTGCTAACGTTGTTAAGCTTAGACTTACTGTATCTTTGTAAGATAAATGCATCATGCGCCCGATAAATTGTCCTAGTAAAAAATTAATGATGAAGAACAATAGAACAGGAACGAGTAATAATAAAACGACATTCATATTTTGCAGTAAATATTTACCTTGTGATGCAAACATCGCTACTATTGCTAAACTTAAAAATACAATTTGAGCAGAGCTGAAAAACGGAATGAGTTTATTCTCGAGAGTTTCAGCTTTTTTCATTTTATTCATAATGAATTTTGTAGCGTGTGCAAGTATAAATGGTAAGACGATTACGATAACAATACTTTCTACTAAAACAAAAACCGCTACAGTTTTCATGACACCAGCAAATAAAAATAAATAAATTGGAAGGAGTAGAACTTGCAAAATTAAATTTACAGGTAAAATTGCAGTAGAAAGTGCTACATTTCCTTTCGCTATTTCAGTAAAGATTAAGTACCAATCTGTGCATGGAGTAACCATTAACATTATAAATCCAACCCAAAGTGCTGGATGATCTGAAAGAAATAGTGCCCCTAACCCCCAAGCGAGTAAAGGTGTCCATAAGAAGTTAATAGTAAGACTTGTTCCAGCAAATTTTAAATTGCGAAATCCGTTTTTTATTTCTTTTAATGGGATGCTGAGGAATAATCCATATAGCATAAAAAATAAGAAGGGAACAATAAACTTGTCTGAATACGTATGTATCATATTAAATTGTCCGAGTACGATGCCGCATGTAACAGCAAAAAGAATAATAAAAGTTTGAATCTTTTCTATAGTGCTCATGAATAAATCCTTTCTATATATGAATTTTCCTCTCTAAGTTTATTATACAAGTAATAAAGATGTATTTGGTGTTCAATTGTATTTTAGTTAATATTTTTAAATTGAGATTTTGTTTTTTATTAAAAGTTACTTGACTAAAGTAAGTTGATATATTACAATCACTTACATAAGGTAATTAAATAACAAAAAGTTTTGATTGGCTTTACTTAAGGTATCAATTGGAACTTTTTATTAGAATAAGAATTTTTATGATGATGAATAATGAATATGATAAGAAAGTTTAGGTGAAGAAAATGGGATTATTTAGCTCGTTATTTGGTAAAAAAGAAGAAAATAAGAATGTAGAGGGGAATAAAAAAATGTCAAAAGTATTATTTGTAAAAGCAAACGATCGTCCAGCGGAGCAAGCAGTTAGTTCAAAAATGTATGAAACATTTGTAAGTACTTATAAAGAAGCAAATCCAAATACAGAAATTACGGAATTAGATTTATTTGCATTAGATCTTCCTTATTACGGAAATATCGCGATTTCAGGTGGATATAAACGTAGCCAAGGCATGGAGTTAACAGCTGAAGAAGAGAAGGCAGTTGCTACAGTAGATCAATATTTAAATCAGTTTTTAGAAGCTGATAAGGTTGTATTTGCATTCCCATTATGGAACTTTACAGTACCAGCACCATTAATCACATATATTTCATACTTATCTCAAGCTGGAAAAACGTTTAAATATACAGCAAATGGCCCAGAAGGTTTAGTTGGTGGTAAAAAAGTAGTTGTGTTAGGTGCTCGTGGTTCAGATTACTCTTCAGAACAAATGGCTCCTATGGAAATGGCAGTTAATTACGTAACAACTGTACTTGGATTCTGGGGAATTACAAATCCAGAGACAGTTGTAATTGAAGGGCACAATCAATATCCAGATCGTTCACAACAAATTGTTGAAGAAGGTCTAGAAAACGTTAAAAAAGTAGCAGCGAAATTTTAATTCATGATAGTAAATGGAAAAACCAACATGGATGACCATGTTGGTTTTTTAGTCTATTTTTCATGTTAAAAAATGTATATTTATAAAATAAAAGAAAAGTTCGAAAATAGTATTGCAAAATATTATATAGCAAACTATAATGAGTTCAAGAATAGTTGATACTTAAATTAAATATTCAGAAAATTCAATTAGTTAAAATTGGAAAATGAGATAAGGAAATTTGAATGGGGGTTATATTATGGCGAATAAAGTACCGTTTTCGTTCATAGTAGTTATTGGATTAATGTTATTTGCACTATTTTTTGGAGCGGGAAATTTAATTTTCCCAGCGATGCTTGGTCAATCAGCAGGAGAGAATGTATGGATTGCTAACGCTGGATTTTTAGTAACTGGTGTTGGACTACCATTACTAGGTGTACTAGCATTTGGTTTTTCAGGTAAAGATGATTTGCAGTCATTAGCAAGTCGCGCTCACCCAGTGTTCGGGATTGTGTTTACAACAGTTTTATACTTAGCGATCGGTCCGTTATTTGCAATACCGAGAACAGGAAATGTATCTTATGAAATTGGTCTTAAGCCGTTTATGCCAGAGGGAGTAGGTTCTACACCTTTAATTCTTTTCACAATTATATTCTTTAGCATCACTTGTTTTTTTTCGCTAAATCCCGCGAAAATTGTCGATATTGTTGGAAAAATTTTAACGCCAATTAAGTTGACTTTCATCGGTATTTTAGTAATCGTTGCTTTTATACATCCGATTGGAGATATGCAAGCACCAGTGGAAGCTTATACATCACATGCATTCTTTAAAGGATTCCAAGAAGGATACTTAACGATGGATACGCTCGCATCATTCGTATTCGGGATTATTATCATTAATGCAATTAAAGAAAAAGGTGCAAAAACGAAAACACAAATTATGGTCGTTTGTGCAAAAGCGACCATAATTGCAGCATCTATTTTAGCAATTATCTATACAGCTCTTTCTTATATGGGTGCTTCAAGTGTTGCAAAGCTTGGACATTTAGAGAACGGTGGAGAAGTATTAGCGAAAGTTTCTAACTACTATTTTGGATCATACGGCGGAGTATTATTAGGATTAATGATTACAGTAGCGTGTTTAACAACTAGTGTGGGACTTGTATCAGCATGTTCTTCATTCTTCCATAAGTTATTCCCAAATGTTCCTTACAAAGCAATTGCAATCACGCTCTGTGTATTTAGTGCCATTGTTGCAAACGTAGGATTAACACAATTAATCGCAGTTTCTGTTCCAGTATTAACAGCAATTTATCCACTAGCAATCGTATTGATTTTCTTAACATTCTTCCATTCATTATTTAAAGGAAGAGCGGAAGTTTATCAAGTAAGCTTGATCGTAACATTTATCATCAGCTTATTCGATGGATTAAGTGCAGCTGGAGTTAACATTGAAGTAGTAAGCCAAGTGTTCACTAAATTCCTTCCGATGCAGGAAGTAGGACTAGGCTGGATCTTCCCAGCGATTATCGGTGGATTTATCGGATATGGCATTAGCATTTTAAAAGTGAAAAACCAAGTTCAACCAGCAACTAGAGCAGATAAGAAAATAGGTTAAATAAAAAAAGTTATAGACTTGTTTCTATAGCTTTTTTTGTTACTATTAATAATGAGAAAAAATAAAGTAGTAGGGGAAATAAAATGAAAAAAACAATTGATCATATCGGAATCGCAGTTCGTGATATAGATAGTACGATACGTTTTTATGAAAATGTGTTACTAGGAACTTTAATAGATCGTTACGTAAGTGAAGCTCCTGGTGTGGAAAGCGAAGTAGCCATTCTTGAAGTGGATGGAGATAGAATTGAATTACTTGCACCGACGAATAATACGACATCTCCAATTGCCCGTTTTATTAAACAAAAAGGTAAAGGTGTTCATCACGTTGCGTATCGAGTAGATGATTTAGATGTGGCTTTAGAGGAATTGAAAGAACAAGGTATTCGAACGTTAAAGCATACACTTCGAATTAATAAACACGGCAGAAGATTAATCTATCTTAACCCAGCGGATACAGAGGGAACAATCATAGAGTATTGTGATTATCCGGAAGAGAAATAGAAGAGGGATATTTTTTTAAAGGTGTTACGTAATAACGTAATACCTTTTTATTTATGTATTTCACACTTTCTTCACAAATGATTCACGATAACTTTTCTTCTTCAGGAACTTACGTAAATATATTTTATGATATAATAACAATCAACTTTAAAAATGTAAGTAGTATCTATGAAGGTAGTTACTATTATATTGGAAGTTTAGAGGTGAGAGAGAAATAAATAGTTATACTGTATAGAAGATTATATTTAATAAGGTTAATATTTCGCCCGATAATCAAACTTGGAAAGTTAAAGGAATGGAAGTATAGCGATGAGTAAGAAAGAAGTGAAGTGATTGTGAAAGTAATGAGAAAGTTAGGGACATGGTTATTAATTGCATGTGTGCTTATCATATCGATACCGAAAAGTACATCTGCTCATGCGTACGTTGTGAAATCAAACCCTGTTGAAAATGAAACTTTGAAGAAGGCACCATCTGTTGTGAAAATCGAATTCGATGAGGACATACAAGTTTCAAGTTTTAATACATTGTACGTGAGGGATACATCAGGTAAAAGGGTCGATTTGAAAGATGCTCATATTGATAAAAAAAACAAAAAACTATTAGAAGCAGGGTTAAAAGAAAATCTGAAAAACGGACTCTACTCTATTCAGTGGAAAGTGATTTCAGCTGATGGACATCCAATTCAAGGAGTTATTCCGTTCCGAATTGGGTCAGCGGAAGCGGGAGCAGATGATGTACAAGTAGAAGAGATGGGGTATGTCCCGCAAATAGATATGATTATGGAACGTGGGGTTCTATATACAAGTTTCTCACTATTTATAGGAGTGCTATTCTTTAATCTTATTATGTATAAAGGGAATGCAACCTCGGTTCGATCAAGGAGTAAGAACATAATATGGATTTCCTTATTTGGGATATTTATTAGCTTGTTATTCAATCTACCACTACAAGCAAAAATAAATGCAGATGTTTCATGGCTAGAAGCATTCAATCCTTTACTCTTAAAAGAAACGTTACAGCTTTCTGTTTTTGGATATGTATGGATTACTCAAATGGTTCTTATTAGTTCACTTATAATTGTTACGTATTTTGCGATGAAGTGTGGGAAGCTATCGTCGTTTAAAGTATGGAGTATTCCAATAGTATTGTTTATCGGGATACTTGTTATGAAAGCCTTTAATAGTCATGCATATGGTTTGAAGTTTAAAGAGATTGCTGTCGTTATGGATTTTCTGCATTTATTTGCAGCTTCATTATGGATTGGCGGTCTATCATCCATTATTCTTCTTTTACGTAAAGAGGATGACAAGTGGAGTATGTATTGGGATATGATTAAGCGTTTTTCACCGTGGGCAACAGGTGCTGTCATCGTGATTTTAATAACAGGTCTTTTTAACAGTACATTTTTTATTCCAACAATCCACTCTTTATTTGATACGAAGTATGGATTAGCTTTATTAGCAAAAATACTTTTATTCATTTTCATGGGGATATTGGGAATTGTACATTATGTGAAAGGGAAAATGAGAGCGCAGAAGGGATTAGGCGCTACGGTGAAAGTAGAGTTTATCATCGGAATTATCATTTTTGTCATCGTAGCTTTTATGACAAACGTACAAACACCACCGATGCCTCCTACGGGACCTTTTACAGAAAGTAAGCAACTGGATAATGGGTATGAACTTACTTTACATGTAAGTCCTAATAAAGTAGGACAAAATACATTTCATATTACTTTAAAGGATGAAAACGGACAACCTGTTACTGATATGGAGCAAATTATTTTAACTACTCAATCATTAGATATGAATATGGGAAAAGGTTCATTTAAAGTTTCAGCAGTTTCACCGGGAGAATATGAAGCAGAAGGTATGTATATTAACATGACAGGAAACTGGAATATACATGTTCATGGATTAACAAAATCTCTGGATAGCTTCGATACAGATTATAAATTTATTGTAGGTGGCAGATAAAGAGGCGTTATAGATGAAAGGGAGTTAATAGAAAATGAAACGTATAAAAAAATTAGGAACAACAATGATCGCAACAATAATTGCAATGGGAATCTTTTCGTTACCTGTTAGTGCTCATGTGACGGTAAAGCCAGAAACTTCTGATGTTAATTCATGGGAGACTTACACAATAAAGGTACCAGTTGAAAAAAATATAGCAACAACAAAAGTCACACTAAAAATACCGTCTGGCGTTGAGTTTCAACAGTATGAGCCAGTGCCAGGGTGGAAAGTGGAAGCGCAAAAAGATAGTGCTGGAAAAGTGAAAACTGTAGTATGGGAAGCGACAGGAGAAGGGATTTTAACCGGTCAATTCCAACGATTTACTTTCGTCGCTAAAAATCCGGATAAAGAGCAAAAAATAGCTTGGGACGCATATCAACAATATAAAGATGGAGAAATTGTTGAATGGACAGGCGATGAAAAAGCTGAAAAACCACATTCACTTACTACAATTGCAAAAGGTACGTCATTAACAGGAGAACATGGTGAAGTGTCTAGTGTAGAAAAGAATGAAGGCACTAGTAATATGCAAGTAATAGCGATTGTCTTATCTATTTTGGCGATTGTATCGTCGGTTGGTGCGTGTGTTTTTGTAGTACGTCGTAAAAAGTAAGACGTAAGAAAGAGCCTACAAACAGTAGGCTCTTTCTTACGTTTATTTCAATTCAACTTGCTGCCTTATAGCAAGTGCTTTTGGTTTTATATTTACAAAACAAATGCTCACAACAATAAATAATAGCCCAATAAATAAGCTCATTGTAATGGCCTCATGTAAGAAAATTGAACTTACAATAATAGCGATTAGTGGAATGAGGAATGTATAAGCCCCAACTTTACTTGCTTCACCAGCTCCAACAAGTGTGAAGTATGCAAGCCACCCCATTGCAATAACGAAGAACGAAATAAAGAGAAGTACGCTAACAAATGGTATACTCCAAGCGATACTAGACCAGCTTTCAAACTCTGAACCAAATCCAATTAAGCAAAGCCCGCCAATAATGAGCTGAAGTGTTACCATCCAAATGGAATTAACGCGGTGCCCAGTCTTCTTAATAAATACTGTTCCAAGTGCCCAGCCAATAGCGCATCCTATCGCGAGAAGGATTCCGATAATAGAGATATGTCCAGTTAAACTACTAGAGCTAATGACACCCACGCCAATAAATCCAAGAACAAGCCCAAAAATTTTTAAGCCGTACATAGATTCTTCAAGCCAAATCCATGAGAAAACGCCGAGTAAAACAGGTTGTAGAAATACAATGGCGGAAAATAACCCAGCTGGCATATATTGAAGGCCTACAGTTTGTAATCCGTAAAATATAATGATGTTAAGTAAAGAAGAAATAACGTATAAATGCCAAGTTTCTTTTAAGTGTAACTCTTTGTATTTCGGTAATGCGAAAAGGAGTAAAATGAATCCTCCAATTAAAGTTCGAACGCCTGCAAATAAAACGGGTGGTGTATAATGCAGGGCAAACTTAGATAAAGGCCAATTGATTCCCCACATGAAAACGAGAAAGGTAAGGATTATGGCCGTCTTAGTTCGAGAAAGCTGTGTCACGGTAAGACCTCCTTGTTGTTATTCATTTCACTATGATATGATATCGACTGTAATAAATAAAATGAATCTTTTTTATGGGGAGTATAAGTGATTAGTTATGACCATTACACAACTGCAAGTATTAATAAAAACCGTTGAGTTAGGTAGTTTTACGAAGGCAGCTCGGGTGTTAAATATGACGCAGCCAGCTGTTAGTCATGCGATTTCAAGTATTGAGTCAGAGATAGGAGTTACGATTCTTATACGTGATAAACGAAAAGGATTAATTGTTACGGATGTAGGAAACAGAATTCTTGTACATATTAGAGAGATTTTGAACGGTGTAGAGAAGATTGAACAAGAAGTTGCGATGGAGAAAGGGCACGAAGTTGGGACGATTCGAATTGGGAGTTTTCCGAGCGCTTCTGCACATTTCTTACCCAAAATGATAAACCTTTTTAAGGAGAAGTATCCGAACTTAGAAGTCGTTCTTTGTGAAGGAACGATTAAAGAAGTTGAAGATTGGTTAGTATCGAGGGTTATTGATATAGGAATTGTTATTTTGCCTAATAAAGATATGGAGATTGTTCCATTAACGAAGGGGAAAATGGTTGCTATCTTAAGAGAGGATCATCCTCTCTGTAAGAAGGACGCTCTTACAATTTGTGATTTAGAGAATGAACCGATCATATTATGTAAGGGTGGATACGAACCACCCATTATTGATATGTTTAAACAAGCAAACGTACCACTTCGGGCTGAATATGTAATTTCGACAGTTACTACAGCTTTAAATATGATTCAAGAAGGATTGGGCATTGCAATATTAGCTGAATTATCTTTAACGAATTTACCAAAAAATGTGCAAACGAGAGAATTGGAACCACAAGTATGGAGAGAAATTGCTTTAGCTGTTCCTTCATTAAAGGATTCTTCAATCGCTGTGCAGCTATTTATTGAAGAATTTCAATCGCTATTTGCAGAATAAAAAGAGGTGTCTCATATATCATAATGGGACACTTTTTAATTTACTTATAAAAAATCTATGAAAAGGATTGACTTATTTTTTAGTTGTAACTATAATGATTACATCGAGGTGGTGATTACGATGAAAATTAGTAGCCGCTTTTCCATAGCTGTTCATATTTTATCTATTTTGAAAAACAATCCATCTTCACTTTGTACTTCAGACTATATGGCTGAGAGTGTCAATACAAATCCAGTAGTCATTCGTAAAATCATGTCGTACTTGAAACAAGCTGGCTTTGTTTACGTAAATCGTGGACCGGGTGGCGCGGGATTACTAAAGGATTTATATGAAATCACATTGTTAGATGTGTATCATGCAGTGAACGTAGTCGAAGAAGACAAGCTATTTCATATTCACGAGCAACCGAATCCAGATTGTCCAATTGGGGCGAATATTCAAGCGGTGTTAGAAATTATTTTAATTCAAGCACAATCCGCGATGGAAGAAGTTTTGAGAAATATTACAATGGGGCAGTTGTTTGAAACTTTGCAAGAAAAAATGAATGCTTAAATCCTATTTATATTTTTTTGTCATTAATGTAACTGATTTGATTACAACAATAAAGGTAAGGTGTAAAAGTTATGACTGTAAAAATGAAAGTATACTCAGATTTTATATGTCCGTTTTGTTTTTTAGCAAAAGGTCCATTAGATGAGGTAGCGAAAGAGAAAGATGTAGAGATTGAATGGATGCCATTTGAATTACGTCCAAGTCCATATTCAAAAATAGATCCATGGAATGAACCAGAAAAATTAGGTTCATGGGATGCTTTCATTCTTCCGACAGCGAAGAAGTTAGGAATTGATATGCGCTTGCCACGTGTTTCACCACATCCATATACACATTTAGCTTTCGAAGGATGTCAATTTGCGAAAGAACGTGGACTAGGTAATGAGTATCATCACCGCGTATTCACAGCATTTTTCCAAGAAGAGCAAAACATTGAAGATATTGATGTGTTAACAAAATTAGCGGTAGAAGTAGGACTTCCTGAGGCGGAATTTAAAGATGCTTTAGTAATTCGTAAATATAAAGAAAAGCATCAAGAAGCAATTCAACACGCATATGATGAAGCGAATATTATGGCTGTTCCAACTGTCATGATTGGAGATGAAGTCATTCAAGGGCTTGCTAGTAAAGAAACACTAGAAAGGGTCATTGATAAAGAAATTGAAAAGGATAAAACAAATTCATTTGAAGGTATGCAATGTAATACCGATGGATATTGCTAATTCGCTTGTTATGAAATAACAAAATAAATTATAAAACAAACATTTGGAGGAATTAAAATGTCAGCAACTACAACAAACTTAAAAGAAGCAATTGTGAATCGCCGTTCAATTCGTAAAGTAGCAAAAAACGATGCAATTACGAAAGAAAGAATTGAAGAAGTGTTAAAAACAGCTTTACACGCACCAACATCTTTCAATATGCAAAGTGGTCGTATGGTTGTATTAATGGATGGAGAGCATGAAAAGTTTTGGGATATTGTTAAAGAAACACTAAGAGCTCGCGTACCAGCAGAAAACTTTGAAGCGACTGTAGAAAGACTAAAAGGCTTCCATGCAGGTGTAGGAACAGTTCTATTCTTTGAAGATCAAGCAACTGTACAAAAAATGCAAGAAAATGCGCCATTATATAAAGATCAGTTCCCATTCTGGTCTCATCAAGGAAATGCGATGTTACAACATACTGTGTGGATGCTATTATCTGCTGAAGGAATTGGAGCGTCATTACAACATTACAACCCAATCGTAGATGCTGAAGTGAAAGAAACTTGGAACATTCCAGCAGAGTGGAGCTTAGTAGGTCAAATGCCATTTGGTGAACCAAACGAACAACCAGCAGAAAGAACGTTCTTGCCTACTGAAGATGTAGTGAAATTTTATTAAGAAATACAATATGTAACGAGAAGGAAGCTGTGCTTAAAAACAGCTTCCTTTTTTGTAGTGGTGTTAATTTATGTGCATTTAGGGAAGAAATATAAGAAATAATCCGGTGAGAAGGGAATTAGAAAAATGAATGATGAGAAAAAATATACAGTGGTAGGTACTGATGTTGAGGAAGTAAAGCGTTTAAATAAAAATTCAGGGTTAACGTATAATCAAGTGAAAGAAATGTTAGCAAAGCAAATGCAAAAAAGAAGTAATTAGATTGAAATCTTTCATTTTTTCATTTAGCATTTTGATTGGAGAGAGTTAAGTAAAAGGTAACTCTCTTTTTCGTGTAACGAAGCACCTTATAGAGTGGAGGAAGCAACATGAAGAAATGGGTAAAGGTAACGCTGTCTATCGCTGGAGGCATTGTCTTATTAGCGTGTGTCGGCGGATATTACGTGTATAAAAATTATTTTCCAAAGGAACCTGAGCGTATTGTATATGATAAAGAAAGAGTGCTACAACCGATACATAATCAGCTTAAAGGAATCAATATAGAAAATGTAAAAATAAAAGAAAAAGAAGTCGTAAATGCGACTGTAGATGAGCTTCAAAAAATGATTGATGATGGAAAGTTGTCATATGAAGAATTAACGAGCATTTATCTCTTTAGAATACAAAAACATGATCAAAATGGAATAACATTAAATTCTGTTACAGAGATAAATCCTAATGCGATGGAAGAAGCAAGAAAGTTAGATCAAGAGCGGGGTAGAAACAAAAATTCGAATTTATATGGTATTCCTGTCGTTGTAAAAGATAATGTACAGACGGAAAAAGTGATGCCGACTAGTGCAGGAACTTATGTATTAAAAGATTGGATTGCAGATCAAGACGCAACAATTGTGAAGCAGTTGAAAGAAGAAGGAGCATTTGTTTTAGGAAAAGCGAATATGTCTGAGTGGGCGAACTATTTATCTTTTACAATGCCAAGTGGGTATAGCGGGAAGAAAGGACAAAATTTAAACCCGTACGGTCCGATTACATTCGATACTTCAGGATCAAGTTCAGGATCTGCTACAGTAGTTGCGGCAGATTTTGCGCCGCTTGCAATTGGAACAGAAACGACGGGATCGATTGTTGCACCAGCGGCGCAGCAATCAGTAGTTGGGTTACGTCCATCTTTAGGTATGGTAAGTAGAACAGGAATTATTCCATTAGCTGAAACTCTTGATACAGCAGGACCTATGGCAAGAACAGTAAAAGATGCAGCAACGTTATTTAATGCAATGATAGGTTATGACGAAAAAGATGTTATGACAGAAAAAATGAAAGATAAAGAAAGAATTGATTATACAAAGGATTTATCAATAGATGGATTAAAAGGGAAAAAGATAGGGCTTCTTTTTTCTGTAGACCAACAAGATGAAAATAGAAAAACAGTAGCAGAAAAAATTAGAAAAGACCTTCAAGATGCAGGTGCAATATTAGCTGATAATATCCAGTTAAGTGCTGAGGGTGTAGATAATTTGCAAACATTAGAATATGAGTTCAAGCATAATGTAAACGACTATTTTTCACAGCAAAAAAATATACCGGTAAAATCGTTAGAAGAGATTATAGCGTTTAATAAAAAGGATAGTAAAAGACGAATAAAATACGGACAAACATTAATTGAGGGGTCTGAAAAATCTGCTATAACGAAAGAAGAGTTCGAAAACGTAGTACAAACGAGTCAAGCAAATGCAAAAAAAGAGCTAGATAGGTATTTAGTAGAAAAAGGTTTGGATGCTCTAGTTATGATTAATAACGATGAAGTTCTTCTATCAGCTGTAGCTGGTTATCCGGAATTAGCGGTTCCTGCTGGATATGATAAAAATGGAGAACCAATCGGTGTAGTGTTTGTAGGGAAACAGTTTGGTGAAAGAGAGCTTTTCAATATGGGATATGCGTATGAACAGCAGTCTAAAAATAGAAAATCACCTAGTTTATAAAAAGATTATATGAAAAATAACTGAAGTCCACCGAAATATGTTGGTGGATTCCAGTTAAACGAATCTAACAATATGAAAAGAAAAAAAGGATTCTTCTCAATTAGTAAGAAAGATTGTCTATAGGAGTTCATAAAATGTAATAGATTCAATTTCCATCCATTGGAGGGGGAGGTTAATTCTTAATGAATGAAGTAAAGAGTTTTTTTCGAAGTAGAGGGTTTCAACGGTTTCTCGTTTTAATAATAGTAGCGCTTGTATTATATGCATTAAAAAGTATGATCAATTTAATATTAATTACGTTTATACTGACGTTTTTAATGGATCGATTTCAACGTTTTATTTCAAGGAAATTGAAAGTAAACCGGAAAATTGTTATTGCATGTTTGTATATAATACTAGTTTCCTTTATAGGCACAACGTTATATAAATATTTACCTGTGCTGACGATACAAATTTCACAATTAATTTATCAATTTAAACTATTTTTTCAAAATCCACCTGATAATGAAATCGTTAAATATGTACTTTCGACAATTAATGGGATGGAAGTATCAAAATATATAGAACAAGGTGTAGATGTTATATATCAATCAATAGCAAATATAGGGAAGGTAAGTTTACAAATATTATTATCTCTAATTTTAAGCTTATTTTTCTTATTAGAAAAAGAGCGTATTATTACATTTACATCTAAGTTTAAAGATAGTAAGTTAAAAATCTTTTATGAGGAAATTGCATATTTTGGTGAAAGATTTGCAAGATCGTTCGGAAAAGTAATTGAAGCTCAGTTTTTAATTGCCGTTGTAAATTGTATTCTTACTGTCATTGCATTAATTGTTTTAGGATTTCCACAGCTACTTGTATTAGCTGTTATGGTTTTCTTACTAGGGTTGATTCCTGTTGCAGGTGTGATTATTTCTTTGTTTCCACTTTGTATCATTGCTTACAACGTAGGCGGAGTTATGTACGTAGTATACATACTCGTGTTCATAACAGTAATCCACGCTCTTGAAAGTTATTTTTTAAATCCGAAGTTTATGTCTGCAAAAACAAATTTACCAATCTTTTATACATTTATGATTCTCATCTTCTCAGAGCATTTCCTCGGAATATGGGGGCTTATTATCGGGATACCAATCTTTATCTTTTTATTAGATGTACTTGATATAAATAATGAGGATGCGACTAAAAAATAAGAAATGATAGAAAATCATTAAAAGGTCATAGGGGATAATTAAGATAAAAAAGCAATCCAAAATAAATTGGATTGCTTTTTTATCTTAATTAAAGAACCGGAGCCATTGTTTCTTTTAATACTTGAACAGAGTGATCGAATTTTAATTCTTCTTCTTCACTTAATTCAACCTCTAAAATTTCACGAACACCGCCGCGATTTAAAACAGCAGGCACCCCGATATAAACATCTTTTTGACCATATTGACCTTCTAAGTAAGCTGATACAGTTAATACACTATTTTCGTCGTTTAAAATTGCTTTTGTAACACGTAGAAGTGACATACCGATACCATAATAAGTTGCGCCTTTACGCTCAATAATATGGTAAGCTGCATCACGGACGTTTATGAAAATTTTGTCTAAATCTTCTTGATTATACGTGTTGTCTTTTTCAAGCAGTGTTTGTAGTTTTTGGATACCAACGGAAACATGACTCCAAACAGGAAGTTCAGTATCGCCGTGTTCTCCGATAATATAAGCGTGAATGTTGTGTGGACCAATATCGAAGTACTCACCTAACATATAGCGGAAACGAGCAGAATCAAGCGTTGTACCAGAACCGATTACACGTTCTTTCGGTAAACCAGATTCTTTCCAAGTTACGTAAGTTAAAATATCTACAGGGTTTGTTGCGATTAAGAAGATGCCATCAAATCCGCTATCCATAATACTGCGAACGATTTGTTTAAAGATTTTAGCGTTTTTCTCAACTAAATCTAAACGTGTTTCGCCTGGTTTTTGTGGTAATCCAGCTGTAATAACTACAAGGTCAGCATCTTTACAATCTTCGTAGCTGCCTTTCCATACTCTAGTTGGAGCTGGTGCGAATGGAACAGCATGACTTAAATCCATTGCTTCTCCTTCAGCTTTTGCCTCATTTACATCGACTAAAACAAATTCTTCAGCTACGGCTTGGTTAATCATGCAGTAAGCATAACTACATCCAACTGCTCCTGTTCCTACTAATACAACACGGTTAATACCTTTTTTCATTTCAAAATTCCTCGCAATTTCATTGGTTTTGTTATGTAAGATAATACGTCTTACTTCTATAGAATCATATCTAGTTTATTACATTTTATAAAAGATATTCAAGTATTTGAAAATGTATCCGTGTAATTCCTTGCCCAAAACATAGGAATGAAGGTAACTGAATATAATTCAGTAAAATCCTTTGTAAAAGGGGAAATGGCATGGGGAACCCATTAACAATGGAAGAAATGCTTCATATTATTCATGCAGGGCTTGTTAAAAAGAATAACCCAAAACGGATTACGATTGCCGGTGCAGGGATTTCTGGATTAGTTGCAGGTTCTTTATTAAAAGAGGCTGGGCACGAAGTAACGATTATAGAAGCAAATAACAGAATAGGTGGCAGGGTGTATACGATTCGGGAACCATTTAGTGTGGGTTTATATTTTAATGCGGGACCGATGAGAATCCCTGATACCCATAAGTTAACCTTAGCGTATATTTATAAATTTAAACTACCTTTAAACCTTTTTATAAATAAAACTTTTGCAGATATCATTTACACGAATAACATTCAAACGAGATTGAATGTGTTTGAAAATGATCCAAGTGTACTTGAATATCCGGTTTTGGATAAAGAAAGAGGAAAAACGGCAGAAGAGTTAATGATTGAGGTATTAGAACCAATACTAAATTATATTAAGAAGGAACCTGATAAAAACTGGCTTATTGTTGAAAAAAAGTATAAAACGTATTCGCTTGGTTCATTTTTAATGGAGTATTATTCAGATGTTGCAATAGATATAATCGGGGTACTTCTTGATATGGAAGCTTATATGGGAATGTCCTTAATTGAAGTATTACGTGAAATGATCTTCTTTACTTCAACAACGAAATATTATGAAATAACTGGTGGAATGGATAAGTTATCGAATGCATTCTTACCACAATTAAGAGAGCATATTTTAATGCCGTATAAGGTTGATAAAATCATACAAGAAGATAATAAAGTAATGTTACAAGGAAACCATGAGCAAACGTTAGAGCAATTTACAATAACAAGTGATTTTGCTATTATTACAATTCCGTTTTCAGCGTTAAGATTTGTAGAAGTTCAGCCATACTATTTATTCTCTTATTTTAAAAGAAGAGCAATTCGTGAATTAAATTATATTGCTGCAACTAAAATTGCAATAGAGTTTAAAAGTAGATTTTGGGAGAAAGCGGGACAGTGTGGTGGGAAATCTATTACTGATTTACCGATACGGTTTACATACTATCCGAGTTATGGCATTCATACTCCAGGACCAGCTGTTGTGTTGGCTAGTTATACGTGGGCAGATGAGGCGTTAACATGGGATAGTCTCCCCCAGAGAGAGCGTATTCGTTACGCATTAAAAAATTTAGCGGAAATATACGGTGACATCGTCTATAGTGAGTTTGTCACTGGAACATCTTTTAGCTGGAGTAAAAATCCGTATTCTTGCGGTGCATTTACAGCTTTTGAACCAGGCCAAGAGCTCGAGTTATTTCCGTATATTACACCACCATCTGGAAAAGTACACTTTGCAGGAGAGCATACGACATTAACACATGGATGGATGCAAGGAGCAATTGAGTCTGGAGTTAGAGTTGCATATGAAGTAAATGAGCAGTGAATCTCTTATATTTACAAATGGTCATTCTTTTAATAAAATGATAAATATAAATCGTAATTATTACGCTTTGAATACATTTGAAATAAAGAAATGGATGGTCGGTTGAATGAATAAAGTGGAGATTCATATATTAGGTGGTTTTTTAGGTAGTGGAAAATCAACATTATTACAAAATTTATTGTTAGCAGAGAAAAAGAAGAATAGAAAAGTTGCAGTATTAATGAATGAAATTGGTGAATACTCGGTAGATACAGATATTATTGGAAAAGAGAATGTTTTAAGAGAACTTCTTAAAGGCTGTATTTGTTGTACGTTAAAAGAAGAGCTTGAAATACAATTACATTCGTTATACCAACAAGAAAGACCAGATGTCATTTATATAGAAACGACAGGTGTTGCGCATCCAATTGAAGTGTTAGACGCGTGTGTCTCGCCAATTTTAGCTCCTTTCCTGGAAGTGAAATCAATTGTAGTCGTTTTAGATGCAGTAAGGTGGTTAAACAAAAGTATATTAAGTGCAAATGTACAACAGCTATTGCATGAGCAACTGAAATTTGGTAGTCACATTCTTGTTAATAAAGCAGATTTACTAACAGATGAAGATAAGAACATAGTACTTGAAGAAGTAAAGACAATAAATGATCATGCGAAAATGTATGAGACAAAGTATTGTAATATATCTTTAAAAGATATAGAAGAAGCAGAATTTCCAAATGATGAGGAACATGAGACACTACACGTTAAACAGCATTTACATATACAAACGATGACGTATCAATTTACGAAACCGATTGATCAAGACAAATTATATGAATGGCTTTCGAATTTACCAGATAGTATTTATCGAGTGAAAGGCTTTGTGAAATTCCATGGAGATAAATACCCTCACCTATTCCAATATTCGTTCGGAGTACCGACTTTACTGGAACAAGATTTCGGTTTCCCAACAAACTTAGTAGTAATTGGAGAAGGAATAGATAAGAAACGATTGGCTGAAGGGTTAGAGAAAGTAGAACTTAACTCTAATTAAGGTGAAAAGACTAACTTAAAAAATAAGTTAGTCTTTTTGTATGGCCATTACTAAAATGAAACAGTATTTTCAATTGGATTGCAGAATATATATTGATTGTATGTCCGTTTCCATTACATAGGAAGGTGATTATATATTTGTGCCGAATGTAGAGGGTACTACAAGAGTTTTCCATTATCTATCGTATTAGTTAGTCATGATTACGGACAGGGGATTTTGGCGTGTTTGATTCTATCAGAAAGTAAAGTATGGGGAGGATCACAATGTCGATGAAAAAACGTAAGTGGCTAAAGACAATGTTTACTGGTTGTGTTTTAGGTTCGTTATTAATAACGGCAGCTTGTTCAGGAAAGAAAACAAGTACAGAAGATGAAAAAACGATTAAGGTAGGAGTCCTTGCTTCTTTAACAGGACCGCTAGAATCGTATGGAAAACAAACAGTGAACGGATTTGAATTAGGGTTAGACTATGCAACTGGTGGGACTGGGAAAGTAGATGGGAAAAAGATTAAGTTTGTTGTAGAAGATACAGAAACGAAAGCGGATGTAGCAGTGAAGAAAGCTACGAAGTTATTAGAAGAAGAGAAAGTTGATTTTTTAGTTGGATCGTCTAGTTCAAGTGATACGTTAGCGGTTTTACCACTGGCAGAAGAATATGAAAAGATTATGGTTGTAGAACCGGCAGTTGCGGATAGTATTACCGGGAAGAACTGGAATAAATATATTTTTAGAACTGGAAGAAGTTCCTCACAAGATGCGATTGCAGGAGCAGCAGCAATTGCGAAAAAAGATGTAAAGATTGCGACATTTGCCCCAGATAACGCTTTTGGTCGTGAAGGGATTGCTGCATTTAAAGCGGGTGCGAAAAAATTAGGTGCGAACATTGTGAATGAGCAATACGCGGATACAAATTCAACAGATTTTACAGCGAATATTCAAAATATCATTAGTTCAAAACCAGATTATTTATTTATCGTTTGGGCAGGGGCAAATTCACCTTGGAAACAGTTGAAAGATATGAATGTGGAAGCGCAAGGTATTAAAATTTCTACAGGTGCGCCAGATATACCAGCATTAAAAACAATGGATGCATTAGTAGGTATGCAAGGTTTTTCTGTATATTATCACACACTTCCAAAAAATAAAGTGAATGATTGGCTAGTTGAAGAGCATAAAAAACGTTTTAATGGTGCAGTGCCAGATTTGTTTACAGCGGGAGGAATGTCAGCAGCAATTTCTATTGTAGAAGCCTTAAAGAAAACAAAAGGTGATACAGATGTAGATACCTTGATTAAGAAAATGGAAGGAATGGAATTTGATACACCAAAAGGAAAGATGAAGTTTAGAGAGAAGGATCACCAAGCGATGCAGACACTGTATTCTATCACATTGAAAAAGCAAGACGGTGTTGATTATCCGGTGCCAGTGTTAGAGCGAGAATTAACGATGAAAGAAACAGAACCACCAGTTCAAAATAAATAGACTGAATTTTCTGTTGTTTTTGTATAAAGAGGGGGGACCCTCTTTATACATATTTCTTTCATACTCACGGCTTTAAAGGGAGGGGATTTCGTGACACATTTGTTAGAGACGAAAAATCTTAGCGTATCTTTTGGTGAAGATCATGTTATTAAAGATGTAAATTTAACTGTCCAAAAAGGAAAACTCATTTCTATTATCGGGCCAAATGGTGCGGGGAAGACAACATTATTTAATTTACTAAGTGGACAGATTTCACCCACAACAGGTGAAGTGTATTTTAAAGGGCAAGATATTACAAAACTATCGATTTCAGATCGAACACGCTTAGGAATCGGTCGCTCTTTTCAGCTTACAAACATATTCCCAGAATTAACGGTACTTGAAAATGTCCGTTTAAGTGTTCAATCATTCGTACAAGATTACTATAGCTTTTTCCCGAATCCAGCAAAATTAAAGCAACAAGTTGGAGAGGCGAGACGTTTCTTAAAAACAGTATTACTTCACGAGAAAGAGAACGTATTAGCGAAAGATTTGGCACATGGAGAGAAAAGAAAGCTAGAACTTGCGATGTTATTAGCTTTAAAAACGGATGTGTTATTACTTGATGAGCCGACGGCAGGTATTTCGGTTGAGGAAGTCCCTGCTATATTACAAGTGATTGAAAATATTAAGAAACATCCAGAGAGCACAATTGTACTTATCGAACACAAAATGGATATGATACTAGGTTTGTCAGATCATCTTATCGTTTTATTTCATGGAGAGTTATTGGCTGAAGGATTGCCAGAAGAAATTATGAAAGATGAGCGTGTACAAAGTGCTTATTTAGGGGGATTATATAGTGGCACTATTACAAGTGAATAATATAGAAACGTATTTAGATCAGTTTCATATTTTGCAAGGAGTATCTCTTACTGTTGAGAAAGGGACGATTACTGTACTGTTTGGTAGAAACGGGGCAGGGAAAACAACGACATTACGTTCAGTTATGGGGTTTCACCGGATTACAGATGGTCAAATTTATTATGATAGTGCAAAAGTAAGTGGATTACCTACACATTTAATTTCAAGGAAAGGAATAGGGTATGTACCAGAAAATCAAGGTATTTTTCATGATTTGACAGTAGAAGAAACATTCGCTCTTGCTAGGGGAAAAGGTGAAGAAGTAGAAGGGAAAATAGAGTGGATGCTGGAACTATTTCCGGATTTAAAGCAGTTTTGGAATAAGAAAAGTGGGCTCTTGAGCGGAGGGCAAAAGCAAATGTTGGCTATTTCAAGAGCGTTTATTAATAGTGATGGATTATTACTTATTGATGAACCGAGCAAAGGGCTATCCCCGATAATGGTGGAGAAATTAATGGTAGCTATTTTGAAGATGAAAGAGAAAACAACAGTTTTACTTGTTGAGCAAAATTTTATGATGGCTAGTCAAATTGGCGATTATTTTTACATTATGGATAACGGACGAATTGTTCATAACGGTTTTATGAATGAATTAAAAAAGGATAAGGAAATGTGTCATAAATATTTAGGAATCTCTTAACATGAATCCGAGGTGAAAAGGATGGATGTGTTAATAAATTTATTTGTAAATGGGATTTCAACAGGGATGCTCATTTTTTTGTTAGCATCAGGTCTTTCACTTATTTTCGGTCTAATGAGCGTTTTAAACTTTGCACACGGTGGTTTATTTGCATGGGGAGCATTTACAGGTGTTTGGTTATTTAATATGACAGGAAGTTATATATTAGCTTTAGTTGGAGCAGTAGCCATGGGAATGTTCCTAGGATTTATTTTAGAAAGGTTTCTTATTAGACCGGTATATGGAAATCATGTTCGACAGCTGCTCGTTACGCTTGGAGGAATGCTCGTTCTTAGTGAGTGTATTAAAATATTTTGGGGGCCAAACCCTATTAGTGCAAAATTACCGTTATGGTTACAAGGAAGTTTTACATTCGGAGGTATTATATTAATTAAATATCGTCTATTTGTTATTTTGATTGGGATAATTATTTACATTGCACTACTACTATTACTCAAAAAGACGAAGATAGGTCTTATGATCCGTGCAGGTGTAATGGATAAAGAAATGGTTCAAGCGCTTGGTATTAATGTAAAAGCGATATTTTCTTTCGTCTTTTTATTAGGGGCAGGGATGGCAGCTTTGGGAGGATTCTTATTAGCACCGTATTCGGGCGTTATTTTCGCCGAGATGGGCATGCAGTATGCAATTTTAGCATTTATAGTAGTAATTATCGGTGGATTAGGAAGCGTACAAGGTTCAGCTATGGCTTCTTTAATTGTCGGATTAGCTGGTGCTTTTACAGCGTATTTTATACCAGATTTATCACTTGCAATTAATATGTTAATGTTACTATTTTTCTTAATAATGAAGCCAACTGGACTTGTTGGTGAAAAGGGGTGAAATGGTGAACAACACATCGGACCGAATTAAAGTATACTCCGGAGTATGTATGCTCATTTGTTTAAGTGTATTTCCGTTCGTAAATGATTCACGGAGCCTGTTAATTTTGTTCACTCAAATCTTCATCTTTGCTATTTTTGCAATGAGTTTTGATGTATTGCTTGGGTATACAGGAATTGTATCGTTCGGTCATTGTATGTTCTTTGGGATAGGAGCATATGGGGTAGCGCTTTTATTTGATCGACAAGGCGTATCAATAACGAACTTTTTAATTGGAATAGTAGCTGCAATTATCGTTTCAGCAATCGTTAGTTATATAATTGGTTTGCTTTCTTTACGATTGAAAAGTCATTTTTATGCAATGTTAACACTTGCTATTTCACAGTTGTTTTTCGTACTTGCTGAAAAATGGCGTGGGCTTACTCACGGAGGAGATGGTTTTACATTTGGGGTACCAGAAATATTCCGTGATCGTTTTACCTTTTATTATGTAACACTTATATGTTTAATTGTCATTTTTATTCTGTTACGTCTTTTCACTAAATCTTCTATTGGAAAAGTATTAAAGGCAATTTCACAAAATGAGCAACGTGTTGAAGCGCTAGGATATAAAGTTCTTCAGTATAAAATTATTGCTAGTATTGTGGCAGGAGTAGTAGCTTCGATTAGTGGTGGTTTATTTGTTATTACATTACGCTTTGTCAATACGACTGTATTTTCAATTGAAATGACACTAAATGCACTCTTGATGACAATGATTGGAGGAGTCGGAACATTAATTGGAGCTATTGCTGGATCTGGGATTATTGAATCCCTAAAATATTATTTATCAGAACTAGCGACGGAATATCCGATTTTTGAAAGATGGACGATTATTCTAGGTTTATTGTATATTATCGTGCTACTCGTTTTTCCGAAAGGATTTGTTGGGACGGTTAAGAAATTGAAGAGTTTTAAAAGGAATAAAAAGGAGAAAAGTACAGAAGTGGAGCAAAACGTGTGAAAAATCAATTGTATACAAAATAAAAATCCCTCTTTTATATTCGTTAAAGAGGGATTTTTATTTTGAAAAAAGTTTGTAATCAAAGTCATTTTATTAATCAAATAGTTCATCAGGGATATGCTTTATAAAGGTTTGATTCGTAAAAAAATGAACAGCTAAATTCTCAAGGGGAACATCTTCAATTATTACTAATGTATCATTTTTAATCGGTAAAAAAGCTATTCCTTTTCCATCAGCAATAAACTCTTCCATAAGCGAATAAGAATCCAACTGTTGAAGTTGTCGCTGAGATAGATTGTTTTCTTTTAGAAATTGTATTGTCTTATTCCTAAAAGGGCACTTTTTGTCATTGCTAACGAAGAAAATTTCTTTTAAATAATCAATGGTACATTTTTCTTTCGCTTTTAATAAGCCTACAGAAATTGAGGTTGTGAACACTTTTTTAAACGATGCGTCAGGATAATCCTCATAAGTTATGACCATATCAACTTTTTGTTGCTGCAGTAATTTTTGCAAATGACTACTACTTTCTACATATATTTGATAATTTCTGAAATTTACTTTAATACGCTTACTTAAATAATTTGTCAAAATAGATTGTGACGTCGCTATTATATAAGAAGAACCACTCGTTTTAATTTCATCTTTTACTTCTTCTAATAGAGTTAATATTTTATTCGTGTAATCTAATAAAATGTCACCAGCAGGTAACAAGGAAACACCTTTGTTATCTCTATGTAGTAAAGGCGTTTCTAATTCTTGTTCTAATTTTTTGATTCGCTCAGTTACGTTCGGTTGAACATATCCTAACTCTTTAGCAGCTTTACTAATAGAACCCTCACTGGCCACAGTTTTGAATATAATAAGATCATTTATTTCCATGTATCTCAGCCCCTTATGCACTATCATTATAAATGATACCAAACATAATTTATACCTATTTTACGTTAGCCGCTTATCGATTTATCATAATGTATATAAGATTGAAAGCGAGTGATAAACATGATTGGAATGCAATATAAGGTCATTCTTCCAAAGGATTATGACATGGAAATTATTAAGAAAAGGGTAAAGGATAATGGCTATAAAACTGATGGTTTCCAAGAACTAAATTTTAAAGCTTATTTAATTACGGAAACGGAGAAAGACGGGAATTTTTATAACTGCTATGCACCTTTATATATTTGGAATGGTCATGAAGGGATGAATAAATTTACCTTTGAAGGGTATTACGATAATATTTTACAATCGTTTGGGTGGCAACAAATACATATAGGTGTTCCGTTAGTTGTTAATCTAAGTGATGGATTTAAGAAAAGTAGATATGTTGTTGAATATGCAGGAAGTATTTCTCAAAGTAAAACGTTGATTGGGACTCAATTAAACACGATAAATGAAAATGTACAAAACAATGAAAAGTGTTTAGGGAATGTAATCGTTTATAATCCGGATAAATGGGGATACAGTAGGTTTGAGTTTTATGAAGAGAAGCCTGAAATGGTAACAAATAAAGGTGTTACAGTATATGAGATTTTGCACATTTCACGATGAAATTTTGTTGTATATTAAAAATAAGAAAAGGAATGAAAGTCTATGCCTTTTGTGAAGGTTTATTATCCTGAAAATAAATTAAAACAAAGAAGAGCTGAAAAAGATAAGTGAATGTAGCCTATATAAATGTAACTACAGCTAAAACCTCTGAAGATGTGACGTAAAGTAAGCGATATCTACAGTGGAGATGGTTTTTCTATTTTTTTAATCATAACTTACAGAATTATTCTTTTGAATAAGACGTCTTTCACCAGTGTTAATTGGTTCAATATCTTATAAAATAATGTATAGTAAATTAAAAACTAAAAGTGGAGTAAACATATGGACAAAAATCGGAGTTGAAAATGGAATATTATAAGGTTAGTTTTATAAAAATGAAGACTATAGTTCTATTATTGTTAGTAAATTCTAAATAGTAAATTACATTTTAGCTTACTGAACAAGTGATAATCCCCATGCCCAGTAAGCTAAAAAAATTATAAATTTGTACATCAAAATTCCGGGCGTTTTGTAAGGTTTACACCAACCCCACTTTATGGAAGCCTATTAATCGTTTACGTCTATTGTCTGCTCTAGCCAATACATGCTCAGGAACCCTATAATTTAAGAGGGGATAAAATGACTGAGAAATATAAGATTTACTATAAACAACTTGCTGTACGATTCTTGGTTTTTGATTAAGGTTTAAACCGCCACGGTGCCAAACCTGATTGTTAAAAATTAGACAATCACCAGCTTTTGCTTTAAAAGTCACGGGTTTTTTTCCATTATAAACAGGGAGTTCTTGTTTAGTGTCTGGAAATTTACCGCTTCTATGGCTACCAGGAACTAATTGTGTAGGTCCCATATCTTCCTCAACATCCGCGAGATAGTATAGACAGTTGACAATAAATACTGGCATTTGAATATTATTATCCCAATCAACATTTTTTGGAAGTGGGAAAAACATTTCATCATCAATTAAATCGATATGCCATTGATCTATTCCTGTTCTTCTAGGGGTCTTAATTGCATTCATACTACGCAAATGACAATTATCCCCTAAAATTGCTTCGACTAAATTAATAACTGGAGGCAAATCGATTAAATTTTCAAAGACTTCACCACGTTCGAACATCATACCACGAAAAATAGGAGCGTACCCATTCCTTGGACCTCGAAAAGCTTCTTCAACCCCGGTATTCAATAAATTGATTTGGTCTTCATTTAGAACATTACTCATAAAAACAAAGCCATCACTATGAAATTGTTTCACTTTATCACTTAGATCATGCATAAAATATTTCCCCCTGAATCCTAGAGTTTTTTATAATTTCCTATTGCTGAAGATAATTATTAGATAAAAAATTCACTTTACTGTTCAATAAAAACTAATATAACAGTACAAAAAAATGCAACCGATTGCATTTTGGAGGGGAGGAAGGTTTATTTAGAAAAAACATATTCTATCATCTCCGCCTCTTGGATGAAAGTGTTTTCATTCCACCTTCGGTAATTAGTCTAACATTATTTTTGGTAAAAATAAACAAGAGTAGTAACTTCAATTGTTTATTTTTCGAGTTTGATTTTTTTGAAAAGTATGTTTGATGAAGTAACAGGCAGTAAATATTATGAAAATATCTTGATTTATAAGCTTTTTGTATATTTTTCACAAAAAAATAATAGTAAAGAAGTTAATGTAGAAGTAGATATTGAATTATTATTAGAATATTTAATTTATTTATCAGGTTGCGTTTTGTTTTGTTGGATAATTCATAATTAGATAAAAATAGTAAAAAAATGTATTTACAATTTATAGTAATAGGTTTATAATCCATAACTGTGCAAACGTTTTCTTTTCTGGTTCGAATTTTAAGAATCAATAAAATATTTGCTTAGTAAAATACATACGAAAGGATGAGATAGGTGAAAGTAGTTATTCTTTGTGGTGGTTTTGGAACGAGAATGCAATCGCATAAAGATAATATTCCTAAACCGATGATTACGATAGGGGACAAGCCAATATTATGGCACATTATGAAATACTATTCTTCATGGGGACATAATGAATTTATTTTATGTTTAGGTTATCAAGGGTGGAAAATAAAAGAGTATTTCATGAATTATAAGTTAATCAATAGTGATTTTTCAATTTCTCTTAATCAGCCCAATGATATTCAATACCATAATAGATTGAGTGAGGAAGATTGGAAAATTACGATGGTAGAAACAGGTTTAGATTCAATGACAGGGAGTCGTATTAAACAAATTCAAAAGTATATTGGAGATGATTCAACCTTTATGCTTACTTATGGAGATGGAGTTTGTAATCTTAATATTAATCGTCAATTGGACTTTCATCATTCACATGGAAAAATACTAACTGTTACAGGTATTTCAAGAACAGGGCAGTATGGGGAGTTGCAATGTGACAGTGAGGGGCATGTAACAGAGTTTCAAGAAAAACCTCAAGTTGCTGATGCAAAAATTTCTGGTGGATATTTCATTTGTAACAGAGGGATTTTTGAATATCTAGACAATGATAAAGAATTAGTATTTGAAAAAGAACCGCTACAAAAATTAATGGGAAATAAACAAATGATGGTATATAACCATAGTGATTTTTGGGGAAGTATGGATACATATAAAGATCAATTAACTTTAAATCAAATGTATGAAAATATGGAGGCACCTTGGAAATTATGGAATTAACTAAAGACTTGTCTATATTTAAAGGGAAAAAGGTACTTGTTACTGGGGATACAGGATTTAAAGGTGCATGGCTTTGTATGTGGTTAGATATGTTAGGTGCAGATGTTGTCGGATATTCACTACCTCCTGATAAAAAAGATTGTCTTTACAATATATTAGGTTTAGAGGAAAGGATTTTACATATTGATGGAGACATACTAGATTTAGAACATCTAAAAGAAGTTTTCAGAAAACAAAATCCAGAATTTGTTTTTCATCTGGCTGCTCAACCACTTGTAGGAGTTTCGTATACAGAACCCAAACGCACTTTTGATGTTAATGTAATTGGTTCAGTGAATTTGTTAGAAGTTGTTCGTCACAATAAGTCGGTTAAGTCGGTAGTATATGTTACGTCTGATAAGTGCTATAAAAATAAAGAATGGTTATGGGGGTATAGGGAAAATGATGAATTAGGAGGAGGAGATCCTTATAGCGTTTCTAAAGCAGCTGCAGAGCTAATATTTACTGCATATATAGATGCTTATTTTTCTGAGGACAGTAAAATTGGTTTAGCGAGTGCGAGAACAGGAAATGTAATTGGTGGAGGAGATTGGGCGGAGGGGCGAATTATACCTGACTGTGTTAGAGCTCTTTCAGCGAAAAAAGTAATTGAATTAAGAAAGCCCTATGCTTTTAGACCTTGGCAGCATGTACTTGACGTATTGTATGGTTATTTGCTACTAAGTATAAATTTGTTTCACAACCCTAAAAAGTATAGTGGAAGTTGGAACTTTGGGCCAACTAATACTTCCATTTTACCAGTACAAAGATTAGTAGAAACGTTTATTGATAATTGGGGGAACGGGTCCTATAACTCCGAAAATTATAATGAAAATTTTTATGAATCTAATAGTCTAAGTGTTAATTCTGAAAAAGCTGTTTATCAATTAAAGTGGAATTCAAAATGGGATTTTAATCGTACAGTTAGTGAAACAGTAAACTGGTATAAAAATTTTGAAGAAGGTAAGGATGCTTATCATTTCACGTTAGAACAAATTCAGGCATATATGAAAATACATAAAGAAAGGGAAGTGAAACCTTGAAAGTATTAATTTTTTCGCGTGAGTATCCGCCTAATACAATTGGCGGAACAAGTACAGTAGCCAGATCATTGGCTGAAGGTCTAGCAAAATCAGGATATAAAGTAGGAGTAATTACAAATAATATAGAGGAAATTTTAGTAACAGAAGTAATTAATGATGTTAATATATATCGAATTAGCAATAAATCTTTATATACAGAAGAAGCTGGTATAAGTGACAATTCTCTTGTTTCTCATAGAAGATTAATGAAGGGTGTAAATCATTTCGTAAATAAGTTTGGTGCACCATCAATAATTATTTTTCCGGACTTGTTTTGTTTTCCTGAAGCTTCTATTTTAGCAAAACAGTTTGGATGCCCACTCATTAATATCCTTTTACAAGATTTTTCAAAGATGGTTCCTTACGATAGAAATGGGGTTCATCGAGTTTCAAATAATGTTGAAGCTAGAAAAGAGTTAATTCTTGAATTGGAGAGAAAAGCATTAATGCACTCTACCCATACTGTGTTTATTAGTAATGCGTTATCCGAAAGTATACATAAGCAGTATGAGGATTTATCGAGAGATAAAACAAGCGTAATTCATTTAGGAATTTATCCAGATGAACTTGCAAGAAAAGAAAATGTAAATTATAGACGAAGAAGAAGCGTTCTAGCAAAAGAGGAAGAAATTATAATTTTAGGTTGCGGTAGATTAGTACCAGTGAAAGGATTTGATTATTTAATTAAAGGATTTGCAAAAGTTTGGAGAAATTACCCAAAAGTTAAGCTCGGAATTATTGGTGTTGGACCAGAGCTAGAATATCTCAAGGAACTAACTAAAAAGTTAAATGTAAGCGATTCAGTAATTTTCTTAGGTGATATAACACGAGAGGAGGCAATTGAATACTTTCATGTAGCAGATATATGTGTAGTACCTTCATTATGGGAGTCGTTTTGTTATGTTGCTGCTGAATTTATGGCTGTAGGTAAGCCTATAATAGCCTCTTCGGTTGATTCGTTAAATGAGTTATTACGTGATAACAAAGAAGCTTTGAAATTAACTGTAAACGAAGATAAGTATGGTATACGTGAGTTAGATGAAAATGAAATTGCCTATAAGATTGAAAGATTGTTAAATAATCAAGAATTAGGTGATAGTTTAGCAAACGCGGCTAGAGAAAGAGTATCAAGGTATTTCATTAATCAACATTTTATTAATGGTGTATCAGAATTAATAGAGGAGAAACTCCATAAGAACACAGATAAAATTGCGGGGTGTTCTGAATGAAAGAGAATATTCAATCATTAAAAGAACTTATTGATAAGATAACACCTATCGATAAATATGCCGAAAGAAAATTTCACATTAGCCAAATGCGAATAGCAAAGCCATTAAAAAGTTTAGGGGCGTTAGATAAGATAGCCTATCAGATTGCAGGTGTACGAGGAATAACTCAGATAGATGATTTCAAAAAAAGTATTGTTATTTTTGCAGGTGACCATGGTATAGCATCAAAGCATGTATCATTATTTAAATCAAATGTTACGAGTAAGGTATTCAAAACGATAGCCGATGGTTTAGCACCTATTAATGTAATTGCTAAGCAGGTTGGGGCAGATATTACTTTAGTTGATTTGGGTTTGAAAGAATGTATTGATTCAGATAATTTTCTTAACTGGAAGGTTAAGGAAGGAACGAATGATATGACGAATACAGTGGCAATGAGTATATCTGAAACAATAGAGGCTATATTAAAAGGTGCTAAAGTACTAGAGACTGAAAAAAATCAAAATTCAAATATTATAGCAGTTGGGGAAATTGGTATTGGAAATACCACAGCCGCTAGCGCTATAACTTCAGTTGTTTGTAATATCTCACCAAATGATGTTGTAGGAAAAGGAACGGGTATATCGTGCGAAAAGGTTAAATATAAAACTGAAATTGTAAAAAAGAGTATAGATTATCATAATCTCAAGGTCACTGATGATCCTCTTCGTATAATTAGTTCTATTGGTGGACTGGAAATAGCTGGGGTAGTAGGGCTAATTCTGGGAGCAGCAGCACGGAAAATACCTATAATTATTGATGGATTTATAACTACAGCTGCGGCTAGTATTGCGCAATTATTATGTCCAGATATATCTAATTATCTTATTGCGTCCCATGTCTCTTCTGAACCTGGGCATAAATTCTTACTGGAAAAGATGGGGTTGTCACCATTACTTGATTTACAGATGAGATTAGGAATGGCTTCGGGAGCGGCAATTGCAACTTCATTAGTAGAAATAGCCTGCAAAGTAAGCTGTCAGACTGGACCATATATCGATATGAATATTGAACATATTGATCGAAATTTAAACTGGGGGAGTACTGAACATTAATGATTAATAAAGTATCCACAGTCATATTTGATTTAGATGGAACGTTGGTTAATAGTTGGAAAATTCATTTGGAAAGTTGTAAATATGCTTATTCAAGGGTTATGAATAAAACTTGTAGTACACTTCTAATCAAAAGATATGCTATGCCTACAGAAGAGGCTACACTTGGTTGTTTAGTAGGAGAAGAAAATAAAGAAAGAGCATTAAAATTTTATAATAAGTATTTCCTAGATAATTTGTGTGAATTATTTTTAATACCTCCAATTGATATACACAATATGTTGGAGTACCTAAAAGATAGGAAAATGAAACTAGGGATTTTTACGGGCAGATCAAGAGAAACGACTTACGCACTACTTAAATATACCGATTTAATTAAATATTTCGATGTAATTATTACTTCTAGTGATAATATACCAAGTAAACCCAATCCAGATGGATTAGCTTTAGCAATAGAGATGTTGGAGGCAAAAAAAGAAGAAAGTATATTTATTGGGGATACAGAGAGTGATTTGGATATAGGTAAGAAAGTAGATGTTTATACAATCAAAGTAGATTGGTTTACTGAAAATTTTTCAATGAATAAATCATACGAGGTAGTTACCGCTAGTACGCCAATGGATTTGAAAAATAGAATAACTTCAAAGATATGAGGGGTTTTTAGTGATATACAATCAGATCAAGAAGAACAATCCAGAACACATCGCTTTTATAAGAGACGAAAAAGAGGTTAGTTACAAAGAGTATATAGAAGAAATTGAAAAATGCCGTAGTACGATTATTAAGATTGGGTTATCTCAAAGTAAATTAGTAGGATTATGTTTAAAAGATTCATATAGATTCTCAATACTTTTCGTTTCATTATGTTCTTTGAAAATTCCAATTATACTATTGGATCCTTATACAAAAAGTGAAGAATTTCAAACTGTTATCAACATGTATAAGCCAAGTATTTTAATAACAGATACAAAAAAACTAATAGATATAGAAGATGATATGGTAATTGAAGAAAAAATGGAGTTTGAGAAGCCAATAAGACTATTTAATTTAAGAACACAAAATTTGTTCTTTAAGAAGAACAAAAGTGTTGATGAAGGGAACTTAGTTATCTTTTTATCATCGGGATCCACCAATATTCCAAAAGCTGTTTTGAAATCAGAGAAACGATTATTAAATGAAGGTTTACAACTTAAAAAAACATTAGATTTAAAAGAAGAAGAAAGAATACTGTCTATTGCACCAATATTCCATGCGTATGGTTTTGCTTTTGGGTTTATTGCACCATTAATTTCGGGTGTAACAATAACTTATTTACCCGCGTTAACTCTCGCAACAAAGATTGAGAAGGTAATTTTAGAAAGGGAAATTGAAATTTTAATTGCACTTCCAGTTCATTATGAGATGTTAGCAAGCCATTGTAAAAGTAAGTTAACAAACTTGAGATACGCTCTTACCGCAGGAGGGATATTAAACCAAGAAGTGTTAACAAAGTGTGAGGAATTAATTGGATTAAATTTAAACAATGTATACGGTATGACAGAAACAGGTGCCATTTCAATCTTACATGAAAAGTATGAAAATAAACTATATAATCAACCATCTGTTGGAAAAGTAATATCGGATACAAGTGTATTACTAAATTATTCAGATCCTGTGGAATCAAAAGGGTTACAAATTTTCGAAATACTGATCAAAAATAAAAGTATGACAATGGGTTATCTAGATGGTGAAGGTAATTTGGATTCCATTATCGATAAAAAAGAGTATTTTAAGACTGGAGATTTAGGGATATTAGATGAAAAGTGTCATCTTTATATATATGGGAAGCAAAAACTCACTATTAATGTATCCGGAAAGAAGGTAAATCCTTTAGAAGTTGAAGAGGTTATTCAAACTCATCCTGCTGTTAAAGAAGCAGTAGTAGTGGGACAAGAAGATTCAATTAGAGGAGAAATACCAGTCGCCCATATAGTTTTAAATCATCCTTCTAAGCAAGAAGAAATATTATCCCATTGCAGAAGGTATTTATCAGCATATAAGGTACCTAGAAAGATATTTTTTCAAGAAAAACTTGAGCAGACTTCAACAGGTAAGGTGAAAAGGCAAGCGTTGAAAGAGAATTTATAATCTAATTATAAAAAATAAAAGACAAAAAAGGGGTTAATAAAAATGAACACACATGTTGAGATGGAAAACATTCAAAAGGTATTAAAAAACATCATTGCTGAGGGTGTAACAGAAGGAACCGAAACTAATATTTCACCAAATGAAATCCCTAACGATAGCAATTTAATTGATTATTATAATATAGATTCAATAATGGTTTTAGAAATTTTATTGAAAATAGAACAAACATTTGAAATAGAAATTCCAGATGAAGAACTTAGTGTCGATCTTGTTAGCACAGTTGAATCTTTAACTACTTATATTATAGAAAAGTTAAATAAATAATAAGAAGAACTATGGGGGGAGGAAAAGGTGTGTATTCAATAAAAGTAAATAATCTTCAGAAAGAATATCGCTTTCATCGAAAGGAGCCTGGGTTTCTTGGTTCTATTAAATCTATGGTAAATAGAAAGTACGAGCAGAAAATAGCGGTTAATGATTTAAGTTTTAAATTAAAACAAGGAGATTTTGCTGGTTTTATTGGTCCTAATGGAGCAGGTAAAACTACAACTCTAAAAATCTTAACGGGAATTTTAACGCCCTCCCATGGTGAAGTTGAAATAATGGGATGTGTACCGTGGAAGAGAAGTTTGGAACATCGAAGACAAATATCGATTATGATGGGAAATCGAGGACAACTAATTTGGGATTTACCTCCATTGGAAACTTTTGAACTTAATAAGGAATTATATTCTATATCAAGTAAGGATTATAAAAATCGGCTTGAAGAATTATCTGGTTTATTAGAAGTTGAGCATTTGCTCAAAGTTCAAACAAGAAAATTATCTCTTGGTGAAAGAATGAAAATGGAAATGATTGCAGCTCTTCTTCATGCTCCTAAAGTTCTGTTTTTAGATGAACCAACTATAGGGTTAGATTTGTTTGCTCAAAAAAAAATTAGGGGTTTTCTCAAAGAATATAATCAACGTTATAATGCTACAATTCTGCTAACAAGTCATTATTTAGATGATATACAAGATCTTTGTGAGAAGTTAATGATATTAAATAAAGGGAATTTAGTATATAACGGTTTAACAGCAGATATAATGAAAGATTTTGATGTTAATAAGTATATATCTGTTAGTTTTAAAGAAAAAATATCCTCATCACAAATTGAACGATTAGGAGCAAAAGTTACATTGCAAGAGCAAAACAAAATGGTATTATGTGTGAATAAAAATGAAATGAAAAATGTAGCTACAATTTTATTAAATTCTTTTCCTATAGAGGACTTAACAGTAGAGAATATCTCAATAGAAGGCGTAATAGAGAAAATTTACTCAAAATCCAACAAACAGCTAATTAGGGGTTAATCACATGAAAAAAGCTATACCAATAAATGCTTATTTTAAAATTGCACAAACAAGTTGGCTTAGAGGAATAGAATATCGTTTTGGGGTATTCTATATGATTTTAGAAGCTTTTTTACCCACAGTTGCAATGTTTTTGATGTGGAAAGCTATTTATGCAAACGGAGATACAGTAGCTAATTATTCACTTAATCAATTAATAACTTATTTTATTGGTGCTCGAATAATAAACTATTTAATTTGGTATCAGGTAGATTGGGATTTGAATGAGAAAATAAATAAAGGAATATTAAGCAGTCTGTTATTGAAACCAATTGATGTTCAAGCTTACTATGTTTCTGAAATGATAGGTGATAGGTTTGTAAAGTTTTTCTTGGGTTGTATACCTTTGTCCATAATCATGCTAATTTTAAAAAAATATATTAGTATATCTTTAGATTTAAAGTCCATAATAATATTTATTATTGCAATTATAGGATCAGCGGCTCTATGGTTTCTATTGTCATGGATAATTGGCTGCTATGCATTCTGGGCACATAACCTGGTAAATATTTTATTTGTAAAGCATTTAATTATAACTATACTGTCAGGAGGATTTTTTCCGCTAGATTTGTTACCACATACAATAGTAAGGGTAATAGATTTTACACCTTTTCCATATCTAGCATTTTTTCCATTAAAAATAATTACTGGATCCGCTAGTCAAGATTATATAGTACATGGACTTATAGTCCAACTGATTTGGATAATATTATTTTTCATATTAGGGAGAGTAATTTGGAGAAAAGGGGTTAAAAATTATGTGGAAGTAGGTGGATAAAATGAATAAAATAAAGGTTTTTAAAAAAATAGCTACATTAAGTTTACAAAAGGATTTAGAATACCGAGCAAATTTTTTCGCTATGGTTGTATCAGGATTACTTTGGATTAGTGTACCATTAATATTCTTTAAAGCTATATATTTAAATGTAGAAAATATATTGGGATGGCAATGGGCCGAAATGTTAATTTTAGTAGGGACATATATGATTATTGATGCAATTATGATGTTCTTAATGATACATAATATGGGTATGCTTCAAAATGACATTATGGATGGAAGACTGGATTTATTGTTGATAAAGCCTATTGATTCTCAATTTTACGCATCATTTAGAACTTTGAATTATACCCAAATATTGAATGTAATTCCAGGGATGATAGTTGTAATTATTGGAATGAATTCAATGTCCAATGTTTTAAATTCAATTAATTTATTGGGATATTTTCTCTATTTATTTTCAGGAATGATTATTTACTACTGTATTTGGTTTATGTGGACCATTACAGCTTTTTGGTGGCCAAGTATTCAAAATAGAGAAGGAATGTTTTTAAGTACAATAATAATGGCTAGATTTCCAGATGATATTTATCAAGGCATAATAGGAATGATCTTCAAGTATATGTTCCCCATTGCTTTAGTTGCTAGCCCTGCTGCAAAAATAGTTACTGGAAAATTAGATATTGTATTGGGAATACTTACTTTTGGGATTAGTATAGTGCTTTTAATTATTACACGTTTTGTGTGGAATAGGGGATTAAAAGCGTACAATAGTTCTGGAAACTAAATAAAAGGAGTTTTATTAACATGGCAAATATCGCTGCTAGCATTGTACTAATCACAAGAAACAAGCTCGAACGTATACAGCATACTTTGAAATCGCTTTCTCTACAGAATACCAGGGGGATTCTTTTTGAAGTAGTTATTGTTAATAACGGTTCTACTGTGGATTACACGTCAGTAATAGAGTTGTATAAGGGGCAACTACATATGCAGTATACAGAAAGAGAAGCTGCATCTATTGCAAAAGCTAGGAATATAGGAATTAAAATGGCAAAAGGAGATATCATCATTTTTTTAGATGATGATATCTTATTTGGATCGCAATTTATATACGAGCATATAAAACCGCATTTAGAAAGTAAAGATGAAGTCGTTGTTGTAGGTGACCGTTATAATGTATTTTTTGGGAATATAACTTCTCATAGGACAGAAACAATCATACATAATGCATTATTAAATGATATAAATCAACTAAATGGAACAGCTAGAGAAGATTTTTATGCCAAACAAACGTTTAAATTGTTTGGGTGGCATCCAAATGGAGGGCATATTGCATGGACCTGCTTTGTAACACGAAATGCCTCGGTTAGTAAAAAGTTGTTAGAAAAGGTAAATTATTTTGATGAAAAGTTCCTTGGTTGGGGGGGAGAAGATATTGAATTAGGATATCGCTTATATAATCAGAATGCTAGATTCATATATCAGAAAAACGCTAAAGTTTATCACATGGAACATCCAGTTGGTAAAAATAGAATTGAAAATTTGGCTAAAAATATGAACTATTTCTGTGAAAAATATTCTGAGCACTTAGATCCCAAATTATTTGTAAAATTTATAAATAATCAAATATCATTAGAGGAATTTTATAACTCAAATAATGCTTTAAAGCTACACATTAAAAATAGTTCACAAACCTATTTTAAAATGATTAGGTAATGAAGAACTGGAGAGTAGGAGGAAAATAAAATGAAGGTTTTAGGATTGGGTGGATCTTTACATGATTTTTCAGCATGTTTAGTTGATAATAGTGAAATTAAGGTTGCTGTAGAAGAGGAAAGGTTAGTACGGGTTAAATATGCATATAAGCTAGGTGAACGTGTTTCGAGGTGTAAGGCTGCAAAATATTGTTTAGATTCGGAAGGAATTTCTATTGATGATGTAGATTTAATAGTGGCAAATGATTATCTAACACCTGGTTATTACCTTAAATATAGAAAAAAAGTTAAGTTAATTAGTCATCATCTTAGTCATGCAGCTAGTGTATTTTATCCATCGAAATTTGAAAAATCAGCTATTTTAGTTTTAGATGGTGGAGGGAGCCAAATAAATAGTAAGAATCAAATATTTGGAGAAACAATAACATATTATTTAGGAGAAGGATCTCAGATTTCTACTTTAAAGGATATTAAAGGCGAAGTAGTAGGTGAGGATTATGAACAGGTTTATACAAATTCATTAGGATTTTTTTATGGAATAGTTACTAATAGCATAGGATTTAACTCACAGGGTTATATTGAACCTGGTAAAACAATGGGCTTAGCTCCTTATGGTACGGACAAATATGTGAAGGAATTTTATAAATTCTATAATTGTGATATAAATGGGAATTTCAATCAAAGCTTAGAGCAACAGAGAGAAATGGAACAGTACATAAATCACGTATTGGAAAATATGAAAACGCTTAAGAGATTGGAGCAAGCAAAAGCTGATTTTGCTTTTGCAGTTCAATATCATACTGAGGATATTGTAATTAAACTTTGCAATTATTTATATGAAAAAACTCAAATAAAAAACTTATGTATTTCTGGAGGTGTAGCTTTAAATAGTGTTGTAAACTATAAAGTTTTAGAGAATACTCCTTTTGAAAATGTATTTGTAATGCCTGCAACAGGTGATACCGGTACTGGAATTGGAGCGGCCCTTTATGGGTATTATGCTTTAGGAGGAAAGCATAGGAATCCCTCTAAAACAGATTTTTCTCCGTACTTAGGAAAGGAATACACTGAAATAGAAATAAAACAGTCTCTAGAACAATATAAAGAATCAATAATAGTATCAGAACCAAAAAATTTGCATAAAACGGTTGCTAAATTAATTAGTGATAAAAATATTATAGGGTGGTTTCAGGGGAAATCAGAAGTAGGTCCAAGAGCATTAGGAAATCGTAGTATATTAGCAGATCCTAGATATAATGATATGAAGGACCTTATAAATACAAGAATTAAGCATAGAGAACCGTTTCGACCATTTGCACCTGCTGTTTTAGAAGAAGAACAAGATAAATATTTTTCTATGAAAGAAAGTTCTTACTATATGTTGTTTGTTCCGAAAATCCATAATTCTAAACAAAAGGATGTACCTTCAATTACTCATATTGATGGGACTGGAAGAATGCAAACAGTATCAAAGGATATGAATCTGAATTTTCATAAATTAATTTCTGAGTTTAAAAATTTAACAGGTATTCCAATTCTTTTGAATACTTCATTTAATGATAATGGAGAACCGATAGTTGAATCACCAAATGATGCTATTAAATGCTTTTTAAATATAGATTTGGATTATTTAGTAATCGGAAAGTATTTAATTCAAAAAAATAAAAATTAGGAGAGAATGCCGTGTGCATATAAAAGAATACGAACTAAGTAGTTATGGGCGACTAGTGACATATACTAAATCTTCGATGACTGAATTACTAGAAATATACCATAATACTATTATAAAAGTGAATTTAATACGGCAGAATACAGATCTGCCTATACTAAAAGTATTTAATACAAAATTACCTGATTATTTCCTAGTTAGAGAAGCAACTTTAGAAAGTGAAGAAACAGGCGAAATATTCTTATATGCCATTTCTATTGTATTTATAGAAAAGTTTCAAAAAGAAGTTATGGAAGATTTGATAAAAGGGGTTGAGCCAATCGGAAAAATTTTAGATAAGTATAAGCTAGATACCAGTAGGAAAATTGAAAATGTAAATATATATCAAGAAGAGGGGATGGCTAAACATCTTCAAATAGGGTGTGAAGACAAAATTTTAGGGAAAACCTATACTATTAACAGTGAAAAAGAACCACTGTTTCTAATTTCTGAATTTTTCCCTTTAAAAAAACTAATTGAATAGGAGAAAATAATGGGTAAAAAAAAGTTGCCAATAGAAAAACCACCAGTTTATGGATATCAATTTTACGCCTATCCATTAGCCATTATCTTAAATCACGAAGAAGCGTATCCATGGTTCTATAGTAATTACATTCAAGTAGCATTTGATAAGGAATTTAAATCACCGGTACCATTTTGTTTTTATATGTATGATCATACTATTTGTCCATGGTTAAAAGTACAGAAGCTACAAAGAGATTTAATTAAATTTACAAATCAGGACATAATAGATTTTGTAATAAAGTCCCTGAATGAAAATTATTATGTGTATTTGAATGTAGATGAATATTATATTCCGGATAGACGTACCTATAAAAAGAGACATTTTTCTCATGATATATTAGTATATGGTTATGACATAAATTCAGAGACGTTTGATGTATTAGGGTTTAATAAGAATGTTTCTTTTAAGAGTTCAAAAGTAAGTTTTTCTGAATTTAGAAAATCCTATTTATACCTAGAGAATATAGAGAATGAATGTAATCAAGTTTACTTATATAAGTTTAATCCAGAAGGAGAATATGAATTTAATAAAAAATTAGTGATTGAATCTTTGGAAGATTATCTTCATTCGAGAAATACTTCTGAGAAGTTTAGTATGTTATTGGAACCCTGGGAAAGATTTTATGGTATGGAATCTTATAAGCAACTTTATAATTACTTCGAAGCATTAATCCAGGGAGAGGTATATATAGATATAAGAAATACACATATTTTGTGGGAGCATAAAAAGGTTATGGCCTCCCGGATTAACTTTATGTTAGAAAATCAAATAATAGAAACGAAAATATATCAAGATGCAAAGAAAATTGAAGATCGAGCATTAATTATACGCAATATGTTTGTTAAATATAGCTTAGTAAAAGATAATGATATTATTTTGAAAATTGTAGATAGGCTAGAAGAATTAAAAAATGATGAGGAAAAATTGATAAAAGATTTGATTAATGCATTAAAAATATAGATAAATTTCATTATTTCATTAGGTAGCTTCTTGGGCATGAATCCGATATTGTATCGGACTCATGCCTTTTAGTTTTGCCTTAATTCTTTTATGATTATAGTACGCTATGTACTTTGTTAGTTCGTGTTTAAAGTGGTCTATATTTTTAAATTCTTTTCGGTATAGAAATTCAGACTTCATGATTCCAAAGAGATTTTCAATTACTGCGTTATCGTAACAGCTGATGCATCCATATCAAAATTAAAATTGGTTATTAAATATTTAGGCATTAATTTATGAAATACAGTAGAATTTGAAGGTGCTTCAGCTCTTATGTGCAGTTGAGATAACTAACTCAATTGGGAAATCAATAACACAGCTGTAATTACAACTATACTCCATTTTTTGAATAGATTTTGGCTCGTTTCTAGGATTCACATCGTTAAATAATCCATCAATTTTCTGAAAATAGATAAATCAGAAATTCATTAATAAGAATATTTGTAATTAATAAATGATTAACTTGAATTCATTTTACATACCTTCACAAATGTAATTAGCCGTACATAAGGATATTGTAGTAGATAGGATAAGGGTATAACCAGTGTTATATTACGCTATAAGAGTGATTATGAATATTCATTTTTTAGTTTTTTACATTTATTCAATAATTATTTATTATTTTCATACCCTAAAATCTACAAAGATATCAGAGTGTTAGGAAACCTAAAGGGTTTATCTAAGCACTCTTGTTTGTTTATTGGTGATTCAGGAGTTATATAGATTGGTTTAGTGGATACGTAATATAATGTCGAATACTTTTTCACTTGCATTACCATCACTTGAGTGGTAAAGTGATAGTAAGATGAACGCTAGGAAGTGATGAAACATGCGTGATAATACGATAGGATCATTAATATGGTTACGTTTAATACGATTTACGAACCAAAGTAATCAAATGTCAAATGAGTTTTTAAAACGTTTTGATTTAACGACAGCTCAATTTGATGTGCTTTTGCAAATACGTACGTATCAACCACTAACACAAATGGAGTTAGCTGAAAAGGTAACTGTTACACAAGGTGGCATTTCTCGAATGTTAACTCGTCTTGAAAAAGAAGGATATATTGTACGAAAACAAGATTGGAAAACGAAAACAATTAGTCTTACAGAGCAAGGAGAAGCAGCTTTAGAGAGAGCATTGCCAGAGCAACTTGCATTTCAATCTTCGTTTTTTGATGATGTATTAAATGAAGAAGAGCAGAAAATATTATACGAGCTGATGACGAAAGTTCATAAGCATAGCGAAAAAAAAGAATTACCGCAAGAGTAATTTTTTTTACATCATCAATTGACTAATCAAGTGATGAGATAGGTAATACGGAGATATACTTGACTTACCAACGTTTTTAGAAGAAAAACTAATACTACTTTATTAAAGGGGAGAGTAACTATGGAAAAATACCGTATAGATACAAGAAAAGGAATTGAGTTTGGGTTATATTCAATTGGCGATCATGTATTAAATCCACATAATGGGGAGAAAGTTACGCCAGAAAAAAGAATTCACGAACTAATTGAAACAGCTAAGTTAGCAGATGAGGCAGGGCTTGATGTGTTTGCTGTAGGTGAAAGTCATCAAACGCATTTTACAACGCAAGCTCATACAGTTATTTTAGGTGCGGTCGCGCAAGCTACGAAAAATATAAAAATTGCAAGTTCCGCAACGATATTAAGTACATCTGACCCAGTTCGAGTATATGAGGATTTCGCTACCATTGACTTGATTTCTAATGGTCGTGCTGAAATCGTAGCTGGTCGTGGATCTCGTATTGGAGGATATAGTTTACTTGGTTATGACGTGAATGATTATGAAGAATTATTTGAAGAGAAGATGGATCTTTTATTAAAAATTAATAACGAGGAACATGTAACATGGAATGGACAGTTCAGAGCACCGCTCGCACATGCATCGGTTATTCCAAGAGCGAAAAATAATAACTTACCAATTTGGCGTGCAGTTGGAGGTCCACCAGCTAGTGCAATTAAAGCAGGACGTGCAGGTGTGCCAATGATGATAACAACACTTGGTGGTCCAGCAATTAACTTTAAAGTGTCAGTAGATGCTTACCGCGAGGCTGCTCAGCAAAGTGGATTTGATCCAGCTAGTTTACCAGTTGCGACAACGAGTTTATTTTATACGGCAAAAAATTCACAAGATGCACTTAGTGAATATTATCCTCACATTAATGCTGGTATGCTTACACTGCGCGGTGGTGGGTATCCGAAACAGCAATTTACAAATGCAATAGATTACCGTGATGCTTTAATGGTTGGTAGCCCACAACAAATCATTGAGAAAATGCTTTACCAATATGAATTGTTTGGCCAACAACGCTTTATGGCACAAATTGATTTTGGCGGTGTACCATTTGATAAAATTGAGAAAAATATTGAATTAATTGCTACTGAAATATTACCAGCCGTTAGAAAACATACAGCAAAACAAATAAAAAAGCTGAGAGTCTAATTGACTATCAGCTTTTTTATTTGTTATGGAAAAATGACAAAAGAATGAACTTTTAGTCGAGGAAGAGGGAAGCTATTTTCTATTTTTGAATAACATTATTTCGAGTTTGAATTTTGGAAATATATTTTTCTCTTGACAAAAAATAAGCATTTATCGAGGGTGGTTGTGAGGACATTTTTTCGGGTGAAAGTCAAGTGTATGAAGAAAAAACGATTGTTTTATAGATATAAAAGTAAGCCGTATATTGAAAAAACATATTTTGCTAATGAGGAAAATATGATTCAAAAAAATGACAAAAGACATATTTCAGACAAAATGATGTCAATAATACGTCAAAAATAACCTGAATTTACTATGCAGGTATATTATACAATTCGATTAACGAATAAAACACTACAGAAATAGTGAAAAGGTAAAAATTAGCATTGAAATAGTTTGAAAAACTGAAACTTCGTATTTTTCGACAATACATACAAAATGTTTTTGTCTTTTCGTATTTCTTAATAATTGAGTTTGATAAGATTGCTCAATTAACTTTGATTATAAAAACTATGAAGGAAGTGATTTTAGTATGGAAACGCTCGAATTGGCACGAATACAGTTCGCATCAACAACGATTTTCCATTACTTTTTTGTTCCGCTGTCAATTGGTTTAGCTTTTATTATTGCGATAATGCAAACGTTGTATGTGGTAAAAGGGCAAGAAGTATATAAGAAGATGGCAAAGTTTTGGACGCAATTATTCCTTATTAACTTTGCAGTAGGTGTAGTAACAGGTATTTTACAAGAATTTCAGTTTGGTATGAACTGGTCAACGTATTCACGTTTTGTAGGTGATGTATTTGGTCCCTCACTTGCAATTGAAGGATTACTGGCATTTTTCATTGAGTCTACATTCCTAGGTTTATGGGTATTCGGTGAGGATAAATTACCGAAGCGAATTCACTTAATGTGTATTTGGCTCCTTTCAATTGGAACGATGTTATCAGCATTCTGGATTTTAACTGCAAGTGCATTTATGCAGTCACCTGTCGGGTATGAAATGGCAGCTGATGGTCGTGCACAAATGAATGATTTCTTAGCCATTATTCAAAACCCACAACTATGGGTGCAATTCCCGCATACAATTACAGCAGCAATTGCAACAGGTGCATTCTTTATTGCGGGTGTAAGTGCATGGAAAATTACAAAAGGACAAGAAACTGTAGTATTTAAAAAATCTTTCCGAATTTCTATCATTGTTGGAACAATTACAACGGCGCTTGTATTATTCTTCGGTCATGCACAAGCGCAACAATTAATTAAGACACATCCAATGAAGATGGCGGCAGCTGAAGCACTATGGAATACAAGTGAGGATCCAGCGCCATTTACAGTATTTTCGAAAATTGATACAGAGAAGAAAGAAAATTCGTTTGAAATTCAAATCCCTTATATGCTAAGTCTATTATCGTATGATAAGTTTAGCGGTCAAGTTGAAGGGATGAATCAAATTCAAAAACAATATGAAGAAAAATATGGACCTGGGGATTATATTCCTCCAGTGCATACAATGTTTTGGAGTTTTAGAGCGATGGTAATGAGTGGAACATTCATGCTTCTTCTAGGAGCTTACGGATGGTTCTTATCAAGAAAAGATCGTTTAGCTGAAAAAACGTGGTATTTAAAATTAATGGTGTATGCAATTTCTCTTCCATTCATCGGTAATACAGTAGGGTGGATTATGACTGAAATGGGTCGTCAACCTTGGGTTGTATTTGGTGTAATGAAAACAGAAGATGCTGTATCACCAAATGTAACATTCGGTGAAGTATTATTCTCACTTATTTCATTCACATCAATGTATTTAATTATGGGTGGAATTTGTGTGTACTTATTTGTTCGTACCATTAAGGGCCACACGAATAAGAAAACGAAAAAGGATTATCAAAGCCATGATCCATTTGATAAGGAGGAAGAGTATGTTATCTCTTAATGAGTTATGGTTTTTAGTTATTGCAATCTTATTTGTTGGATTCTTCGTACTGGAAGGTTTCGACTTTGGGGTAGGAATGGTTTCGAGGTTTTTAGGAAAGAATGATTTTGAAAAACGAGTTTACTTAAATACAATAGGACCGTTCTGGCACGCGAATGAAGTATGGCTTGTTTGTGCTGGTGGAGCCATGTTTGCGGCATTTCCGCACTGGTATGCAACTTTATTTAGTGGTTTTTATATTCCGTTTGTATTTATGCTTCTTGCTTTAATTTTAAGAGGTGTTTCCTTTAAATTTCGTGCGAAAATAGATAATCATAAATGGAAGAGTGCGTGGGATTGGGGGATGTTTATTGGAAGTATGTTACCTCCTATCCTTTGGGGAGTTGCGATTGCAAACTTTATGGTAGGTGTACCTATTGATGAGAGTAAAAATGTTGTAGGTGGATTCCTGCAATTACTTCATCCATTTGCGTTACTTGGGGGAGTAATGTTTCTCCTACTATGTATTGTTCACGGATTACAATTTCTTACGATACGTACAACTGGTAAATTGAGAGAACGTGCACGAATTGCTGCAATAAAAATTGCACCATTTTCATTAATTACACTTCTTGTTTTTGCTGGTGTGGGGTTATGGAAAACCGACATTTTCACTGCTCATGGAACAGAATGGATTATGGTACCAATCGGAGCTTTTGTAGCACTATTAGTGTCCACTTTATTAAATAAAAGAAGAAGAGATGGTTGGGCTTTCTTTATGACGAGTTTAACAATCATTTTACTAAGTGCGAGTGTATTTATCGGTATGTTCCCACGTGTTATGATTAGCTCTTTAGGAGCAATGAATGATTTGACAATTTACAACGCAGCATCAGGAGCTTATGCATTAAAACTTATGACTTACTTTGCGATTGCTATTTTGCCTTTCGTTATCGGAAGTCAAATATGGAGTTATTATGTATTTAGACAACCTGTTAAGTCAGACAACGATTTGGAGTACTAATGAAAAGAAAAAGAGGACTTCCGTCTTATCCCGGTAGCCGTATTTTATATGTAGCGTTAACGATTATTAGTATTTTAGAAGCTTTTAGTATTATTGCGCAAACAATCTTTTTAGCACGAGCTATTACGTTTTTATTTCATGGAGAGACAGTACAAACAATATTAAGTGAAATTGTTTATTTTGGTATCGCGTTTGCAGCGCGTAACATAGTAGTTCGAACATCACAAATATTAGTGGAACGTTTTGCCGAAAAAACAGGGTCGTTACTAAGAAAACAATTGATAGAGGCATATTTCACATTAGGTCCAAGGTATGTTCAAACGGTTGGAACTGGTCATCTGGTTACCTTATCAATTGAGGGGATTGAGAAATTTAAAACATATATTGAATTAACGATTCCTAAAATGATTAGAAGCAGTATCGTTCCAGGTCTAATTGTACTATATGTTTTTACGCTAGATATTGAGTCTGGAATCATTTTAGTTGTAACGATTCCTATCGTGATCATATTTATGATTCTTCTCGGATTAGCAGCGCAAAAAATGGCAGATAGTCAGTATGAGATATATCGTGTACTTTCGAACCATTTTGTAGATACGTTAAAAGGTTTAGAAACATTAAAGTATTTAGGGAAAAGTGAACAGCACGAAGGAAAGATTGAAAAAGTAAGTAAAAGATATAGAAAAGCAACGATGCGTACTTTGCGAGTTGCTTTTCTTTCTTCTTTTGCATTAGATTTCTTTACGAGTTTATCAATCGCGTTTGTGGCAGTTGGATTAGGGATACGCTTAATAGATGGAACGATTATACTATTACCAGCCCTTACAATTTTGATTTTAGCTCCGGAATATTTTCTGCCGATTAAACAAGTGGGAGCAAATTATCATGCGACATTAGATGGACAAATTGCGATGGAGCAAATAGAAGAGATTTTGCAACAACAAAAAGGAATAGAAAAGAAAGATTTAAATGAAGATATAGTATGGAATGCCTCTAGTAGCTTGAAATTACAAGATATCAAAGTTAATAATACTGAATCTGAGAAGGCTATATTAGAAAGGATTAATGTTACTTGGGAAGGTAACGGTGCTATTGGTGTTATTGGTGAAAGTGGTGCGGGGAAATCGACGTTAATCGACGTATTAGCCGGGTTTTTATCTCCTTCGAGTGGAAAGATGTTAGTAAATGGTCTAGAAGTTGATGGATCTACTCGTGAAGATTGGCAAAAAAATATTGCTTACATTCCGCAGCAACCTTATATTTTTCCGCTTTCATTAAAGGATAACATTCGTTTTTATGAAACAAATGCAACAGATGAAGAAGTTGAAAGAGTTATTAATGAAGTCGGCCTTCGTTCACTCGTTACATCACTTCCAAATGGGATGCACGAAAGAATTGGAGAAGGTGGACGTATGCTAAGTGGCGGACAAGAACAGCGTGTTGCTATGGCGCGTGCACTTTTAAGTAAAAAACCAATCATTTTATTAGATGAGCCTACGGCACATCTTGATATTGAAACCGAATTTGAAATAAAGCAAGCGATGTTACGTCTATTTAATGGAAAATTAGTATTTTTAGCAACCCACCGTCTACATTGGATGAAACAAATGGACCATATCCTTATTTTAAATAAAGGGGAAATGAAAGAAAGTGGGACGTATGAAGAACTTTTAGAGAATGAGACATTACATTTTCATAGGGAAGAGAGGGGAGAGAAATGAGCAACTGGGTTAAACCTTATATAAAACAAAATAAAGGTAGAATGACTTTAACTATTTTCCTTGGTCTTCTTGGAGTTAGTTCAGGAGCGATGTTACTTTTTATTTCAGGTTATTTGATCTCAAAATCTGCCCTTAGACCAGAAAATGTAATGGCTGTATATGTTCCTATTGTTGCAACAAGAGCGTTTAGTATAGGGCAAGCTGTGTTTCATTATATAGAGCGCTTAGTCGGACATGATGTCGTACTACGTATATTAGAAAAAATGAGAACGAAACTATATAGAATAGTAGAACCACAGGCGTTATTTTTTCGTTCTCGATTTCAAACGGGTGATATGTTAGGAGTGTTATCCGAAGATATAGAGCATTTGCAAAACCTATATTTACGTACAATATTCCCTAGCATATTAGCGCTAGTTGTTTATAGTATCTTCGTACTTGTTATCGGTGCATTTGACCTTGTGTTTGCACTTATTGTAGGTTGTATGTTAGCTATTATCGTGTTTCTTCTTCCGTTTGTATCATTACTTTTAATGAAGAAACACCATGTTACTTTGAAGCAAGGTAGAAGCCGTTTGTATCAACAACTGACGGATGCTGTTTTTGGATTATCTGATTGGCAGGCGAGTGGTCGTAAAGGTGAATTTATTAATGAGTATGTAAAACAAAATGATCAGTTGTTAAAAATAGAAAAGAGAGTGAAACGCTGGTATCATATTCGGGACAGTATCATTCAATTAGTAGTAGGTATTGTAGTTATTTCGATGATTATATGGACTGGGAATGAAGCGGCAAGCGAACAAATTGCTCCAACCGTAATCGCAGCTTTCGTATTAATGACTTTATCTGTAACGAACGCGCTTATTCCTATTGCAGATGCCATCGATCGAATCCCGTCGTATGTAGAATCTACTCATCGTCTTAATCGCGTAGAAAGTGATAGTGTTTTACATGATGAAATGGATTTGCAGGAGGAGAAAGATTACATTGAACCAAAACATGTAGATATTGAACTGAATCACGTATCGTATAGTTATCCAGATAGTAACGAGATTGTATTAAAAGACGTATCATTACAAATAAAAGCAGGGAAGAAAATTGCTATTTTAGGCAGGAGTGGGACAGGGAAATCTACTTTACTAAAATTATTAACAGGTGCGTTAAGCCCAGTAAATGGCAAAGTTGTATTGAATGGTAAACGAGCTCATACGAATCTTTTATCTAAATATATTTCTGTATTAAATCAAAAGCCACATTTGTTTGATACGACAATTGGAAATAATGTGAGAATCGGCAAACCAGAGGCGACGGATGAAGAGATATGGAAAGCTTTAGAGAAGGCACAATTAGCTTCACATATTACTTCTCTTCCAGCCGGATTACAAACAAAAATGCATGAAATGGGAAAACGGTTTTCTGGTGGGGAAAGACAAAGGGTTGCTTTTGCTAGAACTCTTATGCAAGAAACACCAATTATTGTACTTGATGAACCGACTATCGGTTTAGATCCAAAAACAGAATTGTCTTTAATTGAAACAATGTTTTCTGCAACGGAAGAAAAGACGGTTATTTGGATTACGCACCATCTTGTAGGAATAGAACATGTAGACGAAGTAATATTCCTTGATCGTGGCCAAATTGTCATGCAAGGTAGCCATAAACAACTTCTGAAAGAAAATGAAAAGTATCGTAAACTTTATGAGTTAGATAAAGGAATATGATTTGAATAAGCAATAATTGTAAAAATAGCTACGCCTAATGGTGGAGCTATTTTTTTGTTAGATTGCAGGTGTATATGATTGTTACGAATTAAAAATGAATTTCATATTATACATATAATGGAGGGGATGTACATGAAGGAGCAATTTAAAATCATTGTTTTAAGTGATGAATTATCAGGGGATAGGATTCGAAATACGTTAGACAAAAATAAATGTAAAACAATAGTTCATGTTGTAGACGTTTCAAATGTTGTTCGTATAGAAAGTTCTTTTCAATATATAGTCATTTGGAGAGGGGACGCAGAAAAACTTACAAATGACTTGATAAATAGGGGCGTACAAAGTTCAAAAATTATTAATTTAACAAAATACATGTATGAATGGAAGGATAAATTAATTTCTATCTATCAAATAAATCCGGATCTTATGTCTTTATACATTTCTATAAAAAAAGCAAAGAGTGATCCGACGTATGAATTGTTTGCTACCGGTTTGTCTTATCCACATTGTGGCATAAGTACGGAGCTCCTCTCAAAAAAGTCAATAAAATTAACACTTCCATCTCAAGATCTATACTATGATTATTTAATAGCGTCACAACTTCTATCAAACACTCATTCATTTCAATATTGTTTAATAGGAATAGCTTATTTCTCGTTTTACTTTGATATGTCGTTATCATCTGAATCATATAGAATTCACAAAGTATATTATCCATTGTTTCAAGATGGTCATCATACTGTAGTTTATTCTCCTTTACCCACGGATGGATTCTTACATCTAAATACTCCGAAACCACTTTTTTCTATTTTTAATTTGCATTTTGAATATATTTTATTAGACGAACTAAAAGATGAATCATTGATACTGCCTTGGATAAATGCTGAGTGGAATACCACTCCTCTTCACATTCCTTTTGAAGAACACGGGAAAATAAGAGCAGCTTCACACGCTAAATTGGCGTATCCTCATACTTTAGTTGAAAATAAAATGATTTTTAAGAAATATTTAGAATTACTATTAAAAAACGATATAAAGCCATTAATTGTTGTATTCCCTGTTACTTCACATTATTTCAATTGTAGTAGTAAGAAATTAAAAGAAGATTTTTATAAAGTTATAAATGAGTTTCAAACTCAATATTCTTTTCAAATCATAGATCTATTTGATTCGCCATTATTTTGTGAGGATGATTTTTATGATAGTGATCATATGAATAAAAAAGGTGCAAATAAAATGTCCGCGTTATTAAATATGTTTATTCAGGAACGAAAAGTATGATATTTTGTTTCATGTTTGCATAAAAGTATATAGGCTCCATACAGTTAAAGTAATGTGATTTTTGTGTCGCGTATATAAATAATATGCGAAGAGGTGAGAGAGTTAAAATGAGAAATCGTATTGAAAGAATTGAAGAGGTCGTAGAGCAACTTCCGTTGGTAAGTGTGTTAATTCCTACGTATAATCGTCCTCGCTACTTTGAAAAGGCGTTATGTAGTGTGTTAGAACAAACGTACCCTAATATAGAAATTATAGTTGGAGATGACAGCACGAATGACGAAACAGAAAAGGTGTTACAAAAATATTTATGTGATCATTTAAATATTATTTATATAAAAAACAGATCAACTCTCGGACAATTTGAAAATGCGCTAATGTTATTTCATGAAGCGAACGGTGAGTATATAAATTTTTTAATGGATGATGATATATTTCATGTGAATAAAATTGAAAAGATGATGAAGTATTTTTTCAATGATCTAGATAATGAAATTAAGCTAGTAACATCTCATCGTCAAGTAATTGATGATAAAGGGAAAGAACTACGACATATTTATTCAACTGTCCGTTTATTTGAAGAGGATACGATTATAGAGGGAATAGAATTAGGAAATAAGGTAATTGTGGATCAAAAAAATTATATTGGAGAACCAACAACAGTTTTATTTCGTAAAAATGAGTTACAAGAACCGTATGGGATTTTTGATAAGAGGCGGTATTTATGTAATGTAGATATAGCTTCATGGTTATCTTTATTAAGTGAAGGAAAAGCAGTATATATAGCAGAGACACTTAGTTACTTTCGATTACATCCAGATCAACAGTTAAATGAATCTAATAAAATGATGGATGGGTTAGAAGATTTTTCACACAGTATTATAGCGGGAGAAAAATATGGTTTCTTATCCAACGAAAAAGATTTAGACAAAGCGATAACTAATTTTCTAGATTATGCAAGAAGGATAGTTCCATCATCGATATTATATACATTAGACTATTACCAAAAAATTAGAGGAAAGAAAATAAATATAGAAAAGAAAAAACAGCATATAAATAATAATTCTTCTTTACCGAAAGTAAGTATACTTATTCCTGCATACAATAGACCTTATTACTTGGAATTAGCGCTCAACAGTGCTCTGAATCAAACATATGAAAATATAGAAATTATTATTTCTGACGACAGTACAAATAATGAAGTCAATGTTATGATTCAACCGTACTTACGTGAATATGAGTGTATTACATATGTTAAAAATGAAACGCCATTAGTTGCTGAAAACTTTAATAAGTGTATAGAACTTGCGAATGGGGATTATATAAACTTTTTATTAGATGATGACTTATTTCATCATGAAAAGATCGAGAGAATGATGAAATACTTTTTGGCATTAGAAAACATTTCATTTGTGACGTCATATCGTGAACTGATTGATGAGAATGGAGAGATATTACCACCTTCAACATTGAATATGAAAATCGCGAAAGAAACAACACTTTTTGAAGGAAAAGAATTAGGGAATTATATGTTAAAAAACTTAAAAAATATAGTTGGTGAGCCGACAACTGTTTTGTTTAATCGGGATTTGTTTGAAGGTAAGTTTGGGTATTTTAAAGGAAAGGCTTATTCTGCTATTAATGATATTGCAACTTGGATAGATATGATGAGAAAAGGAAAAGTAGTTTATATACAAGAACCTCTTAGTTATTTTAGACAACATAGTGGACAAAATCAAAAACAAATGCATTTTATGTTAATGACAATTGAAGAGTGGATTGAATTAATTATAGATGCATATAATAGTGGATTTTTAAGTTCTGAAAGTGAGTATAAAGAGAGTTTATCTTATTGTTTAGAAAATGCGGGATTTATAGTTAAGGATGCAGTAAGAAACGGCGAAATAGATCAAATTTATAATGAAAAGATAAAAAAAGGGTTACACAAATTAGTTGCTCACATGTTTGAGAAAGAATTCTGTTATTGTCAATATTGCAATCAACAATTTGAAAAATTTTCACCTTGGCCAGCACATTATGATTTTCCGAAATATAAATTTGAGATGTGGAATAAAGATACAGGGATATGTCCAGTTTGTAATTCGATGGATCGTGAAAGATTGTATCGTACATACATTGAAACGGAAACAGACTTGTTAAATAGAAACTATACTATGCTTCATATTGCACCTGAAGCGAAGTTAAGAGATTGGTTTAACGAGTATAAAAATATTACGTACGTATGTGGTGACTTAGAACCAAAGGATCCATTAATGAAGGAAATTGATGTTACAAGGATTACATATGATAGTAATACCTTTGATGTAATATTATGTAGCCATGTGTTAGAACACGTTCCTGATGATGACAAAGCAATGCGAGAGTTATATAGAGTGTTAAAGCCAAATGGATGGGGAATTATTCAAGTACCAATCGTAATGAATGTAGATTTTATTGTAGAGAATGAATTAATTGTAACACCACAATTGAGGAAATTAGCTTTTGGTCAAGAAGATCATGTGAGAATTTATAATCAATCGGGATTTATTCAACGATTAATGAATGCAGGATTTAAGGTGGAATTATATAACATAGCGGAAAAACAAGGAATGAAAAGTGCTAGGAAATTTGGATTATCTGAAACAGATATGCTCTATATTGTCCGAAAATGATAGGAAGGAATAGATAGATATGGAGAATATTCCTTTTTTACGTGCTTCAACTGTACCTGTAATTGAGTATTTGGACGAATTGAAGGAAATTGATACATCTCACATATATACGAATTATGGACCTATAAATCAACGTTTTGAGGAAACAATTATGTCGGTATTTTTTCAAAACAGGGGAGCTGTTACAACAGTAGCAAACGCAACGTTAGGGTTAATGGCGGCTATTCAACTAAAGAAAAGAAGAAAGGGAAAGTATGCTCTCATGCCTAGCTTTACATTCCCTGCGACTGCCTTAGCCGCTATTTGGTGTGGATTGGAACCTTACTTTATTGATATTTCAATAGATGATTGGTATATGGATAAAACGGTACTTTTGGATAAGATAGAAGAATTAAAAGAAGAGGTTGCGATTGTTGTCCCGTACGCCACTTTTGGATCATGGATGAACTTAGAAGAATATGAAGAATTAGAGAAGAAGGGGATTCCGGTTGTCGTAGATGCGGCACCGGGATTTGGATTAATGAATAGAGGGATGCATTACGGTCAAGATTTTAGTGGAATGATCGTATATAGCTTTCATGCAACAAAGCCGTTCGGAATTGGTGAAGGAGGGCTCATATATAGTAAAAACGAAGAAGATATACAACGTATTAAAAGAATGGGGAATTTCGGATTTGATAAAAATCGTGAATGCACGATGATGGGGTTTAATTGTAAAATGTCTGAATACGCAGCAGCTATTGGGATTGCGACTATAAAAAAGTGGGATCAAAAATTAAAAGAACGCACCCGTATTTCTGAATGGTATAAACAGTTGTTACAAAATACTGGGTTAATGAAAAAAGGGTGGAAAGTCCAAAAGACAGAAGCAGTTATTCACCAATTTATGCCTATCATTTGTCCAGAAGAAGTTCGCAACATACAAGTAATAGAAGAACTGAAAAAACAGAAAATAGAAGCTAGATTATACTTTTCACCATCTTGCCACCAACAAGTTCTTTTTAAAAACTATAAGTCTACAGATTTAACAAAAACGAATAAAATAGCTAAACGAATCGTAAGTTTACCTTTATGGGAAGGAATGACGAAAGAACTAGTAGAGCAAATTGTAATCTGTTTAGAGCAGAAGGTGGTGTTGGTAGATGAATAGTTTTTATAGTCAAGAAGAACTAAAGAAAATTGGGTTTTTATCTGTTGGGAAAAATGTATTGATTAGTAAAAAAGCAAGTATATATAATCCGGGTGCTATATCAATTGGTAATCATGTAAGAATTGATGATTTTTGCATTTTAAGTGGCAAAATCACAATTGGAAGTTATTCGCACATATCAGCGTATACAGCGTTATATGGAGGGGAAGTTGGGATTGAAATGCATGATTTTGCAAACATCTCAGCTAAAACAATTGTATATGCAGTACTTGATGATTTCAGTGGAAATACATTAATGGGGCCAACCGTCCCGAATCAATATAGGGATGTGAAAGCAGAAAAAGTTATTTTAAAAAAACATGTGATTATTGGTGCTAATTCTATTGTTTTTCCAAATGTAACTGTAGGAGAAGGTACGGCAGTCGGCGCGATGAGTATGGTAAAAGAGAGTTTAGATGATTGGTATATTTACGCTGGAGTTCCCGTAAGGAAAGTAAAACCTCGTCAAAAAAAGATGCTAGAGTTAGAAATTGATTTTTTAAAAAGCATTCATTCTTAACAAAAAAGAATGAATGCTTTTTATTTTTATCCCGCTATTTGCCGGTAAAGATTCGACTGGTGAGGGCTAATTAAAGTTTCACTTTATGATAGAGCAGAGTGTATCTTAACTTATTATGTTTTAAATTTTGCTGACCAAGGCAATACTGAGCCATAGTGAATGTAAAGTTGGAGGGCGAGCGTATATGTTTGATGAGGATGGGATTGTATTAATTATGGAACCAGCTGATGAAAGAAACTTGAGGAGATTTATTTTTTCAGTGCCAAAGTCAGTGTATGAAAAGAAGGGGCTTACATTACACTATGGAACAGCTATAGGACAAGGATATATGGATATAATTGAAGATATTATAAGCGTACATATAGAAATAGATGTTGTAACGATAATAGGGCATGTAAGAGGATAAATAGCTATTTGAAAAAGGTTATAAACAATTTAGCTAGAAGTTATGTATAGAGAAAACTACAGACAATTATAAAGACGAAGGGAGTCTAAAATGAAAATAAAATCAATTTTATTAGTATTTATAGTTTCAATTGGTTTAATGGGATGTTCAATAGTGGAGGAAGGAAAGAACTCGATAGATTATGCTCAAAAGGCGACAGACTATGTAAATGAAATAAGTGCATTTGCAAATGATGCACCAGCATTAGCAGAAAAGGCCGTTAATGATAGTGAGGCTCGAAAAGAATTAGAAACGAAGCTTAGTGAAATTAAACAAGATATACCCGCATTCAATGAATTAACGCCACCTGATGTAGCAAAGGATCTTCATCAACAAATCGTCGGATATAACGAAAAGTTAAATACGTTAATTGATACGGCGATGACAAAGATAGAAGAAGGGAAAGTGGATGTAGAGCAATTTAAAAACTCAGAGCTTATGCAGACGGTAGATCAAGTTCGAGATTTGAAAGATAAGGTGCAAAATTTAGGTCAATAGTAAAAAGCTCCGTTTGTGATAAACGGAGCTTTTTACTATTGGATACAATAAACGATTACACCAAAGATAATAATCATGTTACCGATGAGTTTACGTTTCGTTATTTTTTCCCCTAGGAAATACCAACCGAAAATTAATATGATGATATAACTTAAGGATTCTAATGCTGATGCTTGTTTTAATTCCATGCCCTTCATGGCGATTACATTTAATCCAGCGTTAAGTACAAATAAAGAGTAGCCGATAATAACATAAGGATTCATATATTCTTTTATTCTAGAATCGTATTGTTGTAAAGTAGCTTTTTTTAATAATATTTGTGAGTAATTAGCTAAAATTATCCCGAAAATAAATAATAACATATAACTATTCATCTTTTGTCACCACCACAATTCCGACGATAATAATAGCTGCACCAAGTAAATGATTCCACTGAATCGTATCTCCAAATAGAAATACTGACCAAAGCATTGACCATAGTATAATAATCCCGCGATGTGAATATGCTTTTGAAATTTCGAAATGTTTAATTACTTGTTGCCATAAAATTGCATATCCGAATAAAAGTACAACTAGTCCGAAATAAGCAATAAAAAATGAGATTGAAGCAATTGGAAATTGAGCTGCCCATTTCATGTAAACCATAATGATAGAATATATCAAAAAAGCTACATGTAAAAATACATAATTTTTAATAGTTGGTTTCATTTATTCACTCTCTTTTGCATATAAATATATATTTATACCTAATTTTTCTAATGATAGATATTGGAACGTATTTTGTTTAATCTTTCACATTCCAAAGTATATAGTATCATGGCTTTTATTGTAAAACAATAGAAGCCATGCATTCATTTTTTCCAAGGTTCTACAATATGTATCGTTTTATTTGTTGCATCTAACTCTACTTGAACACCGATAGGCATGGTAATCATTGGATGTGTATGACAACAATCGAAGTCGGCTAGAAAAGGAATTCTTTGATTTTGAAGTACTTCTAATAGTATTTCAAAAGGTTTTCGATTTGTACCACAATCATCAAATTGCTCATGTTTTCCAAGAATGATACCTGAAATTTTATCGAATACACCGTTAATTTTAAGGAATGAAAAGCTTCTTTCGATAGTAGCTGCATCTTTTGAACTGTCCTCAATAAAGAGAATATCGCCCTCTTGAATATGTGGCATATAGGGGCTACCAAAAATTCCTTGTATCGTGTTTAAATTCCCGCCAATAATACGCCCAGTAGCTTTTCCATCAATTACTGAAATCCAATTGTTTGGTCGAAGTTCTTTCTCCTTCGTCTTTTTTTCCCAATTAATAAATTCATCTGACCAAAATAATGGTTGTTTTATATGATAAGGAAGAGATTGATCATGTAGTAAAGTTTCTGCAAAATATTTGTATGTGCAATTAACAAAAGGTTCAAATTCGCCAAAGGAAGGGACGAGAGCTGGCCCATAAAATGTAGGAATTCCTGTTTTAACATAAATTCCTAGTAATAAAGCAGTTGCATCTGAATATCCAATCATTATTTTAGGGTTATTTAGAAAAGCATCATAATCAATATAAGGTAATAGTGAATTTGAATTCATCCCACCAATTGTTGACATAATACAAGAAATATTAGGATTTCTTATCAAGGCATTTAGTTCCTCAGCGCGCTCTTGTATACTACCAGAACGATAAAAATCATATCGACCTGTTAATGAACCTTCTAATATATGAAACCCTTTCTGTTGTAAGTAAGATTTTGCTCGTTCAAATCTTTTTAGAGAAGTGTAAGTTACTGGTGAAGAAGGGGAATAGATCCCAATTGTGTCTCCGTATTGCAATGATTTTGGAAGTAGCATTTGAATGAATCCCTTCTATTAAATAGTTTATCCCGCTATTTGCTGTGCAGTAAGATCCCCACCTCAAAATTCAGTGAAAGCGAAGAAGTTAGGTGGGGGGCGGGCTGCCCGTAAAAGCCCGATTGGTGGGGCTGATTAAAGTTTCCTTTATTTACGAGAATTTATTATTGAATATTCTTACGTTTCAATATTGTAAGTTTACCATAAATAAATTAAAATAATCATTGCTGTATATGAATAAACATACCTTTTTGCCTTGACTGTATAAAGGAATTGTTGTTAAGGTTAAATGTGAGTGTATAAAAGGTTTGCTAAAGGAGTTTTGAAATGAATCGGTTAAAATGGGGAAGGATGACAGTCCTATTAGTCATTATTTTAGGGGTATGTTGGTTCTTATTCCAAGGAAATCAAAAGAGCGTAGCAAATGTAGAGGGACAACCTTTGCAAGTGGCAGAACTACCTAAAGCAGGATTTTCTGAAAAAGTAGTCCCGCCAAAGTACATCCCACCAGAAATTAATGCAAAAGCAGCTATGATTATCGATGCGAGTGATGGAGATATTATTTATCAATATAATGAAAATGAAGCTTTTGCACCGGCTAGTATGTCTAAGATGATGACAGCGTATCTCCTACTAGAGAGTATACATAACGGGAAAGTTCGCTGGGAAGATCCAGTTAAAATGAGTGCGAAGGCGGCACAAACAGAGGGAGCGAGAATCCCAGTACAAGTTAATGACACATTAACTGTTAAAGATTTATATCATGCATTAATGATTGAGTCAGCTAATAATTCAGCTGTGGCTTTAGCAGAACATATGGCAAAATCGGAGAAAGATTTCGTTCAGCTTATGGATGCAAAAGCGAAACAGTTAAAAATGTCGGAACATGCTAAATTTGCAAATGCTTCTGGATTACAAGAGCCAGATGGAAGTGAAACAAAAATGACGGCTGCTGATGTAGCACAATTGGCGTATCATCTTATAAAAGATTACCCGGAAATATTAGAAGTGACTCACTTACGCCAAAGTCAGCTAGCATTTAATAATATTAATGTTATAAGCACAAACGACATGTTAAACAAAAATAATAAAAGTTTATATATAGAAGGAATGGACGGACTAAAGACTGGATTTACAGATAGTGCAGGATACTGTTTTACTGGGACTGCCAAGCAAGGTGATAATCGAATTATTACAGTGGTCATGGGGACATCAAGTAAAACAAAACGTTTTACAGAGACGAATAAGTTAATGTCGTATGCATTTGGATTAGTTAATTAAGTAAGTAAAATACCAATCTAGATCGCTACATAAGTAAGACTGTTTGTTGTTACTAATTTTAGATAACAACAAACAGTCTTTTTATTTTAACTTTAAAAAGGGAAAAGATTCTAAATACAAGTGTTATCATTTGAGTTTATTTATTGCTGTGATATTATAAAGTTATAAGCTTATTAATAATAAGCTTGAGGGGCGTAATATGATGTATACATATGAAATAGCCTCAATTGAAAATTGGAGGGAATTATGATGGCAAAAGATTTTTACTCAGCAATTGAAGACAGAAGATCTATTTATGCAATTAGTAAAGAGCAAGTAGTTTCTGATGAGAAAATTCAAGAAGTGATTTATCATGCTGTAAAACATACACCTTCAGCTTTTAATTCTCAAAGTGCTCGTGTTGTTGTTTTATTAGGAGAACAACATGATAAATTATGGGATATTACGAAAGAAACGTTAAGAAAAATTGTACCTGAAAATAACTTTGCACCTACTGAAGAAAAAATGAATGCATTTAAAAGTGGTTATGGAACGGTTTTATATTTTGAAGACAGTGAAGTAGTGGAAGGCCTTCAAGCAAACTTTGCATTATATAAAGATAATTTCCCAACTTGGTCTCAGCAATCATCAGGAATGTTACAATTTGCAATTTGGACAGCTTTAGAAATTGAAGGGTTTGGTGCTACGTTACAGCATTACAATCCGCTAATTGATGAAGAAGTGAGAAAAGAGTGGGATGTTCCAGAAAATTGGAAACTCACTGCGCAAATGCCATTTGGTAAACCGGTAGTACAAGCTGGTGAAAAAGAATTCCAACCGTTAGAAAACCGTGTGAAAATTTATAAATAATTTGATAAAAGGTGAACAGGAATATAACCTGTTCGCCTTTTTTTATAAGTAATAAGGGTTTTTTTGTCCTTCATTTTTTATCTGATTTTTCAATTCATCTTTACGTGTTTCAACAACTGATACTTTTTGTAATGTTATCATTGAAACGAATTGAATAAAAGCATAGTACATCTCTATATTTTTTTGTATAGAATCATCTATTATATGTCTCACAAATATGCCTCCTCTTTTTATTAGGATATGTATATAATACTATGGTTATCCTATAAATTCTATAATTAGAAAAAGAGAACAATTGGTATAGTGTGTGCTTTCTTTAAAGGAGAAATGGTTTTTATAAAATAAATCTTACAATTCGTCAAATTATTTCAAAATTGTAGATAGTATAGAAAATTAGTTTTCTAAAAATATTATACTATTGATTAATAGAGTGATTTTTGTCATGATGAAAGTATACTTTATGTAAGGAGCTTTATAAGGAAATACATAATGTAGTTTGTATTAGGTTAATAGAATTTTTTATAGAAGATAGAAAAGGGATATTTTATATTGAGATATTAAATGAAATGTCGAATTTTTATGCGATATATAAGAAATTTGAAAAAATCATTGCAAAAACACTATGTTTAATGATAAAGTTCACATGAAGTTCACACGGATTTCACTTTGTTCATTTAAAATGAACTCTGTGTGAAAAATAAAACTCTTGCTAAAAAATGGAACTGGATGAATATTTTACTTTGATAATATTGTAAAGTATTAAAGTTTTAAGTTTTTTTAAGAGGATAGTAGGGAAAGGAAGTAAAGACAACTTATGAAAAAAGTAATTGCAGGTTTAGCAGCAGCTTCTGTAGCTGGCGTTGCAGTTCCAGGAATGGATTCTGCTCATGCACAAGTTTCAAATGAAGCGCTAAAAGAAATTAATGGACAAACTCAAACTCAAACTCAAACTCAAACGACTGTAACTGAAACAAAAACTGTAGAAACAACTTCTGAATTAAAATACACAGTAACTGCTGATGTATTAAATGTTCGTTCAGGTGCTGGTACAGGACATAACGTTATTTCTAAAGTAAAATCAGGCCAAGTGCTACAAGTAGTTGGACAAGAAAATGGTTGGTTCAAAGTAAACGTAAATGGTCAAACAGGTTATGTAAGTGGTGACTTCGTAACGACTGGTGGCAAAACAGGAACGACTGTTCAACAAGGAACAGGTACTTACACAGTAAACGTTTCTTCACTTAACGTACGTACAGGCCCAAGTACATCTCATACAGTATTAGGTTCTGTAAACAAAGGTAAAACAGTACAAGTTGTAGGTGAAGTACAAGATTGGTTTAAAATCAACTTCAATGGTGGAACTGGATACGTAAGCAAAGACTTCGTAACAAAAGGTGGTTCTGCTGTATCTAACGAAACACAACAACCAACTACAAACAACAATACTACAACAGTTCAAACTGGTGGTTCTTATGTTGTTAACACTGGTGCTTTAAAAGTACGTACAGGCCCAGCTACATACAACGCTGTAATCGGTGGAGTAACAAATGGTAAAGTATTAAACGTTACTGGCGCTGAAAATGGTTGGTACAAAATTAACCATAACGGCCGCACAGGTTACGTAAGTGCAGACTTCGTTAAGTTTGTAAAAGGCGGAGTAAATAACGTTACAAATAACAATAACAATAACGTTACAAATAACGTTCAACAACCAGGTAAAGACGTACAAAAACCAACAACAAGTGGAGATACATCTTCAATCGCTGGATTCGCTAGATCTTTAAATGGTTCACCATACAGAACTGCTGGTACAACACCTGCTGGTTTTGACTGCAGTGGATTCATTCACTACGTATTAAATCAAACTGGTCATAAAGGCGCTCGTCAAACAGTTGCTGGATACTGGAGCTCTAAAACAAAAACTAGCAATCCACAACCAGGTGATTTAGTATACTTCCAAAATACTTATAAATCAGGTCCTTCTCACATGGGTGTTTACTTAGGAAACGGTCAGTTCATTAGTGCAGAAACAGATGCAACTGGTGTACGTATTAGTTCTGTAAGTAACTCTTACTGGAGCAAGCACATTTTAGGTTACACAAAAGCATACTAAGAAAAAGTAGTTTTATATACTTTTCGTATAGAGAAAAGGCTTTCCAAGGAAACTTGGGAAGCCTTTTTATAGTTGAATAAATTGGAAGTTTAATAGTTTTTATTTTAACTTTCCATTTAAAAATCGATCATATAAGTCGTGGAAATAGTTAGGACGAAATAAGTTCGCTGCATGTCCTGCTAAAGGTATTTCCTTGTATAGAACGTTAGGTAAAATAGATTTCAAATCAAATAGACAAGATTTATAGAGATGATCATGCTCTCCCATTACCCATAGTATAGGGTGAGGGAGTGATTTTAATTTAGATTTTAAATCGAATTCTAACCGATGTCGTAATGACTGGGCAATTATGGATGAATGTAATTGTAATCCGAAACGGTAGTAAATATTTCTTGAAATGACTGCGAATGGATTTGCTTTTAGTATACCACTTGGAAAAATAGTATTTGCGTATTGAGAGAGCCATTTAGAGTATTCATCTCCTCGCTTCTCCCAAAAATTTTGAAATACATTATATAAACGAGAAGGGTTATTGTAATGTCCTCCAATATGACAAATACTTAATACTTTTTCTGGATGCATTTGTGCAAAAATTGTAGAGATGTAACAGCCGTAACTTAGTGCACAAATATGAGCTTTTTTAATATTTTCTTGTTCATATAAGTTTAATAATTGATCTACGAGGCGCTGTAATGAAAAGTCGATTGCTTCTCCTTTATCATCACCGTGACCTAATAAGTCATAAGTTATAATGTTGTAGGAGGCAGAAAATCGTTTTTGCTCCTTTTTGAAGGCGCGACGATTACCAACTAACCCATGAATAAAAATAATTGTTTCCTTTTCAGAATGTATATTTGTTTGCAAAAAGGATACTCCTTTCACTAACTGGAGATTTATATCGTGTTGTAAATTATTTATAATTTACATAGAATAATATTAAGTACCAGGTAATAATATCAGATGTTTATATCTGTTGTAAAGATGAGTTTTTATGTATATTTTGTAAAAATAGAAAAAGTGTGTTTACATTCAGTTTACATTTGTATCGTATTCTAATTTTAGAAAGAACAGATTTGTTTAACACGAGGAGATGAACAGGAATGGAAGTTAGAAATGAAATGAAGAAAAAAGGGAGTTGGAGGCAGTTTTTACGCCTTATTCAAGATACAAATCCTCCGAAAGGAATTTTAGTTTTTGCATTATTAATGAGTTTGCTTTCTACGGGAGCGAGTTTATTTATTCCCATGCTAACAAAAGGATTAGTAGATAATTTTTCGCTTTCTTCAATTAGTGCAGGACAAATTGTTGGGTTAGTTGCTTTCTTTGTAATGCAAACTATTGCGGCAGGGTTATCTATATATTTACTAAATTATATTGGGCAGAAGATTGTAGCGGGACTAAGAGAACGTTTGTGGAAAAAGGTACTTATCTTGCCGGTATCTTATTACGATCAAAATAGAACAGGTGATACGATTAGCCGTATGACGAATGATACAGGTGTTGTGAAAACGTTAATTTCTGAGCATTTGTCAAACTTATTAACAGGTGGTATTTCAATTGTTGGATCGTTAATTGTATTATTTGTTTTAGATTGGAAAATGACTGCGTTACTTTTAACGGTTATTCCGTTGTCTGTATTAATTTTAGTTCCACTTGGACGAAAAATGTATAAGATTTCAAAAGCGCTTCAAGATGAAACGGCATCTTTTACAAGTGTGTTAACGCAAGTGTTATCGGAAATTCGTTTAGTGAAATCTTCAAATACAGAAAAAAGAGAATATGAAACGGGTAATACAGGTATACAAAAGTTATTACAATTTGGTTTGAAAGAAGGAAAAGTGCAATCATTAATTTCGCCAGTTATGTCGTTTGTTTTAATGGCACTACTTGTTATTATCGTAGGATATGGCGGGATGCGAGTTTCTAGCGGTGCATTAACAACTGGTGAACTTGTAGCGTTTATTTTGTATTTAGTTCAAATTATAATGCCGATGAGTCAATTATCTATGTTCTTTACACAATTTCAAAAGGCAATCGGTGCAACGGAAAGAATTAGTACGATTTTAGAATATGAAGTAGAAGATCATGAAACTGGTGTGAAAGTGGCAAATGCTAAGCAGCCGATCGTTCTTGAAAATGTACATTTTGAGTATAACGAAGAAGAGCAAGTTTTGAAAAATATTGATTTCATAATTGAATCTGGAAAAGTGACAGCGATTGTAGGACCAAGTGGTAGTGGGAAAACAACGTTATTCTCATTACTGGAACGTTTTTATGAGCCAACTAGTGGTGCCATTAAATTAGGAAAAGAATCAATTACGAGTTATTCATTACAGTCATGGCGACGTCAAATCGGTTACGTATCACAAGATAGTCCGTTAATCGATGGAACGATTCGTGATAATATTTGTTACGGTGTTGAAGGCGAAGTAACGGATGAAGAAATTGAAAAAGTAGCAGCAATGGCATATGTTGATGCATTTATTCATGACTTACCAAACGGTTATGCAACAGAAGTTGGAGAACGCGGTGTGAAGCTTTCTGGTGGACAAAGACAGCGAATTGCCATTGCCCGAGCGTTACTTCGAAATCCGCAAATTCTTATGCTAGATGAGGCAACTTCAAGCTTAGATAGTAAATCTGAGTCTGTCGTTCAAAAAGCGTTAAATAACTTAATGAAAGGCAGAACAACGTTAGTGATTGCGCATAGACTTTCTACTGTTGTAGATGCAGATAAAATTATCTTTATTGAGAAAGGGAATCTTACAGGTAGTGGTACGCATGATGAATTATTACAGACGCATGATATGTATCGTGAGTTTGCAACGCAACAATTGAAAATTAAAGAGGGTGCATTTTAAAAAAATATATTAGATGCTAAGTAGAAAGGAAATGGTTCCTTTGATACCTAAAATTTTAATAGTAGACGACGATCCACACATTAGGGAACTCGTTTCTGTATTTTTAGAACGAGAAGGTTTTCAAACATATGAGGCAATTGATGGAGTAGATGCACTTCGGAAAATGGATGACGTAAAAGTCGATATGGTTATTCTTGATATCATGATGCCAAATATGGATGGATTTGATGTATGTTTTGAATTAAGAAAATACTATGATATCCCGGTTCTGATGCTAACTGCCAAAGGGGAAACATCACAAAAAGTAAAAGGATTTCACCTTGGGACAGATGATTATCTTGTAAAGCCATTTGACCCTATAGAACTAGTAGTGAGAGTAAAGGCATTATTGAAACGTTACCAAATTACAGTTTCACAATCGATTCAAGTTGGAAATGTATTATTAAATCGTAAAACATTCGAAGTTACATCTGGAGAACAAACGGTTACGTTACCGTTAAAAGAATTTGAGCTGCTCTTTACTTTAGGGTCTAAATCGGGAAGAACTTGTTCGAGAGAGCAATTAATTGAAGAAATATGGGGATATGATTTTGAAGGGAATGAACGTACACTAGACGTTCATATTAATCGGTTACGTGAGAAGTTTCAAGAAGAGCAGTCGAAATTTAGTATTAAAACGATAAGAGGATTAGGGTATCGCTTAGAGGTAAGTAAATGAGAAAAAGAAAACGAATGAGTAAGTTGAAGATGCTGAAAGTATTTGGAGCGGTATTAGCGCTCTTTTCTTTTCTTACTATCATTTGGTCTATCGCATTTTATGTAGCAACTAGTATATTGAATGCTTTTGACGTAAACGTATCGCCATTTGTTGCCTTTCTAATTAGTGATATGGTCGGTTTTGTATTTATTATTCTTATTTGGACATTAATTGGAATATTAATGAGGCCAAAACGAGAGGCAATGATTTGGACTATTATTGAACCGATACAAAAAATTGCAAAAGGAGACTTCTCCGTAAAAATACGAAATGAAGAAAAGTATGATGGAGAAATTGGCGTGCTCGTAAAAAGTATAAATGATATGACAGATGAACTGAATACGATGGAGAAAATGAGACAAGAATTTGTATCAAATGTTTCTCATGAAATACAGTCACCATTAACTTCTATAAAAGGATTTGCTAGAGCACTACAAGACGATAATCTTTCTGAGGAAAAAAGAAAGCATTATCTTACAATTATTGAAACTGAAACAACGAGATTATCTAAACTAAGTCAAAATTTACTAAAGCTAACTCTTTTAGAATCCGAAGAGTATACACCAGAGAGAGTGAGCTATCGATTAGATCAACAGTTAAAGCAAATTGTGTTAAATAGTGAACCACTCTGGGCTGAAAAAGAAATTGAATTAGATCTTGATTTAGAGAAAGTCCATGTAACTGCAGACCAAGAAAGTATGAGTCAAGTGTGGATTAATTTAATTCATAATAGCATTAAATTTACTCCAAGCGGTGGTACAATTACTATTCAGTTAAAGGAACATGAGACAGTAGTGGAAGTGCGTATCTGTGATTCAGGAATTGGTATATCAGAAGAACAGAAACAACATATTTTTGAGCGTTTTTATAAAGCGGATTCTTCACGAAATCGTGCCTCTGGAGGAAGTGGCTTAGGTTTAGCTATTGTAAAGAAAGTACTCGATCTTCATCAAGGAGAGATAAAAGTGGAGAGTGAGGAAGGAAAAGGTACTGAATTTATTGTGCGTATTCCTAATTATGAAGAAAAATAGTGTAGTGATAAAGAACCATTTTTTATTTCATACGCAGACACTCTTTTATGAGGAGGGTGTCTTTATTTTGCATGAATAATGATAAATACGTGCAATGAATGCATAGTAATTTTCTATAGTTACCTACAAGTAACCTACGCACATGAAAGTGCATCATTGCCTTTTTACATAAACATAGATACAATTTTAATATAATACATAACTGAGATGATTAAGGAGTGTTATACTTGGCAGAATTATTACAAGGCAAAAATGCTTTAATTACAGGAGCAGGTAGAGGGATTGGTCGCGCTGTCGCAATTGCATTAGCGAAAGAAGGCGTAAATGTAGGCCTATTAGCTCGTTCAGAAGAAAACTTAAAAGCTGTAGCGAAAGAAGTAGAAGCAGAAGGCGTAAAAGCTGTTATTGCAACTGCTGATGTTTCTTCATACGAAGAAGTGACTACTGCGATTGAAACGTTAAAAAATGGTTTAGGATCTATCGATATTTTAATTAATAACGCTGGTATTTCTAAGTTTGGTAAGTTTTTAGAACTAGACGTTGCTGATTGGGAAAAAATCATTCAAGTAAACTTAATGGGTGTATACTATGCAACTCGTGCTGCTTTACCGAGCATGATTGAACAACAATCTGGTGATATCATTAACATTTCATCTACAGCAGGACAAAAAGGTGCACCTGTAACAAGTGCATATAGTGCTTCTAAATTTGGTGTTCTTGGTTTAACTGAATCGTTAGCGATGGAAGTTCGTAAGCATAACATTCGTGTAACAGCTTTAACACCAAGTACAGTAGCAACTGATATGGCTGTAGATTTAGGATTAACTGATGGAAACCCTGATAAAGTAATGCAAGCAGAAGATATTGCAGAATTTATCGTAGCGCAGCTAAAATTAAATAAACGTACATTTATTAAATCTGCTGGGCTTTGGTCTACTAATCCATAGGAATTAAATTTAACTTTAAAAGAAGGGATATCTATTCTGTAAGGGGGAGATGTCCCTTCTTTATTTTTTGTATTTGAGACAGAATTTTCGGTATAATTAAAAGTGAATGGTAGAAAGCGTTGGGAAATTGAAAGGGATGGTATTTACATGAGTACAATTGAGAAATGGACGGCTGTTGATCAATATATGAGTGATGTATTAATACCGAAAGATTCTACATTAGAAAGGGTCCTTCAAGCGAATGCTGCAGCTAATTTACCGGCACATGATGTATCGCCAACGCAAGGGAAGTTTTTACAACTATTAGTACAAATTCAAGGAGCTCGAAACATTTTGGAAATTGGTACTCCAGGCGGATATAGCACGATATGGATTGCAAGGGGCTTACCATCTGGAGGCCAAGTTGTTACATTGGAAGCAAATGAAAAACATGCAGAAATTGCACGTAGCAATATTGAACGTGCTAATTTGAATGATAAAATTGAAATACGAACAGGATTAGCGTTAGATTCTTTACAACAAATAGAAAATGAGAAGCATGAACCTTTTGATTTTATCCCGCATTAACGGGCAGTAAGACTCCCACCTCAAAGGTCGGCTGGAGCAAAGAAGTTAGGTGGGAGATCAACTGCCCGTTAATGCCCGATTGGTTCAACTAATAATCAGTGGGGATGAACCCCCCACTGATTAAAGTTTCACTTTATTTTCATAGATGCTGATAAACAAAATAATCCGACTTATTTTTGAATGGGCACTGAAACTATCACGCCCTGGTACCGTAATTATTGGAGATAATGTAGTACGTGAAGGAGAAGTTATTAATGATACTAGTAACGATCCTCGTGTACAAGGGATACGTCGTTTCTATGAATTAATAGCTGCAGAGCCACGTGTTAGTGCTACAGCGCTTCAAACTGTCGGAAGTAAGGGATACGATGGATTTGTAATGGCAATCGTAAAAGAATGATGTAAGGAGACAGGTGGAATGAAAAAGATGTTTGAAAAATTATAACATGTATCGTGTATAACGAGATTAGCTCGTGGCCCTCCAGTATAGCACTATATTATATATTAAAAAATTGGAGGTTGTGAGTAGATGAGAACTGAAAAAGAAATGTTAGACGTAATTATAAATACAGCAATAGAGGATGAAAGAATTCGAGCAGTTATCATGAATGGATCGCGTGTAAATCCAAATGTGAAAAGAGATTGTTTTCAAGACTATGATATTATGTATGTTGTAAATGATATACAATCTTTTACGTCTAATCATAATTGGGTTCATAGATTTGGAGAAATAATGATAGTACAAATGCCAGAAGAAATGTCGTTAGTTCAACCAGATGAAGATGGAAAGTTTCCGTATTTAATGCAGTTCATGGATGGGAATCGGATTGATTTAACGCTAGTTCCAGTTGAGTTAATAAAAAAGTTCGTTGGACAAGATAGTTTAAGTAAACTGCTTCTTGATAAAGATAATTGTCTGGAAGAATTCCCACCAGCAAGTGATAAAGATTACTTAGTAAAAAAGCCTACAGAAAAAGAGTTTTTAGATTGTTGTAATGAATTTTGGTGGTGTAGTACGAATATCGCAAAAGGGTTATGGCGAGAGGAACTTTCTTATGCAAAAGGAATGCTTGAAGGACCAGTGCGAGATATGTTCATCGTAATGCTAGAATGGTATATTGGTATGAAAACAGACTTTACAGTTAATACAGGGAAGTTTGGAAAGCATTTCGAGCAATATATTGAAGAAGATATGTGGGAGCAATTTAAAAGGACATTTTCTAATGCAGAATATGAAAATATGTGGGAGTCATTCTTTGTTATGGGTGATTTATTTAGAGAAGTGGCGAACGAAATTGCTAACACATATGAATATCAATATCCGCAAGATGATGATAAAGTGACGAACTATTTAAAACATGTGAAAGCTTTGCCAAAAGATAGTACATCAATTTATTAATAATATAAAGCAGTAAGACTGTCCTAATTAAGGACAGTCTTATTTTTGTTTATGAATAACAATTTCTCTAACAAAGTGCAGATGAATCACATATGAAAATTTAGGGAGGTTTTTTATCATGTATTATTTTTATTCGCCAGAAATGTTTGCTCCATATCAATGGGGACTAGAACGAGATGTTTCGTATGCTTATATGCCATATAACTCACTTTATTATGGAGAATATATAAGCGCATTGCCATACGCATATATCCCTCAAAGCTATGAAGTACAAATGAAAGTAGATGATCGTGGATCGTGGACACCATTTTCATGGGTTGAAAAATATGCGTACGCATTTTCAGGACCGTATAATAAAGCGGAAGTAGCTCTTACATTTGATGATGGACCAGATTCAGAATTCACGCCAAAAATATTAGATAAGTTAAAACAACATAATGTAAAAGCTACTTTTTTCTTACTTGGTGAAAACGCAGAAAAATTTCCGAACGTAGTAAAGCGTATTGCAAATGAAGGGCATGTAATTGGTAATCATACGTATAGTCATCCAAATTTAGCGAAAGTAAATGAGGATGAGTACCGTAATCAAATTATAAAAACAGAAGAAATATTAAATCGTTTAGCTGGTTATGCACCAAAGTTTATACGTCCGCCATACGGTGAAATACTTGAAAATCAATTGAAGTGGGCGACAGAGCAAAATTTTATGATTGTACAGTGGAGTGTTGATACAGTTGATTGGAAAGGTGTAAGCGCTGATACGATTACAAATAATGTATTAGGGAATTCATTTCCAGGAAGTGTCATCCTTCAGCATTCAACACCGGGTGGGCATCTACAAGGATCTGTAGATGCACTAGACAAAATCATTCCGCAGTTAAAAACGAAAGGGGCACGTTTTGTAACACTTCCGAGTATGTTCCAGACATCAAAAGAAAGAAATTGAATGCGTTATAAATTGGAAAAAAAGGGGTCGTGTCGTATAATGAGGGTGTAAGTTAGGGGGGGTATAATTGATCTATGCATTAGTAAACGTAGGAATAAGCATATTGATCGGTGTTATATTTATACTTGCTGCAATTATCCTTCAAAAAAATCCACCAACGGATATTAACGCAGCATATGGTTATCGTACGAAACGATCCATGAAAAATAAGGAATTATGGGATGCGGGTAATAGGTATAGTGCAGAAGTGATGAAGCAAAACGGATTCATCATGATGTTAATTGGAAGTATTATTAGTATACTGTTTAGATATCCACATACAACAGCAGTGATTATGGCGGTCATGGTATTGTTAATCATTCACTTATTTAGGCGAGTAGAGAAGAGATTAAAGACAATTGAACAATGATGATAAGGAAAATAGGACTCTCAGTCAACGATAGATAGGAGTCCTATTATATTTACAAACTATTATTTTTTAGTAGTTCTTTTCCTTGTTCAACAACAAATTCATAGTATGCAAGATCATACGGATAAATATCTTCAAATGTTATCGTAATCGGTTTATTGTTTAGGACTGAAATCGTCGTTAAAGATGAAATCTCTCCTTTTAATAGTTGTAGAAAAGGAGTTGTATGTACTTTCATCACATCGTCTACTTCTTCACCTGGTGCGAATGGAAGTGGATTGTTGACATTGTGAAAATACATATGACAAAATTCACGATCAGTAAGATTTGAAATTTCATAATCTATTTTAAAGATGCCTTTGTATATTAAATCAGTAGTTTGAAAGGAAAGCCCCAATTCTTCTTCGATTTCACGAAGGCCACCAATTTGTACATCTTCATCATGCATAATATGTCCAGCTGAAGTAATATCCCATATACATGGAGCTTCTTTTTTATTTTTAGAGCGTAATTGGAAATATAAGAACATATCTTCAGCATCTTTTTCTACAAACCAACAATGAAATGTTTCGTGCCAATCACCGTCACGATGCACTTCGTCACGTAATTTCTTCCCAAGTGTATTTCTTTCAGGATCAAATATTGTTAACCACTCTGTCATTTTAATTCCCCTTTCCTCAAATTTTATTATACAATATTTGTATTGAATTTTGGGAAAATAAAGAAAAAGGAGTAGTTATAAGTGGAGATAGAGCGTATGGAAATAAAATCGATTATTTCAACAGAGGAAGAGTTACGGAAAATATTGGGGCAACCAAGTGAGCGAGCGTTAAAGAAAGTTATTTCATCATTAGACCACCATTGCGTAGATTTTCTGTCTAAATCTCCTTTTCTAGTATTATCTACTGCAAATAAATTAGGAGAGTGTGATGCTTCGCCGAGAGGAGATGCACCTGGATTTGTATACGTATTAAATAATAATAAAATTATCATTCCAGAAAGACCGGGCAATCGTCGTATAGACTCCATTTTGAATATTATTTCAAATCCACGTGTAGGACTAATCTTTTTTATTCCAGGTCTTGGGGAGACACTCCGGATAAATGGCCGAGCGTATATTACAAACGACGAAGAAGTTTTGAAAGAAATGCAGGCGAATGGACGTAATCCGTTGCTTGGAATTGTTGTTGAAATAGAAGAGTGTTATATTCATTGTGCAAAAGCTTTTATTCGTTCTAAGATGTGGGATCCAGAATCTTGGTTAAATAAAAAAGAGTTACCTTCAGCAGCAAAAATGTTGCTGGAGCATGCGAAAGTGAATACTTCAGAAGAAGATGTTGCACGTTCTTTAGAAGAAAGTTATACAAAAAGATTGTATTGAAAATTTTATTGATATAGTTTTGTAAGGTGGATATGTACGGGTTTTAGAATGGGGAACTTATCCCGCATTAACGGGCAGTAAGACCCCTACCTTAAAATTCAGCGTAAGTAAAGAAGTTAGGTGGGTATCAACTGCCCGTAAAAGCCCGATTGGTTCAACTAATAATCAGTGGGGATGAACAAAATCCCCACTGATTAAAGTTTCACTTTATATATGAACCGTTGATTTATAAACTGGAGAAATAACAAAATAGGTAAATTGAGTGGCGGTTGCATAATGCTATTGTAAAATATAATAAAAAAAGTTCTTGAAAATAGTTAGTAAAAATAGGCTTGCTTTTTAAAAAGTTGATAACTATAATAAGTTAACAAATAGACATGAACGAAAAAGTAACGATAAGGACAAGAAATCATTTTTACGGTTTACAGAGAGGGAAGCCAAGGGTGTGAGCTTCCTAACACGAGAAATGATTTTACCACCTTTGAACTTCAATAGTGAACGAGTAATCTAGTAATTATTGACGGTATCAGCCGTTATCTGAACTTGAGCAATCTAGAAGGAGATATGTCTAGATTGGAACAAGGGTGGAACCACGAAAACACATTCGTCCCTTTCCTAGGGATGAGTGTGTTTTTTTATAGTTTTTGAGACCGAAAATTTAAAATAATTGAAAAATATTGTTGATTTTGTTTTTTATGCGAGTATAATGAGTTAACAAATAAACATGAACGAAAAAGTAACGATAAGGACAAGAAATCATTTTTACGGTTTACAGAGAGGGAAGCCAAGGGTGTGAGCTTCCTAACACGAGAAATGATTTTACCACCTTTGAACTTCAATAGTGAACGAGTAATCTAGTAATTATTGACGGTATCAGCCGTTATCTGAACTTGAGCAATCTAGAAGGAGATACGTCTAGATTGGAACAAGGGTGGAACCACGAAAACACATTCGTCCCTTTCCTAGGGATGAGTGTGTTTTTTTATTACTTTGAAAGGAGGTGCTTGTAACATGAAACAATTTGTACGTACGGAAATAACCACCACCTGCATGGCCAAAGAGCAGAATAAGGTGATTTATAGGTGTAACAATTAAACTTTTAGGAGGAGATTAGAAGATGAATAACGTTATAAATGTTGGGGTATTAGGTTTAGGTACGGTCGGAAGTGGTGTTGTTCATATTTTGAAAGAACATTATAAAAAAATCGCTCTTGATACAGGATACGAAGTGAAAGTGAAAACAGTCGTTGTACGTGATTTGGAAAAAGAACGCGATGTTTGTATTGACGGAATTGCAGTCACAAGTCATGCAGATGAAGTTCTAAATGATTCAAATATTGATATTGTAGTAGAGGTAATGGGCGGAATTGAAGAAGCAAAACAGCATATTGTTAAGGCTTTAGAAAATAAAAAACATGTCGTAACAGCAAATAAAGATTTAATGGCTGTATATGGTGCAGAGCTTCTTCAACTGGCAAATGATAATGATTGTGATTTATGTTATGAAGCGAGCGTAGCAGGCGGTATTCCAGTGTTAAGAGGACTAACTGACGGGCTAGCATCAGATCAAATTGAAAAAATAATGGGAATTGTAAATGGTACAACAAATTATATGTTAACAAAAATGAGTCAAAATGGGTGGTCTTATGAAGAGGCTTTACAGGAAGCGCAAAAATTAGGTTTTGCAGAATCGGATCCGACAGCAGATGTAGATGGACTAGATGCGGCGAGAAAGGTAGCAATTCTTGCAAACTTAGGTTTTTCGATGAATGTTTCATTAGATGATGTGCAAGTAAGAGGGATTCGAAAGGTCGAAAAAGAAGATTTACAAATGGCTGAAAAGTTAGGATTTACTATGAAGTTAATTGGGAAAGCAGAAAAACAAGGATCAGCCATTCATTTAAGTGTAGAACCGACACTTTTACCAAGTCGTCATCCATTATCGAATGTAAATAATGAATTTAATGCAGTATATGTTCACGGTCAAGCGGTAGGAGAAGTAATGTTTTACGGACCTGGAGCTGGAAAGTTGCCAACTGGTTCTGCTGTAGTAAGTGATATTATTTCCATCGTTAAAAATATGAATCAAGTGCCGAAAAATAAAAGTGCGTTAAAAGAACCAGTTCCTTATGAATTACAAGGTGATGAAGAAGTAGTTTCGAAATATTTCTTGCGTATTTCATTACGAGATGAGCCTGGGATGTTGCAAAAAATAACAGAATGTTTCGTTAATTATTCTGTAAGTTTAAAAGAAGTTATTCAATTACCTTTAAACCGTGAACTGGCAGAAGTTGTTGTTGTGACACATCGAACTTCCAAGTATCAATTCGAACGAGTTTTAGGAGCGATAGAAGCTGTCGCAAGTGAAATAAACAGTTACTACATTATTGAGGAGGAAAAACAATATGTATAAAGGACTATTAAAACAGTATGCTTCTTATTTACCGGTGAATGAAAAAACACCTGATGTGAGCTTAATGGAAGGAAACACACCTCTTATTCCGTTATTAAATATATCAAAGCAATTAGGGGTTCAGCTATATGGTAAGTACGAAGGAGCGAATCCGACAGGTTCTTTTAAAGATCGTGGTATGGTGATGGCAGTTGCTAAGGCGAAAGAAGAAGGTTCAGAAGCAATCATTTGTGCATCAACAGGTAATACATCAGCATCAGCTGCAGCATATGCGGCACGTCTTGGGATGAAATGTATAATCGTCATACCTGAAGGAAAGATTGCACATGGGAAATTAGCGCAAGCGGTCGCTTATGGAGCTGAAATTATTTCAATAGAAGGGAATTTCGATGATGCACTTAAGGCTGTAAGAAATATTGCTGCAGAAGAGCCGATTACGTTAGTAAACTCAGTAAATCCTTATCGAATTGAGGGGCAAAAAACGGCAGCATTTGAAATTTGTGACCAATTGCAAAATGCACCAGATGTTCTAGCTATCCCTGTTGGGAACGCAGGAAATATTACAGCATATTGGAAAGGTTTCTGTGAATATGAGAAAGAAAAAGGTTATAAGAAGCCAAGAATTCATGGCTTTGAAGCAGAAGGAGCAGCTGCAATTGTAAAAGGGCATGTAATTGAAGAGCCTGAAACAATTGCAACAGCAATTCGCATTGGTAACCCAGCAAGTTGGTCGTATGCAGTAGAGGCTGCCGAGCAGTCTTGTGGTGAAATAGATATGGTATCAGATGAAGAAATTTTATATGCGTATAGGTTATTAGCAAAAACTGAAGGAGTTTTCGCTGAACCAGGATCAAATGCTTCATTAGCCGGCGTAATTAAACATGTTCAATCTGGAAAAATCAAAGAGGGAGAAACAGTTGTTGCAGTATTAACTGGAAATGGTTTGAAGGATCCTGATATCGCTATTTCTTCAAATCAACTAGACATCGCAAGTTTGTCAAATAATATAGAACAAATTAAAGATCATATTAAAGGGGTGATTATGTCGTGATACCATTAAGCGTTCGTGTCCCTGCTAGTACGGCGAATGTTGGTCCTGGATTTGATTCAGTTGGAATAGCTTTGTCATTGTATTTAGATGTGGTGGTTAAAGAAAAAGCTGATAAGTGGCAAGTAATCCATTCCTTTGAAGAATCAATTCCGACAGACGATAAAAATTTAATCGTTAGCACGGCATGTAAAGTATGTCCTTCTATATCACCCCATATAATAGAAGTTACTAGCAATATCCCATTAACGAGAGGGCTAGGAAGTAGTGCATCAGCGATTGTAGCTGGGATAGAGGTTGCGAATCAACTAGGTGATTTGAACTTAACTGCTGATCAAAAAGTTCAAATTGCTACAAATTTTGAAGGACATCCTGATAATGTTGCTGCTTCTATATTAGGTGGAACTGTAATCGGAGCACTTGATGGAAAGGATATTTCCGTCGTAAGAATTGAGAGCAAGGAATTAGGGGTAATTTCTCTTATTCCGAATGAAGAATTAAATACAGATGAAAGTCGATCTGTATTACCAAAGATGTTTCCGTTTCATGAGGCAGTTAAAGCTAGTGCGATAAGTAACGTATTAGTAGCTGCATTATGTCAAAAGCGGTGGGAAGTTGTAGGTGAAATGATGGAGAGAGACCATTTTCACGAGCCATATCGTTTAGAACTCGTACCGTTATTACCATCTATTCGTAAATGCGCAAAAGAATTTGGTGCGTACGGCACAGCACTTAGCGGTGCGGGACCATCTATTTTTATATTAACGCCATATGAGAAACGTCAAGAAATCGCTGAGCAATTAGCGAGAGTATTTACAGATATGAAAGTATGTGAGCTTGAAATCGACCATAAAGGTATTATTGTAAATAAGGAAGAGCATATTGGATTATAAAGAAAGCTGGCATGGCTAGCTTTCTTTACGTTGCAAACCTATTTTAAATTGGGTTTTTTCGGAAAAAAATATAAAACAAATGTTGATTTTGAATAATGTAAGTAAAGAGTGCATTCATTTTGGAGGTGATTAAATGAATAAAGAGTCACCAGAAGAAAAAAGAGAGCGTATGAGACAAAGTGAATTAAAAAGTAATCCTACGGGTTCTTTACATGACGGACTCAATAGAGCGGAAGCAGGTAGTCTAGTTGATATAGCCGGCGGTATGAATTGGAAAGGTACAGGGATAATCATTTTAGTACTACTTTTAGGATACATTGTATACACTTATTTTTTCAGTTAAAGAATGCTTGTTAAAATTTTGATTTGTTTAGTTTCATAATTGTTGAGAAAAAATGCAGTTACTGTATTACATATCTTCTAAGCGAATTATAGTTGTTCATATCAACTTTTAATACTCCAAATAGAGCTAGCAAAATGCTAGCTCTATTATTTTTTGCCACATTTCTGTAACAAACCACCTGTATATTCATTGGTGGAGGTGCAGAGGATGAAAAAAATGATAGCGATATGTCTTCTAACAACTATGCCATTTTCGACTTTAGTCGGTTGTGACGTAAAAGGTAGTAATGCTGTACAAGAGTCTAAAATAAAGAAAGCGACGTATAAAGATTTTACTTATGATGTAAATCCAGAAACATTCACAGTAACTGTAGAACATGACGGTGTAAAGGAACAGGCATCACAACCCCTACCGAAAATGAAGGTATCGAATGTAAAAAAAGAAAAGGATCGTACATCGTGGGAATATCCAGATCAAAAAGTAAAAATAAAATTAGAAAAGAAAAAAGACCACTTAAACATTGAAGTGGAATCGACTGGTGCAGAAAGTTTTACATGGCCGAAAGTAGAAGCTGAAAATTATACACTTCCGTTATGGGAGGGTAAGCAAATTCCGAGCAATGATGAGAATTGGAAGAAGTTTTTAAAGGATGATGCATATTCATTTGCTGAATCATTTTCTATGAAGTTTTTCGCATTAAATGGTTCGAAATATTCAATTGTATATATTGCAAACAATATGTTTAATAATGAATTGAAATTTCATTCGGATCCGAAAATAGGATTTGATTTTACACATGAATTTCCGAGCATAAATAAAAATAAAACATATGGATTTCAATTATATGTGACAAATAATGATGCGGTAAGCATTGCTAAACTGTATAAGGATGATATTGTTCGAAAAGGTGAATTTAAAACATTACAAGAAAAGGCTAGAAAAAATAAAGAAATCGAAAAGTTATATGGAGCGGCGCATTTTTATTTTTGGAATCAAAATGGTTTATCAGAAAATAATATAAATTGGCCAAAACTAAGGGAGCAAATAAATAGCCCGCTGTTTAGTCATATAAAAGAACTTATTCAAAAGAATAGTTCAGAGCCTGGGGAACTGAATGTATTAGATCAAGTAAGTAAACAAGATTTCATTGATAAGTATCAAAAAAATGTTATTTTACGTTATATAAACGAAGTATTATCCATGAAGGAATTTTATAAAGAGGATATTTTTCAAAACGTTGACCAGGAAGCTAGTGTGCTATTAAAGAAAGGTGTAGGTCACTTAACGAATACAGAATTGTATAGCTTAAATAAGCATTTATTAAAGTCGCTACTTGGCGATGCGGTTGAAGAGGTAAGTAAATGGGGTAATGCAGATGGAACGGACATACTAAAGGAAATGACAGAGGCCGGAATAGAAAAAGCGTGGATTGGTCTGCCGAACTGGGAACAAGGATTTATGCAACCGAATTTCGTGGCAAAAGCGAAGGAAATGGGGTATTTAGTTGGTCCGTATGATTCATATCATTCCATTCACGAAAAAAGTGATAAAAATTGGAACACAGCATCCTTTAATGACCCATCATTATACGAAGAGGCTACTGTAACGAAGAAAAACGGAGAAAAGGTGCAAGGCTTTTTAGGCAGAGGTCGCAAGTTAAACCCGACTTTATCGCTGCCTAGTGTAAAGGAACGCATGAATGATATATTACAAAATGGTCCTAAATATAATTCATGGTTTATTGATTGTGATGCGACAGGTGAAATTTACGATGACTATTCAGCGAAACATATAACGACACAAGAGCAAGATTTAAAAGCACGTTTAAAACGAATGGACTACATTGCACAAGAAAAGGGTATGGTCGTTGGTTCTGAAGGTGGAAATGATTTTGCTAGTAGTACGATTGCATTTGCACACGGAATTGAAACACCTGTTATTAAATGGGACGATGAAGATATGCGGAAAAATAAAACAAGTCCGTATTATGTCGGTGGATATTGGTCACCAAATCAAAATGTTCCCGAAAAATATGCAAAACAAGTACCATTGAAAGAAGAATATAAACAAGTATATTTAAATCCAGTATATTCGGTACCATTATATAAATTAGTATACAATGATTCCGTTATTACAACGCATCATTGGGAATGGGGAAGTTTAAAGGTAAAAGATGAAGTTGGAAATCGAATGCTGTCTGAATTATTGTATAATGTTCCTCCGTTGTACCATTTAGATGAAGTAGAGTGGAATAAACATAAAAAAGAAATTACAGAGCATCTAAAAGTTTGGAATGAAGTTCATGAAAAAGCAGTAAAAGAAGAGATGACGAATTTTGCGTATTTGTCAGAAGATAAGCTAGTACAATCTGTTTCTTATGGAAAAGATATTAAAATCATTGTGAACTTCTCAAATGAAGACATGGAAGTAGAAAAAACGAAAATAAAAGCAAAGTCGGCTTTTATTGATAATCAGGGGAAGAAAAGCATGTATACGCCGTTTGAGAAATAATAACGTGAAATATACTGTATTCATAGAGGTTTTATTATTAGCTGGACTCTTTATTCATATCGTTTATCTGGAAAAAGATATCCTAATTTAAAATGAAAGAGTTAATGAATTTATAAATTTGCATGTTGCGAAGTGCTAAATTTTTGAAATTGGTAAATAGTGACTTGCCAAAAATAAGTACGAGAGTATAATGTGAAATGGAATACATATTGGGTTTAAGTAGTAACCTTACAAAATTGTAAGGTTAATGAAAGGAAATTCAATATGAAGATAAATAGACTTACATTATACTTGGTAAAGAGAAAGAGAGGCGAATGGGTATGAGCTCTGAATTAGAACAAAATACGAGAAGTAATAAAAAGCGTTCTAAAAGAAAGTCAATAAAATGGTTCATATTAATTCCATTTTTCCTACTTATTTTTGGAGGAGTAGGATATGGTTCGTTTATATATAATAAAGCAAAAGCAGTTGTAAATGATGCATATGCAAAAATTGAAAAGTCATCAAAGCGTGATAAAGAAGTTGAACCTTTAAAGGATAATATTTCAATATTAATCATGGGTGTAGATGGAAGTGAAATGAGAAAAAGCCAATATGGCGAAGCAGTTCGAACAGATGCACTTTTATTAGCAACAATTAATAAAGATGATAAGTCTGTTAAGCTAGTAAGTATTCCACGTGATTCACGTGTTTATATTCCAACTAGAAAAAAATTAGATAAAATTACTCATGCTCACGTATTTGGTGGCGTAGAAAGCACACGCGATACAGTGGAAAGATTTTTAAATGTCCCTGTTGATTATTATGTGAAGTTTAACTTTGAATCATTCGTACAAATTGTCGATTCAATTGGTGGTATTGATATTGATGTACCAGTTACTTTCACTGAACAAGATAGTAAAGACCAAGCTGGTATGATCCATTTAGAAAAAGGTTACCAACATTTAAATGGAGAACAAGCACTTGCACTTGCAAGAACGCGTAAAATTGATAGTGACGCAATGCGTGGACAGAGACAGCAACTTGTAATAGAAGCAATTGCCAAAAAAGCGATGTCTGTTCAATCAATTAGCAAAATGGGCTCTTTACTAGATGCGGTTGATAAAAACATGAAAACGAACTTAACATTTGACGATATGCTTGCCATTACAAAAAATATGGCAGGAACTAATTTGGAAATGGAAAAAATGCAAATAGAAGGTACAGATAAACGTATCGGTGGTATTTATTATTACATTCCAAATGAAAAAAATATAAAAGATATTTCAAAAAAATTAAATGATCATTTAGGTGTAACGCCAAAATCAGTTCGAAACGAATAATAAAAAAAGATTGGCTTTTGCCAATCTTTTTTTTGAAGTGGATTAGCAACTTTTTAATAACGTTTTTTTGTTCTAGAAAAATTATACTAAAATCATTTTAATTTATATAAACAAAAGGTGTAATTATACGATATACTAGAGGGGACTATTTGGAAATTAGCTCCTAAAGTTGAAGGAAAGGAAATTCAATTTATCACTATTTATAGAACAATTGAATTGGTGGAAATTGAAACAGGTTAAAGAAAGACTGTTCAAAATGCAATTACATATTCATACACATTGAAGCGATTAAGGTGAAAGATGAAGAGATAGTAATTGCGAAAGATCATTTATCATATATTGACCAGCTATTTTGCCAGATTAATAATTATGTAATAGGTGAAAATATGGTTTAGCTATCGTCAAAAAATGGTGGATCTTCATGGAGATACGTTGAGTCTTATAAGCACATGGAACAATACTTTTGATAAAACTCCCAGTATAATACAAAAAAATCTGTTTACATGGTGAAATAAAAATAAATAGATGTATAATTATATTGGGCGATTTATATATAAGATTAATAGGGAGAGGAATTCGATAGAATGGAAAAAGCTTTAAAAATTAAACAAATAGTAGTCGTTTTAATAGCGATTGCCGCAGTAGCTATTGGGTATTACATGTTCCAATCAATTACTTCACCAGCAAAAGCTGTTGCGAAACAAGAAAATGTAGTGCAGCTTGCAAGTGAACAGCCGAAAGTTGAAATGAATAAAACGGCACCAAGTCGTTTTAATGGAAAAGAAAGAAAAGTTGCTTATCTTACATTTGACGATGGGCCAGGGAAATATACGGCTGAATTATTAAATACGCTAAAACAACATGATGCGAAGGCGACGTTCTTTTTAATTGGAGCGAATGTCAAAGAATTTCCTGATTTAGTGAAACGTGAAAATGCTGAGGGTCATTATGTAGGCATGCATAGTATGACACATAATTTCGCAAAGTTATATAAAAATGGCGAGTATGTAAATGAGATGAAAGAAGATCAAGGTTTAATCGCTAATATTATTGGGAAATCACCTAAATTAACACGTCCTCCATATGGTTCGATGCCTGGATTGAATGAAGGTCTTCGAAATAAAGTGGTAGAAAGCGGATTTAAAGTATGGGATTGGACAATTGATTCATCAGATTGGAAATACAATAAAATGCCAATTGATGCAGCTGCAGCACAAATTGCTCAAAATGTATTAACAAACGCAACAAAACCACAAGAAGTAATTTTAATGCATGATATTCACCCGCAATCAGTTGCTGCTGTGCCAGCAATTTTAAAGGGGCTAAAAGAAAAGGGTTATGAGTTTGAAGCTTATCATGAAGAGAATCACTTCCCAGTGAACCTCTGGCATGATAACCGTATGTAATGGAGGAATGAACGTTGAAGTATGGAAAAGTAGCAGTAGTAGGAGTATTATCAGTAGGACTTTTAACAGGTTGTTTCGGTGAAAAGCCAGAAGAAAATCTATATACAGCTTTTGAAACAGCAGCAACACAAGAAAAATCTTTAGTGGATGAAGCAAAAAAATTAGAGCAGTTAGAGAAACAAGGGCAAGAATTATATGCTCAAATTTTGCAAGAAGGTAAAGATCATAATGAAGCAGTTGTAAAGAAAATAGAGCAAGCTACTGCAAATGTAGATGATCGTGAAAAAGTATTGAAAAGTGAAAAAGAAATGTTAGAAAAAGCACAGAAGGAAACAAAATCTGTTCAAAGTAATATAGAGAAGATTGAAGATAAGAAGTTACAAAAACAAGCAAAAGCAGTAGAAGAGTCGTATAAAAACCGTTATGATGCATTCAAAAAGATGAATGAAAATTACACGAAAGTGTTAGCGACTGAAAAAGAACTGTATGAAAAATTAAAAGTAAAAGAAACGAAATTAAAAGAAATCGGTGAAAAAGTTAAAACTGTTAATGAATTAAATGTGGAAGCACAAAAGTCGAAAGAGCAGTTTAACAAATTTACAAAAGAGTATAATGACAGTAAATTAGCATTCTACAAAGATGCAGAAATTAAGATTAAAGATCAGAAATAAAGAAGAATCTAAAGTGTAATAAAAAGCCGGAGAAACATCGTTATAAATGTTTTTTCGGTTTTTTACGTTAAATGAATAGAAAAGACTGGAATTGATATCATAAAAGAGTTATAGTGAGTTATTCTAAGGGAAACATTGTAAAGTAAGGAGAATGGAAATATGTCATATGAATTTTTACTCAAATTAGGTTTAGCACTCTTTTTAGGATTATTCATCGGGATAGATAGGCAGCTAAAGAATAAACCACTTGGTGTGAAAACAAGTATGGTTATTTCTGTAGCAAGTTGTTTAATTACGATGGTTTCAATTGAATCTGTGCATGTATATTCTGTTCCAGGACATACAAATATGGATCCGATGCGACTGGCCGCTCAAATTGTTAGTGGAATTGGTTTTCTTGGCGCAGGTGTCATTTTACGAAGAAGTAATGATGTTATTTCTGGATTAACAACAGCTTCTATGGTGTGGGCTGCTTCAGCTTTAGGGATCGCAATTGGTGCGGGATTTTATTTACAAGCGACAGTTGCTATGGTTTTAATTATTTTAGCGATTAATGTACTTCCGCAACTTGTGAAAATTGCAGGACCGTATTCATTAAGACAAAAGGATTTATCTATAAAAATTACTGTTAAAGAGCATCATGAGTTAGATGGTATATTTAAGCAAATTAAAAATTTAGGCATGCATGTGAAACGCGTGAAAATTAAAGATATAGATAGTGGAGCATTTCAGCAATTGGAAATGGTTATTTTAGCTCCAGAAGATTTATATACAACAGAGTTATATAGTTCCCTGAAAGAGATTGATCGAGTAGTTTCAGTTGAAGTGGAAAGTAGATAATTGTGATAAAAAAGAGTGAAGTGAATTGAACTGCACCCCAATTGTTAGACACAGTCTAACAATTGGAGGTGCAGTTTTTCTATGGCTAAATTTACAGCTGATGAAAAAATACAAATCGTTCTACGTTATTTGAACGGAAATGAAAGTTATCGAGAAATGGGTAGATCGCTCGGTATAAGTGACACAATCATTTTGAATTGGGTAAACCAATATAAACAGAATGGTCTGGAAGCTTTTCTAAAACGATGTACAAATTACACACAACAATTTAAACTAGACGTACTAAACTTTATGATTGAAAACGGTATGTCCTTATTTGAGACGGCAGCTATCTTTAATATTCCTGCCCCTTCAACGATTTCTGTTTGGAAAAAACAGCTCGAAACACAAGGAATTGATGCCCTTCAATCTAAGAAAAAGGGGCGTCCATCCATGAAAAAAGATTCAAATAAACAATTAAAACAACATTTAGCTGAAGGGTCAGTCGAAGCACTTGAAGCACGCATTAAACAGCTTGAGATGGAAAATGAGTACTTAAAAAAGTTAAATGCCTTAGTTCAAAACAAGGAAAAATCACAAAACAAGACAAAGCGCAAGTAGTCTATGAATTAAGGCATAAATATTCGGTGAAGGCACTCGTGGAGCTAGCTACTATTCCTCGAAGCACGTATTATGATTTAGTAAAGAAAATGAATCGTCCAGATGTAGATGCCGATTTGAAAGCTGAGATTAAAGCGATTTATGAGGAAAATGAAGGTCGTTATGGTTACCGTCGCATTCGTGATGA